>DATJLU010000190.1:0-3183 GCA_035509275.1 Allostellaceae bacterium | reverse complement strand
CTCATGGCCAAGCCCTCGGGCGAGATCATCGAGACGCCGATCATCTCGAACTTCAAGGAAGGGCTCACCGTGCTCGAGTACTTCAACTCGACGCATGGCGCGCGCAAGGGCCTCGCCGACACCGCGCTGAAGACGGCCAATTCCGGCTATCTGACGCGCCGCCTCGTCGACGTGGCGCAGGACGCCATCATCACCGAGGAGGATTGCGGCACCACGCGCGGCCTCACCATGCGCGCCGTCGTCGATGGCGGCGAGGTGATCGCGCCGCTCTCCGACCGCATCCTCGGCCGCACCGCCGCGCTCGACGTCGTCGACCCGCTCAACGGCGAACTGATCGTCCGCGCCGGCGGGCTCATCGACGAGGAGGTGGTCGAGCGTATCGACCGCTCCGGCATCGACAGCGTCCTCATCCGCTCGGTGCTGACCTGCGAGACCCGCATCGGGCTCTGCGGCAAATGCTATGGCCGCGATCTCGCGCGCGGCACGGTGGTCAATATCGGCGAAGCGGTGGGCGTCATCGCCGCCCAGTCGATCGGCGAGCCCGGCACGCAGCTCACCATGCGCACCTTCCATATCGGCGGTGCGGTGCAGCGCGGCGCCGAGCAATCCTCGATCGAGGCCGCCTTCGACAGCAAGGTGCGGATCAAGAACCGCAACGTGGTGATGAACTCCATCGGCGTGCCGGTGGTGATGGGCCGCAACACCGAGCTCGCCTTGCTCGACGAGGCCGGCCGCGAGAAGGCGCGCCACCGCGTGCCTTACGGCGCCAAGCTGCTCGCCGATGAGGGCACCATGGTGGTGAAGGGGCAGAAGCTCGCGGAGTGGGATCCCTACACCATTCCGATCATCACCGAGAAGGACGGCATCGCCCATTACGTCGACCTCATCGAGGGCGTCTCGATGCGCGAGGTCGTCGACGAGGCGACCGGCATCTCGTCCAAGGTGGTCATCGACTGGAAGCAGCAGCCGCGCGGCAATGAGCTGAAGCCGCGGGTCACGCTGCGCACCGCCAAGGGCGACGTGCTCACCCTCGCGAACGGGCTCGAGGCGCGCTACTTCATGTCGGTCGATGCCATCCTCTCGGTCGAGAACGGCGCCGAGGTGAAGGCGGGCGACGTGCTCGCGCGCATCCCGCGCGAATCCTCGAAGACGCGCGACATCACCGGCGGTCTGCCGCGCGTCGCCGAGCTGTTCGAGGCGCGCCGGCCGAAGGATTTCGCGATCATCAGCGAGATCGACGGGCGCGTCGAGTTCGGCAAAGACTACAAGACGAAGCGGCGCATCGTCGTCATCCCGAGCGAGGAGGGCCGGGACCCCGTCGAGTACCTCATCCCCAAGGGCAAGCATATCAGCGTGCAGGAAGGGGATTTCGTGCAGAAGGGCGACCTGCTGATGGACGGCAACCCGGTGCCGCACGACATCCTGCGCATCCTCGGCGTCGAGGCGCTGGCGAGCTACCTCATCAACGAGATCCAGGAGGTCTATCGCCTCCAGGGCGTGCGCATCAACGACAAGCACATCGAGGTGATCGTCCGCCAGATGCTGCAGAAGGTCGAGGTCGAGGATCCCGGCGAGACCACGTTCCTCGCCGGCGAGCAGATCGACCGCTCCGAGTTCGAGGCGGAGAACCGCAAGGTCGAGGCGGAAAGCCTGAAGCCCGCTTTGGCCCATCCGGTGCTGCAGGGCATCACCAAGGCGAGCCTGCAGACCAACTCCTTCATCTCGGCCGCCTCGTTCCAGGAGACGACGCGCGTCCTCACCGAGGCGGCGGTGTCGGGCCGCGTCGACGTGCTCTCCGGCCTCAAGGAGAACGTCATCGTCGGCCGCCTCATCCCGGCCGGCACCGGCAGCGTCATGGCGCGGTGGCGCCAGCTCGCCGCCGAGCGCGACAAGGAGCTGGCCGCCCAGCAAGGCGGCGAGGTTCCGGCGCTGGAGGAGCCCGGGCAGAAGATCGCCTGAGCCGTCCCCTCACCCGCCTAGTCCCTCTCCCGCGAAAGCGGGAGAGGGAGGCGCCCGCCGCATAGTGGCGGAGGGTGAGGGCTTCTCCCCAAATTTTCGCACCGCGAGGGGGTACTTGCCCTTGACGGGGTGGGGGGGCGTCCATATTATCCGCGCACCCAAAAGGGGGGCTGGCGGTAGGAAGCCACCTAGACGCAGCCCAAGTACTCTGTCTTGGCTCGGCACTGTGCGAGACGGTGCATCTATCCGGAGTTCCCATTGAGCCGTGTCGGCGGTGCGGGAAGCACGTCGCGCGGCGATTGCGCTTGATGAGGGTCGAGAGGCATGCCGACGATTAATCAGCTGATCCGCCAGGCGCGGAGACCGCAGGCCGCGCGCAACAAGGTGCCGGCCCTCAGCCGGTCGCCGCAGAAGCGCGGCGTCTGCACCCGCGTCTATACCACGACCCCGAAGAAGCCCAATTCGGCGTTGCGCAAGGTGGCGCGCGTGCGCCTCACCAACGGCTTCGAGGTGACGAGCTACATCCCGGGCGAGGGCCACAACCTGCAGGAGCACTCCGTGGTGCTGATCCGCGGCGGCCGCGTCAAGGATTTGCCGGGCGTTCGTTACCACATTCTGCGCGGTGTTCTGGATACGCAGGGCCTGCCGAAGCGCCGCAAACGCCGGTCGCTCTATGGCGCCAAGCGGCCGAAGTAAGGGAGGAGCAAAAGAATGAGCAGACGCCGCCGCGCCGTAAAACGTGAAGTTCTCCCGGACGCCAAGTTCGGAGATGTCGTGATCAGCCGTTTCATGAATGTGCTGATGTATGACGGCAAGAAATCCGCCGCCGAAGGCATCGTCTATGGCGCCCTGGACGTGTTGAAGAAGCGCGGCGGGGCGAATGCCGACCCGGTGCGGCTGTTCCACGAGGCGCTGGACAATGTGAAGCCGGCGATTGAAGTGCGTTCACGCCGGGTTGGCGGTGCGACCTATCAGGTGCCGGTCGAAGTGCGTACCGAACGCCGCCAGGCCTTGGCGATCCGCTGGATTATCGACAGTGCGCGCAAGCGTGGCGAGCACACCATGGAAGAGCGGCTTTCCAACGAATTACAGGATGCCGTGAATAATCGCGGTTCGGCCGTGAAGAAGCGTGAAGACACCCACCGGATGGCCGAGGCGAACAAGGCCTTCAGCCATTACCGCTGGTAACACCAGGACTTTCGACAACACCCACCTAATCTTGGG
>DATJLU010000189.1:0-23755 GCA_035509275.1 Allostellaceae bacterium | reverse complement strand
CAGCTTCGCCAGCCCTTCCGCGATCTCGCGGGCGCGCGGCAGGAGCTGCCCGGCCGGCACGATTTCGTTGACCGCCCCCCATTCCTTGGCCGTCGCGGCATCGAGCTCCTGCCGCGTCAGAATGAAATAGCGCCCGCGTATGGTGCCGATCGCCTCCTGCCAGAGCAGCTGGACGCCGTCACCGGAGACGATGCCGAACTCGAAATGCGGCTTGTCCTGAAACAGCGTCGAAGGGGTGGCGAGAACAATGTCGGCGAGCAGGAGATATTCCGAATGCAACCGCACCGGGCCATTCACCGCGGCGATGAGCGGCACCTCGATGTCGAGAAGATTCATCAAGACTTTTTTGCCCTCGCGATAAATCTTGTCGTAGCCTTGGGGCGTAAAGAAGTCGAAGCCGTCGAGCGCGATCTGCTCCATGAAGGCGTCGCCACTCCCGGTCAGGATGACAACCCGGTTCTCGGGATCGGAGCCGATCGCGTGGAAGAGATCGACGAACTGCTCATGCGTGTGCCCGTTGAAGACCAGCGTGCCGCCATTGCTGTGAAGGGCCACTTCGAGAACGCCGGATTTCGATCGGACGAGGCGTGCATTGGCGAAACTGTTGCGATAGGTGTCAAAGCGGCTCATCGAAACCTCCTGCAATGAAGCGACATCGCGCCGCGCTCTTTGGCTCTCTGTCCGGCTCGTCCGCGATCAGGAAGCCCAAACCCACCGCGCTGATCGGAGACCTCGCAAAGAATCGCGCGCTCCCGCGGATTGCGGAAGCCGGACAAGTGACATAACGTTCATTCGCAGAAGGAATAATCAGGGATCGCGACGAGTGCGCGCGCCTCGAATGTGCCCGCCCGATCGCGCCATCAGCCGGTTCATGATAACTTCGGCGGAGCAGTATCTTCAGTCCCGGCGGGAATGCAATTGGACCGTCTGACCGCGATGGAGACCTTTGTCCGGGTCGTCGAGGCCGGCTCGTTCTCCGGTGCAGCCAAGCAGCTTCGCGTCGGCCAGCCGACGGTGTCGAAGACGGTCGCTCAGCTTGAGGATCGGCTGGGCGTCCGCCTGCTGTTTCGTTCGACGCATGGCTCGGCGCCAACCGAGGCGGGCCAGACTTTTTACGAGCATGCCAAGCGAACAATCGAAGAGGCCGACGAGGCCGAGATCGCCGCGCGCGGCGCTGCGGCAACGCTCTCGGGGCGTCTGCGCCTCTCGGCGGCGGTCAGCTTTGCGCGACTCCATGTGATGCCGCGTCTGCCGATCTTTCTTGCGGACCATCCCTCCCTCGCTGTCGATGTCATTCTGGACGACCGGGACATCGACGTCATCGAGGCCGGCATCGATATGGGCCTTCGGCTGAGCCAGCTCGCCGATTCGGCGATCGCGGCGCGAAAGATCGGGCAATGCGCCCGGTACGTGATCGCGACGCCGGCCTATTTCAGGCGTCGGGGTGTGCCGCAAAGCCCTGCCGACCTTCGCGCGCATGAGGCGGTCATCTACGATCAGCGCTCGGGCGGTGCGACGTGGGCTTTCCGCCACGGCAGCACGGAGATCCCGGTCAGCCTTGCGGGCAGCGTTCGCGAGAGCGCCGCGGAAGGGGTTCGGGAAGGCGTGCTTGCCGGGCTGGGCCTCGCCATCGCCTCCGAATGGCTGTTTGCGCCGGAGCTCAAATCCGGCGCGGTGACGTCCGTCCTGCAGAACTGGTCGCTGCCGCCGGTCGACCTCTGGGCGGTGTTCCCCACCCGCCATCAGGTCAGCGCCAAGGCCCACGCCTTCGCCAGCTTCATCGAGCAGCAGCTGTCAAGCGGCGTCGCCGAACCACGCACGATCAGCGCCGTTCGCTGAGGCTGCACCCGGCTCGTCTCGAGAAGCGATCAGGACAATCGCATTTGTCGCTACGCCCGCGGCAGGAAGGGATTCACCACAGAGGCGGTGAGGCGGTGAGGAAAGAAGTACTGGCGCGCTTCGCGCGAAAATGCCCTTGGTCTTCTCACTGTCTCATTGCCTCTGTGGTCTATCTTCAATCGTGCTGTCCATTATCCGCGGCGAATCCAGAGGTGATAGCCCGGCATGCTGCAGAGCGTCACCTCTAATCCCCGAGCGGCGGCAGCAGTCGGCCGCGGTCGACGATGAGCTCGTTGTCGAGGGCGATGGTGCAGTGGCGCAGCGGCAGATCGAAATGGCCGCGGGTGAAGCGGCCGGCGGTCTCGTTGGCGCCGGTCGAATAGAGGAAATTGCCAGCGAAGGCCCGGAGCTCGGTGCCATTGAGATCGGCTTTGTCGTAGAGCGCGAGCGCGTCCCAGCGAGCGCGCGGGTTCATGCCCCAGCCGACATGCGATACGGCATAAGCATCGCGCTCTTCCCAGGCGGCGATGTAGCTGCGCATGAGCTCGGCATCGAGGCCGTCGCCGTCGATCGCCGTGACATAGTCGCGCTCGATGCTGAGGCGGATCGGCGTCTCCAGATAGCGCTTGAAGGTGAGGTTGACGTCGCCCGGCGCCATCACCAGGGTGCCGTTCACCGTCCCGGCCTTGGGAAAGCACAGGCACAAGCCGCCGGGCCAATAGGCGACCTTGGCGGCGGCGTCGAGATAGCCGGCATTGCCGCGCACCGGTGCGCCGGCGACCTCGATCGCAAGATCGGTGCCCGCCGCCGAGGTCACCCGCATCTGCCGCGCCTGGCGCAGCATTTCCATCGCGGTCGCGACGCGCGGCTGCAGCGCCGGATCCGGCATCAGCCGCTCGAGGATCTCCGGGTGCTCGTTGCTGATCATGAAGATGCGGGTTCCCGCGGCCAACAGCTCCGGCGTTTCGGGCGCGTGCAGCAGCCCTTCCACAGTGCAGTCGATGACGATCTCGCACTCGGAGAGAGCGCGGACCACGGCCGGGTTGCGCTGCAGCGCCTCGGAGGCGCCGGTCGAGCGCACCGGCACGGGTGCCGCTTGCGGCGGCGTCGGCATGGTGACGTGGAAGGCGCGCGCGCCGAGCTCGATGAGGGCGAGCTCGGCGAGCTTGACGTTGACCGCGCGCGACAGCGTCTCGGACAGGATGGCGACGAGCGTGCCCGTGCCGATGCCCGACAGCTCGAAGGCGCGGCGGAAGCAGCTCACCCATTTGGCTTCGATAGCGCTCGACATTGTTGCCTCCTGGTGTCTTCGATATGCTGGCACGCAACGAGAGAGGCGGTCAATTTTGGTGACGTTGGCGACGATCCGGATCGAGCCGCGCCCGCGCATCGCGGTCGATGTGGCGGGGCAGGGACCCTTGCTCCTCTTCCTGCACGGCATCGGCGGCAATCGCGGCAATTGGCGCGATCAGCTGCCGGTTTTCGCCGGCGACTTCACCGCCGCCGCCTGGGATGCGCGCGGCTATGGCGCGAGCGACGATTACGACGGCGCGCTCGACTTCGGCGATTTCAGCGCCGATCTGCGGCGCGTCCTCGATCACTTCAAGGCCGAGCGCGCGCATCTCTGCGGCCTTTCCATGGGCGGGCGCATCGCCCTGGATTTTCACGACCGCCATCCCGAGCGGGTGGCGAGCCTGACGCTGTGCGACACGCAGCCGGGGCTGGCGCAGATGCCGGCCGAGAAGCGGCGCGAGTTCATCCGCTTGCGCCAGGAGCCGCTGCGCGCCGGCAAGACGCCGGCGGAGATGGCGCCCGAGGTCGCCAAGACGCTGATCGGTCCCAAAGCGCCGCCGGAGGTGCTGCAGCGCCTCGTCGACAGCATGGCCGCGCTCCATACGCAATCCTATCTGAAGACGATCGAGGCGTCGTTCCTCAATGAGCGCGTTCCCGATCTCGACGGCATCCGCGTGCCGGTGCACATCCTGGTCGGCGCCGATGACCGGCTGACGCCGCCCGATGTCGCGCGCGGCATGGCGCAGCGCATCAAGCACGCGGCGCTTACCATCATCCCCGATTGCGGGCATCTCGCCAATCTGGAGCAGCCGCAGCGCTTCAACGCGGCGGTACTGGGATTCCTGCGCGAGCAGTGCCGATGAGGCTCAGCGACAAGCAGGAGAACCTCCTCGCGCTCGCCGGCAAGCTCGGACGCGAGCGCTTTGCGCCGCGCGCCGACACGTACGACCGCGAGGCGAGCTTTCCGTTCGAGAACTATGCCGATCTGCGCGCGGCGGGGCTCACCGCGCTCTGCGTGCCGGAGCGTCATGGCGGCATCGGCGCCGATTTCGCCACCTATTGCCTGGTCTCGGCCGAGCTTGGCCGTCATTGCGGCGCGACCGCGCTCACCTTCAACATGCATGTCTGCTCGACCTTGTGGACGGGGGCGCTGGCGGACGATCTCGAGATGAGCGCCGAGCAGCGCGCGCGCCATGAGCGCCACCGTGCCGAGCATTACCGCCGCATCGTCGCGGAGGGCGCGATCTACGCGCAGCCCTTCTCCGAAGGCGGCGCGGCGGCGGCGGGGAAAGCGCCCTTCGGCACGGTGGCGCGTCGCGTCGCGGGCGGCTATGTCCTCAACGGCAAGAAGATCTTCGCCTCGCTCGCCGGCGCCGCCGATTATTACGGCGTGCTCTGCACCGAGGAAAAGCCCAACCTCTCGCAGCGCGACACGCTCTATCTCGGCGTTCCCGCCAAGGCCGACGGCGTCGCGATCGTCGGCGATTGGGACCCGCTCGGCATGCGCGGCACCGTGTCGCGCACCTTGCTGCTGAAAGACGTGTTCGTGCCGGAGGCGGCCGAGCTGATGCCGCCCGGCATCTATTTCCAGGCAGCGTCGCGCTGGCCGCATATGTTCCTGACCCTGGCGCCCACTTACATGGGCATCGCGCAGGCCGCCTATGATTTCACCGTTGCCTATCTCCGCGGCGAGCTGCCGGGCGTGACGGTGAAGCGACGCATGTACCCGACCAAGCAGATCGCGGTGGCGGAGATGTTCGTGCGGTTGCAGCAGACGCGGGCGCTGTTTGAGCAGGCGATCGCCGAGGCGCGCATCGATCCGAGCAAAGCGGAGCGGCTGCGCGCCTATGCCGCGCAATACACCATCATGGAAAATGCCAATGAGCTCTGCCGCCTCGCCCTCCGCACCTGCGGCGGCCAGGCGATGCTGAAGTCGCTGCCGCTGGAGCGGCTCTATCGCGACAGCCGCTGCGGCTCGCTGATGCTGCCGTGGACGGCGGAGCTCTGCCTCGACCGGCTCGGCCGCGAGAGCCTGTACGAGCCCGGCGAGAAAGACGAGTGAGCGCGGCCGGCCATGGACCTCTCCTCCTGGCTCGAGCGCCGCGCCGATTTCACCCCCGATCGCAGCGCGATCCATTTCGAGGGCAGCGATTATTCCTGGGCGGCGCTGGCGCGGCAGATGCGCCAGCTCGCCGGCGCGCTCGCGGCGCAGGGCATCGGCCGCGGCGACCCAATCGCTCATCTCGGCTATAACAGCCCGCTGTTCCTGGTGCTGTTGTTCGCTTGCGCCCGGTTGGGGGCGATGCTGGTGCCGCTCAACTGGCGCCTCGCCGCGCCGGAGCATCGCGTCGTCATCGCCGATGCCGAGCCCAAGCTGCTGGTCCACGATGCCGGCTTCGCGCAAGCGGCGGCGCGGCTGGGCGCGGCGCGGACGCTGTCCCTCGACGCGCTCGCGGCCGCGCTGCCGGCGGCGTCCGAGCGCGAGGCGGATCCGGCCGCGTCCTATGCGCTGCCGCTGCTCATCGTCTACACCTCCGGCACCACCGGGCGGCCCAAAGGCGCGGTGCTGACGCAGGAGGCGCTGCTGTGGAACGCGGTCAACAGCACGGTGATGCACGACCTCACCAGCGCCGATCACGTGCTGACGACCTTGCCCATGTTTCATGTCGGCGGCCTCAACATCCAGACCCTGCCGGCGCTCCATGCCGGCGCGAGCGTGACCTTGCATCCGCGCTTCGATGCCGATGCGACCCTGACCGCGATCGCCGAGCGGCGGCCGAGCCTCGCCGTGCTGGTGCCGGCACAGCTGGCGGCGCTGATCGCCCATCCCGCTTGGGCCCAGACCGATCTCTCCTGTCTGCGCGCGATCACCACCGGCTCTTCGATCGTGCCGACGCCGCTGATCGAGGCGATTCACGCGCGCGGCGTGCCGGTGATCCAGGTCTATGGCTCGACCGAAACGGCGCCGATCGCGATCTATCAGACGCCGCGCGACGCCTTTCTCTCGGTCGGCTCGTGCGGCAAGCCGGCGCTGCATTGCGCCGCGCGCATCGTCGATGGCGAGGGCAGAGACGTGCCGCGCGGCGCGCGCGGCGAGATCCTGGTCCGCGGCCCCAATGTGATGAGCTTCTATTGGCGCAACCCGGAGGCCAGCGCCGCCGCGCTCCGCGACGGCTGGTTCCACACCGGCGATATCGGCCATGTCGATGAGCGCGGGTATTACTTTATCGACGAGCGCAAGCACGACGTGATCATCGCCGGCGGCGAGAACATCTATCCCGCCGAGGTCGAAGCCATTCTGCTCGCCGAGCCGCGCATCGCCGAAGCGGCCGTGGTGGCGCGGCCGGACCCGCGCTGGGGCGAGGTCCCGGTCGCCGTCATTGTGCTGCGCCCGGGCGCCGCGATGGCGGCGGCGGAGGTGCTGGCGCTCTTCCACGAGAAGATCGCGCGCTTCAAGCAGCCGCGCGATGTGGTATTCGCCGCGGCGCTGCCGAAGAATGCTCTCGGCAAGGTGCTGCGCTACGAGCTGCGCCGGCAGGTGGCGGCGCAGGGATGAGGTGAACACCCCCTCACCCTCCCATGGCTTCGCCATGGGTCCCGCCCTCTCCCACGAGGGGAGAGGGGATACTCGGTGCGCTCCCCCTCCCCTTGTGGGAGAGGGTCGGGGTGAGGGGTGAGGCGGGCGCGGAGGGAATGAGGGAGGAATGCGATGACACGACTCATCAACAGGCGGGATTTTGCGCTCGGCGCGGCGGCGGGCGTGGTGGCGGTGGGCTATGCGCCGCGGGCGCGGGCGCAGATGGCGCCGCTCAAGATCGGCGTGCTGCTGCCGCGCTCCGGCATCCAGGCGCTGATCGGCCAGGGCTGCCAGCGCGGCTTCGAGGTGGCGGCGAAGATGATGGCGGCGCGCGGCGTGCCGGTCGAGCTGCTCAACGCCGATACGGAATCGAAGCCGGAGGTCGCGCGCACGCAGACCGAGCGGCTGGTGCGCGACGGCGCCCATGTCATCTGCGGCGCGTTCGACAGCGGCCAGACCGCGGCGGCGGCGCAGGTCTGCGAGCAGCACGGCGTCCCCATGGTGATCAATATCGGCGCCGATCCCGCCATCACCGAGCAAGGCTACAAATTCGTCTTCCGCAATTTTCCCACCAGCATCATGCTGGGCACGGGCAGCCTCAAATGGATGGGCGCGCTCTTCACCGCGACGCACACGGCGCCGAAGACCGCGGTGCTGATGATCATCAACGACACCTTCGGCCAGGGCTATCAGAAGGGTCTCAACGCCCTGCTGCCGAAGGCCGGGCTGCCGTTCAAGATCGTCGAGACGATCAGCTACGATCCGCAGACGCGGGACCTCTCCGTCGAGGTGGCAAAAGCGAAGGCGGCCAAGGCCGATCTCCATCTCGCGGTGACGCGCCTCAATGACGGCATCCTGATGATCCGCGAGATGGTGAAGCAGCGCTACGCGCCGATGGGCGTCATCAGCCCGGGCGCGCCGGGCTTCTACGAGCGGCAATTCATCACCGTGCTCGGCAAATATGCCGAGTACAATTTCTCGATCAATGCCTGGATGGACCCGAAGCAGCCGCTCACCAAAGAGCTCGAGACCGCGTTCTACAAGCAATTCCCCGACCAGTCCTTCGATCTCAATATCGGCTTCTCCTTCGAAGCGGTGATGATCGCCGCCGACGCTTATAAGCGCGCCGGCTCGAGCAAGCCCGACGCGCTGGTGGAGGCGCTCAGGGCGACCGACCTCAAAGAGCGGGTGATGATCGGCGGTCCTATCCATTTCGACGCCAAGGGACAGAACCCCGATACCAGCATGGCGGTGCTGCAGATCCGCAATGCCAAGCCGACCGTGGTGCTGCCGGCGGCGAATGCCGAGCTGGCGCCGATCTTCCCCGTGCCGGGCTGGTCGCAGCGCAGCTAGCCCGGATTTCCTCACAGCCTCGCGCGCTGTCCTGACGCAAAACTGCAATGAAACGGAATGATCATCGGATCATCTTCGCCGGCTGATTGTGGCCGGCGAATCCGTTTCAGGAGGACAGGAGAATGGCGCGCAAGGCAAGCGGCAGGAAAAAGCGTGGCGGCGGGGCGCCGCCCGCGAGGGGAGCGGGGAGCGCCACGTCGCGCCAGGTCGGGCATCCCGTTTTCGCCCAGCCGCAGCCGACGCCGGACCCGGCGGTGTTCCGCATCAAGCATGCGTCGGACACCGCGGCCTACAAGGAGATCGACCAGCTTAACCGCGAGCACAAAATCAAGCCCTTGCGCTTCGATCGGCCGCGCGGCGGCACCGAGCCGACGCTGACCTTGACCCAGGTGCTGGGCGGCGACAGCGCTGCGGTCGATGCCATCACCCAACGCGGCCAGATCGTCTTCCATTCCGGCGGCGATTGCGGCAGCACGCGCTCGCCCGAGCACCAGAACGAGGTCGCCGACAAGCTGGTGAGCGACTTCGAGGAGAGCGATCCCAAGGAGGTGCCGCAATTTCACTTCATGCTCGGCGACATCGTCTATAGCTTCGGCGAGGCGCAATACTATTACGACCAGTTCTACGAGCCCTACCGCGACTATCCCGCGCCGATCCTGGCCTGCGCCGGCAATCATGACGGCATGGTGGCGCCGGAGGCGCACACCAAAAGCCTCGCGGCGTTCGTGCGGAATTTCTGCGCCCAGGGTTTCGGCATCTCGCCCGATGCCGGCAGCTTGTCGCGCACGGCGCAAATCCAGCCCGGCGTCTTCTTCACCTTCGAGGCGCCGTTCGTGCGCATTCTCGCCTTCTACAGCAACATGCTGGAGGATCCCGGCGTCATCTCCGACCCCGCTCTCGGCGCCTGCAGCAAGTGGCAGCTTGACTTCCTTGCCGCCGCGCTCGATCGGGTCAAACAACAAAACTATCAGGGCGCGCTCCTCTTCGCGCACCACCACCCGCCTTATACCGCGAGCCAGGCCGGCTCGCGCCACGGCTGGAGCGTTGACATGCTGGCGCAGATGGACGCGGTCTGCGACAAGGCCGGAATCTGGCCGCATGCGGTGCTGGCGGGGCATGTCCACAACTACCAGCGCTTCACCCGGACGCGGCGCGACGGAACGCAGATCCCCTATGTCTCCTGCGGCAATCTCGGCCACAATGTTCAATTGCTGGCACGCAAGGGCAGCGCGCCGATCCGCGTCCCGCAGGTGCTGCAAGAGGCCAAGGGAAAGCTCGACCAGGTCACCTTCGAGAGCTACGACGACAAGAACTACGGCTATCTCCGCGTCATCGCCACCGCGGCGCAGCTGCGCATCGAATACCACGCCGCGAGCGACGGGCCGCAGATCAAGGCGCCGGACGACTACGTGACCGTGGACCTGGAGGAGCGCAAGCTCGCGCATTTCCTCGCGACCGATCAGGGGCGCGCCACCGCGGCAGAGGAGGTGCGGATGGACCGCAGGCGGCTCGAGGGGCGGCAGCGGCGAAGCTGACACGGCGGCCGCTTCTGCCGGCGGCGGACAAGTGCCGCTCCGGGTCGTTGACGTCTTTGAGACGCAGCGCATGCCGGGGTGCGGCGCCATGGACGTATCCAGACTCAACTACCTGCCGCTGCCGCTGCCGTTCTTCTCGATCTTTGCCGGTATCTTCCTGCTGGTGGCGGCAATGCTGTTCATCGGCGTGCTGCGCTACGCCTATCTCCGCCTCGGCATCAGCCCGCTTGCCGCGATGCTGGTGCTGCTCGCCTCGCTGCTCGGCAGCTATCTCAACATCCCGGTGGCGCAACTGCCGGCGCGCCAGGTCCTGTCGGGGCGGGAGATCGCGTTCTTCGGCATGCACTACGTGGTGCCGGTGGTGGTGGACTGGCCCGGCACGGTGATCGCGGTGAATGTGGGCGGTGCGCTGGTGCCGATGGCCCTCTCGCTCTATCTCTTCCTCAAGAGCCGGCTCTGGCTCCAGATCATCGTCGCCACCGTGCTGGTTGCGGCGATCGTTCACCTGCTGGCCTATCCCGTCGCCGGGCTCGGCATCGCCATTCCGACCTTCGTTCCACCCGCGGTTACCGCGGTGGTCGCGCTGCTGCTGTCGCGCCGCCATGCCGCCGTCATCGCCTATGTCAGCGGCAGCGTCGGCACGCTCGTCGGCGCCGATCTGCTCAATCTCGCGAAGGTGCAAGGGCTCGGCGCGCCCGTCGCCTCGATCGGCGGCGCCGGCACCTTCGACGGCGTCTTCCTGACGGGAATTCTGGCCGTGCTTCTGGCCAGCCTCCCCGGCAGGCCGGAAGAAGCGCAACGCGCGGCGTGAACGACGACGCCTCGACTGCGGTTACGGCGTCGACGCTCTCATTGGCAAGTAAAAATCTGCGACCCACCCCACCTCACCCCAACCCTCTCCGCCCCAATGGGGCGGAGAGGGGGGACCCGCGTAGCGGGTGGGTGAGGTGGGGTGTCGCCGATATGACGTGGCGTGTATTTGACGCGTCAGAACACGATGCCGACTTCGGTCAGGAAGCGCTCCTGGTCGTTGGTTCTGCCGGTGTGGCCGAAGGCGAGGCCGCCGCTGGTGCTGCTGGCCCCGACATAGGATGCCTCGCCGCGCACGAAGAAGATGCTCTTCTGATAGGTCGGCGTCAGCGTCAGCGACCAGGCTTCGCTGCCCGGCCCGAAGATGAGGCTGGGCGAACCGTCCGTCGTGCTTCCGGTCGAGCCGATGATCTCGGCGCGGCCGGCAAGGCTGAAGGTGTCGGTGAAGGCGTAGCTGGCGAGCACCGCGCCGCCATAGGTCTGCGCGTCATGCGTAATGCCGAGCGCCGTGTTCTTCGGCACGTTCGTGTACTGGAAATAGGGCGTGATCGTCCAGGGCGCCGAGGTGTAGGTGTAGATGATGTTGAAGATGTCGCTGTTGCTCTGCGCGATCGGCGTCGCCAGCGTGTTCATCGACGTGGTGCCGAAATTGCCGCCCCCGACCACCTCCAGCGTGTTGCTGGTGTTGATCGTCCAGGTGGCTGCTCCCGTCAGCCAGTTGTAGTTGCCGGAGTAGAAGCCGTCATTGTAGGAGACCGAAAAGGCGAGGGGCCCCACCGTATAGTTGGCCTGGACGCCGTCGCTGATGGCGGGCTCCTGGTTCCACAGAAGACCACGCTCGATATTCATATTCTGGAACGTGAAGGTGTATTCGGCGCCGATCAGCGTCGGCAGCTTGCCGGCCTGGACCGAGAAGCTGTCGGTCGGCGCCAGCTTGAGATAGCCCACCGGCAAGGGTCCGAAGAAGTCGCTATTGGTGTTCTTGGCGGTGACGTAAGGCGTGCCGAGAGCCGGGATCGAATAGATGCCGGCCTGCGCATAGAACTGCACCAGGCCGGTCGTATTCTGGACGATCACCTGGCCGTTGCTGATGTCGCCGTGAAAGGTCTTGTCGCTGCTGACCGGATTGGTCTGCGCCATGCCGAGGCCGCTCAAGACACCGGTCACGTAAATCGGGCCGAGAAACTGGCTGAGCGGCTCCTGGTCGAATTTGAGCGGGTTGGGATTGGCGGCGAGCGGCCCGGTCAGCGCCGGGGTCGTCATCGCATTCGATGTCGGCGCGGCAGGCGCCGCGGGTGCCGGAGCGGCCGGCGCCGGGGCAGCCTGCGCCGGAGCCGCCTGCGCCGTTTGTACCGCCGAGGTTTGGTCATCGGCATACGCCGGCAGGCTCGCCGCTGCGGCGACGCCAAAGGCCAGAAGCGTCGCACAGGGGACGCTGTTCAAGGTACGGCGGGTCATCCTTCACCTCGTTGATTGTTGGTGGTCAACTAATGGCCACGGGGCCGCAAAATAAAAAACCCATGAAAGGAATTAGCGGATCGGCATCGCCGCAGCCAACGCACAACCTCGCGCTGCGGTTGTTTTTTCTGACAGCGTGTCCGGCGTGCCACTGTCTTCCGGGCACGGCGATATTCCGAAATTTCTATTGATCGGGCGCAGACAAAGAGTGCCGGCGAGCCAGGCCCGATGGCTCGGGCGGCGACGGTGCCCCGCGACGGCGCCAGCATCGGCCAGAGCGCCGGCCGCCTACGGGATGACGCTCTCACCATTGGCCGCCGGTCCCCCCTCGCGATTGCCTCTCTGCACCCCGCGACACGACCGCTGGCCCCCCCGAGATGCCTCAACGCACGAAATGCAAGCCATGTGCCACCGAAATGGGCGCGATTTCCGAATTGGGGCTGCCATGTCTGATGAATAACTGGGCGGGATGAGCACCAAATCATCAAGCGATTTTGCGGTCGGTTGTTAAGCAGGTTTGCGCAAAAAATAGTCAATCGCCCGATGTTGTGTACATCGACCTCGCTCAAACCCGCGCCCAAAGCCGGCAAAGCGAGTGAGTCCCAAGCTTGCGCGGTCTTGGCCCGGTTCTTGCCATCGCTGCGCAAGAGGCAGGACTGCCGTCTTGCCCGGTTGCCAATGGGGAGGCCCGATGACATTGCGGAATATGGCCAAAGCGCTCGTCCTGGCCGGTACGATGCTGGGGGCGGCGTCGCTTGCGCCGGCGCAGGCGCAAGACACCATCAAGATCGGCGTGCTGCACTCGCTGTCGGGGACGATGGCGATCAGCGAGTCGACCTTGAAGGACACGGTGCTGATGATGGTCGACGACCTCAACAAGCGTGGCGGCCTGCTCGGCAAGAAGGTCGAGGCGGTGGTGGTCGACCCGGCCTCGAACTGGCCGCTCTTCGCCGAGAAGGCGCGCGAGCTGCTCGAGAAGGACAAGGTCGCGGTGGTGTTCGGCTGCTGGACCTCGGTGTCGCGCAAATCGGTGTTGCCGGTGTTCGAGGAGCTGAACGGGCTGCTCTTCTATCCCGTGCAGTACGAGGGCGAGGAGAGCTCGAACAACGTCTTCTACACGGGGGCCGCGCCGAACCAGCAGGCGATCCCGGCGGTCGAGTACCTCATGAGCAAAGAAGGCGGCGACGTGAAGCGCTGGGTGCTTGAAGGCACCGACTACGTCTATCCGCGCACGACCAACAAGATCCTGCGCGCCTTCCTGCACAGCAAGGGCGTCACCGACGCCGACATCATGGAGAACTACACGCCGTTCGGCTTCTCCGACTGGCAGACCGAAGTGTCGGCGATCAAGAAGTTCGCCTCGGCCGGCAAGAAGACTGCCGTGGTATCGACGATCAACGGCGATGCCAACGTGCCCTTCTACAAGGAGCTCGCCAATCAGGGCGTCAAGGCGACGGACATCCCAGTGGTGGCCTTCTCGGTCGGCGAAGAAGAGCTGTCCGGCATCGACACCAAGAACCTGGTCGGCCATCTCGCCGCCTGGAACTACTTCGAGTCGGTGAAGAACCCGACCAATGCCGAGTTCATCAAGGAATGGCACACCTTCATCAAGAACGACAAGCGGGTGACGAACGACCCGATGGAGGCGACCTATATCGGCTTCAAGATGTGGACGCAGGCGGTGATGCAGGCGGGCACCACGGATGTCGATGCGGTGCGCCAGGCGATGTACGGCCAGAAGGTGAAGGCGCCGTCGGGTTTCACGGTGGTCATGAACACCAACCATCACCTGTCGAAGCCGGTGATGATCGGCGAGATCCGTCCAGACGGCCAGTTCGACGTCGTGTGGAAGACCAAGACGGTGATCAAGGCCGATGCGTGGAGTCCCTACCTTGCCGAGGACAAGGGCAAAGTGGCGGATTGGACCTTCCCCTGGGTTTGCGGGAATTGTACCGTGCCCAAGTACAAATCCTACGAGAACTAGGGTGAAGACGGCCGGACGCAGCCACCCCGATCGCTGCGTCCGGCCGACCAATCTCGGGGGATTGGTCCTGATGATGCGCTACCTTCGTTTCCTTCTGCTGATACTGCTGGCGCTGGCCTCGCTCGCCGGCGCGGCGCGCGCCGCCGACGATTTCAATTCTCTCGTCGCGCAGCTCGCTTCCGACGATTTCGATGCCAAGGCGGCAGCGATCCGCGCGCTCGGCGCGCTCGGCGATCCCCGCGCGGTGCGCGTGCTCGAAGCGCTGTCCAACGATGCGCTCTACACCACGGCCGACAACAAGGTGGTGATCGCCGCCGAGAGCGATAGCGGCTACGCGCTCACCGATCCCATCGACGGCAAGTCGCTCGGCAATGTCGGCAGCGACGCCGTCAATCAGGTGATGGTGAACAACGCGCTGCGCAGCACCGTCGAATCGGCCTTGGCCGGCCTCATGCTGTTCAGCCCGCAACGCGGGGATCGCCTGCGCGCCGCGCAGGACGCGCTGAAGCATCCGGCGCCGGACCGCATCCCCGGCCTCAAAAAGGCGCTTGCGGCCGAGCCGGACGACGAGGTGCGCGACACGCTGCAACGGGCGCTGGCCGCCGCCCAGCTCTCCAGCAGCGACAAGAGCGAGCAGCTGGCCGCCATCGCCACGCTCTCGGATTCGACGAACCCCGAGATCTACAATCTGCTGGCCGAGCGCCGCGGCGCCGGCAATCTCGACCCCGACGTGGAAAAGGCGCTCGACGCGGCGCTGCACGCGATCAACCGGCGCATCCAGATCATCGGTGTCGCCGCCACGCTGTTTGAAGGGCTGAGCCTCGGCAGCATTCTGCTGCTGGCGGCGATCGGGCTTGCCATCACCTTCGGCGTGATGGGCGTCATCAACATGGCGCATGGCGAGATGATCATGCTCGGCGCCTACGCCACCTATGTGGTGCAGCAGCTCTTCAACGCCTTCCTGCCGCCGCGCTGGCTCGACGGCTATCTCATCGCCGCCGTGCCGGTCGCGTTCATCGTCACCGCGCTGGTCGGGATCGCGCTGGAGCGCGGCATCATCCGCTTCCTCTACGGCCGGCCGCTCGAGACCTTGCTCGCCACCTGGGGTGTGAGCCTGTTCCTGCAGCAGCTGGTGCGGATGATCTTCGGCGCCCCCAACAAGGCGGTGTCCAACCCGTCCTGGATGACCGGCGGCTTCGGCTTGCCCGGGGGCGTGTTCCTGACCTGGAACCGCCTCGTCATCTTGGCCTTCTGCTTCGTCGTCCTCGGCTTGCTGGCGCTGGTGCTGCGGCGCACCCGGTTCGGTCTGCAGATGCGCGCGGTGACGCAGAATCGCGACATGGCGGCGGCGATGGGCATTCCGACGGCGCGCATCGATGCGCTCACCTTCGGGCTCGGCTCCGGCATCGCCGGCATGGCCGGCGTCGCGCTGTCGCAGATCGGCAACGTCAGCCCCAATCTCGGCGGCATCTACATCGTCGACAGCTTCATGGTGGTGGTGTTCGGCGGCGTCGGCAGCCTGCTCGGCACGCTCGCCGGC
The DNA here is from genome assembly GCA_035509275.1 of Allostellaceae bacterium. Classification (GTDB taxonomy): domain Bacteria; phylum Pseudomonadota; class Alphaproteobacteria; order ATCC43930; family CGMCC-115725; genus DAHUYF01. The sequence goes on along the minus strand of DATJLU010000189.1, from coordinate 8,366 downwards.
GCGATGAGCCTCGGCATCGTCAACAAGCTGCTCGAGCCCGTCGCCGGCGCGGTGCTCGGCAAGGTCGTGGTGCTGGTGGCGATCATCCTCTTCATCCAGAAGCGCCCGCGCGGCTTGTTCGCGCTCAAGGGCCGCGTGGCGGAGAGCTGAGCGATGCGGCGCGCCTCGGGCCTGCTCGCGCCGCGCGGCTGGACCTGGCTGCTGGCCGTCGGCGTGGTGCTGACCGTCGGCGTGCCGCTGCTCAACATGCTGCCGAGCGGCTCGGCCCTGCGTGTTCCCGATTATCTCGTGCCGCTCTTCGGCAAATATGCCTGCTACGCGCTGTTGGCGCTGGCGCTCGACCTGATCTGGGGTTATGCCGGCATTCTGAGCCTCGGCCATGGCGCCTTCTTCGCGCTCGGCGGCTATGCCATGGGCATGTATCTCATGCGCGAGATCGGCACGCGCGGCGTCTACGGCAATCCGGTGCTGCCGGACTTCATGGTGTTCCTCAACTGGAAGGCGCTGCCCTGGTATTGGTGGGGCTTCGATCATTTCGCCTTTGCGGCGCTGATGGTGGTGGTGGTGCCGGGGCTGCTGGCGCTGGTCTTCGGCTGGTTCGCCTTCCGCTCGCGCGTCACCGGCGTCTATCTCTCGATCATCACCCAGGCGATGACCTATGCGCTCTGGCTCGCCTTCTTTCGCAACGATATGGGCTTCGGCGGCAATAACGGTCTGACCGATTTCAAGGATCTGCTCGGCTTCGATCTGCACGCGGCAGCGACGCGGCGCGGACTCTACATCGCCTCGATGGTGGCGCTGGGGCTCGGCTATGTCGTCTGCCGGCTGGTCACCGGCTCGAAGCTCGGCCGGCTGCTGCTGGCGCTGCGCGACGCCGAGAGCCGGGTGCGCTTCCTCGGCTACTCCGTCGATCACGCCAAGCTCTTCGCCTTCACCCTTTCCGCGGTGCTGGCCGGCATCGCCGGCGCGCTCTACGTGCCGCAGGTCGGCATCATCAATCCGAGCGAGTTCTCGCCCGGCAACTCGATCGAGATCGCGATCTGGGTCGCGGTCGGCGGCCGCGGCACCTTGCTCGGGCCGATCATCGGCGCCGCCCTCATCAACTTCGCCAAGTCCTGGCTCACCGGCTCGTTCCCCGATGCCTGGCTGTTCATCCTCGGCGGGCTCTTCGTGCTCGTCACCCTGGCGCTGCCGAAAGGCATTGTCGGCCTTGCCGGAACGCTGGCGGTTTGGCTGCGCCGCCCGGCGGTGCCGCTCGTGAGCGAAAAGCCGGCGGCGCCGATCGCGGGCGAGGAGCGGGTGCCATGAGCGAGGCCGCGACGGAGACGATGCTCTATCTCGACGGCGTCAGCGTCAGCTTCGACGGCTTCAAGGCGCTGAACGAGCTGTCGCTGGTCGTCGATCGCGGCGAGATCCGCTCGGTGATCGGCCCCAATGGCGCCGGCAAGACGACGATGATGGATGTGATCACCGGCAAGACGCGGCCCGATACCGGCACGGTGCTGTTCGACGGCAACCATGACCTGACGCGGCTCGACGAGGCGGCGATCGCCAATCTCGGCATCGGCCGCAAGTTTCAGAAGCCGACGGTGTTCGAGAATCTGACCGTGTTCCAGAACCTGGAGCTGGCGCAAAAGGCGCCGCGCGGCATCCTGCGCACGCTCGGCGCGCGGCTCGCCGGCGCGCAGCGCGACGCCATCGGCGACATGATCCGCCGCATCGGCCTTGCCGGGCGCGAGGACGCCGTCGCCGGCGCGCTCAGCCATGGTCAGAAGCAATGGCTCGAGATCGGCATGCTGCTGATCCAGGATCAGCGCCTGTTGCTGCTCGACGAGCCGGTGGCGGGGATGACCGACCGCGAGACCGAGGCGACGGCGGAGCTGGTGCTGTCGCTGGCGGGATCGCACACGGTGATCGTCGTCGAGCACGACATGGAGTTCGTGCGCAGCCTCAACACCCGCGTCACCGTGCTGCATGAGGGCACGGTGCTTGCCGACGGCTCGATCGATTTCGTCCAGAGCCAGCCGGCCGTGATCGACGTCTATCTGGGACGCTGAGCCATGCTCGCCGCCGAGAACGTCGAGCTCTATTACGGCGCCAGCCACATTCTGCGCCATGTCAGCGTGCTGGCGGAGAAAGGCTCGGTGACCTGCGTCCTCGGCCGCAACGGCGTCGGCAAAACCAGCCTGATGCGCGCGATCATGGGGCTGCAGCCGATCCGCGGCGGGCGCATCGCCTGGGAAGGCGAGGACATCACCCGGCTCAAACCGCATGAGCGTGCCCGGCGCGGCCTTGCGCTGGTGCCGCAGGGCCGCGAGATCTTCCCGCGGCTCACCGTCGAGGAAAATCTCGAGACCGGCCTCGCCACGGCGCCGCGCGGCGAGCGGCGCATCTCCGACGAGATCTTCGCGCTGTTCCCGGTGCTGCGCGACATGCTCCGCCGGCGCGGCGGCGATCTCTCGGGCGGGCAGCAGCAGCAGCTCGCCATCGCCCGCGCGCTGGTCATGCGGCCGCGCCTCCTCATCCTCGACGAGCCCACCGAAGGCATCCAGCCTTCGATCATCAAAGAGATCGAGCGCGTGATCCGTGCGCTGGCGGCGCGCGGCGACATGGCGATCCTGCTGGTCGAGCAGTATTTCGAGTTCGCGCGGGCGCTGGCGCAGCGCTATATCGTCATGGAGCGCGGCGAAGTGGTATTGTCGGGCGACGCCGACCACATGGTGGAAAGCGATGTCCGCCGCTACCTCACGGTATGAGGCGCCAGAACCGCTCGCTGCGCCCAGCCCCCGCCTCGAGCGCGGCGACGGCGCGGCCGAGATCGTCTTCGGCCAGGGCGGCCTCGTCCATCTCTATCAGCGCACGCCCTGCCGCGTTCTCTTTCCCGATCCCGCGCCCGGCGATCCGCCGCTCGCCGCGCTGCTCACCACCTCCGGCGGTCTCACCGGCGGCGATCGCATCGCGCTCTCACTGAAGGTCGAGGAGCGTGCGCGCGGAGCCGCCACCACCGCGGCGGCCGAGAAGGTCTATCGCTCGCTCGGGCCCGAGGTCGAGATCGGCGTAAGGCTCGGTGTCGACGCGGGCGGCTGGCTCGAATGGCTGCCGCAGGAGACCATCCTGTTCGATCGCGCCCGCCTGGTGCGCCGCATTGCGGCGGAGCTGGCACCGGGGGCGCGCCTCCTGGCGGCGGAGTCTCTCGTCTTCGGCCGCGCCGCGCGCGGCGAGCGCTTCACTCGCGGGCTGCTGCACGAGGCCTGGCGCATCCGCATCGGCGGCAGGCTCGTCTGGGCCGATGCGCTTCGCCTCGACGGCGATATCGGCGCGCTGCTGGCGGCGCCGGCGGGGCTGGGCGGTGCGGCGGCGCTCGCCACCGCGCTTTATGTCGGCCCGGATGCGGCCGACCAGCTTCCCGCCGCGCGCGCGGCGGCCGAAGCCGGCGACGGCGCGGCGAGCCTGGTCAATGGCGTGCTGCTGGCGCGCTTCTTGGACGCGCGCGCCGACCGGGTGCGGCTTGCATTGCTACGCTATCTCTGCCATTTGCGCCACGCGGCGGGCGGGCTCCCCGCGTCGCTGCCGCGGCTCTGGCATGTCTGAGGAAACCCATGAACCTGACTCCCCGCGAGAAGGACAAGCTGCTGGTCGCCATGGCGGCGATGGTGGCGCGCCGGCGGCTCGAGCGCGGCGTCAAGCTCAACCATCCGGAAGCCGTGGCGCTCATCACCGACTATGTCGTCGAGGGCGCGCGCGACGGCCGCTCGGTGGCGGAGCTGATGCGCGACGGCGCTGCCGTGCTCGGCCGCGCGCAGGTGATGGAGGGCGTCGCCGAGATGATCCACGAGATCCAGGTCGAAGCGACCTTTCCCGACGGCACCAAGCTCGTCACCGTGCATCACCCGATCCGGTGAGATTGCGCTTGGATGCTTTCTTCGTTTCCCCCCTCCCTAACCCTCCCTCTCAAGGGGGGAGGGGATTGATCGCAAGAGGCTCCGCCCATGATCCCTGGTGAAATCATTCCGCAGCCCGGCGAGATCGAGCTCAATGCCGGCCGGCCGACGGTCGAGCTCGAGGTCGCCAATACCGGCGACCGGCCGATTCAGGTCGGCTCGCATTATCATTTCTTTGAGACCAATGCCGCGCTCAGCTTCGACCGGCGCAAAGCGCGCGGTTTCCGTCTCGACATTCCTGCCGGCACGGCGGTGCGCTTCGAGCCGGGGCAGACGCGGCGCGTGCGGCTCGTCGCCTATGGCGGCGCGCGCATCGTGCACGGCTTCAACAACAAGATTGCCGGCCCGCTCGGGAGCGCGCCATGAGCCTCCGCCTTGGCCGCGCCGCTTATGCCGGCATGTTCGGTCCGACGGTGGGCGACCGCGTGCGCCTCGCCGATACCGAGCTCTTCATCGAGGTCGAGGAGGACCGCACGCTCTACGGCGAGGAAGTGAAGTTCGGCGGCGGCAAGGTGATCCGCGACGGCATGGGCCAGAGCCAGCGCAGCCGCGCCGAAGGCGCGGTCGACACCGTCATCACCAACGCGCTCATTCTCGACCATTGGGGCATCTGCAAGGCCGATATCGGCTTGAAGGACGGGCGCATCGCAGCCATCGGCAAATCCGGCAATCCCGATGTCCAGCCCGGCGTCGACATCGTCATTGGTCCCGGCACCGAAGTGATTGCCGGCGAGGGCCGCATCGTCACCGCCGGCGGCATCGACGCGCATATCCACTTGATCTGCCCGCAGCTCGTCGACGAGGCGCTCTATTCCGGCGTCACCACGCTGATGGGCGGCGGCACGGGTCCGGCCGCCGGTACCTCGGCCACCACCTGCACGCCGGGCCCGTGGCATCTGGCGCGCATCCTGCAGGCGGCCGAGGCGTTTCCGATGAATCTCGGCTTCTTCGCCAAGGGCAATGCCACCTTGCCCCAGGGCCTGGTCGAGCAGATCGAGGCCGGTGCCTGCGCCATGAAGCTGCATGAGGATTGGGGGACGACGCCGGCGGCGATCGACAATTGCCTCGCGGTTGCCGAGCGCTACGACGTGCAGGTGGCGATCCATACCGACACGCTCAACGAAAGCGGCTTCGTCGAGGACAGCATCGCCGCCTTCAAGGGCCGCACCATCCACGCCTTCCACACCGAAGGCGCGGGGGGCGGCCATGCCCCCGACATCATCCGCGTCTGCGGCGAGATGAACGTGCTGCCGTCATCGACCAACCCGACGCGGCCCTACACCGTCAACACGCTCGACGAGCATCTCGACATGCTGATGGTGTGCCATCATCTCGACGGCAAGATCCCCGAGGATGTCGCCTTCGCCGAAAGCCGCATCCGCCGCGAGACGATCGCCGCCGAGGACATCCTGCACGATCTCGGTGCCATCTCGATGATGTCGTCGGACAGCCAGGCGATGGGCCGCATCGGCGAGGTCATCATCCGCACCTGGCAGACCGCCGACAAGATGAAGCGGCAGCGCGGCCGCCTCTCCGAGGAGAGCGGCGACAACGACAATTTCCGCGCCAAGCGTTATGTCGCGAAATACACCATCAACCCCGCCATTGCGCAGGGGATCGCGCGCCATGTCGGCTCGGTCGAGCCGGGCAAGCTCGCCGATCTCGTGCTCTGGCAGCCGGCGTTTTTCGGCGTCAAGCCGGAGATGGTGCTGAAATGCGGGGTCATCGCCGCGGCGCCGATGGGCGATCCCAACGCCTCGATCCCGACGCCGCAGCCGGTGCATTACCGGCCGATGTTCGCCGCCTTCGGCCGCGCGCTCGCCGCCAGCGCCGTCACTTTCGTCAGCGGTGCCGCCGCCGCGTCCGATCTCGCGGCCCGGCTCGGCCTCGCGAAGCCGCTGGTCGCGGTCGAGAACACGCGCGGCGGCATCTCCAAGAAAAGCATGGTGCACAACGACAAGACGCCGCGCATCGAGGTCGACGCCGAAACCTACGAAGTGCGCGCCGATGGCGAGCTGCTGACCTGCGCGCCGGCGAAGGAGCTGGCGATGGCGCAGCGGTATTTCCTATTCTGATGCTGCGCGCATCGCATGTCGCGCGGGCGGGGCAGTGGCCGAGCGGTGCGGCGCGGGGCACGGTGACGCTCGGCTATGACGATCGCCATCGCCGCCGCTTGCGGCTCACCAGCGATGCCGGCGAGGCCTTCCTGCTCGATCTGCCGCGCGCGGGCGTGCTCGAAGAGGGCGACGGCATCGCGCTCTCCGACGGCACCTGGCTCAGGGTGAAAGCGGCGCCGGAGGCGCTGCTCGAGGTGACGGCGGCGAGCCCGGCGCTGCTGCTGCGTCTCGCCTGGCATCTCGGCAACCGCCATTTGCCGGCGCAGATCGACCCCCATCGCATCCTGATCCGCGACGACCACGTCATCGCCGCCATGCTCGAAGGGCTCGGCGCGCGGCTCGCGCGGGTCGAGGCGCCGTTCACGCCCGAGCGCGGCGCCTATGCGGGCGAGCACGATCACTCCCATGAGCACTGAGGGCGCGCTCTATCGGCTGATGACCTGGCTCTCGCCGAGCTATCCGCTCGGCGCCTTCAGCTACAGCCATGGCCTCGAATACGCGGTCGAGACGGGGCTGGTGCGCGACCGCGACGGGCTCGCCGGCTTTGTCGCGACGGCGGTGAGCGCCGGGGCCGGGCGGAGCGACGGCGCGCTCCTCGCCGCCGCCTGGCGCGCGACCGAAGCGGGCGACCGCGCGGCCCTCGATGAGGTTGCCGAGCTCGCCGCCGCCTGGCGCGGCACGGCCGAGACCGCGCTCGAAAGCCGCGCCCAGGGGGCGGCGTTCCTGGCGACGACGCGCAGCGCCTGGCCGCATCCGCTGCTCGACGCGCTGGCGCTGCGCCATCGCGGCGAGGTCGCCTTGCCGGTCGCGGTCGGGGTCGCCGCGGCGGCGCATGAGGTGCCGCTCGCCGACACGCTCACCGCCTATCTCCACAGCTTTGCCGGCACGCTGGTCTCGGCCGGGATGCGGCTCATTCCGCTCGGCCAATCGGATGGGCAGCGCGCCATTGCCGCGCTCGAGCCGGTGATAGCGAGCGCGGCGCGCGCGGTGCTGGCGACTCCGCTCGACGAGATCGGCACCGCCGCGCCGTTCATCGACCGCTGCTCGATGCGCCACGAAACCCAATATACGAGGCTCTTCCGCTCATGACGCGCTCTCCCCACGGCCCACTTCGCGTCGGTATCGGCGGCCCGGTCGGCTCCGGCAAGACCGCGCTGGTCGATCGCCTGTGCAAGCATATGCGCGACCGCTACGACATCGCCGTCGTCACCAACGACATCTACACGAAAGAGGATGCGCAATTCCTGACGCGCTCGGGCGCGCTCGCGCCGGAGCGCATCACCGGCGTCGAGACCGGCGGCTGCCCGCATACGGCAATCCGCGAGGATGCCTCGATCAACCTCGCGGCGGTGGCCGAGATGAGCCGGCGCTTTCCTGCGCTCGATCTGATCTTCGTCGAATCCGGCGGCGACAACCTCGCTGCCACCTTCAGCCCCGAGCTCGCCGATTTGACGCTCTACGTCATCGATGTCAGCGCCGGCGACAAGATTCCGCGCAAGGGCGGTCCCGGCATCACCCGCTCCGATCTCCTGGTGATCAACAAGATCGACCTCGCGCCCTTGGTCGGCGCCAGCCTCGAGGTGATGGAGCGTGATGCCTCGAAGATGCGCGGCCCGCGGCCCTTCCTCTTCACCAATCTCAAAGCCGGGCAGGGGGTCGCCGAGATCGCGCGCTTCATCGCGGAGCAGGGTGGGCTCGATGCGCCGGCGCGTAGCGCAGAGCAGGTTTGATACGGCGATCCCAACATCTTTTCCGCCTTTCCCGCGAAGGCGGGAATCCAGAGCCATAGACTCCGCTCGTCGGGGCTGAAGCTCCTGGACGCCCGCTTTCGAGTGTGTGAAGAAATCGAAGTGGACGAAGGTGGCGCTTTGAGACCGTATGGCTTCCCGCTTTCGCGGGAATGACGGAACAATTTGATTTTGCTTTAGAATTCGTCGCCCCCGCGAAGCGGGGGTCCATCTCTGAGCCGCACGATGTCAGCGAAAGCACCTTTGCGCGCAATTCCCTCACACGCTCTTTCGCGGGCGAGGCGATCATTGGGAGGGGCGTTGCCGCGAGGTGGGGCGTACGCACACCTCAGCCGCCTGCCAGCGCCGCGCGGCGGAGGAGGCGGAAGGGGGCGCCGGGCGCAGGCTCGGTGAAGAGCGCGAGCTCGGTGATCGCCAGTGGCAGCGTCAGGACTGGCGCGAACAGCGTCTCGAGCGCCGGCGTGAGCCGGTCGGCCAGCGTCGGATCGATCGCGCCGGTCACGGTGACGTGGAAGCGGAACTCTTCCATCACATAGGGATAGCCCCAGCGCGCGAGGTTT
>DATJLU010000188.1:0-25708 GCA_035509275.1 Allostellaceae bacterium | reverse complement strand
TCGCCTATGTCGAGTTCTTCCCGCCCGACCGCCTGCCCGCGCGCAGCTGCATCGGCGTTTCCGCGCTGACCCGCGGCGCCCTGGTCGAGATGGATTTCCTGGTGCGCCGCCGCAAGTAGCTGTCAGCTATCAGCTGTCAGCCCCAAAATAAGAAAACCCCCTCCCCCCTTGAGGGGTGTATGGACCGGGGAGATGGTGAGCGGGTGTTCGGAGACATGGTGAACACATTCTGCTGGCATTGGAAGCCTCTGAGGGAGGCGCACATTGCCGTGGAGGAAGGTGTCCATCGTGTCGCTACGCCGTGAGTTCGTGATGCTTGCGGTGCAGGAGGGCGCGAACATGCGCGAGCTGTGCCGTCGGTACGGGATACAGCCGCGGATCGGCTACAAATGGCTGGCGCGCTATGCCGCGGCGGGCGAGGCGGGACTGGTCGATCGGTCGCGTCGGCCGCATGCCTCGCCGGACCGGACCCCGGCTGAGGTGGAGGCAGAAGTGGTGAGACTGCGCCAGCAGCATCCTTGCTGGGGCGGCCGCAAGCTGCGCCAGCGTCTGCTGGATCTCGGGATGGACGTGGTGCCGAGTGCGAGCACGATCACGGCGATCTTGCATCGCCACGGGTTGATCGACGCTGGCGAGAGCGCCAAGCACAAGGCGTTCGAGCGGTTCGAGCGCGCGGTGCCGAACGAGCTCTGGCAGATGGACTTCAAAGGCCACTTCGCGACCGCAGCGGGGCGCTGCCATCCGCTGACCATGGTCGACGACCATTCGCGTTTTGCGCTCGCAGTAGAGGCCTGTCGCGACGAGCGCGCGCCGACGGTGCAGCACGTCATGACCAGCGTGTTCCGCCGCTATGGCCTCCCCGACCGCATACTGACGGACAATGGGCCGCCCTGGGGCAGCAGCGATCCCGACCACCGTTGGACGCCGCTTAGCGCTTGGCTGTTGCGCCTCGGCGTTGGCGTCACGCATGGCCGCCCCTATCACCCGCAGACGCAGGGCAAGGACGAGCGCTTCCATCGCACGCTCAAGCTCGAGGTCATCGCCGGCCGCGCCTGGCACGACGTGGTCGAATGCCAAAGCGCGTTCGAGGCGTGGCGACACGTCTACAATGCCGAGCGACCGCATGACGCACTCGATCTCGCGACGCCGGCATCGCGCTATCGGCCGAGCTATCGCTCCTTTCCGGAAAACCTGCCGCCAATCGATTACGGCCAGGGTGCCATCGTCCGCAAGGTCCAGAAAAAGGGCGAGATCTGGTTCGCCAATCGACCCTGGAAGATCGGCAATGCCTTTGCCGGTTATCCCGTCGCGCTGCGCCCGACCACTGTCGATGGTCGATATCACGTCGTGTTCTGCCATCACGAGATCGCCGAGCTCGATCTGCGCGAGGCGCCGCCATGATCCTTCCCTCACGGGTCGCCCCCGTGGGTCCACAGGCCCCTCCCGCGCCCGCCGCGCCGCGCCGCGCAAGCGCTCTGCGGCGGGCGCGGGTCCCTCCTGTGGACTACGGGGACGACCTCGCGCTCGTCGCTAAAAGCGTTCACCATCTCCCCGAACACCGGTTCACCTTGACCCCGGTCCATACACCCCTCAAGGGGGGAGGGGGTTCTCGATTCGCTGGGGGGTGCCGCCGCTCGCTCTCTCAGGCCTGCACCACCAGCTTCTTCTGCGTATAGGCCTCGAGGCCTTCGATGCCGCCTTCATGGCCGTAGCCGCTTTCCTTCATGCCGCCGAACGGCGTCTCCGGCGTCGAGATGGCGAGGCTGTTGACGCCGACCATGCCGGATTCGAGCGCGTCGGAGATGAGGTTCGCGGTGCGCGTCGAGCTGGTGAAGGTGTAAGCGGCAAGGCCGAAGGGCAGCGCGTTGGCGCGCGCCACCACCTCGTCGAAGGTCTTGAACGGCGTGATCGGCGCCACCGGCCCGAACGGCTCCTCGGTCATCAGGCGCGAATCATCGGGGATGTTCGCCACCACGGTGGGCGCGAAGAAGAAGCCCTGGTTGCCGTGGCGCGCACCGCCGGCGAGGATCTCGGCGCCGCGCTTCTTGGCGTCGGCGACGAAGCCTTCCATGGCGTCGAGCCGGCGCGGATTGGCGAGCGGCCCCATGGTCGTGCCGTCGGTGAGCCCGTCGCCGAGCTTGAGGCCCTTGGCGTAATCGGCAAAGCGCTTCACGAACCGGTCGTAATTGTTCTCCTGCACGTAAAACCGCGTCGGCGAGATGCAGACCTGGCCGGCATTGCGGAACTTGCCGGCGGCGGCGATCTCGGCGGATTTCTCGGGATCGGCATCACCGAAGACGATCACCGGCGAATGGCCGCCGAGCTCCATGGTGGTGCGCTTCATGCCCTCGGCGGCGAGCTTGGTGAGATGCTTGCCGACCGGCACCGAGCCGGTGAAGGAGACCTTGCGGACGATGTCGGAAGCGATGATGTGCTCGGAGATGCGCGCCGGCACGCCGAAGACCAGGTTGAGCACGCCTTTGGGCAGGCCCGCCTCGTGGAAGGCGCGGACCAGCTCGACGCAGGTGCCGGGGGTCTCCTCCGACGCCTTGATGATGAGCGAGCAGCCGGCGCCGAGCGCGCCGCCGATCTTGCGCGCCGGCGTCACGCCCGGGAAGTTCCACGGCGTGAACGCGGCGCAAACGCCGACCGGCTCCTGCACCGTCATCTGCCGCACGCCCGCGACGCGGCCCGGAATGATGCGGCCATAGGAGCGCTTTCCCTCCTCGGCATACCATTCGATGATGTCGGCGGAGACGGCGACCTCGATGCGCGCCTCGGCGATGACCTTGCCCTGCTCCATGGTCAGGATGCGGGCGATCGGCTCGAGCCGCTCGCGGAAAATCTCGGCGGCCTTGCGCATGATGCGGGCGCGCTCATAAGGCGCGGTGGCGCGCCAGACCTTGTAGCCGCGCTCGGCCGCTTCGAGCGCGCGGTCGAGATCGGCCTTGTTCGCATGGGTCAAGGTGGCGAGCGGCTTCTCGGTCGCCGGGTTGATCACCGGCTCGCTCTCGCGCCCGCCGCCCGAGATCCATTCGCCATCGATATAAAGCGCCAGATTCGCATACATGCTTTTGCCTCCGCTTGACTTCATGGAAAACGCCTAGAACGCCGCGGCGCGCGCCAGAGCGGGCCGCCTCACCGCATCCGCGAGGATCATCTCGGCGCCCTTTTCGCCGATCATGATGATCGCCGCGTTGGTATTGCCCGAGACGACACTCGGCATCACCGAGCCGTCGACGATCCGGAGCCGCCCGACGCCGTGGACGCGCAGCCGCGCATCGACCACGGCCATGCCGTCCTCGCCCATGCGGCAGGTGCAGGTCGGATGATAGATCGTGCTGGCGCGCTCGCGAATATAGCGCAGCAGATCGGCCTCGCTGACGCAGCCGGGGCCGGGCTCGTATTCGCTGTCGATATAGCGGCGCAGCGCCGGCGCCTGCATGATCCGGCGCAGCAGCGCCAGCCCCGCCACCATGGTGCGGCGGTCGGTCTCGGCGGTGAGATAGTTGAGCTGGATCGCCGGCCGCGCCGTGGGGTCGGCGCTCTTGATGCGGACATGGCCGCGGCTTTCCGGCCGCAGCTGACAGATGGACGTGGTGAAGCCCGAGAAGGGATGAAGCTTGTCGCCCATCTTGGTGGTGCTGAAGGTGATGAAGTGCGCCTGGACATCGGGTGTCGCAAGGCGCGGATCGGTACGGAAGAAGCCGCCGGCATAGCCGGCGCTCACCGCGAGCGGACCCTTGCGCCAAAGCGCGTAGCGCAGCCCGATGCCGAGCTGTCCGGCGAGGCTCGCGACATCGTCGTTGAGCGTGATCGGCCGGGTGCAGCGATAGACGAGACGCGACTGCAAATGGTCCTGCAAATTCTCGCCGACGCCGGGGAGATCGGTCGCGACCGGGATGCCGAAGCGCTGCAGCAACGCGCCCGGCCCGATGCCCGAGAGCTGCAGCAGCGGCGGCGTCGCGATGGCGCCGGCGGCGAGGATCACCTCGCCCTCGGCCCGCGCCCGCCCGGTCTCGCCCTGATGCGCGAAGAGGACGCCCGTCGCCGCGCCGCCCTCCACCATGATCTTGAGGGTCGGAGCCTCGGTGAGCACGCGGAGATTGGCGCGCTGCCGCGCCGGGCGGAGATAGCCGACGGCGGCGCTGCAGCGGCGGCCGCGGCGCGCGGTGGTCTGGAAATAGCCGACACCCTCCTGGCGCGCGCCGTTGAAATCATCGTTGCGCGCAATCCCGGTCTCTTGCGCCGCGGCGATGAAGGCATCGCACAGTTCGTGCGGCTCGCGCTGATCGGAGACGCAGAGCGGACCGCCCGCGCCGTGGAAAGCGTCGGCGCCGCGCTGCTGGTCCTCGGCGCGACGGAAATAGGGCAGCACATCCTCGAAGCTCCAGCCGACATTGCCGAGCTGGCGCCAATGGTCGAAATCCGCTTTCTGGCCGCGGATATAGACGAGACCGTTGATCGAGCTCGAGCCGCCGAGCACCTTGCCGCGCGGCTGGAGGATGCGCCGTCCGCCGAGCTCCGGCTCCGGCTCGCTCTCATAGAGCCAATTGAGTTTGGCGTTCTTGAACAGCTTGCCGTAGCCGAGCGGGATGTGGATCCAGGGATTGCGGTCTTCGCCCCCCGCCTCGAGCAGCAGCACGCGATGCTCGCCCGAGGCGCTGAGCCGGTTGGCGAGCACGCAGCCCGCCGAGCCGGCGCCGACAATGATGTAGTCGAAGCTGCCGAAATCGCGCATTCGACCCTGCTTCCTCCCGCCGGAGACTCATAGAGTGTTGCCGCGCGGGTGTCACCCCTCCCCGGCCTTCGTGTCGACTTCGGCAAATCCGTGCTTTCCCCACCTCACCCCAACCCTCTCCGCCCCAATGGGGCGGAGAGGGAGGGACCCGCGCAAGCGGGAGGGTGAGGTGGGGCGTCGACCGGGTCGCAGGGTGTGCCAGAATTCCGCTTTTAAGTACTACCCGCCGTAGAAGACGTTCTCGCCGAGATCCTTCATCTCGAGGATGGCGGCGTCGGGACGGCCGGAAGGCGGCTTCATCAGATGCGCCTCGACCACTTCGCCGATGACGATATGGTGGTCGCCTTCGGCGAGGATGGTCTTGACCGTGCATTCGACCGCGGCCGGCGCCTCGGTCAGGATCGGCGCGCCGGTGGTGCCGGGACGATAGACCTGGCCGCTAAGCTTCCCCTCCTTGACATCCGCCGGGCGGAAGAAGGTGAAGGCAAGCGCCTTCTGATCCTTGCCCAGCATGTTGAGGGCGAACTTGCCGGCCGCCTTCACCACCTGATAGGCGCCGCTGTCCGCCTTGACGCCGACCACCACCAGCGGCGGCGCGAAAGAGCTCTGCGTCACGAAATTCACCGTGGCAGCGGCGATACCGCCTTTGCCGTCATCGGCGGTGAGCACGTAGATGCCGTAAGGGATCATCCGCAGCGTCGTCTTTTTGGCGTCGTTGTTCATTGGCCTCTCCTCTCCTTCCCGTCGGCAAGCCCCTGGGATCGCCCGCCATCATTGGATTAGAGTGCCGCCGACGCAAGCTGGAGGATGGGATGGGGGCGATGATCGCCCGGCGCCGATGATGATGGCCGAGCGGAACCCGCGCGCGAGCGCTGCCGATCCGGTGGCGCTGCTGCTGCAGCGCTTCGCCCAACGCCAGCCGATCCGCACCGGCTCGCTCATCGTCACCATCTTCGGCGATGCCATCCTGCCGCGCGGCGGCGCGGTGCTGCTCGCCGATCTGATCGCGCTGCTGCGGCATTTCTCGCTCAACGACAGCCAAGTCCGCACCGCGCTGTCGCGGCTTGTCGCCGATCATTGGCTCGAGGCCGAGCGGCGCGGCCGGCAGAGCCTTTACCGCCCGACCGAGACCGGGCGGCACCGCTTCGAGGAGGCGACGCGGCGCATCTATGCCGGGCCGCTGCGGCGCTGGCGCGGCGAATGGCACGTGCTGGTGCTGCCGCCGGGAGCCGAGCGCGGCGAGCTTGGCAAGGATCTCGGCTGGCTCGGCTTCGGTCTCCTCGCGCCGGGCGTGATGTTGCACCCCGCGCCCGACCTCGCCTCGCTCGCCTCGGTGATCCGCGACGCGCCGGCCGAGCAGCGGCCGCTGGCGATCGCCGGCAAGGCGGCGCTGGCGGCGCCGCACCTGCTGCCGGAATTGGTGGCGCGCTGCTGGGACCTCGATGGCCTCGCCGAGTCCTACCGCCGGTTCCTCGCCGATTTCGCCGGGTTGCGCGCGGCGCTCGCACGGGGCGCCGCGCCGGAGCCGCTGCCGGCGTTGCTGGCGCGGCTGCTGCTGATCCACGATTACCGCCGGCTCATCCTGCGCGATCCGATGCTGCCAGCGGCGCTGCTGCCGCGCGACTGGATCGGCCGCGAGGCCTATGCCGCGGCGCGCAGCCTCTACCGCGCGCTGGCGAAGCCGGCCGAACGCTGGATCGACGACAATCTCAGCGGCGAGAAAGGCCGTTTGCCAAAGCCAGGTGCGGCGTTCGGGCGGCGGTTTCCGTAAAGCCTTGCGCCGGGGCATCGACGCGCGCCGCAACATGTTACAGAAATTCACTGGAAACCATAATTTTCTGTGATATATTCCAGGCCATGTACACGCAAGGCCTGCTGCACGGGAAGGACGAGGATCGGGGCGGTCCGGAGCCGGCGGAGAAGCTTGCCCGCTTCCAGGAGCGGATCGACGCCGAGGAGAAGATCGAGCCCAACGACTGGATGCCCGGGGCCTATCGGCGCACCCTCATCCGGATGATCTCGCAGCATGCGCATTCCGAGATCGTCGGCATGCTGCCCGAAGGCAACTGGATCACGCGCGCGCCGAGCCTCAGGCGGAAGGCAGCGCTGCTCGCCAAGGTGCAGGACGAAGGCGGCCACGGGCTCTATCTCTATGCCGCGGCCGAGACACTCGGCGTGACGCGCGAAGAGCTGGTCGAGCAGCTGCTCGCGGGCAAGGCGAAATACTCCTCGATCTTCAACTACCCGAGTTTGAGCTGGGCCGATATCGGCGCCATCGGCTGGCTCGTCGACGGCGCCGCGATCATGAACCAGATCCCGCTCTGCCGCTGCTCTTACGGCCCCTATGCCCGTGCCATGATCCGCATCTGCAAGGAAGAGAGCTTCCATCAGCGCCAGGGCTTCGAGATCATGCTGACGCTCTGCCGCGGCACCCCCGAGCAGAAAGCGATGGCGCAGGACGCGCTCGACCGCTGGTGGTGGCCGAGCCTGATGATGTTCGGCCCCTCCGATGCGCAATCGCAGCATTCGGATGCGTCGCTGCGCTGGAAGATCAAGCGCTTCAGCAATGACGAGCTGCGCCAGAAATTCGTCGATGCGACGGTGCCGCAAGGCCATTTCCTCGGCCTCACCTTTCCCGATCCCGAGCTCAGCTTCGACGACGCGGCGGGCCATTGGCGCTTCGGCGCCATCGACTGGGACGAGTTCCGCAACGTGCTCGCCGGCAACGGTCCCTGCAACCGCCAGCGGATGACACAGCGGCAGGCGGCGCATGAGCGCGGCGCCTGGGTGCGCGCAGCGGCGATCGCCTATGGCGAGAAGCGCCGCCTGCGGGAGGCGGCGGAATGAGCGAGGTGCCGATGCCGCTCTGGGAGGTGTTCATCCGCGCGCGCAACGGGCTGGCGCACAAGCATGTCGGCAGCGTCCACGCCGCCGATGCGGCGATGGCGCTGCAAGCGGCGCGCGACGTCTATACGCGGCGCGGCGAAGGCCTGTCGATCTGGGTGGTGCCGTCCACTGCCATCACCGCCTCGGACCCCGCCGAGAAGGACATGATGTTCGAGCCGACGGCGTCGAAGATCTACCGTCATCCGACCTTCTACAAGGTGCCCGAGGATGTCGGAAGCATGTGATCGCGCAGCGCTCGCCGCGCCGCTCTTCGACTACACGCTGCGGCTCGCCGATACGGCGCTGATCCTCGGCCATCGCCTGTCCGAATGGATCGGCCATGCGCCGGTGCTCGAAGAGGAGCTGGCGCTCGGCAATATCGCGCTCGACCTCATCGGCGAAGCGCGCGCGCTTTACAGCTATGCCGGCGCGGTCGAAGGCAAAGGCCGCGACGAGGACGCCCTCGCCTATCGCCGCGATGCCGGCGGCTTCCGCAATCTGCTGCTGGCCGAGCAGCCCAATGGCGATTTCGCCGCGACCATCGTCCGGCAATTCCTGTTTTCCGCCTTCGCCCAGCCGTTCTGGCGAAGGCTTGCCGCTTCGCGCGACGCGACCCTCGCCGCCATCGCCGCGAAGTCCGAAAAAGAGGCCGCCTATCATCTCCGCCATGCCGGCGAATGGCTGATCCGGCTCGGCGACGGCACGGAAGAGAGCCACCGCCGCGCGCAAGCGGCGCTCGACGAGCTCTGGCCCTATAGCGGCGAGCTGTTCGAACGCGACGCGGTCGAGGATCGGCTGATCGCGGCGGGGATCGCCGTCGATCCCGAAACGCTCCGCGCGGAATGGCAAAGGACGGTTTCTGCCGTGCTCGCCGAAGCGACGCTCGTCGCGCCGGAGCGGGCCTGGATGCAAAGCGGCGGGCGCCACGGCCGCCATTCCGAGCATCTCGGCCATCTCCTCGCGACGATGCAGTTCCTGCAGCGCGCCTATCCCGGAGCCACCTGGTGAACGCCGCCGGCCTGCGCGAGCGCGCGCTCGAAGCGGCGGCGCACGTCTTCGATCCCGAGATTCCCGTGCTCACCATCGGCGATCTCGGCGTGCTGCGCGAGGTGCGCGTCGTCGGCGACACCGTCGAGATCGACATCACCCCGACCTATTCCGGCTGCCCGGCGATGCGCGTGATCGAGCTCGATCTCGACGCTGCCTTGCGCGCCGCCGGGATCGAGAAGTTCCGCATCAGCACCGTGCTCTCCCCCGCCTGGACGACGGATTGGCTCTCGCCCGAAGGCCGGCGCAAGCTGGCCGCGTTCGGCATTGCGCCGCCCGCCGGGCAGACGTCACGCCGCGCGCTGTTCGCCAGCGAGAGCGTGCGCTGCCCGCGCTGCGGCTCGGCGCAGACCGAGCGGCTTTCGGAGTTCGGCTCGACCGCCTGCAAAGCACTCTATCGCTGCCGCGCCTGCGCCGAGCCCTTCGATTATTTCAAATGCCACTAGAAGATCGATGAGACGGAAACGCTGCCAACGTCTCTCTCGCCGTCCACGCGAAAGCGGGGACCCAGAGCGACGCGCTCCGCTCATCGGGGCTGAAGCCTCTGGATGCCCGCTTTCGCGGGCAAGGCGAAGGTCGAGGTATGGCCGCGCGGCGCGTCTTGGATGCGCGCGAGCGCGACCGGCTTGATCCGCATGACGCCGCAATTCCACCGCCTCGCCATCGCCGACATCCGCCGCGAGACGCCGGACTCGGTGTCGATCGCCTTCGCCGTCCCGGCTGCGCTCGCCGCCGCCTATCGCTTCAGCCCGGGCCAGCATGTGACGGTGAAGCTGCCGCTCGACGGCGACGAGGTGCGGCGCTCCTACTCCATCTGCTCCGGCCTCGACGATGGCGAGCTGCGCATTGCCGTCAAGAAACAGGCAGGCGGGCTCTTCTCCACTTTCGCCAATGAGCGCCTGGCTCCCGGCGATGCGCTCGAGGTGATGACGCCGACGGGGCATTTCACCGCGCCGCTCGATCCCACGGCGCAGCATCTCTATCTCGGCATCGCCGCCGGCTCCGGCATCACGCCGCTGCTATCGCTGGTCAAGACCGTGCTGATGCGTGAGAAACGGAGCCGCTTCTTCCTCATCTATGGCAACCGCACGACGCAGAGCATCATGTTCCGCGAGGCGCTGGAGGGGTTGAAGGACCGCTTCCTCGATCGGCTCTCGCTGACGCATGTGCTGAGCCGCGAAGCGCAGGACGTGCCGGCGTTGAGCGGCCGCATCGATGCCGAGAAGCTGAGCCTGCTGCTGCGCCGCGCCGTCCCCGTCGCCGCGATCGACCAGGCCTTTCTCTGCGGCCCACCGGCACTGATCGAGACGGCCGAGCGGACGCTGCAGGCGCTGGGCCTGCCGGCGCCGCGGATTCATTGCGAACGCTTCACCGTCGAGGGTGCGGTCGCGGCGCCGCGCCAGCCGACGGTCGCGCCCGGCGCGACGCGCGAGACCATCGCCGAGGCCGAGGCGGTGCTCGACGGCATCCGCCACCACTTCCCCATCGGCGCCGGCGAAACCGTGATCGATGCCGCGCTCGCCGCCGGGCTGGAGCTGCCCTATTCCTGCCGCGGCGGGATGTGCTGCACCTGCCGCGCCCGGCTGGTCGAAGGCGACGTGGCGATGGATCACAACTACTCGCTCGAGCGCTGGGAGCTCGAAGCGGGTTATGTCCTCACCTGCCAATCCCACCCGCGCTCGGCGAAGGTCGTACTCGATTACGATCAGGTGTAGAAGCCGTATTGGGTCAAAGGTACACGTCTCGAAGAACCCCGTGACGCCAATCTCTTTGCCGCCTTTCCCGCGCAAGCGGGAAACCAGGAGCCGACGAGGACTCCGCTCACCGGAGCTGAAGCTCCTGGATGCCCGCTTTCGAGCGTGTGAAGAAATCGCGCGCAAAGGTGCTTTCGCTGACATCGTGCGGCTCAGAAATGGACCCCCGCTTTCGCGGGGGCGACGAATTCTAAAGCAAAATCAAATTATTCCGTCATTCCCGCGAAAGCGGGAATCCATACGGTCTCAAAGCGCGACCTTCGTCCACTTCGATTTCTTCACACACTCTTTCGCGGGCAAGGCGACAATTAGGACATGGAGCGGTCGAGCGTTTTGTACATTCTCTAGCGTTGCATTCGCAACGCCGCCGCTCAGCCGCCTCGCCCTTCCGGATCGCCGGTGAATTCCATCGCGGCGAAGCTGCCGCCCTGGAAGAGGTCGCCGACGGGGTCGGGCGGCAGCTCGGCCTGGGCTTCGAGCGCCGCGTCGCGGTGATCCTCGCTGCGATGCCGCGGCCGGTAGCCCAGGCGGAAGGCGGCGGCATTGTCCCACCAGCCGCGCTCATTCTCGGAGGCGCCGTAGACGATCTCGTAGCGCAGCTCGGGATGATCGAGGCCGATGCGCACGAGCTGCGCCAGGTCCTCGGGATGGATCCAGATGCTGAGCCGCCGCTTGTCGATGGGCAGGTCGCCAAAATTGCCGATGCGGATGGCGAGCACGCGCAGCCCGTGCTTGTCGGCATAGAGCGCGCCCAGCGCCTCGCCGAAGGCCTTGCTGAGGCCATAGCGCGTGTCGGGGCGTACCGGCACCTCGGTGCCGATGCGCCGCCGCCGCCGATAGAAGCCGACGGCATGGTTCGAGGAGGCGAAGACGACGCGCTTCACCCCGTGCCGGCGCGCCGCCTCGAACAGGTTATAGGTCCCGATGATGTTGCTCTCGAGGATGTTCGGCCAATCATCCTCGCCGGAGATGCCGCCGAGATGGACGATGCCCTCGACGCCGTCGACCGCCTGTTCCACCTGTGCCGTATCGGCAAGGTCGGCGACGATCTCGCTCTCGCCCGGACCGAGGGCACCGACCGACACGCGATCCGAGAGCCGGATCGTGGGATAGGCGCCGCGCAGCAACAGGCGAAGCCGGCGGCCGATGCCGCCGGCCGCGCCGGTGATGAGGACCCGATGAATCACGCCTAGCCTCCATGCGTCAGCGGCGGAAAGTCCCGGGAATAGACCGGCTGAGCCAGGAACTTCTTGGGATCGAAGGTCCAGAACTGGCTGACATTAGGATAGATCTTGACGATGGTATCGACCGGCTTGCCGTTCTCCAGGGCGATCTTGCGGATGAAAGTATCGCCGATGGCATTGCCGTAGTCATCGAGCCGCAGCGGTCCGCGCGGGCTGTCGGCGAGCCGGGCATCACGCACCGCCTTGATCAGCGCCGCCTTGTCCGCAGTGCTGCCCTTGGTTGCCTTGAGCGCGCTGTCGATGATCTCGCAGCCGAGATATGTGGCGACCGAGTAGAGGCCGGGATCGACCTTGTAGGCGGCGCGGAAATCGGCGAGGAAGCGCTGGTTGTCGGGTGAGTCATAGGTCGAGGCATAGGCCGCGGCGCCATACATTCCCGCCGCATCCTCGCCGAGGAAGCGCAAGATCGGCGCATCTGCGGCGGTGCCGTTGCCGAGCAGGGTCAGCTTCTTCTTGAGCCCGAATTCGGCGAATTGCTTGATGAAGCGCACGGGATTGGAGCTCGCGAGCCCGACGAACACCGCATCGACATCCTTCGCCTCGGCGATCTGCGCGAGATAAGGAGTGTAGTCGGCGGTGTTGAGCGGCGGCCAGAGCTTGTTGACGACCTCGCCGCCTTCCGCTTCGAAGACTTGCTGGAAGCCGCCGACGGTCTCGTGGCCGTAGGCGAAATCGTCGGCGATGGTGATCGCGCGCTTCAAGTGCAGCGTGTTCACGGCGTAGTCGGCCATCGGCTTGCTGTCCTGCGACGAGGTGCCGAGCACGCGCGCCATGTCGGGCACCGCTTTGCGCTGCGTCAGATCCTCGGCGGCGGCCAGGGGCAGCCAGGGCAAATTGGCCTCCCGGACGTAATCCGCGATGGCATAGGCCTCGAAGGCGGCGAGCGGGCCCTGGATCATGTCGACCTTGTCGCGCTCCACCAGCTCCTGCACCTTGGTCTTGGCGCCGGCCGGGTTGCCGCCGGTATCGCCGACGACGAGCTCGACCTTGCGGCCGGCCATCATGCCGTGATGCTCCTTGAGGCAGAGGGTGAGCCCCTGCTCCATCTGAATGCCGCCTTCCGCCAGCGGACCGGTCTTCACCGTCAGCAGCCCGATGCGCACCGGCTCGTTCTGCGCCGCGACAGGCTTCGACCACGGCGCGGCGAGCGCAAGCACAGCGCAGCCGAGCCCGAATGCTCTCAGCGTCATCCAATCCTCCCTGCCGCTGGCCTTCTGTCGAGGCCAATTCCGCGGCCCGCCTACGATGGACCCGAACGCGGCCGCAGTAAAGCCAGGCGTTGCCACCGAAGCGGGCCTGTTACCGCGCCACGGACGCGGTTAAACTGTTTGAGGACCAACCATTTTGCCGAGCGAGGATCGATCCAAGATGGCCATCAGCCGCCGCCGCATCCGCGTGGCATGGGGCGATTGCGACCCCGCCGGCATCGTCTTTTATCCCAACTATTTCAGCTGGTTCGACGCGTCCACCGCGGTCCTCTTCGAGAGCGCCGGACTGCCCCTGCCGCAGCTCTATCGCGCGCATGGCCTCAAAGGCTTTCCCCTGCTCGAGGCCAAGGCGCATTTCACCGGCTCCTCGGCCTTCGGCGACGAGCTCGATTGCGAGGCCGAGATCACCCAATGGGGCGACAAGACCTTCACCGTGCGCCATCGCCTGCTCCGCGACGGGGCGCTGCTGGTCGAAGGCTCGGAGCTGCGCGTCTGCGCCATCCCCCATCCCGACGACCCCGCGCGCATCAAGGCGGCGCCGATCCCGGCCATCGTCAAGGAGCGCCTTGGCGGAAGCTGAGCCAGCGCCTAGTCTCCGGCAGGGGAGAGAGGAGCGGCAGGCGGTGCGCGGCAATTCCATCACCGAGACGGAATGGCAGCTCCGGCAGGAGCTCGCCGATTGCTACCGGCTCTTCGCCGATCTCGGCTGGGGCGAGGCGATCTTCAACCACATCACCTTGCGTGTCCCGGGACCGGAGCGGCACTACCTCATCAACCCCTATGGCCTCATGTATGAGGAAGTCACGCCCGAGACTTTGGTGAAGATCGATCTCGACGGAAATCCCGTCGGCCCGAGCGAGCATCCCGTCAATCCCGCCGGCTTCATCATCCACAGCGCCATCCACCGCGCGCGCGACGACGCGCATTGCATCATGCATGTCCACACCACCGCCGGAATCGCCGTCGCCTGCAAGCAGAGGGGCCTCTCGCACGACAATTTCTACGGCGCCATGTTCCATCGCCGGGTTGCCTATCACGATTTCGAAGGCATCTCCGTCCACCCGGAAGAGCAGCCGCGCCTGGTGGCGAGCCTCGGCGACAAGGACGTGCTGATCCTGCGCAATCACGGCCTCTTGGTGCTGGGCGAGGACATTCCCCGGGCGTTCCGCTGGCTCTGGTCGCTGCAGCGCGCCTGCGAGGTGCAGTGCCAGGCCGCGGCGATGGACGGCGCCGACATTCCGGTGCCGGACGACGTCCAAGCCGCCTCGACCCGGGATGCGCATGCTTTCGCCGACGGCACGACGCCGCGGCTGATGTTCGATGCCATGGTGCGCCGCATGCGCGCCCGGCGCGGCAACGCCTGAAAGGACAAAGGAGACGCAATGACCGACCTGCCCTTCCGCTCGGCGCTGGAGCTCGCCGCCGAGATCCGCGCCAAGCGCATCGGCTGCCGCGAGCTGCTCGAGCTCTATCTGAAGCGGGTCGAGCGCTACAACGGCAAGCTCAACGCCGTCATCGCCACCACTCTCGACAGCGCGCGGCGGCGCGCCGATGAAGCGGACGCGGCGCTGGCGAAGGGCGAGGTCTGGGGGCCGCTGCACGGCGTGCCGATCACCGTCAAGGAGTCCTATGACGTCGCCGGACTCCCGACCACGTGGGGCGCGCCCGAGTTCAAGGACAGCATCGCCCAGCGCAACGCGCTCGCCGTCGACCGCCTCGCCGCCGCCGGCGCCGTGCTCTTCGGCAAGACCAACGTGCCGCTGATGCTGTCGGATTTTCAGAGCTACAACGCCGTCTACGGCGTCACCAACAATCCCTGGGACGTGACGCGGGGCCCGGGCGGCTCCTCGGGCGGCTCCGCTGCAGCGCTGGCGGCCGGGCTCACCGGCCTCGAGGCCGGCAGCGATATCGGCTCCTCCCTGCGCAACCCGGCGCATTATTGCGGCGTCTATGCGCACAAACCGACCTGGGGCGTGGTGTCGCCGCGCGGCCATGCGCTCGCCGGGCGCGTCGCGACGACCGACATCTCGGTCATCGGGCCGCTGGCGCGCAGCGCCGGCGATCTCGAAGTGGCGCTGGCGGCGATGGCCGGGCCCGACCCGATCGACGGCGCCGGCTGGCGCCTCGAGCTGCCGAAGCCGCGCCACGAGCGTCTGGCCGATTTCCGCGTCGCGGTGCTGCTGAGCGTGCCGCATGCCGAGGTCGATCGTGCCGTGCAGGACGGTGTCCAAAGCGTCGCCGATACGCTGGCGAAGGCCGGCGCCACGGTGAGCGACAGCGCGCGGCCGGCGCTCGACACGCTCGAGGTCGATCGTCTCTTCCGCCGGCTGCTCATGGCCGCCATGTCGGGGCGCTCGCCCGACGATGTTTTCCGCGCCAATCTCGAGAAAGCCGCCGCGCTCGATCCCAACGACATGAGCGGCGCGGCGCAAAACCTGCGCGCCGCCACGCTGCACCACCGCGACTGGCTCGTCGGCAACGAGGCGCGCCATCGCATGCGGCTCGCTTGGGCCGAGTTCTTCCGCGACTGGGACGTGCTGCTGTGCCCGCCGGTGACCACCACCGCCTTCCCGCACAATCACGAAGGCGACCCCTTCAGCCGCAGCCTCACCATCAATGGGAAGGCGCGGCCGATGGGCGAGCAGCTCTTCTGGGCGGGGTATGCGGGCCTCTTCTATCTCCCGGCGACGGTGGCGCCGGCGACGCTCTCGCCCGCCGGGCTGCCCAGCGGCGTCCAGATCATCGGCCCGCAATACGGCGATTACACTTGTTTGCGCCTGGCGCGGCTGCTCGAACGCGAGCACCGCGCCTTCGTCCCGCCACCGGGGTATGGGGAGAGCTGAACGTCAGCCCCGCCCTCCGCGCTCGTGGCAGGAAATGATTCCCACCACCGAGGCAGTGAGGCCGTGAGGAGAAGGATTGGCGCGCTTCGCGTGCCGTGACGCTTCTCTCACCGCCTCACTGCCTCGGTGGTGAATCCATAGGCGATAGCCCTAGGCTCAAGGAGAGAGGGGGGCAACAACCCCGTCGCGAAAGGATCGCGCCATGACGGATGTGATGGACCTCGCCGGCTTCAACCAGTCGCTCGCCGCGGACGCGCCGCCCGCCGATTTCAGCGCTGCCCTCAAGGGCTTGTGGTGGGATGCGAAGGGCGATTGGCAGAAGGCGCATGAATGCGCCCAGGCGCAGAACGACCGCGCCGGCGCCTGGGTGCATGCCTATCTGCATCGCCGCGAAGGCGATGCCGGGAACGCCGCTTACTGGTATCGCCGCGCCGACAAACCGGTTTCTTCCGCCGCCCTCAATGCGGAGCGCGCGGCGATCATCGAGTCGCTGCTCGCCGCCGAGGCAGGCGCGCGGCGCTAGCCGCGCGCACCGAAGCTCGGACGCTCAGGCCCGCCGTGGCAGCGGCGTCGGCGCCTGCTGCGCCGCCTGGCCGGCGCCCTGTGCCTGGATGTGGCCCGAGACCTCGCCGCCGCGCTCGATCTCGATCTGGTGGTAGCGCACCTCGGCCGCGACCTTGCCATTGGCATGGACGAGGAGCCGGCCGCTGACATTGAGCGCGCCCTCGAAGCGGCCGCGAATCTCGGCGCTCTCGACCGAGGCCGAGCCGGTGAAGAGCCCGCCTTCGGCGATATTGATGTCGTGGCAGCCGGCGATGTTGGCCTTCACCGTGCCTTCGACCACGAGGCAGTCGCAGGACGTGATCTCGCCGGAGAATACGATGCCGCGGCCGACAACGAGCTTGCGCGTCGCGGTCTCGGATTTGGGGGCCGGCTGAGCCGGGGTCGATGCGGGATTCGCGGCGGGCTTGGACAACATGGCAGAACGGGCTCCCGAGGCTAACGGCGGGTGAAGATGAAGCGGTCGACCTTACCGCGGCGCGGCCGCGATCGGCTGGGGTCAAATTTGGTACGCGAAGCGTGGCGAAATGATGGCGAGCTTGTTGCGCCACGGCTGCGGCCTTATAACGCGCGGCTCCCCCTTTCGTGCGAGGCTGCTGCGCCATGGCGATGACCGAACGATCCGCCGGCGCTGCGCCGGCGCGCGACGCCGCGGATCGGGCGCGCGGCCGCAGCCTGTTGTCGCTGCTGCCGCTGCTGCACTACCTGCGGCCCTACCGGCCGCAGCTCGTGGGCGCCACCACCGCCCTCCTCATCTCCTCCGCCTCGGTGCTGCTGCTGGGCCAAGGCGTGCGCTTTCTCGTCGATGCCGGACTCGGCGCCGGCGACTCGGCGCGCCTCGACCGGGCGGTCGGCGTGCTGTTCGCCGTCATCATCGTCATGGCGGTCTCGACCTATAGCCGATACTCGCTCGTCTCCTGGATCGGCGAACGCGTCGTCGCCGATCTGCGCATCGCCGTCTTCGACCGCATCGTCAGCTTGAGTCCGGCCTATTTTGAGACGACCAAGACCGGCGAGGTGCTGTCGCGGCTCACCACCGACACGACGCTGCTGCAGAGCGTCATCGGCTCCAGCGTATCGATGGCGCTGCGCAATGCGCTCATCCTCTTGGGCGGCCTCGCGATGCTGGTGGTGACCTCGGCGAAGCTCGCGGCTTTGGTGCTGGTCATCGTGCCGCTCGTGGTCGTGCCGATCCTGTTCTTCGGCCGCCGGGTGCGGCGGCTGTCGCGCCGCGCGCAGGATCGCATCGCCGATGTCGGCGCCTATGCCGAGGAGATGATCAACGCCATCCGCACCGTCCAGGCCTTCACCCACGAAGCCCTCGACCGGGCGCGTTTTGCCGAGCGCGTGGCCGAGTCGTTCAGCGTCGCCGTCTCGCGCATCCGCGTCCGCGCCGCGCTTACCGCGGTGGTGATCCTGCTCGCCTTCGGCGCCATTGCGCTGGTGCTTTGGGTCGGCGGCTACGACGTGATCGCCGGGCGGATGAGCGGCGGCCAGCTCTCCGCCTTTCTGTTCTACGCCGTGCTCACCGCCTTTGCCGTCGGCACCATCTCGGAAGTGTTCGGCGAGCTGCAGCGCGCCGCCGGCGCGGCCGAGCGGCTCCTGGAGCTGCTCGCCATCGAGCCCGAGATCGCCGCCCCGGCAAGCCCGCTCGCCTTTCCCGAGCCGGCGCGCGGCCATGTCGCGATCGACCAGGTCACTTTCTTCTACCCGTCGCGGCCCGAGCGGCCCGCGCTCGCCGATTTCTCGCTGGCGGTGGTGCCGGGCGAGACCGTGGCGCTGGTCGGCCCTTCGGGCGCAGGCAAGACCACGGTGTTCCAGCTGCTGCTGCGCTTCTACGACCCCGCGCGCGGCCGGCTCAGCATCGACGGCGTCGACATCGCCGCCGTCGATCCCGCCGAGCTGCGCCACCGCATCGGCTTCGTCGCGCAGGATCCGGTGATCTTCAGCGGCACGGCCGCCGACAACATCCGCTATGGCCGCCCGGAGGCCAGCGAGGGGGAGCTGCGCGCCGCCGCCGAGGCCGCGGCGGCGGCCGAGTTCCTCGAGCGGCTGCCGCAAGGCTACGAGACCTTTCTCGGCGAGAAAGGCGTGCGGCTCTCGGGCGGGCAGCGCCAGCGCATCGCCATCGCCCGCGCCATCCTGCGCAACCCGGCGATCCTGCTGCTCGACGAGGCGACATCGGCGCTCGATGCCGAATCGGAGCGCGCGGTGCAGCAGGCCCTGCAGCGACTATCCGCCGGCCGCACCACCCTCGTCATCGCCCATCGCCTGGCGACGGTGCTGCGCGCCGACCGCATCGTCGTCATGGATGAGGGCCGGATCGTCGCCGAGGGCAAGCATGCCGAGCTGATCCAGGCGGGCGGCCTTTACGCCCGGCTCGCCGCTTTGCAGTTCAACGACCGGCCGGGGTGATTCTAGTCTCGCCCGTCCCCTCACCCCGCCCCCCTCCCGCAAGCGGAGGGGGCGCGTAACCGGGCGCGGCGTCTCGGCGATTTTCCTTTTCCGAGGATTAACAAGGCCGTGCAGGAGGGCGCAGGGCAGCCTTGCAGCGAACGCCCGGCTCACAGCTGCACGGGGCGGCGTTACGCCCTATAAATAAGTCATGCCGTCGATGCCGCTCCGCCAAGTCCTGGTGCCGATGATCGTCGCGTGTGCCTTGTTCATGGAGAACTTGGACTCGACGGTGATTGCCACGGCGCTACCCAAGATTGCGGAGTCGCTGCAAGAGGATCCGCTCCGGCTCAACCTCGCCATCACCTCCTATCTGCTGAGTCTGGCCGTCTTCATCCCGCTGAGCGGCTGGGTCGCCGACCGCTACGGCGCGCGCTCGGTGTTCCGCGCCGCGATCGTCGTCTTCACCGTGGGCTCGGCCTGCTGCGGCATCTCCCAGTCGCTGCCGGAACTCGTCGCGGCGCGCATCCTGCAGGGCATCGGCGGGGCGATGATGGTGCCGGTCGGGCGACTCGTCATGCTGCGCACCGTGCCCAAATCGGAGCTGGTGCGCGCCATGTCCTATCTCACCGTGCCGGCCTTGATCGGTCCGGTGCTGGGGCCGCCGCTCGGCGGCTTCATCGTCACCTACAGCTCCTGGCGTTGGATCTTCTACATCAATTTGCCGATCGGCCTGCTCGGCATCGTGCTGGCGACGCTGTTCATCGAGAACATCAAGGAGATCGGCGACTGGCCGCTCGATTTGCGCGGCTTCCTGCTCGCCGCCGTCGGCCTCGCAGGACTGATGTTCGGCTTCGAGAATGCGGGACGCGGCGTGCTGCCGATGCCGCTGGTCGTGGCCATGCTGCTCGGTGGCGCCATCTGCATCACGCTCTACGTGTTGCATTCGCGGCTCCATGCCTATCCCATCATCGACCTGAAGCTGCTGCGGATTCCGACCTTGGCCGCCGCCATCACCGGCGGCTCGCTGTTCCGCATCGGCATCGGCGCCCTGCCCTTTCTGCTGCCGCTGATGCTGCAACTCGGCTTCGGGATGTCGCCGTTCGCCTCCGGCCTCCTTACCTTCGCCAGCGCCGCCGGCGCGATGACGATGAAGATGACGGCGGCGCCGATCATCCGCAGCTTCGGCTTCCGCCGCGTGCTGCTCGGCAATGCGGTGATCAGCAGCGCCTTCGTCATGAGCTATGCCTGGTTCTCGCCGGAGACGTCGCATTGGCTGATCTTTGTGGCGCTGCTCGCCGGCGGCTTCTTCCGCTCGCTGCAATTCACCTGCACCAACACGCTGATCTTCGCCGATGTGCCGCCGCCGCTGATGAGCCGCGCCACCAGCTTCCAAAGCATGGCGCAGCAGCTCTCGGTCAGCGTCGGCGTCGGCATCGGCGCGCTGCTGCTGCACGTGACCCTGCTGCTCCATGGTCGGACGGAGCTCAGCGCCGGCGACTTCTCCGGCGCGTTCCTGACGGTGGCGCTGATCTCGCTGTCGTCGATCTTCTTCTACCTGCCGCTGGCCGGCGAAGCTGGCGCCGAGGTCAGCGGCCATCACGCCGCCGCCAAGGGCGGGGCGGTGCCGGGCCGCGGCGCAACGGGCGATTAGCCGCGCCTCGACGCGGGTCCGATGGCCGATGCGGGGTCGCGACCCTTTCGTTCACGCAAGCGGCCGGCTTGATGCTGACGCCGCGCCGCGCCGCGACCACGCATGGCGAGCCCGTCGATCAGCCGAGCGAGACCGAAATCGAAGCGACCCGCCGCGTCTTCGGTGGTGAGCTCTTCGGCAAGCGCTGCGCTTTGGGGGTAGCGGTCCCGGGGCAGCGCGGTCAGCCGCTCGCGCAGTTGGCCGAGCACCTCGCGCCGCCCGGCGCCGCGCGCGTGCGCGCGCGACAGCGCGCTGCTCTGGAACAGCACGAAGCCGTTGACATAGGTGAGCAGCGCGTAAAGCGCATAGGCGGCATCCCGCCCGTCGAGGCCGCCGCGCCGCAAGACGCCGAGAATGCACTCCAAATGTCGCAGCAGATGCGGGCCAAGCACGAAGCGCCCGGCGATGATGCGCTGGACATCGCGCTTGGCGGTGAGATACGCGAGCAGCTGGCGGGCCAGGGAGCGCAGGTCCTCCCGCCAGTCGCGCCCGACGACGACGAGCTCGAGATCGGCGAGGAGCGCTTCAAAGAGCAGATCCTCGAGCTCCTCGCGGTCGGCCACATGCCAATAGAGCGAGGCCGCTTGAATGCCGAGCTCGGCGGCAAGGCTGCGCATGGTCAGTGCTTCGTAACCCTCGCGCTCGAGCAGGCGCGCGGCGGCGGCGACAATGTGCTCGCGGGTGAGCGCTGGCGGCCTGGGCCGCGGCCGGCGTGCGGTGGAAGGTCGGGCCATCGAAGTCTCTTCAAAACCTAACATTGTTAGGCTACGGTGTCTAACATTGTTAGGTATGGGGAGGCATAGTGCCGCGAGCGGATTACGGCGTGGACGCCCCGGGTGTCATCGGTGGCCTTGCGCTCGGCGGGCTGGCTGGGCTGGCCGCGGCCATCGCCGCCGCTCTCGCAGCGCTGACCTGGACCGCGCTCGCACTCCTGGCGGTCGGCCTGGTGCTCCTCGCCGAGGCGGCGCTGATGCTGTGCTACGCCTGGAGGGGCAAGTTCCGCCACCGCGACCGCATGCTCGCGCTTATTCCCTGGCGCGGCGATGAGCAGGTCCTCGATGTCGGAACCGGACGCGGTCTGCTGCTGGTCGGGGCTGCCAAGCGGCTCGCTGCCGGCGGCCGGGCGGTCGGCATCGACATCTGGAGCCGCACGGATCTGAGCGGCAATGCTATCGAGCGCACCCAGGCCAATCTCGAGCGTGAAGGCGTGGCGGCGCGCTGCGCGCTCAAGAGCGAGCCGGCGCAGGCGATGAACTTCCCCGACGCCTCGTTCGATGTGGTGCTCTCCAACCTCTGTCTGCACAACATCAAGGCCGCGTCCGAGCGCGACCGCGCCTGCCGGGAAATCGCCCGAGTGCTCAAGCCGGGCGGGATCGCGGTCATCTCCGACTTCCGCCACACCCGGGCCTATAGCGCCGCCCTCCGCGGCGCCGGCCTCACCGCCACGCGCCGCGGCCCTTATGTCTGGAACGTCTTCCCGCCACAGAACATCGTCGTGGCGCGCAAGTGCCACAGAACATCGTCGTGGCGCGCAAGTAGCGCAGGACGCGGCAAAACGCGCGGCGGCTTTTGGGGGCGCCTGGCGCCTATTTCTGCTGCTTCAGATAGGCGATGACGTTCTTGCGGTCGTCGGGGTTCTTGAGGCCGGCAAAGAGCATCTTGGTGCCCGGCACCACGCCCCGCGGGTCGGTCAGGTATTTGTCCAGCTCCGCGTCGCTCCAGGTAATCCCCGAGTTCTTGTTGGCATCGCTGTAGCTGTAGCCGGGCGCGGTTCCGGCCTTGCGCCCGACGACCCCGGCGAGGCTGGGGCCGATCTTGTTCTTGCCCGCCTCGACCGTGTGGCAGATGGCGCAGTTGCGCTTGAAGATCACCTCGCCCTGTGCGGCATCTTGCGCCCGAACGGCGGGCGCCGCGGCGAGGAGCGGCAGCGGAGCAAGCAAAAGCCAGGCGAGCTGCGATCGGCGCATCGTTCCCTCCCTCCAAATCCGCGCCTCGGCCCAACTGACGGTGGCGGGCGCGGGGTAATGGGTCAGTAGCCAAGCCCCTTCCTGCGGCGAAGCGCGACAAGTCGTCGCATGGTTTGCCGGCGCTGTCACCGCGCGGATTCTGCTGATCCGAAGGCGCGACGTGCGGCACCGAGAAGGCCGGTCACATCGCTGACCAGCCGGCCGAGCAGCGCCGCCGCTTCCACCGCCCCGCGGCCGCCGCCGGCAAGCGCCGAGGAAAGCTCGGCGAGCGGCGCATCGAAAGCCGGTCGCGGCGCCGGCGCCCGGCCTTCCTCCAGCGCGCGCGCCGCATCGTCGAGCGCCGTCTCGATCAGCCGACGCAGCGTCCCGAGCGGCGCCGCCGGCGTGGCGACCGCGCCCCGCTGCGCGGCGAGCGCGATGGCATGGCGGCAGAGCCGATGCAGGTAAATGATCAGCGTGAAGCCCTCGGCGGCCGGCGCGCGCCGATGCGCGGGATCGGCCAGCATGCGCTGAAAGCCGGCATCGGCATTGGCGACGGCGAGTTCGGCCAGACGCTGCAGCCCGGCAAGCCGAGCCGCCGGCGCCGCCTCGCCCGCGAGCGCCGCCAGCACGGCGACGAGATAGTCCTTGCCGGCGCGCACGCCGCGCGCCAGGCGCTCGCGCAGCTGCTCGCGCTCCCATTGCGGCCACAGCAGATAGCCCGCGCCAATCGCCAGAACCGCGCCGCCGGCGGTGTAGGTAACGCGCTCGGCGAGATCGATCCAGGGATCGGCACTGCTCATGCCGATGAGCAGGATGACGATCGGCGTCAGGAACGTCATGGCATAGCCGTAGCGGCGGCGGATCAGCAGGAAGGTGGCGAAGATCAGCAGCCCCAGCACGACGTCATATTCGGTCGTGCCGTGCAGCGTCGTCAGCAGCAGGCCCGCCAGCACGGCGCCGGCAACGGTCCCGGCGGTGCGCTGCAACGCGCGCTTGACGGTGCTGCCATAGTCCGGCTGCAGGATGATCAGCGAGGTCATCGGCAGCCAGATGCCGCGCGGCAGCTGGAGGCGGGTGATGATCGCGGTATCGATGGCGGTGACCACCGCAACGCGCAGCGCGTGGCGGAAGATGGCGGAGCGCGGGCTGGTATGCGGCCGCAGCGCAGCCATCATCGTGCCGCGCGGCCGGCGATGGGCAAAGGCGAGACGCAGCAGGCCGAAGAGCCGCCGCCTTTCGCCGAAGAGCAGGCCGAGCGCCTCTTCCGCGTTCTCGAAATGACGCATCGCCTGCGCTTCGGCCAGGAGATCGGTGGCCGACGGAGCGGCGCCGTCGCGCGCCGGCAGCGCCGGGAATTGCCGACGCAGCGGAGCGAGCGAGAGCTGCCCGCTGCCGTCGAGCAGGATACGAGCGACCTCGAGGCAGGCTTCCTGCAGCGCGGCCGCCGCGTTCCGGCGCTCTGCCGCCCGCGGCGCCACGCTCTCGCCCAGGGTGACGGCAGCGGCGCCGATGCGCTCCGCGGCATTGAGCAGCACGAGAAGCTGGGCGATGGTCGTGCCGGGGCCGGCCATGCGTGAGCGGGTCTCGCCCAGCGCTTCGCGCGCCTTCTCCACCGCGTCGCGCGCCGCGGCATGGCGCGTGGCGATCAGCTGCTCGCGGCGGCGGCGGGCGACGACATTGCCGTCATCCTCGATCGAAACCGCGGCAAGCAGCGCGGCGACCGCCTCCCAGGCAATGGCCACCTCCTGCTCCAATCGCCGATAGGGCCGCAGCTGCCAGAAGGCCAGCGCCACCACCACCGTCCAAAGGCCGCCCAGGGCGTAGCCGGCGACCCAGAGCGGCACCCCGCCGCCGGCCTCGCCCACCTGCAGCCCGACGAGATAGGCGACCGCCGCGTTGACGCCGAGCGACTGACCACCCGGCCCGACCGCACGGACGATGCCGGACATAATGCCGATGGCCGCCATGACCGCAGCGGCGAACCACCAGTAATCGCCGGTCAGCGTCCCGAGCAGCAGCAGCGCGGCGCCGCCCAGCCCTTGGGTCAGCATGCCGACGAGCCGGCTGCGATAGGGACCGCCGACATCCACCATCGAGGTGGCGAGCGCGCCCAGCACCGCGGGATAGGCGAAGGCGCCGAGCCCGGGCGCCCGCAGCAGCACCAGGGGCGCCGCGGTCGCGATGGTGCCGCGCAGCGCCGTCGACAGCGCGATGCGATTGGGCGCGCTGCCGAGCCGTTCTTTCATCTCTTTCAACCGCCAAGCCATGGCCGGCGCATCATAGCGGCCGGCGCCGCCGGTTCTGGAAATTTGATCCGCGCAGGGTAAGCTGCGCTGTTGTGCAGCAGCCCGAGGTGACCCTCTGATCATGAGCTCCGGTACCAAGGACAGGTCGGGCCCGACCTCGCGCATCTTCTTCTCGCAGCGCCTCCGCCTCCATTACGTCGATTGGGGCAATGCCGCGGCACCGCCGCTGCTGCTGCTGCATGGCGGCCAGGATCATTGCCGGAACTGGGATTGGGTCGCCGAACGGCTGCGCCAGGACTGGCACATCATCGCGCCCGACCTGCGCGGCCATGGCGACAGCCAGTGGTCGCCCGACGGCAATTACAGCATGGCGGGATATCTCTACGACCTCGCCCAGCTCATCCATCAGCAGCATCTGGCGCCGGTCACCATCATCGCCCATTCCCTGGGCGGCAACATCGCGCTGCGCTATGCCGGGATCTATCCCGAGACGCTCAGGCGGCTCGTCGCCATCGAGGGGCTGGGACCGTCACCGAAGATGCTGGCGGAGCGCGCCAAGCGCACGATCGCCGAGCGCATGCAGAAATGGATCGATGAGCAGCGCGGCCTCTCCGGCCGCCTGCCGCGGCGCTACGCCTCGATCGAAGAGGCGTTCAAGCGCATGCAGGAGGCCAACCAGCATCTCTCGCCCGAGCAGGCGCGCCACCTGACGCAGCACGGCGTCAACCAGAACGAGGACGGCACCTATAGCTGGAAATTCGATCATTACGTCCGCGTCTGGCCGCCCTACGACATGACGCGCGAGGAAATCGCCGAGCTATGGGGCCGCATCGCCTGCCCGACGCTGCTGGTCTGCGGCAAGGAAAGCTGGGCCAGCGACCCCTCGCAGGATGGCCGCCTAGGCACCTTCCAAAACGCCCGCGTGCTCGCGGTCGAAGGTGCCGGCCACTGGGTCCACCACGACCGCCTCGAACTGTTCCTGACCGAGGTCCGACGCTTCCTGCTGTAGCCCCAAATACTTCCCCTCCCCTTGCGGGCTTGGGCCGCGAAGCGAACCAAGGATGGGGGGAGGGGTTCAGGGGGTGGGGCAGGGGATTGGTGCAAGGCAAAGTCCTGCGCACCCGCCCCGACCGCGCGCCACT
>DATJLU010000187.1:0-33521 GCA_035509275.1 Allostellaceae bacterium | reverse complement strand
GTCTTGGCGTCGAGCGCGATGACATTGGCGTCGAGCGTGGTGCGGAAGACCTTCCCGTCGTAGAGCGCGGCGCCGCGATTGATGATGCCGCAACAGACGATGCGCGGCGTTTCCGGCGGATAGTCGACCTTGGTCTTCCAGATCTGCTGCCCGGTTTTGGCGTCGACCGCCATGGTCGCGCTGTTGGTCGTAACGTAGAGCACGCCGTTGTAGACAAGCGGCTGCGACTCTTCGGAGCGGTTGTCGTCGTAGCTGTAGTTCCAGACCGGAACGAGCTTCTTCACGCTCTCCTTGTTGATCTGGTCGAGCGTGCTGTAGCGCTGCAGGTTGTAGCTCATGCCGTAGTTCAGCACGTCCTTCGTATCCTGCTGACCCTTGGCGAGATCTGCGGCGGTCTGCGCCGCGGCGCAGACCGGCACCAACGCCGCCATCACGGCGGCAACGAATAATCCTCTCATGCGTCCTCCCCGGCGAATTGCGCCGTCTCTGATTGTTCGTTCACCCCGAGGCGGACTTCCGAAACGCGCCCGGAAAGCCGATGCCTCGGGCCTCAAGTGCCGCCGCCCTGAAGCGGCGGTGGCGCTCCGCACCTCAACGCACTGCCCTCTTGCGGGCTTTGCGCCACAGGCTTGGATCTCGCAGCGGCCAGCACCGCGCCGGCCGCCCTCACTCGGCGCTGACGCAGCTCCGCCCGCTCAGGCGGCTAGGCCGCCGCAGCACATCAGCAGGAAGAATGTTGATTGCGCCCGCACCGTTCCTCCCGTTTTTTGTACTAACGTCACAAGTGCCGTGACGGATTTACTTAAAACGTATGCTTGCAGCGTCCTGCCCTGCTGTCAACGCCAGCAAGCCAGGCAAGCCTGTGCAATCTTTGGCTATTCGGCAGCTCTCGGGCGACGGCTCCGGCGCGCCTGGAACGCAGCACGAAACTCGGCCCGCGTCCGGCGTCCGGCTTGCGATTGACAACGGTTTGGCGAACTCATACCGTTAATCGCAGGATCGGTGGCGTGCCTCATTCATCGGCCGGTCTGACGTGGAGGAAACAACAATGAAGTGGACGACACCCCGCATCGTCGAAATCGCAGTTGGCCTGGAGATCAACTCCTACGCCTGCGCCGAGTTGAAGTAATCCTCTTGGCGGACCGCGCCCGTGCCGAGCAAGCGCTCGGCAGGGCACGGTTGAAGAGTAGCGCGGTCCGGGCCTCGCCCGTTCAGCGCAGGGTGTATATTGCCACCCCGGGCATGACGAACGGGGCGCGATGAACAGCAGCGTACTGACACCGGAAGAGTTGGAAGCGGCGCTGCGTGCGATCGGCGGCGAGCGCTATCACAACCTGCACCCGTTTCATCGCCTGTTGCATGGCGGCAAGCTTGATCGTGGCCAGATCCAGGCCTGGGCGCTCAACCGCTATTACTATCAGCGCCAAATCCCGATCAAGGATGCGAGCCTGATGGCGCGGCTGCCGACGGCCGAGCTGAGGCGCGCCTGGCGCTCGCGGCTGATCGATCATGACGGCGACGGCACCCTGCCGGGCGGGATCGAGCGCTGGCTCAAGCTTGCCGAAGGCGTCGGCCTCGACCGCGGTTATGTCGAATCAACCGAGGGGATACTGCCGACGACGCGTTTTGCCGTCGACGCCTATGTCAATTTCGTGCGCGAGCGCTCGGTGCTCGAAGCGATCGCCTCTTCGCTCACGGAGATGTTCTCGCCGACCATCATCGCCGAGCGCGTCGAGGGGATGCTGCGCGGCTATCCCTTCATCACATTCGACACCTTGGCCTATTTCAAGCCGCGCTTGTCGCAGGCGCCGCGCGACGCCGATTTCGCTCTCGCCTATGTCAAGGCGGAGGCGCGCACCGAAGCCGAACAGCAAGCGGTGCTGAACGCGCTGCGCTTCAAATGCGGCGTGCTCTGGGCGCAGCTCGACGGGCTCTATCTCGCCTATGTCGAGCCACGGTTGATTCCGCCCGGCTGCTTCGTGCCGGGACGCGACGGGGCCGGCCGATGAACGCCGCGCCCGAGCGCGTCATCGTCGACGGCACCAGCCGGCTGCGCTTCGCGCCGCATGTGAAGTTCCGCCATGACGAGACGCGCGGCCGCTGGATCGTCCTGGCGCCTGAGCGCTTGTTGCTGCCGGACGATCTTGCGGTCGAGATCTTGCAGCTGGTCGATGGGTCGCTCAGCGTCGATGGCATCGTCGACGATCTTGCCCGGCGCTTTGAGGCGCCGCGCGAGGTGATCGCCGCCGATGTCACCCGGATGCTGCAGGATCTCGTCGACAAAGCCGTGCTCGCGCCATGAGCGTCGCGGTCGGACCGCCGCTGGCGCTGCTCGCCGAGCTGACGCATCGCTGCCCGCTCCGTTGCCCCTATTGCTCGAACCCGCTCGAGCTCGAACGCGCCAGCGCCGAGCTCGACGAGACAAGCTGGCGCCGCGTGCTGAGCGAGGCGGCGACGCTCGGCGTGCTGCAGGTGCATTTCTCGGGCGGCGAGCCGCTGGTGCGGCGCGACCTCGCCGCTTTGGTGCGTCACGCCGGCGCGGTCGGGCTCTATAGCAACCTGATCACCTCAGGTGTGCTCCTCGACCGCGCGCGGCTCGAAGAGCTGGTGGATGCCGGGCTCGAGCATGTTCAGCTGAGCTTCCAGGATTCGCTACCGGCGAGCGCCGACCGCATCGCCGGGCTCGCCGACGCGCATCGCAAGAAGCTCGCGGCCGCCGCGCTGGTGCGCGAGGCGGGCCTACCGCTCACCGTCAACGCGGTGATGCACCGCCAGAATCTCGAGCGGCTCCCCGACATGATCGAGCTTGCCCTGGCCCTCGGCGCCGGCCGGCTCGAGGTGGCGCATGTGCAATATTACGGCTGGGCGCTCGCCAACCGCCGCGCACTCTTGCCCAGCCTCGAACAGCTCGAGCGCGCCACGGAAACCGTCGAAAGCGCGCGCCGGCGATTGAAGGGCGTGCTCACCATCGATTACGTCGTGCCCGACTATTACGCGCAGCGGCCAAAGGCCTGCATGGGTGGTTGGGGCCGGCAGTTCCTCAATGTATCGCCCGCCGGCACAGTACTCCCCTGCCATGCCGCCGAGAGCCTGCCAGGCTTCGATTTTCCCTCGGTGAAGACGACGAGCCTTGCCGAGATCTGGTATCACTCCGATGCTTTCAACCGCTTCCGCGGCACAGAGTGGATGCCCGAGCCGTGTCATTCCTGCGCGCGGCGCGAAATCGATTGGGGCGGTTGCCGCTGCCAAGCCTTTCAGCTGACCGGCGATCCCGCGCGCACCGATCCCGCCTGCGCGCTCGCACCCGACCGCGCCCTGCTCGACACGGCGCGGGAAAAGGACGCCGCGGCGCCGTTGCGCGACTTCCTCTATCGCCAGATTGGTGCGGTCCCCGCGGTCGAGACCCGCGAGCACTAAACAGCGGACCCTAGAAAACCATCGATCAGGGTAGTTCCGTCGCAAAGAGCGCCGGAATTACACCCGTTACGCTAAATTTATCGCAGATTTTCCGCTTTGAGTGCCCGCCCGCGGCTTTCCTCGCCGCCAAGCCTGCATCATGCTGGCATGGCATTTCCGCTTTCAGGAGAGCCCCCATGTGGCAGCAGGCATCGACGCGCGACGTCGTGCAGGATTTCGTCGACTACGCCCTCGCTTGGCTGGACGACCGCAACTACACCCTCGCCATCGACTCGGATCTGGCGGGCTGGGCCGCGACGATGCGCGGCATTCCCGGCTCCTTTGTCAATCCCGCTTTCGATCCTGCGCAGAGCCGGCTGTCGCCCCAAGACAGCTTCTGGCTCGACGTCCGCGCCGGTTCGGAGACCATCGCCACCTGCGCCGCGCGGCTCCTCCTCACCGACGACATCCTCGATCTGCTACGCAGTTTGCGGCTGTGGTTCGCCGAGCCGCGGGTCGACTATGGCAGGCTCGCCATCACCCTGCCGCGAGAAGCGCCGGTCATCCACGGGCGCGTCGGCCATGAAGGTGGGCTATGGGTTCACCCGCAACATCGCAGGCGCGGGCTTTCGGCGGTTCTGCCGCATCTCACGCGGGCGATCTGTACGCGCGAATGGGAAATCGACTGGCAGACAGGTATTGCACGGCAAGGAATCGGCGAATGCGGCATCGCCACCTGGGCCTATGGCATGCCGCATGTCGAGCGCTGTTTCGACGGCTATTTTCCGCCAACGCGCAGCCGCGAGCGCTTTTACCTCGTCTATATGGATCGCGCCGAGCTACTCGGCGGCCTTGAGCCGGAGACCGTTGCCGCGCTCCTCGCGGATCGCCACCAGCAGCCGCGTCACGCGCGCGCCCTTGTCATGGAAGGGTAGGATGAGCCGCGTGTAGTGATGGGCGACCTCGCCGAGACGGCAGCGCATGCGGTGGAGGCGCGGCGCCGCCGTCAGGCGAACCGTGTTGTAATCGCGCATCAAGCTGTCCGCCCAGATACGGACGGGATGGGCGCAGGGCGACTCGTAGCGTCCAATCGGGACGGCATAGCCGAAAAGCTCGAAGCGGAAGTCGTGCGGATCGCCACTGGTGACATCGACGATGTGCAGCTTGCCGATGATATCGGCCCGCGTCAGCTGAACCGTGTCGATGTTCGAGAATCGCAGCGAGCCGGCGCTGCGCAGATCGAGCCAATAGCGGTAGAGATGGCCGAGCGGGTCGCCGCGCCGCGGCAGCGTGGAAAGCTTGAGCGGACGCCGCTCGACATAATTGCCGGTGCCGTCCGTCACGATGTCGATATGCTCCGAGCGGATGAACGGCACAGTCTCGGCGTCACTCGTGACGGGCACCGTGCCCGGCCGGTTGGCGCGGTAGAACGCTTTCAGCGGCACCGGTTCCGGCGGAGCGCCGGAAGAGGATCCCGCCGCCGCGGTCGCAGCCGCCCAGCAGCCATGCTCGCGGCAGCGCTCGGAGGCGGCGGCATAAGCGCGCGCGGTGTGCTCGAAGCCGGCGATGTGCTCGATGGTGGAAAGCGCGCGCAGATAGCTGCAGCCTTCGGCCGCGACACAGGCGACCTCGGGACGCGCATCCGACATGCGCGGCGCCTGCGTCATTCGCCCTCGATGTCCAAGCGACCCGCCATCCGCGTCATGATGAGAAGGCACGCCGAACGCAGCCGCGGATCTTTGATGCCGTAATAGGCGCCCAGCACCATCGACGCCTCTTTGCGCGTAAGTTCCGCCGCTCCGGTGCCATCCTCGGCATGGCCGGTCTCGTCGAGACCCTCGAAGAAATAGGCGAGCGGCACATCGAGGATGCGCGCCAACTGATAGAGCCGGCTGGCGCTGATCCGGTTCTCGCCGGTCTCGTATTTCTGCACCGCCTGGAAGGACAGGCCGACCTTCGCACCGAGCTCGGTCTGCGTCATGCCGGCCTGCGCGCGGCGCAACCGAAGCTGACCACCGACATGCTGGTCGATCGGATCCGGACCGTCGACGATGACCGTACGACGCTTGAACATTAGGCCACCATTCTCGGATGCGGAAGCGGGGGTCAGCTTGGCCAAGGTCATCTCCTCTCGAAAGGACCCCGAACAATAGCGGAGCATCGTAAATTTAGCAATTTTCCAGAGAACCTCGCGAACGCTCCGCTCTTCGATCCCATCGCTTCGACAAACTATAGAGCCATTGCCGGCGCCATGCGACAGCTTCGTGGCATCTCAATGGACGATATAGCCCTCCGGCGCGCAGGCTCAGCCCGAGCCGGTCGGCGACAGGCGCTGATCTTCGTGCCGAAGCGCCGGCGGCGAGGCGTAGCTTCGCCTCGCCGCCGGCTTCCCATTCAGATCAGAAGGCGACCTGCGTGCGCAGCGCGATCGCGTCGATGGTGACGCCGCCGGTGCTCGTGCCGCCCAGCGCCGTGGTTACCGGCAGCTTGTTCACGACGTTGTGGATGTAGTTGAGCATGAAGCGGACATTGCGCACGGGATACCAGTTGACGCCGAGAGTGATGCCTTGGACGCGGCCGCCGAAAACACCGCCGGTGACCAGCGGCGACACCCCGGGCTTGTCGTGGTCGTTGAGGTCGATATAGGCGTAGCGCGCCGCCAGCTCGAAAGCGCCCCACCCGCCATTCTTGAAGGAGAGCGGATGGTCGGGAACGATGGCGCTGTAGGCGCCTGTGGTCGGAATGTATTTGCGCGACTCGCCGGTTACCGTCCAGCTCGCCTGGGTATAGAAGCCGTCGAAGTTCAGCTCCGGCTTCGGCGACGTCGCCGACAAGCCAGCCTGATCGACGAAGACATGATAGTACTCGCCCTGGAAGAAGAGACTCTGCCATCCACCGGCCAGCTCGCCGCCCACAGCGGCGGCGTTCTTCGCCGGGATGTTTCCGGTATTGAGGAAGGCGGTGGGGTCGACGCGCAACTCCGGCCGATCGCTGAACGCCACCGTGTCGGCGACGCTGGAACTGCTTGAGCCGTCCGCCCGCGGCGCGAAGACATATTCGCCATCGACGCCGGCATGCAAGGAATAGTCGGGGCCTTGCAAGGCCTGATAGGTCGCGCGCGCGACGCCGGCAAGCTGCTGCTGGTTCGAGCCGGTATGCTGCGCCCCGGACGTCGGTCCGGTGAGATAAGCGCCCGCCCAGTAGCGATCGTC
This sequence comes from Allostellaceae bacterium, assembly GCA_035509275.1. Lineage (GTDB taxonomy): Bacteria > Pseudomonadota > Alphaproteobacteria > ATCC43930 > CGMCC-115725 > DAHUYF01. Next base: position 26,913 of record DATJLU010000187.1, on the reverse strand, counting down.
GTTCGAGCGCGCGCCGAAGGCGGCGCGGTTATCACCGGAAGCGAGGTTGGTGACGACATTCCCAATCTCGGTGCGCTCCAAGAACATGATGTCGTTGGAGCTGGTCGACTCGTCCAAGGTCCAAGGCACGTCGATATAGCCGAGATCGATGGCGACCGGGCGGAAGCCGTTATAGGTGACGTAGGCGTTCTCGATGTTGCTCTGCTGCGCGCCGTCGCTCGAGCCGCCGAAATCCGCGATGAGGGCGTAGTTCCAATCCCCCGCGAACTTGCCGAGGACACCGATGCGGGCACGCCGCGCGTTGACGCCACTGGTGAGGCTATGCGGCCCCGTCGAAAACTGCGGATGGACGTTGAGGTAGTTGGCGAAGTCAAGTTGGAGCCGGCTGGTCAGCTCGATGCAGTTCTGCAGGTCGGCGGTGCAGATGCCGGGGCGATTGCCGGGCGACATCGTTACGATGGCGCCGTTCGCTTTCGGCTGAGCTTGCGCTTGCGCCTGAGCCTGCGCCGCCGTGGTTTGGGCTTGAGCGGCGTTCTGCTGCGCCTGGTTCACCTGACCTTGTAGACTCTGCAATTGCTGCTGCAACTGCTGGATCTGCGACTGGAGGGAGTCGATCTGCCTGTTCACCGAGCTGGTCTGCGCTGCCGCAGGATAAGCCGCGAGCAACACGGCACCCGTGAGCGCCGTTTGCATGAAATGCTGCCGAAGGGTCATCGATCGTCCTATGGCTTTGCGTGAGGGACCGCAACCAGCCGAGCCGCAAGCGTCCCCTGCCTTGCCGCTCAGCGCGGGATGCTACGCGGCGCATATTGCATCGCAGCATCTGTTCTGTTGCAATTTTGAGTACGCGATAAACTGAACGAAGCGTTTGCAGGTTACTAGAGAACCTCTGCGTTCAGTGCGCGCCAGATCGGAACATACTTTTTGAGCGCGCAAAACAATCTTCGCGTTTCACGACGCCAACATTTGGGACAGTTCGAAACGCAAGCGCGGCGATGCGCGCTCAGGCGAAGAATTCGGCGAGCGCCGTGGCGCACTCCTCCGGCGCTTCTTCGGCGATGAAGTGGCCGCAATCGAGCGCGACCTCGCGCACATCGGGCGCCCAGTTGCGCCAAGCGGCGAGCGGCGACGCCGTCTTGCTCGTGAGGTAGCGCCGGCCCCACAGCACCAGCACGGGGCAGGCGATCTTGGCGCCGCGCTGTCGGTCCTCGCCGTCTTCCCGTCGATCGATCGAGGCACCGGCGCGGTAATCTTCGCAGGTGGCGGCGACGACACTCGGCTCGTGGAATTGCCCGAGATAAGCCGCCACCGCTTGCGGATGCAGCGCGTCCGGCCGTCCGACCCAGCGGTCGAGCAGATGCCGGATATAGAAGTCGGGATCGGCGGCGATCAGCGTCTCCGGCACCGGCGCAGGCACCGCAAGAAACGACCAGTGATAGTTCGAGAGCGCCTTGTCCGCGTCCATCTGCTCCCAGACATCGACGGTCGGGATGATGTCGATGGCGGCAAAGCGCTGCACGCGGGCGGAATCATCGAGCGTCAGGCGAAAACCGACCCGGGCGCCACGGTCGTGGCCGGCGAGCAGGAAGCGCTCATGGCCGAGCGCCGTCATCAGCTCGGCCATGTCGCGTGCCATGGCGCGTTTGGAATAATGGCGATGCTCGGGATCGGGACGCGGCCCGCGGCTTTCGCCATAGCCGCGCAGATCCGGCACCACCAGGCTGAACTGCCGCATCAGGCGCGGCGCCACGCGATGCCAGGCGACATGCGTCTGCGGATAGCCATGCAGCAGCAGCAGCGGCGGGCCGGCGCCGCCGGTACGGCAGAAGATCTCCGACTCCGTGAGGGCGACGCGCTGCTCGGCGAAGCCTTCGAACACGCCCGGCCCCGCTGCTCAGGCGCCGTGCTTGCCGATGATGGCGATCGAGCAGACGTTCTGATGCGGCATGCCGCCGAGATTGTGCACGAGGCCGCGCACCGGCTCCTGCTGGCGCTGACGCGCGCCGGCGCGGCCCTGCATCTGGAGATAGATCTCGTAGATCATCCGCAGGCCCGAGGCGCCGATCGGATGGCCGAAGCATTTGAGCCCGCCATCGATCTGACACGGCACCGGGCCGTCCGCATCGTAGAAGCCGTCGAGCACGTCTTTCACCGCGCCGCCCTCGGGAGAGATGAAGAGATCCTCGAGCGTCACCAGCTCGGTGATGGAGAAGCAATCATGCGCTTCGACGAGCGAGAGCTGCTCGCGCGGCTTGTCGATGCCGGCCTCCTGATAGGCGCGCTTCGCCGCGGCGCGTGCCGTGGCGAAATAGCTGCCATCCCAGGAATTGTGCTGCGCCTCCTGGCCGTTGGAGACGGCGAGCTGCAGCGCCTTCACGGTGATGAGATCGCGCTTGCCCAGGCTCTTGGCGATCTCGGGCGTGGTGACGATGGCGCAGGCCGAGCCGTCGCTGACGCCGCAGCAATCGTAGAGCCCGAGCGGCTCTGCGACCAGCGGCGCTTTCAGCACGGCGTCCTCGGTGATCTTGTTCTGGAGATGCGCCTTCGGATTGCGGCTGCCATTGTCGTGGCTCTTGACCGAGATATGCGCCATCGCCTGCTTCAGCGTCTCGCGCGAGACGCCGTGCTTGGCGCGGTAGGCGGCGGCGAGCTGAGCGAAGCTGCCCGGTGCCGAGATGTTCGCCCAGTACATCGAGTTGAGCGCACCGCGGCCGCGCTGCGGCAAGCCGCCATAGCCGGTATCCTTGAGCTTCTCGACGCCGAGCGCGAGCGCGATATCGCAGGCGCCGGAGGCAACGGCGTAGGTCGCGCCGCGGAAGGCTTCCGATCCCGAGGCGCAGAAATTCTCGACGCGCGTCACCGGGATGTAAGGCAGGCGCAGCGCCGTCGCCAGCGGCACGCCGGATTTGCCGACATGCTGTTCCTCGATCGCGGTCGAGAACCAGGCGGCTTCGATCTGGCTGGTCTCGATGCCGGCATCGGCGATCGCCTCTTCATAGGCCTCGACGATGAGATCGTCCGCTTCGCGGTCCCAACGCTCGCCGAATTTCGAGCAGCCCATGCCGAGGATCGCGACCTTGTCCCGGATTCCCTTTGCCATCGTCAGACCTCCTTGGCGCCGCCCGCCGGCGCCGCCTTCCAGAAGTATTTGGTGAAGCCGCGCGCCGGATCGACCTCTTTGATGCGGAAGACCATGCGCATCGGCATGCCGACCTCGACCGCCCCGGCATCGACCTCGGTAAAGTCTACCATCATCCGCCCGCCTTCGGCGAACTGCACCATGCCGTAGTGTGCCGGGGGCTCCGGACAATAGGTGAGATTATCGGCGGTGAACGACATGATCTGGCCGCTGAACTCGGAGAAAGGCTGATCGACCTGGCTGTGCATGGCACGGCAATTCGGGTTGACGCAGATGTTGGATTTGGGGAACTGCACCGTGCCGCAGCGCTCGCAGCGGCCGCCGACGAGCGACAGCAGCATGTCCTTCTTGCGATAGAGCGTCGTCAGCGGCGTCTGCTTGTCGACCTCGGCGCGCAAGCCGCGCTCCATCTTCACGAGATCGTTGATCGCGAGATACTTGGCGTAGTTCGTCTCCTCCTTGCGCTGGCGCAGCGCGCCGGCGATGCCACGCCGCTTCTGCTGCATCGCCGGCAATGCGCCGGTCGCCTCGAAGACCAGTGCGTCCGAACCATTGCCGAAACTCGCCACCAGGATGCGCTCGCCGGGCTTCGCTTCCTGCAGCGCATGCACCAGCATCACCAGCGGATGCGCCGTGCCGGTATCACCGCAGGCGCCGTCGAGATTGGACCGGACGCTGCTCTCGGACAGCCCCGCCTGCTTGGCGATCGCCTGCACCACCCGCGGCAAGGTACAGGGCAGGCAGAAATGCGCGATGTCGGCAGGCGTCAAGCCCGCTTCGGCGAGCGCCCCGGCAATCACCGGCGGCACGATCTTGAGAAAGCCCTCGTCGCGGATCCAGCGCTCTTCCCAGCCATAGTCGAACTCACGCCCTTTGCCTTTGTAATGGTCGACGAAATCGACCGAGGCGGAGCGGCTGCCGAGAAACCGCGCGACCCCATCGCCACGATCGAGAATGAGCGCCGCGGCGCCGTCGCCATAGAGCAGCTCGGCCGGGCTCGCCGCGGCGGCGCGCCGCTTCTCGGCAGCGAGATAGAGCACGGGTCCGCCGCGCGCCGACACGGCATCGAGCGCGGCGATGAGGCCGGTGGTCCCGGCGCGCTGCGAGGCGCCGACATCCATGGTGTTGAGCTCGGCGCCGAGGCGCAGCGCTTGCGCCACGATGCCGGCGTTCTGCCGGTCCTCGAACGGCGCCGAGGTGGTAGCGAGATAGAGTGCGCGAAAGCCGTCGCGCGGCGCGTCGGCAAGCGCGTCGCGCGCCGCTTCGACCGCCATGGTGACGCTGTCCTCGTCCCAGGCGCAGATGGCGCGCTCGGCCTTGGCATAGGCGCGCAGCCCGGCGTTGAACCAGCCATTGGCATCGACGATCGCCTTGCGGCTCAAGCGCCGGCGCGGAATGTAGCCGCCGAAAGATGCGATACCGACCATGCTCTCCTCTCTCTAATTTCGGTGCCCAGCAGCTCCCCCCTCCCTACCCTCCCCCTCAAGGGGGGAGGGCTTCATTTTTCTTCCCCCTCCCCCCTTGAGGGGGAGGGCGGGGTAGGGGGTATCGCGCGCTCGTTTTCAGCCGGTTACTCCGCCACCTCCGCCAGCCCGTTATTGATGGCGATGACGTCGCGTTCCACCGCTTTGCAACGGAAGCCGAAGCGGCCGCCGCCTTCGCGCCAGATCTCGGTGCGTATGGTCTCGGCCGGGAAGACCGGCGCCGAGAAGCGCACCTCCAGGCGCTTCAGCCGCGCCGGATCGTAGCCGCATGTCGCGCGCAGCAACGCATGGCCGGCGATGCCGAACGTGCAGAGCCCGTGCAGGATCGGCCGCGGGAAGCCCACCGCCTTCGCGATCTCGGGATCGGCGTGGAGCGGATTGTAATCGCCGCTGAGGCGGTAGATCAACGCGGTCTGCGGCAGAGTGGCGATGTCAACGACGAGATCGGGCGCGCGCTCGGGCAGCGCATGCACCGGCTTGGTCGGTCCGCTCGGTCCGCCGAAACCGCCATCGCCGCGCAGGAAGCTGGTCGACGCGAGCGACGCCAAGAGCTCGCCCGTCTCCTTGTTGCGGATGTCGCGGTGGGAGTAAATCAGCGCGCCCCTGCCCGCCCCCTTGTCGATGATCTCGTCGATCACCGTGCGCGCGACCACCGTGCCGGCGGGCGGCAGCGGCCGATGCAGCACCACCCCCTGCTCGCCATGCAACACCATCTTCCAATTGATGCCGGTCTCGGGGTTGGTCGACCATGCCCCCGGCCCGGCCAACACCACCGCCATGGTCGGCAGGGCCTTCAGCCCTTCCTCGTAGACGAAGCGCAGCTGATGTGGGTCCATCGGATCGGCGCCGTAACCCAGCCCCAGCGCGTAGAGCATGGTGTCCCTGGCGCGGTAGCTGTGCTCGATCTCGGGGAAAGGCCAATGCTTCAGTCGCTGATAGTCGATCGCCATCGGCCCCTCCCCTCAGACGGGATCCCAGGTGAAGACGTCGCCCGAGCGCTCGAGCGGGAAGAACGCGGCCTGCAACGCCGGCATGCCGTGCTCGGCAATCGCCTGCGGCGTCCAGCCTTCGCCGCGATGGATCGAGCGGATCGGCCGGGGCTGGCTCATCAGGAAGATCTCATTGCGGCGCACGGCGAAGATCTGGCCGGTGACATCGCGCGAGAGGTCGCTGGCGAGATAGACGGCGAGCGGCGCGATCTTCTCGGCCGTCGCGGTCTTGATGCGCTCGACGCGGGCGGCCTGCTCCGGCGTGTCGGTCGGGATGGTGCCGATGAGGCGGCTCCAGGCGAAAGGCGAGATACAGTTGGAGCGCACATGGTAGCGCGCCATATCGAGCGCGATCGATTTCGACAGGCCGACGATGCCGAGCTTGGCGGCAGCGTAGTTGGCCTGGCCGAAATTACCGATGAGGCCCGAGGTGGATGTGAAGTGGATATAGGAGCCGCTCTCCTGGTCGCGGAAATGCGCGGCGGCGGCACGCGCGACATAGAAGCTACCCATGAGATGGACTTTGAGGACGAGATCCCAGTCCACGGTCGACATGCGGTGGAAGATGCGGTCACGCAGGATGCCGGCATTGTTGACGACGCAATCGATGCGGCCAAAGGCATCGAGCGCGGTGCGGATGATGCGTTCGGCCCCGGCCGGCTCGGCGACGCTGTCGGCATTCGCCACCGCGTTGCCGCCGGCTTCGCGAATCTCGTCGACGACGCTCTGCGCCGGACCGGTATCAGGATTGCCCTCGCCATCGGCGCCGGCGCCGAGATCGTTCACCACCACCTTGCCGCCTTCGCGGCCGGCGAGCAGTGCGATCTCGCGGCCGATGCCGCGACCGGCACCAGTCACGACGATCACCTTGCCGTCGAGGCATTTCGCTTGGGGCATCGCCACCCTCCTCCCTCTCTCGTTCCGGGCGGCCTGGCGCCGCGCTTGGGCTTTCACCCTAAGACAGCTTCGGCGCCGATTGCAACGGAGCGCCGCGGGACGCCGACAAATCTCTCGCTCCGCCCGGCCCGGCCGCGATAAGGTCGCGCGGGGGACAGGGAGGCGTCGCATGGGGCCGCTCGCAGGGCTGAAGATCGTCGAGATGGCCGGGATCGGGCCGGCGCCGATGTGCGCCATGCTGCTCGCCGATCTCGGCGCCACCGTGCTGCGCGTCGACCGGCAGGAGCCGAGCGGGCTCGGTCTTCCCGGCGCGGCGCGCTTCTCGGTGACGCAGCGCAGCCGGCACGCCATCGCCGTCGATCTCAAGCGGCGCGACGGCGTCGAGCTGGTGCTGCGCCTCGCCGATACGGCGGATGCGCTCATCGAGGGCTTCCGCCCCGGCGTGATGGAGCGCCTCGGCCTCGGTCCCGAGACCTGCCTTGCCCGCAATCCCCGACTGGTTTACGGCCGCATGACCGGCTGGGGCCAGGAAGGCCCGCTGGCCCAGGCGGCCGGCCACGACCTCAACTACATCGCGCTGGCTGGCGTGCTGCATTCGATCGGCCGCGCCGGCGCGCCGCCGACCCCGCCCTTGAACCTGATCGGCGATTTCGGCGGCGGCGCCCTCTATCTGGCGCTCGGCGTCGCCTGCGGCATCATCGCGGCGCAGCGCTCGGGCAAGGGCCAGGTCGTCGATGCCGCCATGGTCGACGGCGCCGCCTCGCTCGCCGCCATGTTCTGGGGGCTGCGCGCCGCCGGGCAGATGAGCCTCACGCGCGGCGAGAACGTGCTCGATAGCGGCGCCTTCTTTTACGACGTCTATGAATGCAAGGACGGCAAGTACATCTCCCTCGCCGCGATCGAGGACAAATTCCTTGCCGAGTTTCTGCGCCGGATGGAGATCGATCCCGGCGACATGCCGGCAAAGCTCGACCGCAAACGCTGGCCCGAGGCGAAGGCGAAGCTGCAAGCGCGTTTCAAGACGCGGACGCGCGAGGAATGGTGTCGGCTGCTCGAAGGCAGCGATGCCTGCTTTGCCCCGGTGCTGAGCCTCGACGAGGCACCCGCCCATCCGCACAATATCGCACGCGGCACCTTCGTCGAGGTCGACGGCATCGTCCAGCCGGCGCCCGCGCCGCGCTTCAGCCGGACGCCCGCGGGGAAGCCGACCCCGCCGGAGCTCCCCGGCGAGCGCGGCAACGCGTCGCTCGCCCAATGGGGGGTGACTCCCGACGAGATCGATACGCTGAAACGCTCCGGCGCGCTCGCCTGACCCTCGGGAGAAACCAGCCATGACCAATGTCACCCTCGCCCAAGCGTCGCTCATCGTCGACAAAGCGCTGGAGCACGGGCGAAGCCTCAAGCTGAAGCCGCTCACCGTCGCCGTCCTCGATGCCGGCGGCCATCTCGTCGCCTTGAAGCGCGAGGACCGGTCGAGCCTGCTCCGACCGCAGATCGCCGGCGGCAAGGCCTGGGGCGTTCTCGGCATGGGCTTCGGCGGCCGCGAATTCGCGCGCCGCGCGGCGGCGCAGCCGGCCTTTATCGGCGCCATCATCGCCGCCTCGGACGGGCGCATCGTGCCGGCGCCGGGCGGCGTGCTGATCCGCGACAGCAGCGGCGACATCATCGGCTCGGTCGGCATCAGCGGCGATGTTTCCGAGCAGGACGAGGTCTGCGCCGTCTTCGGGATCAAGGCCGCGGGCCTCGTACCGGACACCGGCGAGCCCGGACAATAGCGCCGAGAATCGGGTACCGCGGGCGCGCGACCTGCTATTTCACGTCGAACAGCTTGCCGCCGCGGAAGATGCAGCTGCCCTTGACGCGGCGACCTTCGCCCGAAGCGAGGTCGAGCGTCACGACGACGCTGTCGGAACGATGCTCCACGGATTTGGCGGTGACGAAGGCATCGCCATGAGCGCCGCCGGAGAAGAGGCGACCTTCGAGTTCGGCGCGGCACAGCCGCACCATCTCTGCCTCGCTCTGCGCCGTCTCCGCCGCGCGCACGGCGCCCGCAAGCAAGAGCGGCAGCGACAGCAGCAGCAGAAGGCGGCGGATCATCGGCAAGGGCGATTGACAGAAGGTAGAGAACGGCCCAACAGTAGACACGCCCGAAGCGAAATTCCATCACCGATGTCGCCCATGCGCCTAGCGCCGCTCCTGCTCTCTCTTTCTCTCGCTCTTCTGCTCGCTTGGCCGGCGACCGCGAAAGGTCCGCCGCACGCGCTCTCCGAATGGCCGTGCGCGACGCCTTTTGCCGGGCCGCTCGCGCCGGGGATGCTGTGGCCCGGCGCCACGCCGGAGCCGGAAAACGCCTGGCACGACAATCTCGCGGCGCGTCACCTCGTCGATTTTCTCACCGCGTCCGAGAATTCGCCGGCCATGGGTGAGCGCGAGATCGCGGACTTCACGGCGCAGAACGGTCTGGTGACGGGAGAGACCGCACTCCTCGTCGTCTCCGGCATGGTCGAGCGCGGCAACGTGCTGCGGCGCGTGCTGCTGAAAGGCATCAAGGACCAGATCATACGCTCGCATGTCCTCGCCGACGTGGCAGCCGAAGACAGCCGCAAGCTCGACGCTGCGGAGCAGCAAGGGACGCCCGATGCGCAGCAGGCGGCGGCGATCAAGGAGGCGCGACGGCAGAATCTCGCAGCGCTCGACGACGCTGACGACACGGCTGAAGGGCTTTGCCGACGCCTCGTCTATGATGAAGCCAAGCTGCGCCGGCTTGCGGTCGCGCTGAAGGCGCACACGCAATAGCTCAGGAGCGGAGCGCCGGCGATCGGCTCTCGACAGCATCGCGATCGTTCTCGATCCGCCTGCGCAACGATCGCGCTGGACGCTACCCGCCAGACGAGTATAGCCTCATGTCCAGGCGATTTCGGCGCTACTAGGGCAGAGTGCCGCGCTACCTGCGAGCACAATCTCCCAGCGAAGCCGCGATCGACCTGCGGGCAAGAACAATATCTGCGATTGGGGAGTGAAACATGCGCTGGAAAAGCAGTGGGAGAGGGTGGCTCATCGCTGGTGCGACGCTGGCCATGGCCGGCCTCGCGGGCGCGAGCCAGGCCGCTACCTGGGAGGAACTGCAGAAAGCGGGCGATCAGGCCAAGGATTGGGTCAACTACGGCGGCGATCTCGGCGAGATGCGCTATTGGCCCGGCACCGGCATCAATGCCAGCAACGTGCATCGACTTCACGTGAAGTGGATTTTCCAAACCGGCGTCGTCGGCTCGTTCGAGAACACGCCGATCGTCGATGGCGATGTCATGTACATCAGCACACCCTATGACCACGTTTTCGCCGTCGATGCGAAGAACGGCAAGGAACTCTGGCATTACCAGTATAAGCTGGGCGCGAACTACTTCTGCTGCGGTCCCAACAATCGCGGCGTGGTCGTGGTCGGCGACAAGGTGCTGTTCGGCACGCTCGACGCTCATCTCGTCGCCCTCAACAAGAAGACCGGCGACAAGATCTGGGATACCGAAGTGGCGGATTCGCAGGTCGGCTACTCCCTGACCTCGGCGCCCACGGTCTATAAGAACATGGCGATCATCGGCATCGCCGGCGGCGAATACGGCATTCGCGGCTTCATCAGCGCCTACAATATCGATGACGGCAAGCTGGTCTGGCGCTGGCACACCATTCCGAGCCCCGATGACGTCAACCCCGACGGCACCAAGGGCTGGGAAGGCACCTTCGGGACCAAGGCCGACGGCATCAACGATCTGCATCGCGACGTCGCCGCGGAGAAAGCGGCGATCGCCTCGGGCAAGGACAAGGACAGCTGGATGCATGGCGGCGCCGGGAACTGGACGACCAACGCCGTCGATGCGCGGCGCGGCCTCGTCTTCGGGGTGGTCGGTAATCCGTCACCCGATCTCGACGGCATGGACCGGCCCGGCGACGACCGCTGGAGCGACAGCATCGTCGCCGTCGACGCCAACACCGGCAAGCTCAAATGGGCCTATCAGGTGCTTCCGCACGACGTCTGGGATCTCGACGAGGTCTCGCCGCCGATCCTGGCCGAGGTCCGAGGGCCGAACGGCAAGATGGTCGATGCCGTGATCCAGGCCGGCAAGACGGGCTGGGTCTACATCCTCGACCGCGACACCGGCAAGCTGATCCGCCGCTCGGAGACGATGGTGCCGCAGGAGAACCTGTTCGCGCTGCCGACCGAGCAGGGAACCCGCATGCTGCCCGGCGCCAATGGCGGCGTCGAATGGTCGCCCTGCGCCTTCAATCCCGGGACGCGGCTCGATTACTGCGTCAACCTGCACCAGCCGATGAACTACATCGTCAAGCACGAGACCTGGGACGACTACCGCAAGCGCTACGCCGGGGCGCCAGGGATGTGGCTCGGCGGCGCCTTTGTCGCCATCCCGACCGAGAAGCAATACGGCAATATCTCGGCGGTCAATGTCGACACCGGCAAGATCGGCTGGCAGGACAAGACCGAGCAACCGATGATCGGCGGCGCGCTCACCACCAAGGGCGATCTCGTCTTCGCCGGCCAGGGCAACGGGACCTTTGCCGCCTATGACGCCAAATCGGGCAAGATGCTGTGGTCGTTCGAGGCCGGCGCCGGCGTCAACGCCGCACCGATGGCCTTCGAGATCGGCGGCAAGCCCTATATCGCCGTCGCCGCCGGCGGCAATTTCCAGCTCGACTACAAGTACGGCACCGCGGTGATCGTTTTCGGCCTTGATTGATGCTCCCGGCAGCGGCGCCGCTCAAACCGGCGCCGCTGCATCGCTTCCGTTTCGAACCTTTCGGACGTTCCCAACATGATCGGTCGTCTCGCCGCCGCGGCGCTTCTCGCCTGGTTGCTGCTCGCGCCGCCGGCATCGGCACAGTCCGGTCAGGAGGCGCCGAGCTGGATGAAGACCGATGTGCCGGCAAAGCATGTCACTCTCGACATCGTCGCCGGCTTCAACGCCAATAACGGCGCGCTCAACTTCAACGGTTACTTCACCGGGGACATGACCGTCGTGGTTCCGGTGGGCTGGACCGTCGACATACATTTCAAGAACAACGACGCCATGCTGCCGCATAGCCTGGTGGTGACGAAGTCCTTCACCCCAGGCCACTTTCCCGATCATGCCGGCATCGACGCTGTCGCGATCCCGCGCGCCTATACCGACAATCCCGACCAGGGCATCCCTTCACCCAAAACCGACACGCTGACCTTCACGGCAACGACGGCCGGCGATTACGATTTCATGTGCGGCGTGCCCGGCCACGGCCAAGCCGGTATGTGGACGAAGCTCATCGTCGACCCGGCCGCCAAAGCGCCCTCCGTGACGCTCAGCCCCAAGGCCGAGCCCGGCCGACCCTAAACCAGGGCGATCCTCGCCCCCCCGCCAACCCCGCCAGGGAGCGAGAGACGCACCCGCGGCGTCACCCTGCCGCATGCCCGTATCTCAGATTTCTTTGAGGGGAACCTTTCCAACCTCTTGGTGTTGAGTTGCATGCCAGACACATTCCGCGCCTTTTCGTTCAACCCACGACCCCGTGATCGGGAGGAGACCGCAGTTGCAGCGTTCGCATCGCGGCCGGGCAGCATAACGGCGCCCCTGTTAGCGACGAGGCAAGGACGGGCGGATTCAGAATGGCGCAACTTTCACTGTCGGGTCCAACGCCGTTCGGCACGCGCCGGAGGGATACGGAGCGCTCACGCGTCGTCCGGCACGAGTTGCTCGCCCTCTCGCGCGGGCTGCTGCGGGCGGTCGACATCATCAGCGTGCCGCTCGCCGGCTTGCTCACCTACATCGTCCGCTATCAGACCTTCTCGATCGAGTTTCGCCATGGGCTGATCCTGGCGCTCGGCGCCGTGGTGATCGCCAATGTGATGGCCATGATCGACGCCTATGATCTGGCCGATCTGCGCAACTGGCGGCGGCAGACCATTAAGGTCGTGGGCGGCTGGGCGGTCGGCATCGCGATCCTGCTGGCGATCGCGTTTTTCGACAAGATCTCGCTTGAGTACTCGCGGCTTTGGATCGGTTCCTGGTTCTTGGTGGGCGTCGCATTTTCAGGCGCCGCGCGCGCCGGGCTTGCCGCCTATATCGGCCGCCGGCGGCGCAGCGGCACGCTGTCGATCAATGTGGCGATCGTCGGCCAAGAGCCCTTCGCCCAGCAGGTCATGCAGCAGATCACCTGGCCGGGCGATCCGGAGGTGCATGTCATCGGCATCTTCGCGCCGCGCCTCACGGCGGTGGACACCGGCGTTGCCTGCGATGCGACGGTCGCGGGGCTGCTCCGGCTTGCGCGCAAAACCCGCATCGACGAGATCATCGTGCATCTGCCGGAGCGGCGCGACGCCGAGTTCTCCGCCCTGCTGCGCAAGCTTGGCGAGCTGCCGGTCAACGTCAATCTCTGCCCGGACCTCTCCGACCTGCCGATCCCGCCGCGCCGGCTCACCGTGCTGCAGGAGACGTTCATGATCAACGTCTTCGAGCGGCCGCTTTCCGGCTGGGCGGCGGTGCTGAAGCGGGCCGAGGACATCGCCTTGAGCGCGCTGCTGCTGCTGCTGTTCGGCCCGCTGATGCTGCTGCTGGGGCTGCTCGTGCGGCTCGACAGCCGCGGTCCGGCGCTGTTCCGCCAGCAGCGCTTCGGCTTCAACAACAACCCGATCACCGTGCTCAAATTCCGCACGATGCTCGTCGATGCCGCGAGCGATCCGGGCGTGCCGCAGGCGCGCCGCGGCGATCCGCGCGTCACCCGCATCGGCCGCTTCCTGCGCCGCACCAGCCTCGACGAGCTGCCGCAGCTCATCAACGTGCTTAGGGGCGACATGTCGCTGATCGGCCCGCGGCCGCACGCCATCGCCCATAACGAATATTACGCCGAGCTCATCGACGGCTATCTCCGCCGCCACCGGGTCAAGCCGGGCATTACCGGCTGGGCGCAGGTGAACGGCTGGCGCGGCGAGACGGCCGATGTCGAGGCGATGCACCAGCGCGTCAAATACGACCTCTACTACATCGAGAATTGGTCGCTGCGCTTTGACGTCGCCATCCTGCTGCGCACCCTGATCACGGGATTCGTGCACCGCAACGCCTATTGAGGCCGCGAAGTCGAAAGCGGTTGCGCTTCGCGGAACGGCGGGCGACCCTCCGCGCCCGATGTCCGACCGCCGCCAGCACCTCGATGCCGCCGCCGTGCTCCTGATGGTGCTGCTCAGCGCCTGCTGGGGCCTGAACCAGGTGGCGATCAAGCTCGCCAATGCCGGGATCTCGCCGATCCTGCAAGCCGGCCTGCGCTCGCTCGGCTCGGCGGTCGTGGTGACGGCATGGTCGGCGCATCGCGGTGTTCGGCTGTTCGCGCGCGACGGCAGCCTCGGCCTTGGCATCCTCATCGGGCTGCTGTTCGGCGCCGAGTTCGTGTTTCTCTATGGCAGCCTGGTCTTCACCAGCGCTTCGCGCGCGGTGCTGTTTCTCTACACCGCGCCTTTCTTCGTCGCCGTGGGCGCGCATTTCGTCGTCCCCGGCGAGCGGCTCCGGCCACAGCAGGTCCTCGGACTCGCCGCCGCCTTCGCCGGCGTCGCGCTCGCCTTCGCCGACGCGCTGCGCTTTCCCACCTACCGCGAGCTGCTCGGCGACGGCATGGCCTTCATCGCGGCTTTGCTCTGGGGCGCCACCACGGTGATCGTGAAGGCAACCCGGCTGGCACGGCTGCCGCCGCACAAGACGCTGCTCTACCAGCTCGGCGTTTCCGCCCTCTTCTTGCCGGCGCTGTCCTGGGCGCTGGGCGAGCCCGGCTTGGTCGCGCCGACACCCCTCGTCCTCGGCATGCTCGCCTATCAGATCGTCGTCGTCGCCTTCGCCAGCTATCTCGCCTGGTTCTGGCTGGTCTCGCGCTACCCGGCGGGACGGCTTTCGTCGTTCGCCTTCCTTACCCCGATCTTCGGGTTGATCGCCGGCGCTGTGCTGCTCGGCGAACCCGTGAGCTGGGCGCTCGCGGCGGCGCTCGTGCTGGTCGCCATCGGCATTTTCCTCGTCAACCGCGCGCCGCCGCTGCCGGCGCTCACGACGCCGGCCGCGGCTCGACGATGACGGCGTGACACCGGCGCCGACCGGCTACTCGGCTGCCGGCGCCTTGCCTTTCAGCGGATCGCTCAGCGGCACTTGCGAGGTCGCCGACCATTTGGCGCGGTTCTGCCGCTGCTGCTCCGTCTCCTTGCCCTGCTCGGCGACCTGCCGCCCGAGGGCGACGAAGGTCGGGATCTCGCGCTCGGCAAGCGCCGGCATCACGCGCTTGCGCGCCATCGCCTGCTCGACATAAGGCGCCAGCGCCTCGGCCTTCGCGCGCTGCCGCACCGCCTCGCGCTGCTTGAATTCCGGCATGACCTCGGCGGCGAAGAGCTCGAGCGATTGGCAGATATGCTCATGCCGGTTGCGGCCGCCCTGCTGGATGAAGGCGACCTGATCGACGCCCGCGGCCTCGAAGGCGGCGAGGTGCTGGCGCAGATCCTCCGGCGTGCCGATGCCGCGATTGGCCCCGGCGGGCGGCAGCACCGGGCGCGCCTTCTCGAAATTCGCCCAGATGTCGGTGCGGCCCGGCTTGTGCTCGCCGAAGATATAGTGGTGCGCCAGCGCATAGCCGAAGAAGCGGAAGCCGTCCTCGCCGCGCCGCGCCGCTTCCTCGCGATCGGGATGCAGGGAGAAGCCCGTCACCATGGCGACATTGGGATTGACCGCATGGCCGATCGGCACGCACTCCTCTTTGAAAATGCGATAATAGTCGTCGACCCATTGCCTCGCCTCGGCGGGATCGACGAAGGCGAAGGTGAGCGCGCCCATGCCGAGGCGCGCGGCAAGCTTGATCGTCTCGCGGTTGGAGCACGCGACCCACACCGGCGGGTGCGGTTTCTGCAGCGGCTTCGGCACGACGTTGCGGCACGGCATCGAGAAATATTTGCCGTCGAAACCGGGATAGGGGTTCATCACCATCATGTTGAGGCATTGCTCGACCGCCTCGGCCCACATCTCTCGCTTCTGATCGACCGGAACGCGAAAGCCGCCCAGCTCCATGATCGAAGACGATTCTCCCGTGCCGAACTCGACGCGGCCGTCTGAGACGAGATCGAGCGCGGCGATGCGCTCGGCGACGCGGGCCGGATGGTTGTAGTTGGGCGGCATCAGCACGATGCCATGACCGAGCCGGATCTGTTTCGTGCGCTGAGAGCAGGCGGCGAGGAAGACCTCCGGTGCCGAGGAATGGGAATATTCCTCGAGGAAATGGTGCTCGACCTCCCAGGCATGATCGATGCCGAGGCGGTCGGCCAGCTCCACCTGGTCGAGCGCTTCGCGATAGATGCGGTGCTCGTCATTTTCGTGCCAGGGGCGCGGGATCTGATGCTCGTAGAAGATGCCGAATTTCATCCGAGGCTCCTATGGCTTGAAGGCATCGGCCTTGTCGTAGGCGGCGCGGATGCGGCGGAAGCGCTCTTCAAGCGCGGCGCGCATCGCGGAATGGGTGAAGACGTAGAGCTCGTCGTCGCGGATCGCCGCCATCACGCGCGCGGCCACCTCGTCGGGGCTCATCCCGGCGCGCAGCAGCGCCGTGAGCTGCGCCAGCCGCTCCAGCGCCAACGGCGTCGGCGGCCGCGGCGGACCGAGGCGCGCGGGACGATGGCGCTGACTCTCGTCGATGGCGGTGTTGACCCAGCCCGGGCAGAGCACGCTGACGCCGATGCCGATGCCGTTGAGCTCCGCGGCAAGCGATTCCGAGAGGCTCACCACGCCGAACTTCGTCACATTGTAGGGCGACATCATCGGCCCGCTCATCATCCCCGCCATCGACGCGGTGTTGACGATATGGCCGCCCTCACCATGCGACCGCATTTGCGGCAGAAAGGCGGCGATGCCATGGATGACGCCCATGAGATTGACGCCGATCGCCCATTCCCAATCCGCCGGCGCGACCTGGTCGATCGGCGCGCCGCCAACCCCGACGCCGGCGTTGTTGCAGAGGATATGCACCTTGCCGAAAGCGGCCACGGTCAGGGCCGCCGCGCGCTCGACCGCGGCCCGGTCCGAGACATCGCAGAGGGCGCCCCGCACTTCGGCGCCCGTCTCTCGCAGTGCCGCCACCGCCTTGTCGAGCGCGCCCTGTTCGACATCGGCAAGCATCACTTTCACACCCTCGGCGGCAAGCGCGCGACCGAGCGCAAACCCGATGCCGCTGGCGCCGCCGGTGACGAAGGCGGCCTTGCCGGCAAAGGCGCGCATCACGCCGCCGCTTTCGGCGCGAGCGCGTCGAAGGCGGAAAGCCGCTGCGCGCCATCCGCCGCCGCCAGCAACTGCGCCGCGATCGCCTCGCGCGTCTGGGCACGGGCGTGCTCGAGCGTGGTCACGGAATGCCAATGCACCATGCCGTTCCATATGGGATCGATGAAGGTCTTGCCGGACACGCCCGCCCCGCGCTCGGCGCCGAAGGTGAAGCTGCGCAGCTCGGACACGGCCGTCTGGAGATAGGCGACATGGATCGCCTCGTCCTGGCGGATGCGTTCGACCAGCACCGCCGCCTGTTCGGCTTCGGCGCGCCGATCGGCGAACAGCTCGGGCGCGCGCATCAGCCGCGTGCAGAAAGCGAAGAACGCCTCGGCGCGGATCTCGATCATCAGCACGTTCATGAGCAGCAGGATCGTCTGCTCATGCCCCGACGGGATTTGCGACATGAGCCGGCCGAGGTCCGGCCGCGCAATGCTTTCCGGCACCGCCGGCGGCGGATAGGCATCCTTGCCGAAGAGCAGGTCGCGCACGGCAAACCACATGGTGTCGTGGCCGCCCTCGCGTTTTTCCGGGTTGCCGCCTTCGTCGAGGCCGTGCGCCTTCAGCAGCCCGCGGCGGAGATGCCCCGTCGCCGTGCCGGAAATGTCTTCCGCGACGATCGCCTGGAAGTCCGGCGCCGGAAACTCGATGAGGCGCCGGCCGCGCGCCTCGATGATGCCGGTGATGGTGAGCGAATTCCACAACGTCTGGCCGAGGCCGAGATCGAGCAGCAGCTTCTGCTGTTCGAAGCTCGGATAATTGCCGCGGCTCAACAGCTTCGTCGACGCGTCGATCAGCGGGAAGCCGCGCGCTTCGAGCGCCGCCTGCCATGCCTTGACCGCCGGCCAACGCCGCAAGGTGCGCGGCGAAAGATAGGTCCCGGCGGCATCGAAGCCGCCATGCAGCCGATACCCGGCCTCGATCTGCGGCCGGGCATAGGGATGTTCGGCGAGAAGCTCGGCTTCGCTGTAGACGAGCGTGCTCATGGGTCTGCCTTTCCCTTGATGAATTTGTGATGCTTCGCGGTTTCCTCCGCGCCTTCCGGCACCAACGCGCGCGTCAGAAAGCGCGCCACGGTGTCGACGAGCGCGGTGCGGCGCTGCCGCCCGCAAGCGGCGGCACCGCGGATCAAGCCGACGATGGCATGGCCCGCGACCTCGGCGTCATAATCGGCGTGGATGGCACCGACCCGCGCCCCGGCGCGGATCTGCGCCGCCCATTGCTCGGCCCAGCGCTCGACCAGGGACGCCCCCGCCTCGCCCTCGCTGGCGATCACCGAGAGATCGGTCATCGCCGCCCTGAGCACGCCGGGATTGCTCTCGGCGTAGTCGATCAGCGCCTCGAGCAGCACGCGCAGCTGCGGTTCGACGCCCTCGACGCCGGCAAGCCGCGCACTCACCACGCCTTCGAGCTCGGTGCGCGCGGCTTCGGCGAAGGCGAGGAAGCATTCGCGCTTGTCGGCGAAGTGCAGATAGAAGGTGCCGTAGCCGACATCGGCGGCGCGGGCGATATCCTGGGGGCGCGTCGCATGATAGCCGCGCTCAATGAAGAGCTGGCGTGCGGCGTCGAGCAGCCGCTGCCGACTTTCCGCCTTGCGCCGCTCGGTCCGCGCCGAGGGCGTTGCCGCGCGCTGCGCCATTGTCGTCATGGGCGTCTTCCTCCCGGAACTGACTATTTATCAGTTATGATAATCCGTCAAGACGTTTTTCAGCAAGCCGCCGCCGATGGCCGGGCGGGCGAGCCCGTGCTAGGAGTCGACGGCAGGATCCCGCGTCGATGGTGGAGCGCCCCGATATCGCGAGCGATCGCAGCACACTGGCGAGCAGAAAGCGGCCGCTCCTCGCGCTGTTTTCCGCCGCCGGCGCCGCGGCGCTGGCGGTTGCGCTGGTCCTGTTGTCGGTTTTCGCCCTTAACCTCAATCTCAGCCGCCTCAAGGACAGCTTCGGCTGGGTCGAGCACACCGATGAAGTCCTGCTGCAGCTTACGCGGATCGAGGCGACGCTGATCGACGGCGAGTCCAGCGAGCGCGGCTATCTCCTCACCGGCAATGCCGATTACCTCGCGACCTACCAGCATGCGCGCGACGCCGTCGGCGGCGAGATGGACAAGCTTGCCGGGCTGCTGTCCGACAACGCCGAGCAGATGCAGCGACTGCGCGCGCTGCGTCCGCTGATGACCGCCCGCTTCGCCGAGTTCCAGCGCGTCGTTGATCTCGGCCCCGACCACATGGCCGATGCGCTCGCGATTCTGAAGACGGCGCGGGTCGAGCAGTTCACGCCGAGGATCCGCAGCGCGTTGGCCGAGCTGCGGCGGACCGAGCTGGGTTTGCTCACCGAGCGCCAGCGAAGCGCCGAGCGCGAAAGCGCCATCGCCACGCTGCTCGCCATCGCCGCCGGCGTGCTGGCGCTGGCGAGCCTGGCGCTCGGACTCTTTTTGCTGCAGCGGCAGCGTTCGCGCTTCCGCATCCGGCAGCTGCAGAGCGAGCTCATCCATGTCTCGCGCCTCAACACGATGGGCCAGACCGCTTCGATGCTGGCCCATGAGATCAAGCAACCGCTGACCGCGACCGCGAACTATCTGCGGGGCGCGCGACGCATGATCGAGATGGCCGAGAGCCCGCCCGCAGCCAAGATCGCCGAAGTGTTGGGCAAGGCCGACGCGCAGGTCGACCGCGCAGCGAAGATCGTCACCCGGCTGCGCGGCTTCGTCGACAAGGGCGAGACCGAACGCCGGCCCGAAGATATCGGCGCTGCGATCGACGAGGCGATCGCGCTGATCGAGCTGAGCCCCGGCGGCATCACCCTCCATCGCCGGATCGAAGCGTCGCTGCCGGCGGCGATGATCGACAAGGTCCAGATCCAACAGGTGCTCATCAACCTCATGCGCAATGCGGCCGAGGCGATGCGGCAAAGTCGGCCTGGCGACATCACCGTCTCCGCGCGCCGCGTCGATGGCAGCATCGAGATCGCCGTCGCGGATAACGGGCCAGGCTTGCCCAAAGCGATCCAGGACCGGCTGTTCCAGCCCTTCGTCTCGACCAAAGCCGACGGCATGGGGGTCGGGCTCTCGATCTGCCATGCCATCATCGAGAGCCATGGCGGGCGCATCTGGGCGGAGGAGAATCCCGGCGGCGGCACCATCTTTCGCTTCACCGTCGCGATCGCCGGTTAGCACCGGAAGCGGTTAGTGGGCGCGGCTTTCCGGGCTCAAAGCGCCCTTCGCGGCGGCGGGGAGCGGCCGCCGCTCCCCCGGAATTCGCGCATAAGTGTTTGTCCTTATGTCGGCTGGCCACAGCCAGAGCCTAGAGTAGTAGGTCGAAGAATGAACAAGGATGGAGCGCCGTGGCGTCGGGGCGCGTCTTCATCGTCGATGATGACGAAGCGGTGAGGGACTCGCTGAAGCTCCTCCTCGAAGCCTATGGCATGGCGGTGGAGGATTATGCCTCGACCGCCGAGTTCGCCCGCGGCTATCGCACCGGCGGCGGCGATGCCTGTCTCATTCTCGACCAGCATCTCCCTGGCTCGACCGGGCTTGATTTTCTGAGCTCGAGCGATGGCGCCAAGCTCGATCTGCCGGTGATCCTGTTGACGGGGCGCGCCGATGCCGCGATCCGGGCACGCGCGGTGCAGCTCGGCGTCAGCGCGTTTCTCGAGAAGCCGGTCTCGGACGATGTGCTGCTCGCCGCCATCCGCAGCGCCCTCGACGGCGCCGGGCGCGATTCATAGCGTTGCGGCGCAGCGTTATTTCTCCAGCAGCGTCGGATCGACAAGACTCGTATCCTGGCCGCGCACCGGATTGGCGATGGCGGCGTTGAGCGACGGCGCACCTTGCCATTCCGCCGCCGGCCGGACGATGCCGTCGCTGCCGATCTGGTCGAGCCCCCAATAGATCTCGAGACGGTGGCCATCGGGATCGCGGAACTCGATGGCAATCTGGCAGCCGGCGCGGCGGCGCCCCTCGAAATCGATGGCAACGCCGTGCCGGTGCAGATGGTCGCGCGCCCGCAGCACTTCGTCGAGGCTCGAGACCTCGAAGGCCATGTGATGAAGCTCGGCGCTGCGCGAGGCGCCGTCGAGCGCGCCGACCAGCGCCACGCCGTGATGATCCGCATTGCAGCGCAGGAACACCATCCCGCCCGGCATCATCGTTTCGGGATAGACGTCCGAGATGTGGAAGCCGAGCACCTCCGTGTAGAAGCGCACCGACCGCTCGAGATCGCTCACATTCAGCACGACATGGCCGATCTTGTTGATGCGGAAGGGCAGCCCGCGCGGCCGGCCATGACGCTTCAGCGCCTCTGGAGAGATGGTCATCGCTTCGCTCCCTCGATTTTTGTACTCCCGGCTCCTACACCGACCGCCCGCGCAGGTAAAGCGGCCGCCCGCCGCGGCGGGCACGGGGCCGATCCCGCCGTCATGCAGTCTTCGAATATCAGCTACCTCAATATATAGTTCTCCACATAATAAGGTTAATAATCGGTCACCAAAAAACTCTACAATTATATGCACTTAGAGTAAGAGCCAACAATCGTTTCGGATATTCAATAAAATTCTCGCGATATTTTACATTAAAGGCCTTGGCTTCGGTCGCGAGTTAACGTTCTGTTAATGGCAACAACAAGCCCGAAGGAGGTTCTTGTCATGGAACTCACGATCCCGAGCTATGCCAAAACGATCAGCGACGCGCTGAAATCGCGCCATCTCGGCCGCGCCGCGGCAGCCCCCGCGGCTACACCGCAGGCTGTCCAGCCGGCGCGGCGCCCGCTCGGCCGCCTCTTCCAGCGTAAGGCACCCAGCACCTTCCATCGCTGCCTCGCGGTGCACATGCACCACGCGCAGCGCGCCAGCGCGCTCGACTGATCCGCCGGCTCGCTTCCTCCACGAGCTGGCGCACGGCGCCCGCGGCAGAGCCCGCGGGCGCCGTCGCAATTTCCGGGGCCGCTTCTGCCGCCGCGCCCGCCGTGGCAGGATGCCGCCAGGGCAAGGAAATCGGGCGCGAGAGCAATGGCACGGGGCGATGGCGCGGCGGCAGGCACCGCCGCAGGCTGGCAGTTTTTTCTGCTGTGGCTCGCCGGCATCGATCTGCGCCTCACCATCCTTGCCGTGCCGCCGGTGCTGCCGCTGATCCATCGCGATCTCGGCCTGGACGAGACCTCCGTAGCGGCGCTCGCCGGCCTGCCGGTGCTGCTCTTCGCTCTCGTTGCGGTGCCGGGCTCGCTGCTCATCGCCCGGCTGGGCGCCCGCCGGGCCTTGATCGCCGGGCTCGTCACCGTCGCTTTAGCCTCGGCGGCGCGCGGCCTCGGCGCCTCGGCGCCGATGCTGTTCGCCATGACCTTCGTCATGGGCGCCGGCGTCGCCACCATGCAGCCGGCGCTGCCGGCGCTGGTGAGCCACTGGCTGCAGAGCCGCGCGGCGCTCGCCACCGCGGTCTATGCCAACGGCCTGCTGGTCGGCGAAGTGCTGAGCGCCGGCCTTACGATTCCGCTGGTGCTGCCGCTGGTCGGCGGCAGCTGGGAATGGAGCTTTGCGTTCTGGGGCGTGCCGGTGTTGGCGACGGCCTTTCTGATCATGCTCGGCACCCCCCATGCGGCGCCCCACGCGGCCGCGCCGCGGCTCAGATGGTGGCCGGATTGGCGCGACCCGCGCACCTGGCAATTGGGATTGGTGCAAGGCGGCGGCTCGGCGCTCTACTTCGCCACCAACGCCTTCATTCCCGACTATCTCCACGCCACCGGCCAGCCGGCGCTGGTCAATGCTTGTCTCACGGCGCTCAACTCCGGCCAGGTGCCGGCCTCTCTCGTCCTATTGCTGCTGGCGCGCCGGCTCGCCGCCCGCAAGGCGCCCGTCATCCTCGCGGCGCTCGCCGGCCTGCTCTCGCTCGGCGGCCTGCTCGTCGCCGTGCCGGCAGTGATGGTCACGAGCGCCGTCATTATCGGCTTCGCCGCCGCCTTCATCCTGATCCTGACGCTCGCCCTGCCGCCGCTGCTGGTGCCGCCCGAGGAGGTGCACCGGCTTTCCGCCGGCGTGCTCACCATCAGCTATGGCCTCGCCTTCTTCGTGCCGCTGCTCGGCGGCGCGGTGTGGGACGCAACCGGTCTCAGCGCCACCGCCTTCCTGCCCAGCGCGATCGGCGCGATGCTGGTGCTCGTGCTGGGCGCGACCTTGAAGCCGGTGAGTCTCGACAGCTAGTCGAGTCAGGAAATGGTGTCGCCGGGCGTGACGCAATGCGCGGTCCGGGCCGGCACGTAATCGATGAAGAGCTCGGAAGACTGCTCCGGCGTCACCGCGAGGGTATCGGGCGGCGGTGCCGATTGCCGCGATTTCTGCGCGTCGCGCACTTCGCCTTGCACGCTCGCGGGCGCCGCGGGGAAAGCGACACGCTTCTCGATGAAGAGCTGCACGCGCAGATGCTGATGCGGCCGGTCGAGATCGATGACGGCGGAGCAATGCTGACCGTAGCGCTGCACCAGCTGCTGCACGGCGTCCGGTGTGCTCAGCCCCTCGGCATGGGCGGCATCGAGCGTCTCCTGCGGCAGCACAAGCAGCACGCCCGCCGCGCCCAAGGTGATCGCCGGTGCGAGATTGGCTTCGACCGCTTGCGCATCCCAGGCGCGATCCAGCCAATTGGCATGCGCCGGTCCCGCGATCAGCATGGCCGCGGCGACATATTTTGCGATCTGCATGATGGCACCTCCATTCAACCCCACATGTGCAAGGCACATGCCAATCTCGTGACCTAGCCCCGATAAACGGAAGCTACGCCGCGACGAGTTCCTCCCTGCCGGCTGGCAACGGGCGCCCTTCGGCTGTTAGGCTGGCGCGAGCGCAGAAAAGAAGGAGCAAAGCGCCATGGCGGAGCCGGCATTGGCTGGGATTCGCGTCATCGATCTCACCTCGCATCTTTCAGGACCTTATTGCTCGATGCTGCTCGCCGATCACGGCGCCGACGTGATCAAGGTCGAGCGCCCCGGCGAAGGCGACGATGCCCGGCACATGCCGCCTTTCATCGCCGGCGAGAGCTCGCCCTTCCTGCTGTGGAACCGCAACAAGCGCAGCATCGCCCTCGACCTCAAGGAAGAGCGCGACCGCGCTCTCTGCCGCGAGCTGGCGCAAAGCGCCGACGTCTTCCTCGAGAATTTCAAACCCGGCACGGCGGCACGGCTGGGCCTCGGCTATGACGATCTCGCCGCGCTCAATCCGCGGCTCATCTACGCCTCGATCTCAGGCTATGGCCAGACCGGCCCTTACGCCGAGCGGCCCGGCTTCGATCTGATGATGCAGGCCCAGACCGGCATCATGTCGGTGAACGGTCCCGAGGACGGCCCGCCGCATCGCCTGCCGCTCGCGATCTGCGATATCGGCGCCGGCATGTTCGCGGCTTTCGGCATTCTCGCGGCGCTGCAAGCGCGCACGCGCACCGGACGCGGCCAGCATGTCGACACCTCGCTCTATGAAGCCGGCATCGCCTTCGGCGTGTACGAGGCGGCGCATGTCTTCGCCACCGGCGAGCGGCCGGCGCGGCTCGGCCAGCAGCATCGCGGCGGCGCGCCCTATCAGGTCTTCCGCAGCCGCGACGGGTGGGTCACGATCGGACCGAACACGCCGCGGCTCTGGCGCAAATTCTGCGAGGTGATCGGCCGGCCCGAGCTGGCCGAGGATCCGCGCTTCAAGGACAAGGCGTCGCGCGTCGCCAACCGCCAAGCGCTGGTGGCGCTGCTCGAAGCCGTGCTGGTCGCCGAGAGCACCGGGCATTGGGTCGAACTTCTCAACCGCACTGGCATTCCCGTCGGCCCGGTCAAGACCTATGACGAGGTCTACGCCGACCCGCAGGCCAAGGCGCGCGCGATGGTCGCCGAGATCGACCACCCCGTCGCCGGCCGCGTGCGCACGCTCGGCATCCCGGTCAAGCTGTCAGCGACACCCGGCCACCTCCGCCGCGCCGCCCCCGCCCTTGGCGAGCACACGGAGGAGATTCTGGGGGAGCTGCGGAAGAAGGCTTAGCGCAGCGCGGCGCTCCCCTGCCCTAACCCAGCGCTTCGAACACCGCTTCGGCGACGGCGCCGGGCGCGTCGAGATCGGCGAGGTGGCCGGCGTTGGCGACGATGCGGATCGTGCACTTACCGGCGATGCCCGCGGCGAAGCGCTCGGCATAGGCCGGCGCCAGCACCTTGTCCTCGGCGCCCCACAACACCAGCGTGGGACAGCGGATGCGATGCAGCCGGCGCGCGAGCCGCGTATCGGCGAGCGGCCAGAGGAGCCGCGCCGCGGTCTCGGCCGCCCGGGTCATGATGATCGACCATTCGGCTTCGGCGACGCCTTCCGGCGCGGCCACGAGCTCCTTATAGGCCTCGGGCCGGACCGAAAGCAGGGTCGGCCAGGAGCCGGGCTTTTGCCCCCAGAGATCGGTCGGCGGGACGCTCTTGTCGTAAAGGCCGAAGGGCGCGATGAGGACGAGGCGCCGCACCAGCCCCGGCGCCATCGCCGCCGCTTCGGCGGCGAGCGCGCCGCCGATCGAAGCGCCGATGAGGTCGCCGCCGGCCAGCCCGGCGCCTTCGAGGAGATCGAGTACCGCCGCGACCCAGTCGAGCGGCTGGTCGAGCCGGTCATGCCCGGTAGCGCCAGGAAATCCCGGGATCGAGGGCGCCACCACGCGATGGCGCTCGGCAAGCCGGTCGAGGAACGGCGTCCAGCGCGGCAGGCCGGCGAGACCGGCGAGATAGAAGACGGGGCTGCCGCTGCCTTTCTCCCAAACGCGGCAGGGCAGGCCATTGACTTCGACCTGCCGCTCGGCGGGCGCGCTCATTCCGCTGCTTCCCGCGTCTCGACCGGCTGCGGCGCAACCCGCGCCGGCTTCGGCAACGGCTTCGGCCACCAGCGATTCTCCCAGGCATCGTCGAAGAGGGGGCTCATTTGCGGCATGACGCGCTCGGCGAAGAGCTTGGTGTTATAGCCGGCGAGCTCGCGGCTCATATTGCCGAATTGCAGCAGCAGCATGAGATGGCCGACATTGAGATCGGTCGCCACTGTCTTCAGCTGCTCGGCCACTTCGTCGGGCGAGCCGATGATGACGAAGCCCTTGGCGAGAATCTCATCCCAGGTCGCGCCGCCGCCGAAGGTCGCCGCGCGCTGCGAGGCGAGCGCCACCTGCGACGTGACCTTGGCACGCTGCGTCGCCTCGCTGTTGTAGCCAGGCGGATTGACATAGCGGGAATCGACATGGAGGCAGCGGCCGTAGAAATATTCGGCCGGCTCCTTGTAGAGCCGGAGCGCTTCCTCGCGGCTTTCGGCGACGCCGACGAATTGCAGGAAGCCGGCGCGATAGGGGTTGCGGTCCTTGCCGAGCCGCTCCATCTCGCGCCAGAAGCCCATCATGGTCTCGCGCCCGGCCTTGTAGCCGAAATAGGAGAGGTAGCAGTAGACGTAGTCCATCTTCGCGCACCACTGCCAGGTCTCGACCGAGCCGCCGCCTGGAATCCAGATCGGCGGGCGCGGCTTCTGCAGCGGATGCGGCCAGATATTGACGTAGCGCAGCTGGTTGAAGCGGCCGTTGAAGGCGAAGGTCTCGGGCCGCGTCCAGGCTTCGACGATGAGGTCGTGCGCCTCGAGATAGCGCGCGCGCAGCATGCTCGGATTCTGGCCATAGGCATAGCAGGTGTCCATTGGCGTGCCGACGGGAAATCCGGCGATGAGCCTGCCGCCGGAGATGCAGTCGATCATCGCCATCTCTTCGGCGACCCGCGTCGGCGGGTTGTAAAGGGCGAGCGAATTGCCGAGGACGCAAAGCATCGCATCGGAGGTGCGCCGCGCCAGCGCCGCGGCGATGAGGTTGGGCGACGGCATCAGCCCATAGCCATTGGCGTGATGCTCGTTGACGCAGATCCCGTCGAAGCCGACGGCAGCGGCGAATTCGAGCTCGTCCATGAACTCGTTGTAGAGGCGGTGCGCGACGGCGGGATCGAAGAGCCGGCGGTCGATATCCACCCAGACCGAATTGTGACGCTCGCGGAAATCCTCCGGCAAGCGCGTATAGGGCATGAGATGGAACCACAACAGCTTCATGACCGTCTCCTCCCTCAAAATTCCACGGAAATC
>DATJLU010000186.1:0-13444 GCA_035509275.1 Allostellaceae bacterium | reverse complement strand
CAGAAGCCGATGATCGTCGACGCCTATTCGCGCTTCCGCATCGTCAATCCGCTGCTCTTCTACCAGACCGTCGGCAGCGAGCAGGTGGCGCGCACCCGGCTTACGCCGATCCTGAGCGGCGCCATCCGCAACATCATCAGCACTGTCGCCCTTGCCGATGTCGTCTCCGGCAAGCGCGAAGAGACGATGCGGCGGATCCGCGACCAGGTGAACGACCAGACCAAGGGCTTTGGCATCTCGATCACCGATGTGCGGCTGCGCCGCGTCGATTTGCCCGAGGCCAACGCCCAGGCGATCTATGCGCGGATGAAGTCCGATCGCGAGCGCGAGGCGACGCAGTATCGCGCCGAAGGCGATCAGCAGGCCGCCGAGATTCGCGCCGATGCCGACCGGCAGCGCACCGAGATTCTCGCCGATGCGCACAAGCAGGCGCAGATTCTGAGCGGCGAGGGCGATGCCGACAGCATCAAGATCTATGCCGACGCGTTCGGCAAGGATAAGGAGTTCTTCGCCTTCTACCGCTCGCTCGAGGCTTACCGCAACGCGCTTTCGGGCAAGGACACGACCTTCCTGCTGACGCCCAACGATCCCTTTTTCCGCTATTTCGAAGCGCCGCCCAAGGAAGGCGCCGGGGCGGCTGGCGCCCCGGCGCAACGCTGAGGGGCTTGATGAAGGACTTCGCCACCGCGCTCGCTCTCGTCTTCGTGATTGAGGGCATCCTCTACTCGGCCTTTCCCGAAGGCATGAAGCGGATGGTCGCCCAGGTCGGCATGCTGCCGGCCTCGGCGCTGCGCGTCACCGGGCTCCTCGCCGCCTGTCTCGGGGTCGCCGCTGTCTGGCTCATCCGCCATCACTGAGCGCTGGTGCCCGAAGACCGCGGCTAAGCGCCTCAATTTGACCGCATTCCTGCCCTCTCCTCGGCGCCTGGCCGAGCCGGCGGCGGCGGCGGCGGGAAGTTGCTGGTTTATCGCGGCGTTCTCCCGTAAAATCCGCCCTTCCCCTTCTGTCCTAGGGAGTTGCTTTCGTGAGTCGACTGAATAGTCGGATGCAAGGCCGGCGCGCCATTGCGCTTGCGTTGACGCTTTTCGTCGCCCTGCTGCTGCCGGCGGGCGTCACTCTGGCGAGGCCGGCGCCGGATGGGTTTGCCGACCTTGCCGCCAAGCTGTTGCCGGCTGTGGTCAACATCTCGACGACGCAGACGATCAAAAGCGACAAGACCGGCGGCGGCTCGGACATGCCGCAATTCCCGCCGGGCTCGCCCTTTGAGGAGTTCTTCAAAGACTTCCTCAACAAGAACAAGCCGGAGGCGCAGCCGCGCCGCGCCACCTCGCTGGGCTCGGGCTTCATCATCGATCCCTCGGGCCTGGTGGTGACCAACAACCACGTCATCGCCGATGCCGACGAGATCACGGTGACGCTCCAGGACGACACCAACTTCAAGGCCGAGGTGGTGGGGCGCGACACCAAGGTCGATCTCGCGCTGCTGCGCATCAAGTCGACGAAGCCGCTGCCGGCGATCAAATTCGGCGACAGCGACGGCACCCGCGTCGGCGATTGGGTGCTGGCGATCGGCAACCCCTTCGGCCTGGGCGGCACCGTGACGGCGGGCATCCTGTCGGCCCGCGCGCGCGAGATCAATGCCGGCCCCTATGACGATTTCCTGCAGACCGACGCGCCGATCAACCGCGGCAATTCCGGCGGGCCGATGTTCAACATGAACGGCGAGGTGATCGGCATCAACACCGCGATCTACTCGCCCTCGGGCGGCTCGATCGGCATCGGCTTTGCCATCCCCTCGAACCTGGCGAAACCGGTGGTCGAGCAGCTGCGCGAATATGGTCACGTGCGGCGCGGCTGGCTCGGCGTCAACATTCAGAGCGTCACCGACGAGATCGCCGAGAGTCTCGGCCTCGACAAGCCCAAGGGAGCGCTCATCGCCAGCGTACGCGACGGCGGTCCGGCGCAGGTCGCCGGCATTCAGCCGGGCGATGTGGTGCTGACCTTCGACGGCAAGGACGTCACCGACATGCACCGCCTGCCGCGGCTCGTCGCGGAGACGCCGATCGACAAGTCGGTCAAGGTCGTGGTCTGGCGCAAGCGCAAGGAGCTCACCTTCGACGTCAAGGTCGGCGAGCTCAAAGAGGAAGAGCAGCAGGCCGCGCTCACGCCCAACAAGCAGCAGCCCCCGGCAGAGCCGCCCGGCACGGTCAAGACGCTCGGCCTCTCGCTCGCCAATATGACGCCGGAGCTGCGCGAGCGCTTCTCGCTGCCCGAAGATTCCGCCGGCGTGGTGGTGATCGATGTGGCCAAGGACAGCGCCGCTTCCGACAAGGGTATGCGGGCCGGCGACGTCATCGTCGAGGTGGCGCAGGAGGATGTGAAAACCCCGGGGCAGATCACCGACAAGATTGACGAGGCGAAGAAAGCCGGCCGCAAATCGGTGCTGCTGCTGGTCGACCGCCAAGGTGACCTGCGCTTCGTCGCCCTCCGCATCGATCAGAGCTAGCGCGACGCTTCGCGTCGTCGCTGGCGGGCGACAGCGGTTGCGTCAGCAACCGCGAAAGCCCGCACCGTGCCGGCAAGCCCCCACCTCACCCTAACCCTCTCCGCCCCGCGGGGGCGGAGAGGGGATGATCTTCCATCCGCGCCCCGCACCGAAATAGCGAATCCCTCCCACCCGCTCTCCGTTCCGGTCGGTTTATTGCGCGAATATTGCAAATGTTGCGCTTTCGCCTTGCCTCAACCCTGAGCGGATCGGAGGATAGGGGTAACGAACCGGCCCAGGGCCGGACAGGAGGTGGGGGATGGGTCCGATCAAATGGTTGGCGCTGTTGCCGTTCATCGGCATGTTGGGGGGCGTCTTCTTCGTCAATCAGGTAACGCCGCTGGTTCTGGGCATGCCGCTGCTGCTCGCCTGGATCCTGCTCTGGGTGCTGCTCACCTCTGCGATCATGGGCGTCATCTATCTCGCGGATCCCGCTAATCGCGAGGGGACACAGCAATGAGCGCGTTGATCCTCATCTTTGCCACTATGGCGATTGCGCTGTGGCTCGGCCTCCAGGCGCGCCGCGGCCGCGACATGAATCTCGAGCAGTGGACGGTGGGCGGCCGCGGCTTCGGCACGCTCTTTGTCTTCCTGCTGATGGCGGGCGAGATCTACACCACCTTCACCTTCCTCGGCGCCAGCGGCTTTTCCTACGGTCAGGGTGCGCCAGCCTTCTACATCCTGTGCTACGGCTCGCTCGCCTATATCATCTCGTACTGGCTGCTGCCGCCGGTCTGGCGTTACGCCAAGGCGCAGCGGCTGTTCTCGCAGCCCGATTTCTTCGCGCGCAAATATGACAGCCCGGCGTTGGGCGTCCTCGTCGCGCTGGTCGGCATCATCGCGCTCATTCCCTATCTGGTGCTGCAGCTCAAAGGCCTCGGCATTATCATGTCCACTGCCTCCTACGGCGCCATCAGCTCGACCGCGGCGATCTGGATCGGCGCTACGGTAGTGACGATCTATGTCATGGTCTCCGGCGTCCATGGCTCGGCCTGGACGGCGGTGGTGAAGGACACGCTCATCGTCCTCGTCGTGGTGTTTCTCGGCATCTACCTGCCGCTCCACTACTATGGCGGGCTTGGGGCGATGTTCGAGGCGATCGATGCCGCGAAGCCGGGTTTCCTGGCGCTGCCGGCGAAAGGCCAGAGCATCTCCTGGTTCGATTCCACGGTGCTGCTGACCGCCCTCGGGTTCTTCTGCTGGCCGCACAGCTTCGCCTCGTCCTATACCGCGCGCGATGAGCGCATTTTCCGCCGCAACGCGATCATCCTGCCGCTCTATCAGCTCATCCTGCTCTTCGTGTTCTTCGTCGGCTTCGCCGCGATCCTGAAGGTGCCGGGGCTCGCCGGACCCGCGATCGACCTGTCGCTGCTGCGTCTTTCCACCGCGACCTTCCCGGCCGGGGTGGTCGGCATCATCGGCGCGGCCGGCGTGCTGACCGCGCTGGTGCCGGGCTCGATGATCCTGATCACCGCGGCAACGCTCCTTGCCAACAACATCTATCGCGTGTTCCACAAGACGGCGGAGGAGGGACACGTCTCCCGGCTCGCCCGGCTGCTGGTGCCGGCGGTGGCGCTGGTCGCGGTCTATTTTACCTTGGAGGGCGGCGAGACCATCGTCGCGCTGCTGCTGATGGGCTACAGCTTCGTCACGCAGTTCTTCCCGGCGCTCGTCTGCAGCCTGATGCAGCGCAATCCCGCGACGCGCGAGGGCGCCTTTGCCGGCATCTTCGCCGGCGCCGCGACGGTTGCGGTGATCTCGCTGACGCATACCACGCTGGGCAAGCTGTTTCCGTCGCTGCCGCAGGCGGTGCAAGACCTTAATGTCGGCATCGTGGCGCTGGGCGTGAACATCGTCGTGCTGGCGGCGGTGAGCGCCGTGACCCAGCCGGCCCGTCACGCGCCGCGGACGATCTCGCCCTCGCGGTAGCCCTGGGCATAGAGCAGCGCCGTCAGATCGGCGTGGTCGATGCGGCTGCGCGCGCGTTGGCGCAGCGCCGGTTTCGCGTGGAAGGCGACGCCGAGCCCGGCCGCGGCCACCATGTCGATGTCATTGGCGCCGTCGCCCACCGCGAGCGTCGCCGCCAGCGGCACGGCCTGATCGGCGGCGATGCGTTTCAAACTGTCGAGCTTGGCGTTCCGCGCCAGGATCGGCTCGCGCAGCGTACCGGCGATGCGGCCGTCCTCGATCACCAGCTCATTGGCGATGTCGAGGTCGAAGCCGAGCGCATCGCGGATGCGGCCGGTATAGAGGCGAAAGCCGCCGGAGACGAGCACGGCATAGGCGCCATGAGCGCGCATGGTGGCGACGAGCTCGCGCGCGCCGGGCGTGATGCGGATGCGCTGGCCGGCCTCGGCGAGCAGGCTCTCGGGCAGCCCCTTCAGCAGCGCCACGCGCTCGCGCAGGGCCGTGGCGAAATCGATCTCGTCATTCATCGCCCGCCGCGTGATCTCGGCAATGCGCGGGCCGATGCCGGCGAGATCCGCCAGCTCGTCGAGCATCTCGTTGTCGATGATGGTCGCTTCCATGTCGGCGACGAGCAACCGCTTGCGGCGCCGCGCTTCCGGCTGCGCCACCAGGTCGATGCCGGCGAAATACGCCAGCGCCGTGCGTGCCGCCGCATCGGCCTGATCGGCGTCGAGATCGTCGAAGGGAATGTCGCAGGCGATGCCGGGCGCGAGCCAGAACGGCGGCGCCACGCGAGCGCCGAGCCGGCGCAGCGCCGCGACCGCCGTCTCCACCGCAAGCGTCGCGTCTGCGGCGGTTGGGAGGGCGATGAGCGTGAGCACGGCGGCGGCCATGCGCGCGCTTTATCCGCGGCGGACGGGAAACGCAAGGCTTCTTCTCAGCGCCACGGTACGGGTTGCTCGATCGCCTGTTCCCAATTCCTGCCGTCGAAGGGCTGCGTCTCGATCGCGGCGAGATCGATGCCCTCGAGGCAGCGCAGATTGACGTCGATCTTGTCGGGGTCGGAGCGCGGCACATAAAAGGGCTGGATGCCGCAGAAGCGGCAAAACATGTGCCGCGCCGTCCCGGTGTTGAAGCGGTACTCGGCGAGCGCGTCGGCGCCGCTCACGAGCTCGAACTGCTCCGGCGGGACGATGAGATGAAGGAAACCCTTCTTCGTGCAGATCGAGCAATTGCAGTCGGTGACGCCCTCGAGCTCGGCGGTGACGCGGAAGCGGACGCGGCCGCAATGACAGCCGCCGTCATAGGTCTTTGGCATCGAGCGATCCTTTCCTGTGGGCTGGAAGCTATCATGCCGCGGCATGGAACCGACCGCGGCAACGCCGCTCGTCATCGTCGCGGGCCCGACCGCGAGCGGCAAATCGGCGCTGGCGCTGGCGCTGGCGGAGGCGCTGCGCGGCACCATCATCAACGCCGACAGCATGCAGGTCTATCGCGATCTCGCCGTGCTGACGGCGCGGCCCGGCGCTGCCGAGCTGGCGCGGGCGCCGCATCGCCTCTATGGCATGATCGACGCCGCCGAGGCCTGCTCGGCCGGGCGCTGGCGCGATCTCGCCCTGGCCGAGATCGCTGCCGCCCGCGCCGAGGATCGACTGCCGATCCTGGCCGGTGGCACCGGGCTTTACCTCCGCGCTGTGCTCGACGGGCTGGCGCCGGTGCCGCCGGTGCCGCCGGCGATCCGCGCCGCAGCGCGGGCGCTCCACGCCGAGCTCGGCGGCCCGGCGTTTCGCGCGGCCCTCGCGGCGGTCGACCCTGAAGCCGCCGGGCGGCTCGCTGCCGGCGACACGCAGCGCCTCATTCGCGCTTACGAAGTGGCACAGGCCACCGGCAAGACGTTGGCCGCCTGGCGGCGCGGGCAGAGCGCGCCGGATTTCCGCGCCGCGGCGATCCTCCTGCTGCCGCCGCGCGAGGTGCTCTATGAGGCTTGCGACGCCCGCTTCCTCGCCATGATGCGCCAGGGCGCCGAAGCGGAAGTGGGGTCGCTGCTCGCGCGCCAGCTCGATCCTGCGCTGCCGGCGATGAAGGCGGTCGGCGTCCCCGAGCTGGCGCAGCTCATCGCCGGCCGCCTGCCGCGCGAAACCGCAATCGCCGCCGCTCAGCAGGCGACCCGGCGCTACGCCAAACGGCAATATACCTGGTTCCGGCATCAGCTTCGGGAGGGTGCCGGCCTCAGCAAGCAGGTCGTCGCCGAGCAATTTTCGGAAAGTTTGCTGCCGGAAATATTGTCATTTATTCGTCAGTTTCTGTTGACCATTAAAGTCTAGCTGTCTAGGGTCACCCTTTCGCGCGGGACGAGTCGTTCCACCGAGCGGCGGGCAAAATCGCGCGCTGCGGCGTAACCCTTTCGTCTCGTTTCGGTTTCAGCCAGGAGAGGTGTCATGGCGACGGAGCACATGGTCGGGGCGGAGATGGTCATCAAGGCGCTGGGCGACCAGGGCGTTGATGTCATTTTCGGGTATCCCGGCGGCGCCGTATTGCCGATTTACGACGCGCTCTTCAAGCAGAACCACGTCCGTCACATCCTGGTGCGGCACGAGCAGGGAGCGGTCCATGCCGCGGAAGGCTATGCCCGCTCGACGGGCAAGGTCGGCGTCGTCCTCGTCACCAGCGGCCCTGGTGCCACCAATGCGGTGACCGGACTCACCGATGCGCTGATGGATTCCGTGCCGCTCGTCTGCCTCACCGGGCAAGTGCCGACGCATCTTATCGGCAACGACGCCTTCCAGGAGGCGGATACTACGGGGATCACGCGGCCCTGCACCAAGCACAACTATCTGGTGAAGGACGTCAACGACCTCGCGCGCATCATGCACGAAGCCTTCCATGTCGCGCGCACCGGCCGGCCGGGCCCGGTGGTGGTCGACCTGCCGAAGGACGTGCTTTTCGCCACCGGCGTCTATCGCGCCGCCGAAACGGTGCAGCACAAGACCTACCGGCCGCAGCTGAAGCCGGATCCGGCGCGGATCGACGAGGCGGTGGCGCTCATCGCCGCGGCGAAGCGGCCGCTCTTCTATGGCGGCGGCGGCATCATCAACTCGGGCGAGCGCGCCTGCGCGCTCTTTGGCGAACTGGTGCGCCTCACCGAATTCCCTTGCACGCTGACCCTGATGGGGCTGGGCGCGCTGCCCGCGTCCGACAGCCATTTCCTCGGCATGGTCGGGATGCACGGCACCTATGAGGCGAACCTTGCCATGCATGGCTGCGACCTCATGGTCGCGGTCGGCTCGCGCTTCGATGACCGGGTGACCGGCCGGCTCAACGCCTTCTCGCCGCAGTCGAAGAAGATCCAGATCGACATCGATCCCTCGTCGATCAACAAGAATGTGCGCGTCGATGTGGCGGTGGTCGGCGATGCCGCCAACGCGCTCGAGGGCATCCTCGCCGGGCTGAAAGCGCGGCGTTTCAAGCCCGATCGCGAGGCGCTCGGCCATTGGTGGAAGGAGATCCAGGGCTGGCGCGCGCGCAACTGCCTTGCCTATGCCCGGAACGACAAGGTGATCAAGCCGCAATATGCCCTCGAGCGGCTCTACGAGCTGACCCGCGGCCGCGACATCTATGTCACCACCGAAGTCGGCCAGCACCAGATGTGGGCGGCGCAATTCTTCAAGTTCGACAAGCCCATGCACTGGATGACCTCGGGCGGGCTCGGCACCATGGGCTATGGCCTGCCGGCGGCGATGGGCGTGCAGATCGCCCATCCCGAGGCCCTCGTCGTCGACATCGCCGGCGAGGCGTCGATCCTGATGAACATCCAGGAGATGTCGACGATCTGCCAGTACCGGCTGCCGGTCAAAGTCTTCATCCTCAACAACCAGTACATGGGCATGGTGCGGCAGTGGCAGCAGCTGCTGCACGGCGGGCGCTATTCGGAGAGCTACACCGCCGCGCTGCCGGATTTCGTCAAGCTCGCCGACGCTTTCGGCGGGGTCGGCTTGCGCGTGACGCGGCCGGACGAGGTCGACCGCGTCATCAAGGAGATGCTGGCGGTCGACCGCGCGGTGATCGTCGATGTCGCCGTCGACCCGATGGAGAACTGCTTCCCGATGATCCCCTCGGGCGCGGCTCATAACGAGATGCTGCTCGGGCCGGAGGACAAGCAGGCGAGCGGGCCGGTATCGGAAGAGGGCATGGTCCTGGTCTGAGCGATACCGTCCCTTTGCGGAGTCCGCCTGTGAGCGCCATCGAGAAGCACACCATCGCCGTGCTCGTCGACAACGAGCCCGGCATCCTCGCCCGCGTCGTCGGCCTGTTCTCGGGCCGCGGCTACAACATCGAGAGCCTGACCGTGGCCGAAACCGACCGGGTCAAGGGCCTGTCGCGGATCACCGTCGTGACCTCGGGCACGCCGATGATCATCGAGCAGATCAAGGCGCAGCTCTCGCGCCTCGTCCCGGTCCATGCCGTGCGCGATTTGAGCGGGGAGGGGCCGCATGTCGAGCGCGAGCTCGCCCTCATCAAGGTCGCCGGCACCGGCGAGAAGCGCATCGAGTCGCTGCGCCTCGCCGATATCTTCCGCGCCCGCGTCATCGACAGCACGATCGAGAGCTTCGTCTTCGAGATGACCGGCTCGACCGAGAAGCTCAACGCCTTCATCAACCTGATGGAGCCGTTGGGCCTCGTCGACGTGTCGCGCACCGGCGTCGTTGCCATCTCGCGCGGCTCGGCGCGATTCTGATTGTCGTTTACCGAAGGAGCACCACCATGCGTGTCTATTACGATCGCGACGCCGACGTGAACCTGATCAAGGGCAAGAAGGTGCTCGTCGTCGGCTATGGCAGCCAGGGCCATGCCCACGCG
Source organism: Allostellaceae bacterium (assembly GCA_035509275.1). Classification (GTDB taxonomy): domain Bacteria; phylum Pseudomonadota; class Alphaproteobacteria; order ATCC43930; family CGMCC-115725; genus DAHUYF01. The sequence goes on along the minus strand of DATJLU010000186.1, from coordinate 4,134 downwards.
ATGAACCTGCGCGACAGCGGCGTCAAGGAGGTGCGGGTGGCGCTGCGCCCCGGCTCCGCCTCGGTGAAGAAGGCGGAAGCCGCGAAATTTCAGGTGATGAGCCCGGCCGAAGGCGCCAAATGGGCCGATGTGGTGATGATTCTCACCCCCGATGAGCTGCAGGCGAAGCTCTATGCCGAGGATCTCCGCAACCATATGCGGCCGGACACGGCGCTGGCGTTTGCGCATGGCTTTAACATCCATTTCAAGCTGGTCGAGCCGCGCGCCGACATGGACGTGTTCATGATCGCGCCCAAGGGGCCGGGCCACACCGTCCGCTCGGAATATATGCGCGGCGGCGGCGTTCCCTGCCTCGTCGCGGTCGACCAGAACCCGTCCGGGAACGCGCTCGAGATCGCGCTCTCCTACGCCTCGGCGATCGGCGGCGGCCGCGCCGGCGTCATCGAGACGACGTTCAAGGAGGAATGCGAGACCGACCTCTTCGGCGAGCAGACGGTGCTGTGCGGCGGTCTCACCCAGCTCATCCTCTCCGGCTACGAGACCCTGGTCGAGGCCGGCTACGCGCCGGAGATGGCCTATTTCGAATGCCTCCACGAGGTGAAGCTGATCGTCGACCTCATGTATGAGGGCGGCATGGCGAATATGCGCTATTCGATCTCGAATACCGCCGAGTACGGCGATTACACGCGCGGCCCGCGCATCATCAACGAGGCGGTCAAGGCGGAGATGAAGCGCGTCCTCGACGACATCCAATCCGGCCGATTCGCCCGCGATTGGGTGCTGGAGAACGCCGCCGGCCAGGCCAGCTTCAAGGCGATGCGCCGCCGCGCCGCCGAGCACGACATCGAGAAGATCGGCGAGAAGCTCCGCGCCATGATGCCGTGGATCGGCCAGAATCGCCTTGTGGACAAGGCCAAGAATTAGCCGGGCTCTCACCCCTCACCCCGACCCTCTCCCACAAGGGGAGAGGGGGCTCACCGAGCGTGCGATCAACCCCTCTCCCCTTGTGGGAGAGGGAGGGGCCCATGGCGAAGCCATGGGAAGGTGAGGGGGCTTGCCCACAGTGGCAAAAAGGGGATAAAGATATCGGCGCTTTGCGCCGTTAACTTTAATCTACTGTTAAGGCCGAATGACGCAAGCTGAGGCACCGGCTCGAGGGGGCCGGAAGCCAGCAGGACGAGCGGGCGAGATGAGCGCCACCACGACCCGAAACGCCCCCGCCGCCGCCGCGCCCGGCGCGCGCGTCGTCGTGTTCGACACGACCTTGCGCGACGGCGAGCAATCGCCCGGCGCCTCGATGAATCTCGACGAGAAGATCAAGATCGCGCTGCTGCTCGAGGAGATGGGCGTCGACGTGATCGAGGCCGGCTTCCCGATCGCCTCGAATGGCGATTTCGAGGCGGTGCGCGAGATCGCCAAGCTGGTCAAGACCTCGACCGTCTGCGGGCTCTCCCGCGCCGGGCGCATGGATATCGACCGCGCCTGGGAAGCGGTGCAGCATGCGGCGCGGCCGCGCATCCATACCTTCATCTCGACCTCGCCGCTGCACATGAAATGGAAGCTCCAGATGGAGCCCGAGCAGGTGCATCAGGCGGTGATCGACAGCGTCACCCATGCCCGCAACCTCTGCCCCGATGTCGAATGGTCGTGCGAGGACGGCTCGCGCACCGAGCACGACTTCCTCTGCCGCACCGTCGAGAGCGCGATCAAGGCCGGGGCGCGCACGATCAACATCCCGGATACCGTGGGCTATGCCATCCCCGCGGAGTTCGCCGCCCTCATCCGCATGCTGTTCGACCGCGTTCCCAACCTCGACAAGGCGGTGGTCTCGGTCCATTGCCACAATGATCTCGGCCTTGCCGTGGCGAATTCGCTGGCCGCGGTCGGCGCCGGGGCGCGCCAGGTCGAATGCACGGTGAACGGGCTCGGCGAGCGCGCCGGCAATGCCTCGATGGAGGAGATCGTCATGGCGCTGAAGACGCGCCACGATGTGCTGCCCTATGCGACCGGCGTCAAGACCGAGTACATCACCCGCGCCTCGCGACTCGTCTCGGCGATTACCGGCTTCGTCGTGCAGCCCAACAAGGCGGTGGTCGGCGCCAACGCCTTCGCGCATGAGAGCGGCATCCATCAGGACGGCATGCTGAAGCATGCCGGCACCTACGAGATCATGACCCCCGAATCGGTCGGCCTCACCAAGTCCAGCCTGGTGATGGGCAAGCATTCCGGCCGGCACGCCTTCAAGATGAAGCTGAAGGAGCTGGGGTTCGAGCTCGGCGACAACGCCGTGAACGACGCCTTCCGCCGCTTCAAGGACCTGGCCGACCGCAAGAAGGACGTCTATGACGAGGACCTCGTCGCCCTCGTCGATGACGAGGTCGTGCGCGCCCATGAGCGCATCCGCTTCGTCTCGTTGCAGGTGATCGCCGGCTCCAAGGGGCCGCAGAGCGCCGAGCTCGAGATCGAGATCGACGGCAACCGTCAGCTGGCGAAGACCACCGGCAACGGCCCGGTCGACGCCACCTTCAACGCCATCAAGCAGATGGTGCCCCACGCCGCGCGCCTGCAGCTCTATCAAGTGCATGCGGTGACCGAGGGTACCGATGCGCAGGCCGAGGTTACGGTAAGGCTCGAGGAGAACGGCAAGACGGTGAACGGCCAGGGCGCCGATCCCGACACGCTGGTCGCCTCGGCCCGAGCTTACATTCACGCCTTGAACAAGCTTTTGACCAAGAGGGCTAAAACCGCACCGGCCGCCATGTCGGCGTAATCGGCGCTCGAGCATCGAGGGGCGGTCCCTGAGACCGGTTCTCGAAGGAAGAATACCTTGTCGCAATCCCAACCACCGGGTCAACAGACGAACATGTTTGGAAATCTCTTGGGCATGCTCTCCGCCGATATGGCGATCGATCTCGGCACGGCGAACACGCTGGTCTATGTCAAAGGCCGCGGCATCGTCCTCAACGAGCCGTCGGTCGTGGCGATCGCGCAGGTCAAGGGCCGCAAGCAGGTCCTCGCCGTCGGCGACGAAGCCAAGATGATGCTGGGCCGCACGCCCGGCAACATCCAGGCGATTCGGCCGCTGCGCGACGGCGTCATCGCCGATTTCGAAGTCGCGGAGGAGATGATCAAGCATTTCATCCGCAAGGTGCACAACCGGCGCAGCTTCGCCAGTCCGCAGATCATCGTCTGCGTGCCCTCGGGCTCGACCGCGGTGGAGCGCCGCGCCATCCAGGAATCGGCGGAGAGCGCCGGCGCCCGGCGTGTCTTCCTGATCGAGGAGCCGATGGCCGCGGCGATCGGCGCCGGGCTGCCGGTGACCGAGCCGCCCGGCTCGATGGTCGTTGATATCGGCGGCGGCACCACCGAGGTGGCGGTGCTGTCGCTCGGCGGCATCGTCTATTCGCGCTCGGTGCGCGTCGGCGGCGACAAGATGGACGAGGCGATCATCGCCTATATCCGCCGCAACCATAACCTGCTGGTCGGCGAGAGCAGCGCCGAGCGCATCAAGAAGGAGATCGGCTCCGCCTGCATGCCGGAAGACGGCGAGGGCCGGGTGATGGAGATCAAGGGCCGCGACCTGATGAACGGCGTACCCAAGGAAATCGTCATCAGCGAGCGCCAGATCGCCGAGAGCCTGGCCGAGCCGGTCGGCGCCATCGTCGAGGCGGTCAAGGTGGCCCTCGAGCACACCGCCCCCGAGCTTGCCGCCGATATCGTCGACAAGGGCATCGTCCTGACGGGCGGCGGCGCGCTCCTCGGTAACCTTGACTATGTTCTGCGCCATTCCACCGGCCTGCCGGTCTCGATCGCCGACGACCCGCTCTCCTGCGTCGCTCTCGGCACCGGTCGCGCGCTTGAGGAGATGAAAACCCTAAAAAGCGTGCTGATTAGCATGTACTAATTAAGGTGTTCCAAGTAAAACGATGGTATAAGTCCCTGGTCAGGCTAAGGGACTAGGCCGGCCTCGGGCCAGAGTGCGGATTGGAGAGCGGGGACGTGGTACGGATTTCTGCCCCGGTCAGAGCGGCGGCGCATCGTATGGCGCTCCCCGCCTTTGTTTTCGTTTCAGCCACGCTGATCATCCTGGGCAAGGCGGATGTGCTCCTCTTCGATCGCGTCCGGGTAACCGTC
>DATJLU010000185.1:0-15598 GCA_035509275.1 Allostellaceae bacterium | reverse complement strand
ACGCTCGAGCGCAACGTCAAGGAGTTCGGCGTCCCCTACTACGCCGTCGACGACATTCGCCAGGGCATCGTCCACATCATCGGGCCGGAGCAGGGCATGACCCAGCCCGGCACGACCATTGTCTGCGGCGACAGCCACACCGCGACGCATGGCGCCTTCGGCGCGCTCGCGTTCGGCATCGGCACCTCCGAGGTCGAGCATGTGCTGGCGACGCAAACGCTGATTCAGCAGCCCGCCAAGAACATGCTGATCAAGGTCGAAGGCGACCTGCCTCTCGGCGTCACAGCCAAGGATCTGATCCTCGCCATCATCGGCAGGATCGGCACCGCCGGCGGCACCGGCCATGTCGTCGAATATGCCGGCAGCGCGATCCGCAAGCTGTCGATGGAAGGGCGCATGACCGTCTGCAACATGACGATCGAAGCCGGCGCGCGCGCCGGCCTCATCGCCCCGGACGAAACCACCTTCGCCTATCTGAAAGGCCGCCCGCACGCGCCCAAGGGCGCCGCCTGGGAGCAGGCGATCAAGTTCTGGCGCACGCTGCCTGCCGATCCCGGCGCCCATTACGACAAGGAGGTGGCGCTCGACGCGGCGGCGATCGTGCCGCATGTCACCTGGGGCACCAGCCCGCAAGACGTGCTGCCGATCACCGGCAAAGTGCCGGATCCCGCCGCCGAGCCGGACGAGGCCAAGCGCGCGGCGATGCAGCGCTCGCTCGACTATATGGGTCTCGTCCCCGGCACGGCGCTCGCCGAGGTCGCGGTGCAGCGCGTCTTCATCGGCTCTTGCACCAATGGCCGCATCGAGGATCTGCGCGCCGCCGCCGCCGTGGCCAAAGGCCGCAGCGTGGCCGCCGGCGTCAATGCGATGGTGGTGCCGGGCTCGGGTCTGGTGAAGCATCAGGCGGAGGAGGAAGGCCTCGACCGCATCTTCCTCGCAGCGGGCTTCGAATGGCGCGAGCCCGGCTGCTCGATGTGCCTTGCCATGAATCCGGACAAGCTTGAGCCGGGCGAGCGCTGCGCCTCGACCTCGAACCGCAATTTTGAGGGCCGTCAAGGCCGCGGCGGCCGCACTCATCTGGTGAGCCCCGCCATGGCCGCCGCCGCCGCCGTGACCGGACACTTGGCGGACGTCCGGGATTTCGAGTAGCTCCGACGACTACATCTCCGTTGATTGCCCCCACCTCACCCCAACCCTCTCCGCCCCAGGGCGTAGCGGGAGGGCGAGGTGGGGCCGATGACCAGTGCGCGCGAGCCTCCTGCGCCAATCCCGAATCCAACCCCCCATTGCCAAGGGCTTAACGCTGCGTTAACCCTGACGCGCTTCACTGCGCTCTGGGCAGCACGCACCTTTCTCACCGCTATCCCGACGGGGCTCTCGTGCTGCGTAGCATCCGCACGCGACTGGCGCTGCTCTTCCTGTTGGCGGTGCTGCCGGGCTTCGTTCTGGCGACCGCCTATGATCTCTATGTCTTCCGCGAGCGCGTGCAGTCGGCGGTGTCCGATCTGGCGGATCGCGTGCGCGTCGTCGGTGGCGCGGACGGCGTCCTGATCGGCGACAGCCAGCTCCTGCTGCGCACGCTCGCCAACCTGCCGCAAGTGCGCCAGATGGGGCGCGATCCTGCGGCCTGCTCGCGCGCCGTCGCCGGTGTGCTGCGCGGCTCGCCCTATTATGCGCAGGCCGCGGTGGTCGATGCCGAGGGCGCCCTTCTGTGCAGCGACAACCCACACCATCTCGGCGAGGTGAGCATCGATCGCCGCACCGTCGCCCGCGCCATCGCGGAGCGCCGCTTCGCCATCGGCGACAATGCTGCGGTGGCGCGCGAGCCCGGCACGCTCCACCGCATCCATCTCGCTTATCCCGTGTTCGCGGAGGGCGACAAGCCGATCGGCGCCGTCGAGCTGGCGCTCGACCTCGATTGGCTGAATCAGCGCTTCGCCGCTTTGGCGCTCGAGAAAGGCACGGTGCTGAGCCTGGTCGATGCGACGGGCGCGGTTCTGGCGCGCTATCCCGGGCCGGAGCCGCATGTCGGGCGACCGCTGGCGCCTAGTGTCGAGGCGCTGCTGCGCGCCGGCAAGACCATGGGCGAGGCGGTATTCGGTGATGACGAGACGCGCTTCTTCGCGCTGGCGCCGCTCGGCGATACCGCGCCGGCGGATCTGGCGCTGCTGCTCAGCATTGACCGCACCACGTTGCTGGCGCCGGCGGTGCGCGACCTGCTCGCCGATATCGCGATCTTCTTCCTCGTCGCGGTGCTGGGCGTGGCGCTGGCGCTGCTCGGCGGCACGCCGCTGCTGTTGCGGCCGGTGCGCAAGCTCGGCGAAGCGGCGGCGCGGCTTACCGCCGGCGATCTCGCGGCCCGCGTCGCACCACCTTACGAGCGCACCGAGCTCGGCCGCCTCGCTATCGCCTTTGACCAGATGGCCGCGGCGCTCGAAGAGCGCGAGCGCGATCTGCGCAAGGCGCATGACTATCAAGGCCGCATCCTCGCCGTCGCCGGCCATGATCTGCGCCAGCCGATCCAGATCGTGCAATTGAGTCATGAGATGATCGGCGCCGGCGCGCTGCCGGAACGCGAGCGCAAATATCTTGCCCGTGCCGATGACGCGCTGCGACGGCTCGTGCATCAGCTCGACCTCATCGCCGAAGCCGGGCGGCTCGAGGGCAAGCAGCTTGCGCCGCGGCTCGCGCCGGTGGCGCTCGCCCCGATCATCGCGGAGATCGCGGCGGAGCACGCGCTCGCCGCCCAGCGCAAGGGCCTGGCGCTGAAGACCGCGCCGTCGCAGGCGGTGGCGCTGTCCGATCGCGAAATGCTCGCGACGATCCTGCGCAACCTGGTGAGCAACGCCATCAAATACACCCGGCGCGGCGGCATCCTCATCGGCTGCCGCCGGCAGGGCGAGGCGCTGCGCATCGAGGTGCACGACACCGGCATCGGCATTCCGGCGCACCGGCTCGACGAGGTCTTCGCCGATTTCTACCAGCTCGACCCCAAAAGCGAGGGCCTCGGCCTCGGGTTGGCGATCGTCCGCCGCACCGCGGACATGCTCGGCCACCGCCTCAGCGTGCGCTCCATCCCGGGCCGCGGCTCCTGCTTCGCGCTGGTCGTGCCGCGCGCCAGCGCCGACCAGCCCGCCGAGCGCCGCGCCAGCTGAATTCAAGCCTTTCGCCGCACTCCCGCGGCCAAGGTTGCTGCTTGCGCGTCGAGCCGGGCCGCCAAGCCCAGCCGGCCTTGGCGCTCATGATCGCTGCCGGCCAGATCGGCCCAGTCGCGATACCAGGCGGCAAGCGATTTCAGCCGCTCGATCTCCGCGAGTGCGTCGGTTTGAGCCCATTCCATGCCGTACTCTGTAACGGCATCGCTGGGCGCGCCTTGCGCTGGATCAAAAAACTCCCGCAAAAGCGCGTGTAGCCGCCGGCCAGGATGGGGCTGGCCTGCCTTGCGTGCCCCGGCCGCTTTCGCTAATCCTTTGAAGAACCGAACAGGATTGCCGCCATGGACAAGTTCACCACGCTCGACGGCATCGCCGCGCCGTTGCCGATGATCAATGTCGATACCGACAAGGTCATCCCCAAGCAGCATCTGAAGACGATCAAGCGCAGCGGCCTCGGCAAGGTGCTGTTCGACGAGCTGCGCTACCGCGAGGACGGCTCGGAAAATCCGGACTTCATCCTCAACAAGCCGGCCTACCGCCAGTCCAAGATCCTGGTCGCGGGCGAGAATTTCGGCTGCGGCAGCTCGCGCGAGCATGCGCCCTGGGCGCTGCTCGATTTCGGCATACGCTGCGTCATCGCCGCGAGCTTCGCCGACATCTTCTACAACAACTGCTTCAAGAACGGCATCCTGCCGATCAAGCTGGCGCAGGAGATCGTCGACGAGCTGATGGATGATGCGCGCAAAGGCGCCAATGCGCGGCTCTCGATCGATCTGGAGAAGCAGACCATCACCCGGCCGGATGGCGGCATCGTCAAATTCGAGATCGATCCGTTCCGCAAGCATTGCCTGCTGAACGGCCTGGACGATGTCGGCCTCACGCTCGAGAAATCCGGCAGCATCGCCGCTTATGAGGAGAAGAGCCGGCTCGCCCAGCCCTGGCGCTGGGCGTGAGTGGGCGGCACGGCGCGAGGAGCACCTGATGGCATCCAACAGGAAGGTTCTGGTTCTGCCCGGCGACGGCATCGGGCCCGAGGTGATGCGCCAAGTCGGCCGCGTCGCCGAATGGATGGACCGGAAGCGGATCGCCAGCTTCGATCTCACCGAGGATCTCGTCGGCGGCGCCGCTTACGACGTGCATGGCACGCCCTTGGCCGACAGCACGCTCAAAGCGGCGATGGCCGCTGACGCGGTGCTGTTCGGTGCCGTGGGCGGGCCGAAATGGGACAAGCTTTCCTTCGCGCTGAAGCCCGAGCGCGGCCTGTTGCGGCTGCGCAAGGAGATGGAGCTCTTCGCCAATCTCCGCCCGGCGATGGTCTTCGAGCCGCTGATCGGCGCTTCGACCTTGCGGCCGGAGATCGTGCGCGACCTCGACATCATGATCGTGCGCGAGCTCACCGGCGGCGTCTATTTCGGCGAGCCGCGCGGCATCGAGACCTTGCCCGACGGCACGCGGCGCGGCTTCAACACGCAGGTCTACACCACGCCGGAGATCGTCCGCGTCGGCCGCGTCGCTTTCGAGCTGGCGAAGAAGCGCCGCGGCAAGGTGACCTCGGTCGAAAAGGCCAATGTCATGGAATCGGGCGTGCTCTGGCGCGAGGAGATGCAGAAGCTGCACGAGACCGAATACCGCGAGGTCGAGCTCGCGCACATGTATGCCGACAATTGCGCGATGCAGCTGGTGCGCAATCCCAAGCAGTTCGACGTCATCGTCACCGACAACCTCTTCGGCGATCTGCTGTCGGACTGCGCGGCGATGCTGACCGGATCGCTCGGCATGCTGCCTTCGGCGTCGCTGGGGGCGGCGGACAAAAGCGGCCGGCGCAAAGCGCTGTACGAGCCCGTCCATGGCAGCGCTCCCGACATCGCCGGCAAGGACATGGCGAACCCGCTCGCCTGCGCCCTCTCCTTCGCGATGATGCTGCGCTATTCCTTCGATCTCGGCGAGGAAGCGGCGCTGGTCGAGCGCGCGGTGCAGAACGCGCTGAAAGGCGGCGTCCGCACCACCGACATCATGCAGCCGGGCACGGCGCGGGTCTCGACCACGGTGATGGGCGACACGCTGCTGCACGAACTCGAGAAGCTCGTCTAAAACCGGATCAGGTCACACCGCCTTTATTCGTCGCCCCCGCGAAAGCGGGGGTCCATGACTGTGGATTCCCGCTTTCGCGGGAATGACGATTGAGGAAGCAAGCAATTTGACCTGAGCAGATCACGCGCTCTTTCGAGCGACGCCCCTCAGGATGCGCGCTAAAGCGGCGGTGCGGTGAATTCGGGGCCGAAGATGCGCTCGCCGGCGAGCCAGCGCTCGATCAGCGTCGGGTCTTCGAGGATCGCCGCCACCGCTTGCGTCAGCTCCACCAGATCGTCCTGCAGCCCCATATCCCTGAGGATGCCGCGGAAGCCGCTCTGATCGCCGAGGATGAAATACTGCGCGACGACGTAGAGCTCGACCAGCGGCACCGGCTTGCCGGCGAGCGCGGCGGCATGGGCGGCGTGGCAGCCCTCTGCCGCCGGCGCCATCATCGCCCGGCACATGAGCGGACGTTCGTCATAGACCGAGCAGCGATTGTCGACGAGCAGCGCGCAAGGCGTGCCGGTGCGGCGGCGTTGCTGCTCGTCGAGGCCGCGGAACGCTTTCGCGTTCGCGAGCACGGCGGCGCGGCGGGGATCGGCGGGGTCGAGAAGCCGCGCCGCGACCAGAAACGCCTCGGGGATCGTCGCCTCGACGCTTTGATAGCAGCACCAGGCACAGCCGCTCTTGCACGCCAAGCGTGGCGCGGTGGCGGTCTGCTCGTCGATGGTCTGCTGCGCCCGGCCGAAGATCAGCACTCTCAGCAGCGACAGTATGGTGCTGAGCGCGTTCGAGGGATTGGCGGCGATCTCGCGCGCCGCCATGACGATGCCGGCGCCGCGCATGATCCCGGCATGCAGCCTCACCTTGGTTTCGATCTCGGGATCGACAATCAAGCCGTACGGCACGCGCACGCCGATATCATCGACGGCGCGGAACGGGATTTCGGCTTCGACGGCCTGGGTGTCGGTCATGATCGCTCCTGCGCGGTGGGCGCGCACAGCGTCGCGGCGGCACCGCTCCTTTGTGGAGCCTAGGCGGCGAGTCCTAAAGAGTTGTTAACCACGCTGCGCGCCGCGCCGCGCGCGCGTCAGGCGAAGGCACGGCCCTCGCGCGCATAGGCGGCGGCGGAGCGGAAGATGTTGCGCGCCATGAGGCTCGTCTCGCGCTCCGCGCGGCGGTCATAAAGCGCGGCGACGCCGCTGCGGATCGCGGGGTCCTCAGGCGCCGCCTCGAGCGCATAATCGGCGAGATGGCAGGCGAGGCGGAGATCGCCGGCGGCGCGCGCTTCGGCGCGCCGCAGCAGCGCCGCGGCGCCGCCGGCCAGCTCCGCGATCTCGCGCGCGAGCGCGCTGCGCGGCGCCGGCTTCAGCTCGCTCGGCCGGCCGCTCCACCAGCCGCCGTAATAGCGGATGATGTTGCGGATGATGAACTCCGCCTCGTCATAAACCGGCTGCAGCCAAGGCGATTGCGTCTTCGGCGGGGTGACGCGGTGAACGATGTCGACATGCGGCGGCGCGCTGTCGTTGAGCGCGGCGAGGGTCTGCGCCACGAGGCTGTCGAGATAGTCCGCCGTCTCCAGCAGCATGCGGCGGATCAGCGTCGGGTTGTCGACCACCGGCCCGCCATGGCCGGGACAGAGGCTGCTGGGTTCGAGCGCCGCCATGCGCCGCAGCCCCGACGCCCAGTCCCGGGGATAGCGCTGCACCTTCTGCGGATTGCCGGCATTGGGCACGCCCCAGATGAACAGGTCGCCCGGGCACAGCACGCGGCGCTCGGGACACCAGACCCAGGAGTGGTCGTCGGTCTCGCCGCGGCAATGATGAACCTCGAACTGCACCCCGCCGACGCTCACCACCAGGCGATCCTCGTACAGCGTGTCGGGCGCCAGCTCCGGCGTGCGGAAATTGTTGAACTCCTCGGTCGTCTCGGCGCGGCTGACGCTGCCGCCGAACTGGCGCGCATTGATCGCCGCGTTGAAGCGCTGCGTGAGCTCGTAGCGTTGGAAGCGGTCGGGCATGGCGCGGTGCGCGATGATGCGCGGCCGCGCCTGGCCAGGTACGAGAAAATCCTTGAGTCCGAAGGCGTGGTCGATATGGCCCTGGGTGAAGATGACGCTGTGCACCGGCGCGCTGGTCCGCTGCCGCAGCATGCCGGCGAGCTTCGCGCCAAGCTGGCGCAGCCCGCTATCGACCAGCACCAGCCCGGCATCGGTCTCGAAAGCGGTGACGCCGGAGAGCCAGGATTGGAACCAGGTGCGCGGCGCGACCTCGACCGGGCCGCCGCTCCAGAAGAATTTCGCCTCCTCGGGGCTTTTGCCGGACATCTCGTAGAACGGCGTCATCGGGCTTTGATCCATAACGACTTCCTCTCGGCGAACTCAGGCGGGCAGGATGACGGCGTCGAGCGCGAGCGCGCCCTTGCCCTCCGGCAGCACCAGGAACGGGTTGATGTCGAGGCTCTTGAGGCTCGGCCCCTGCGCCGCGGCAAAGCGCGACAGTCGCGCCAGCGCATCGGCCAGCGCGCCGAGATCGACGGCCGGCTGACCGCGCAGGCCGTGCAGCACCCGCTCGGCGCGCAGCTCCTTGATCATGCGCCGCGCCTCGCTCTCGTCGAAGGGGGCGAGGCGGAAGGTCACGTCCTCCAGCGCCTCGACAAAGACGCCGCCGAGCCCGAGCATGATCACCGGGCCGAACACCGCGTCCCAATGCGCGCCGAGGATCGTCTCGACGCCGCCCGTAACCATGGGCGCCACGAGGCAGCCGCGGCGGCGCGCTTCGGGCGCCGCCTTCGCGACGCGTGCCGTCACCTCGTCGAAAGCGCGCCCGACCGCGTCCGGCGTCGCCAGATTGAGCGCAACGCCGCCGAGGTCGCTTTTGTGCAGAATGTCCGGCGAGACGATCTTGAGCGCCGCCGGCAGGCCGAGCGCCGTGGCCGCCGCTGCCGCTTCGCCGGCATTTTGCACCACGCGATGCGGCATCACCGGTATGCCGGTGCGCGCGAGAATGGCCAGCGATGCCGCTTCGTCGAGCGGCCCCTTCGGCAGCACCTCCGGCGCGGGAAGCGGCGGCGCCGCGTCGGGTATGGTATCGAAGGCGCGGCGGAACCGCACCAGCGCGGCCAGCGCGCGCTGCGCATGCGTCGGCTCGTCGAAGAGGAGGCAGCCGCCCGCATCGAGCGCGGCACGGAATTGCGGCGTGTGATAACAGGAGACCGCCAGCAACGTCTCGGGGTGATGCCGGCGCAGCCGCGGGAAGGTCTCCATGAAGCGCGGCCCGTTGACCGGCGAGCGGCCGACCGAGCCGGCGAAACAGGTGACGGCCTGATACTCGCCCGTGGCGAGCGTCATGTCGACGGCGCGCTCGAGCAGTCCGAAATCGCTCACCACCTGGCCGGTGACGTCGATGGGGTTGCGCGTCGCGGCGAACGGCACCATGGCGCGGATGCCGTCCTGCAGCGCCTGCGGCGCCGGTGCCACGTCGAGCCCGCCGGCGGCCGCCGCATCGGCCATCAGCACGCCGACGCCGCCGGAGACGGTGATGATCGCGACGCGGTTCCCCGCCGGCAGATCGCGCGTCTGCGCGGCGGCGTAGCCGATGTCGAAAAACTCCTCCATCGTGCTGCAGCGATAGACGCCTTGCTGCCGGAACATCGCGTCGAAGATCTCGTCGGCGCCGGCGAGCGCCGCGGTATGCGAGGCGACCGCCGCGATACCGGCTTCGGTGCGGCCGACCTTGAGGCAGACCACCGGCTTGCGCCGCGCGCGGGCGCGCGCCAGCGCCGCCGCGAGCTTGCGCCCGTCGCGGCAGCCTTCGATGTACAGCATGATGACAGCGGTCTCGGGATCATCGGCGAGATAGGCGATGCCGTCGGCAACGTCGACATCGCCCTCATTGCCGGTGGTGAGGATGAGGCTGTAGGCGAGGGCGCGGTCCTGCGCCACCTGATAGGCAAGCCCGCCGAAAGCGCCGCTCTGGGTGATGAGGCCGATGCGGCCTTTGGGCGCGAGCCCCGGGCCGAACGCCGGGTGGAAGGTCGCCACCACGCCTTCGGCGAAATTGACGAGGCCCATGCAGTTGGGACCGAGCAGCCGCAGCCGCGCCGTGCGCGCGACCTCCGTGATCTCTTCCTGCGCGCGCCGGCCCGCCTCGCTCACCTCGGCGAAGCCGGAGCTGAACAGCACCACGGCGCGCACGCCCTTCTCGGCGCAGTCGCGCATCGCCCGCAGCACATGCGCCTCGGGCACCGCGATGATGGCGAGGTCGACGGGCCCGGGTACCGCGCCGAGGGCGGGAAAAGCGGGAATGTCGAGAACCGAGGCGGCACGCGGATTGATCGGATAAAGCCGCCCGCGATAGCCGCTCGCCTTCATGTGGACGAGCGGTATGGCGCCGATCTTGCTGGCGTCGGTCGAGGCGCCGATCACGGCGATCGACGCGGGCCGGAAGAGGGGGGCAAGGCTTTCGGGGTCGAGGGCGTCGGCGGGCATCGTTCCTCCCGGATTATTGCTTATGAGGGACATACACGAATCCCCGGTCTCGCCGCAAATCCCTGGTCCCGCCGCAAATTTCGCTACTCGCGGCCGCCGCGGCCGGCCATACTGGCCGCCAACAAACAGGCGGCGTGGCGCCGGCAGCGCCGGAGGGAGGAGATCGGATGGAGAGCAGCGCGACGGCTGGTGCCCGGCTCGACCGGTTGCCGATTGCCCCGTTTCACTACCGCATCTTTTTCCTCATCGCCGCCGGCATGTTCTTCGACGGCTACGATCTCTACATCCAGGCGCCGGTGCTCGGCGCGACGGTGCATAGCCATTTTGCCACGCTCGATACGGCGCGCTGGTTCGTTTCGCTCACTTTCGTCGGCATGACCCTCGGCGCGGTGCTGGCGGGCGTGCTCGGCGACCGCTATGGCCGGCGCTTCACCTATCAGTTCAACCTCATGCTGTTCGGCATCGCCTCGCTCGCCGCGGCGTTTGCCGTCAATGCCGAGATGCTGAACGCGCTGCGCTTCGTCATGGGCGTCGGGCTCGGCGCCGAGATCGTTGTCGGCTATGGCACCATGACCGAGTTCGTGCCGCCGGCACGGCGCGGCAAGTGGATGGCGTTCATGGCCTTCGTCGTCGTCTCGGGCCTGCCGGTGACCGCGCTCCTCGCCAGCCTCATCATTCCCACCTATGGCTGGCGGCCGCTTTTCGTCGTCGCCGGCATCGGCGCGATCGTCGTCTGGTATCTGCGCAAGAATCTGCCGGAATCGCCGCGCTGGCTCGAAGCCAATGGCCGCGGCGCCGCGGCCGAGGCGCTGCTGCTGACGATCGAGCGCGAGGTCGCTGCCGGACAGCCGCTACCGCCGCCGGCGCCGTCGGTCGTCGTGCCGTCCCTGGGCTGGCGCGACCTCGTGGGCCCGAGCCTGTTGCCGCGCATGGTCGTCGGCTGCGTCACCCTCATCACCATCAACACGCTGATCTTCGGCTTCGTCAACTGGATCCCGACGTTCTTCCTGCAACAGGGGCTCGGCGTCACCAAAACCTTCTGGTACACCTTCGTCATCGATTCCGGCTCGCTCATCGGCTGCGCCATCGGTGCCTTCGGCGCGGATCGCATCGGGCGCCGCCGCTCGATCATCGGCGCCTCGCTCTGGGCCATTCTCTTCGGCGCGATCTATCCCTTCGTCGCCGCGCCGGCGCTGGTGCTGGGCGTCGGCTTCCTGCTGATGATCGGCATCTATGTGCTGACCGCGATGCTCTACGGCGTCTACACCGCCGAGCTTTTCCCGACCGGGGTGAGGCTGCGCGCCAACGGCATCTGCAATTTCTTCGGCCGCGGCTTTACCGTGTTCACGCCCTTCTTCGTCGTCTCGCTGCTCAAAGCCTATGGCGTGCCCGGCGTGCTCGGCCTGATGATCGGTCTCCTTGTCATCCAGATCGTCGTCGTCGCCCTCTGGGGCATCGAGCCGGCCAAGCGCGGTCTCGAGGATCTCGAGCGCGACGGCGGTACTTCCGGAGCCGGCGAGCCGGTCCGCGCTTGAGTCTGGAAAGCCTGGACGCCGCAATGCTCGCGGGGGGATGGAGGTGCTGAGGAGATCGCGAGCGCGGGTTCACGATAGCGATGCGACATACGCCGCGCGGACCCTCGTTCTCGTCGCCGATCTGGCGGGGAGCTTCGTCTTCGCCGTCGAAGGCGCGCTGACCGCGATCGCCAGCAACCTCGATCTTCTCGGCATCGCGGTGCTGTCCTTCGCGACCGCGTTGTGCGGTGGCATGGTCCGCGATGTTCTCATCGGCGCGGTGCCGCCCAATGCCATCAGGGATTGGCGCTACTGCGCCGTCGCTTTTACCGCCGCCGGCCTCACATTTTTGTTGTGGCCCTTTGTCGAGCATGTGCCCAGGCCCATCATCATCGGCCTCGACGCCGCGGGCTTGTCGCTGTTCGCGGTTGCCGGCGCCGAGAAGGCGCTCGATTACGGCATTCACCCCTTTATCGCCGCGCTGATGGGCACCATCACCGCCGCCGGCGGCGGCACGATCCGCGACGTGCTGTTGGCGCAAGTGCCGGGCGTGTTGCGCGTCGACATCTACGCGACCGCTGCCCTCTTCGGCTCCGTCATCGTGGTTTTGGGGCGAACGCTGCGCCTGCCGCCGGTGCCGGTCGCGATCTCGGGCGGGCTCGCCTGTTTCGTGCTGCGCCTCGTTGCCCTGTGGCGGAATTGGCAGCTGCCGCATGCGGGCTGAGCTCGCCTTCGATCAGGCCGGCTTCGCCCGCTCGATCTCGGCGTCAAGCCGGCCGGTCGCCCAGCAATAAAGCATGTAGAAATCGCCCATCAGCGACCAGAGCGGATGGGTGAAGGTGGCGGGCCGGTTGCGCTCGACCGCGGCATGGGCGAGCCAGGCGAAGCCGTAGCCGGCGATGGGCGCGGCGATGAGGAAGCGCCAGCCGCCGCCGGCGATGAAGCCGAGGAGCAGCAGCACGCCAAGCGAGGTGCCGAGATAGTGGAGGGCGCGCGTGCCGGGCCGGCCATGCTCGCGGAGATAGTAGGGCCAGAACTCGGCAAAGCTGCTGAATCCGGTCGCCATGGGGTCTTCCCCGAAAACCGCTGCCCCGTCACTTTGGGCCGCCCCGGCCCCTTGTCAATCGCCATCCGAGAGCGTAATTGAAGCGCCCACAGGGGCCAGTTGCCCCGTTCCCGGGAGAAGGCGGTATGGGGTTCAAGGTAGCGGTGGTCGGCGCCACCGGCGTGGTCGGCCGCGAGATGCTCAACATCCTCGCCGAGCGCGATTTTCCCGCGTCGGAGGTGTGCGCCGTGGCGTCCGAGCGCTCGGTCGGCAGCGAGGTCTCTTTCGGTGAGGACGAGGTGCTGAAGGTGCAGGACCTCGACAAGTTCGACTTCAAGGGCGTCGATATCGGCCTGTTCTCGCCAGGCGCGAAGGTCTCGGCCGTGCATGCGCCGCGCGCGGCGAAGGCGGGCTGCATCGTCATCGACAACACCTCGCACTTCCGTATGGACCCCGAAGTGCCGCTGGTGGTGAGCGAGGTCAATCCTCAGGCGATCGCGCAGTACAAGAAGCGCGGCATCATCGCCAATCCGAATTGCTCGACCATGCAGATGGTGGTGGCGCTGAAGCCGCTGCACGATCTCGCCCGCATCAAGCGCATCGTGGTCGCCAGCTACCAATCGGTCTCGGGCGCCGGCCGCGAGGCCATGGACGAGCTCTTCACCCAGACCCGCTCCATCTACGTCAACGATCCGCCGAAGAAAGAGCACTTCACCAAGCAGATCGCCTTCAACGTCATTCCCCATATCGACGTCTTCATGGAAGACGGCTCGACCAAGGAGGAATGGAAGATGGCGGTCGAGACGCGCAAGATTCTCGACCCCGACATCGCCGTCACCGCGACCTGCGTGCGCGTGCCGGTGTTCATCGGCCATGCCGAAGCCGTCAATGTCGAGTTCGAGCGGCCGATCAGCGAGGGCGAGGCGCGCGCCGCGCTGCGCGCCGCGCCGGGCGTCAGCGTCGTCGATCACCGCGTCGACGAGGGCTATGTGACGCCGCAGGAATCCGCCGGCGAAGATCCCGTCTTCGTCAGCCGCATCCGCGAGGACCCGACGGTCCCGCACGGCCTCAACCTGTGGGTCGTCGCCGACAATCTACGCAAAGGTGCGGCGCTCAACGCGGTGCAGATCGCCGAGATTCTGGTGCGCGACCATTTCGCCGCCCGCGACAAGAAGCAGGCAGCGTCCCGGTAAGGCACGTCACGAAACTGTGTGACCTCAGCGTCAAGGCGTTTTGCTAGAAATCGCACCTTCGGTCTTCAATCCAAACCGATCGGAGGGGATATGGACAAGATCAAGTCGCTTTTCACCGCCACCGCGACCGCGACCGGCGGACGCAACGGCCATACCGAATCGAGCGATGGCATGGTGAGCGTCGATCTCTCCGTGCCGAAAGCCATGGGCGGCCCGGGCAAGCCCGATACCGCCACGCCCGAGCATCTGTTCGCCGCCGGCTATGCCGCCTGCTTCGGCGGTGCGCTCGATTACGTCGCCAAGCAGCACAAGAAGGACGCGACCAAGGCCAAGATCACCTGCGAGGTCTCGATCGGTCCGCGCGACATCGGCGGCTTCGGCATTGCGGTCAAGATGCATGTCGAGGATCGCAGCCTGCCGCAAGCCGATCTAACCGCGCTCGCCCGCGAAGCCCACGAAAAGATCTGCCCCTACTCCAATGCCACACGCGGCAACGTCGACGTGCAATTCGACATCGTCGGCGGATAAGGCATCGGCGGTCGCCAACGATCCCCTCTCCCCTTGTGGGAGAGGGCGGGGCCCATGGCGAAGCCATCGGAGGGTGAGGGGAGGGGCCCTCACTCCCGATAATCGAGCCCGATATCCAGCACCGCGGCGCTGTGCGTCAGCCAGCCGACGGAGATGAGGTCGACGCCGCTCGCGGCGATGGCGGGCGCGGTTGCGGGGGTAATGCGGCCTGAGGCTTCGGTGATCGCGCGACGATCGACGAGCGCAACCGCGCGGCGCAGCTCCTCCGGATTCATATTGTCGAGCAGCACCGCATCGACGCCGACCGCCATCGCCTCTTCGAGCTGCGCCAGCGTGTCGACCTCGACCTCGATCTTGACGAGATGGCCGACCCCGGCGCGGGCGCGCTCGACCGCCGGCCGGATGCCGCCGGCCACGGCGATGTGGTTGTCCTTGATCAGCACCGCGTCGTCGAGGCCGAAGCGGTGATTGGCGCCGCCGCCGACGCGCACCGCATATTTCTGCACGCTGCGCAGCCCCGGCATGGTCTTGCGCGTGCAGACGACACGCGCGCGCTGACCGCGGATCGCGTCCACGATGCCGGCCGTTGCCGAAGCGACGCCGGAGAGATGGCAGAGAAAATTGAGCGCCACGCGCTCGCCGGTCAGAATGCCGCGCGCCGGGCCTTCGATGATCGCAATGACCGCGCCCGGCGAAAGCGGATCGCCGTCGCGATGCTCGATCCGCGCGGCGATCGCGGGATCGACGAGGCGAAAGGCCAACAGCGCCAGGTCGAGCCCGGCCAGAACGCCGGTCTGCCGCGCCACCAGCGCGGTCGTGGCGCGCGCCTCGGCCGGCACGATGGCATCCGTGGTGATGTCGCCGGCGCGGCCGAGATCCTCGACCAGCGCCGCGCGCACCAGAGGTTCGACCAGGACAAGGGGAAGCGGCGGTATGGTCATGGCTCAATCTCCGACGGCGGCCAAGGCGGCTTCGCCGAGAAGCCGCGTGGCGATGATGTCGGCCTCGTCGAGGCGCAACAGCGAGCGCCGCGCCGGCGCCGCCGAACGGCGGGGAAAATCGCTCCGCCAATGCGCACCGCGACTTTCCTCGCGCCCGAGCGCGGCGACGGCGATGACGAGGCCGACGGCGGCCGGATCCGCAGCCGGCCCATTGCCGAAAGCGATCGGCCGCAAAGCGGCGATCGCCGCGCGCAGACCGTCGCGGTCGCGCAGCACGCCGAGCCCGGAGGACATGATCTCCCGGACCGGTCCGGCGGCGGCCGACGGCGGCAGGACGGCCGGCGGCAGCTGGAGCCGCTTCCGTTGCGCCGGAGTGCCGGCGATGCTCTCGGCGACCCAGCGCGCGCAGACGGCGGCTTCGAGCAATGAGTTGCTGGCGAGGCGGTTGGCGCCGTGCAGCCCCGTCGCCGCGGCTTCGCCGCACGCCCAAAGCCCGGCGACCGTGCTGCGCCCCGCCGCGTCGACGGCGATGCCGCCCATATGGTAGTGCTCCGCCGGCCGCACCGGGATGAGATCGCTCGCCGGATCGATGCCGGCGGCGCGGCAATGCGCGGCGATCGCCGGAAAGCGCGTGGCAAAGCGCGCGCCGAGCGCCTGCCG
>DATJLU010000184.1:0-10821 GCA_035509275.1 Allostellaceae bacterium | reverse complement strand
AAGATGCTATTGCGGTACTGCATGCCCGGTTCTTCCTCCTGAGTCTCGACAACCAGAAGGTAACCGGCTTCCGCCGGTTCTACCGGGCATGCGCTTGCGACACAGTGACTCATTCCCCGGACAGCCCTGCGCGAAAGCGGGGACCCAGGGAACGCGCTCCGCGCGCCGGGGCTGAGGCTCCTGGATGCCCGCTTTCGCGGGCAAGACGGAGGGGGTAAGTGCCAAAAAACGGTGAGCGCATCACCTATCCCAATAGAGACGGGTCGATGGTCCCGGAGAAACTCAGCGCCACCGGTCCGGTCAGGGTCACATGACCGTCCTCGCGCCACTCGATCTCGAGCGCGCCGCCATCGACGATCACCTCCGCCTTGCGCTCGGCGAGGCCGCGCCGTGCCGCCGCCACCAGCGCCGCCGACGCCCCGGTGCCGCAGGCTACGGTGATGCCGGCGCCGCGCTCCCAAACGCGGAAGCGCAGCCGCGTCCGCGACAGCACTTGCGCGACGCCGATATTGGCGCGCTCGGGGAAGATCGGGTCACGCTCGAGCCGCGGGCCGAGCGCGGCGAGATCGATCCCTTCGGCATCGGCGACGAAGAAGGTGGCGTGCGGGTTGCCCATGCTGGTGCAGACGGGGTCGACGAGCGGCCCCAGAGACAGTGGCACATGCAGCGTGTCGCAAGCGCGGGCGAGCGGGATGTCGCTCCACTCTAGGCGCGCTTGCCCAAGATCGACGCTGACACCCCGCGCTCCGGCCGCGCGCGCCTCGAGCAGCCCCGCCGCGGTTTCGATGACCACGCGCTCCTTGCCGGTCTCGCGCATGACGAGAGCGCCGACGCAGCGCGTGCCATTGCCGCAAGCGCCGACCTCGCTGCCATCGGCATTGCGGATGCGCATGAAGATATCGGCGCCGGGCGCCTGCGGCGGCTCCAGGATCAGCAGCTGATCGCAGCCGATGCCACGATGCCGGTCGGCGATCGCACGCGCCGCTTTGTCATCGAGTCTGATCGCGTCCGCGCGCGCATCCAGAACGACGAAGTCGTTGCCGAGCCCGTGCATTTTGACGAAAGCGGTGGCGCGCATGGCCCGCTATATAAGCGGCGTGGCGCCGAGTGTCCACGCCGCACCGCGCGACGCGGAGCGTCGTCGCGGGCGGGCGACAGCGGTTGCTCTTGCAACCGCGAGAGCGCTACGCGACGCGGAGCGTCGTCGCCGGCGGGGCGACAGCGGTTGCTCTTGCAACCGCGAGAGCCCGCACCGTGCGGGCTTGCCGCTCTCCTGAACCCTCTCCGCCCCCGAGGGAGCGGAGAGGGCATTGGGACAACGTGCTACTTGCTGGTGTCTTCGCCGGTCTTCTTCGCGGCGGCTTTCTCCGCCGTCGGCTTCGTCGCTTTCTTCACGACGTGCTTCTTCTTCGTCGGTTGCGTGGTGGTATCGGCGCTTTGCTTGGTGGTGCCGGCCGCTTCGTCCTTGCTGGCCTGGGCCAGAGCGGGGACGGCGAGGGCGACCAATCCGGCAACCGTTGCGGCGCGCCAGAGCAGGGAAAGCTTGCTGTTCATGATGGCGAAAATCCCATGTTTTGCGCGCCTCCACAGCGAGACGCGCCAGGACAACGCGGCCTCGCTCCGGCCTAGTCCGCGGCAAACCCGTGATCTTCTCGTGGCGGAATTGCGGCAGGCCGTGGCGGCAGCCCGGTGCCTCGCCTAGGCCTGTCCCAGCAGCCAGTCCGGGCCGAGCTGGTCGAAATTGGGACAGCCGAGCTGCGCCAGGGCGCGATCGATCTCGTCGCGCAGGATGTCGATGGCGCGTTTGGCGCCCTTGGCTCCGCCCGCGGCACAGCCATAAAGCGTCGCCCGGCCGACGAAGCAGAAGCGCGCGCCCAGGGCGCGCGCGATGACGACGTCTGAGCCGCGCCGGATGCCGCTGTCGAACATTACCGTAACGCGACTGCCCACCGCCTGCGCGATCGGCAGCAGCACTTCGAGCGGCGAGGCGGAGCGGTCGAGCTGGCGGCCGCCATGGTTCGACACCATGATGCCGTCGACGCCCATCTCGGCGAGCCGGCGCGCATCCTCGAGATGCATGACGCCCTTGACCACCAGCTTGCCCGGCCAGAGCCGGCGATAAGCCTCGAAATCCTGCCAGGTCTGGCTCGACGGCGTTTGCGACGACATGAAGCTCGCCACGTCCTCGCTGCTGGCGCCGGCCGGGGCGTAAGGCTGCCAATTGTCGAACAGGGGCGCACCGCCATGGCTGAAGTAGTCGTAGATCCAGGCGGGATGGCGCAGCGCCTCGAGCACGATGGAGGGCTTCAGCCGATAAGGCCGGATGAAGCCGTTGCGGATGTTGCGCTCGCGCTTCGAGCCGACCGGCACGTCGACGGTCAGCACCAGGGTCGCGAGCCCGGCATCGCGCACGCGGCGGATCATGTCTTCGGAGATTTTCCGGTCGCGCGCGCCATAGAGCTGGTACCAGCCATGATTCGGCGCGACCTTGCCCAAAGCCTCGATCGACGCGGTCGAGGTGCCGGACATGATGAAGGGGATGTCGGCCGCCACAGCCGCCTCGGCCAGCATCAAATCGGCGCCGCGCCGGAAGAGCCCGGCGATGCCAGTGGGCGCGATGCCGAAAGGCAGCGCATAGCGCCGGCCGAACAAGGTCGTCGAGCTGTCGCGCTTCGACACGTCGACGAGATAGCGCGGCACCAGCGCCACTTTGTCGAAGGCGCTCTCATTGCGGACCAGGCCGCGCTCATCCTCGAGCCCGCCCTCGATGAAATCGAAGCAGATGCGCGGCAGATGGCGTTTCGCCATCAGCCGGAGATCGTCGATGTTAATCGCCTTGTCGGTGTTCATCTTCGCCGTTTCCCCCGTTTGGACGGCGATATTGGCACAAATTTCCGTAGGCGAGCCAGCCCGCCTTCCCTCTCCCCTTGCGGGAGAGGGCGGGGCCCAGCGTGAAGCGCCGGGAGGGTGAGGGGTTCGGCCCGATGATTTGCCGAGCGTTACTCGCCCGCGACGGCCGCCGGCGCCGGCCTTCGGTTCCGGCCGCCGGTGCCGCGCCGCCCGCCCTGCAGCGCGCGCAGCACGGCCAGCACGGTGACGGCGGTGCCGGCTGCGAGCACCACCACGCCGGGCCGGATGCCGGTGGCGAGCGACAGATTGACCGCCAATACGCGGGACGGATCGACGCCGGTCTTGAGCCAGTAGTAAACCGCCTCGCCCAGTGCGGTGAGCGCGGCCGAGGCGAGGCTGATCGCGGCCAGCGCCGCGAGGGGGACGCGCCGGTCGCGGCGCTGAGCGGCGACGAGGCGGTAGCCCATGAGCCAGAGGAACAGGCCATCCATCACCATCGGCTCGTAAACGATGAGCTTGGCTTGGATGAAGTAGTGGACCAGCCCGAGGGCGACGATCGCATAGACCAGGCGGTGCAAACGCTGCCAGCGCCGTCCGCCGAGCCGCCGCACCATGCCGTCCGTGGAGGTCGCCGCCAGCGCCGCCAGCCCCAACAAGGCGACGAAGCCGATGGTGAGATAGAAGCGCAGCGCGATCTCGCTCGCCACCTTGGCGAGGTCGAAAGCCTCGTCGACGATATAAAGCGACAAATGGGCCGCGGCGTAAGCAAAAGCGGCGACGCCCAGCATGCGCCGGACCAGCATCACGCGCGGCCATTGCAGGATCGCGCGCGCGGGAGTGATGGCGAGCGTGATCAGCAGGAAGCGGATCGCCCAAAGGCCGAGCTGATGCAGCGCCTCCTTGATCGGATCCGCGCCAAGCTGCCCCGATGCCAGCGCCAGCGCGATCCAGCCGCCGGGCAGGAACAGCGCGACGAAGACGAGGAGCTTGAGCGGCGAGAGGCGCCCGCTGTAGTCGAGCCAGGGTTGCATGGGGGTTTCTCTACGACGATGTTCTAGCCACGATCTGCGGGCCGGTCACTTCACATTGCCGTCAGCGCGCGCTTTTCGGCCGGAAATCCCCGTTTCCCCATCAAGATACGGCGGCGCGGCGGGCCTCGTCCACGGCCGAGCGCATCGGGCCAAGCGCGGCGAGGAAGGCGGTCACGCTCGCCGTACGCAGCGGAAGCCAGGGCTTGCCTGATTGCCGGCACAGCCGCTTCACCATCAGCGCCGCCTCGTGGCTGACGCAATCGACGGGAAAGAGCGCGACGTCGGCGCGGCTGATGAGGCCGGGCAGCAGCCCGCTGCGCTCATCGATGCCGCCGTCATGATGGAGGAAGCGTGCGGCGGCGCGTTCGGAAAGCGCGCGCAGCCGGCTCACCTGTTGCGGCCGGCCGCCGATATAGAGCACGGACAGGCCGCCAATGTCCGCCGGTCTTCCCTCGAGCCCCTCCGCGAGCAGCGCCTGCAGGTTCTCTTCGGCCGCGGCCAGCTCGGCGCGGAGCGCCTCGCGCTCCTGCACCGCGGCGCGATGGGCGGCCTCGCCGTCGCGCAACGTGCTCGCGCTCGCTTCCAGCCGCCGCTCGGCGCGCTCGCGCCGCGCCGCCTCGGCGGCGAGCCGCCGCTCCAGCGCCGGGACCGCCGGATCGGGCGTTGCCGCCGTCGTGGGCACGATCTCGCTGTCCGGCGCTGCGAATTGCCGCGCGAGCGCGTCCGACAGCGCGCGGATCTCGGCTTCGTGCCGCGTCGCCGCGTCGCGCAGCCGGGCCTGCTGGCGCTCGACCTTGGCGACGAGCTCGGCATTGTCCTGCTCGAGCTGATGCAGCCGGCGGATATCGGCGCGGTTGGCCGCGCCCACGAGGTGCGAGAGCATATGCACCTCGCCAAACACCAGGCGCACCAGCTCGTCGCTGCAGTCGGGATGGGTGAGCACCGCCCAATAAGCGCCCGGGATGTCGCCGCGCTTTACCGCGTCGCGCCACAGCGCGCGCAGCGCGACCTCGCCGCGCGCTTTGGCGAACTGGTTGATCGCCAGGTGATGCCGCCGGTCGAGCGCCTTGTTGAACTGCTTGCCGCCGATATCGCGCTGCCGCGCCAGCAGCACGCCCTGACCGTGCAGATCGTGGTCGGAGGCGGTCTCGGCATCGGCAGATTTGAGCCGGATCAGCAGCTGCCGGATCTCCGCGGCGGAAAGGCAGGTGCCGACCACCGAGCAATGCAGAGTGGCGCTGAGCTCCCAGATCTTGCGCCGGCGCTTCTCCTGCAGCAGCGCCGCCACCGCCTGGGTGTCCGGCACCACCGCGATCGGCAGCGTCGCCGCCCGCCGTTGCAACGGCAAGCCCCACTCTCGCTCAGGAACGGCCACCCATCACCTCGTTATATCCACTCATATACAGCGTATACGACCAGATATAGCGATCCTGTGTCAATGGGCGCGGCTTCTTAACCCTCTCCCCTTGTGGGAGAGGGAGGGACCCAGCGCGCAGCGCTGGGAGGGTGAGGGGTCGGGTTCAAGCTCCCCCTCACCTTCCCGCCGCTTACGCGGCGGGCCCCTCCCTCTCTCACAAGGGGAGAGGGATGGAAGCGCTCTGCGGCGCGCGGGGTTTCCCACGCGCGGGGCCTTCCAATTTGACTCTCCTCCCCCCGCCCTCTACCTTCCACCCGCTTCCGCTTTGAAGCGCTTAGCCTCGCCCTTCAGGGCCCGGCCAGTCCGCGAGTGTCGCGCACTGGCCCGTTTGGTTTTGGGATGGTCATGTTCGAGAGCCTGAGCAACCGCCTCAACGACGTCTTTGACCGGCTGCGCCGCCATGGCGCGCTGTCGGAGGACGACGTCAATGCTGCGCTGCGCGAGATCCGCATCGCGTTGCTCGAAGCCGATGTCGCGCTGCCCGTGGTCAAGGATTTCGTCAACGCCGTGCGCGAGCAAGCGGTAGGCCAGGAGGTGCTGCGCTCGGTGACGCCGGCGCAGATGGTGGTGAAGGTGGTGCATGACCACCTGGTCGAGACCTTGGGCGGCGTCGAGGCCGAGCCGCTCGATCTCGAAGCGCCGCCGCCTGTGGTGGTGATGATGGTCGGGCTGCAGGGCTCGGGCAAGACCACGACCGCGGCGAAGCTCGCCCGCCTGCTGCGGCTGCGCCAGCGCAAGAAAGTGCTGCTCGCCTCGCTCGACGTGCAACGGCCGGCGGCACAAGAGCAGCTCGCGGTGCTTGGCCGCCAGGTCGAGGTGACCGCGCTGCCGATCGTCGCCGGCGAGCGGCCGGTGGCGATCTCGCGGCGCGCCCTCGATACCGGCAAGCGCGAGGGCTACGACGTCGTCATCCTCGATACCGCCGGCCGGCTCCATATCGACGAGCCGCTGATGCTGGAGGTGGCCGCGGTGCGCGACGCGACGCAGCCGCACGAGACGCTGCTCGTCGCCGACGCCATGACCGGCCAGGACGCGGTCAATGTCGCCAAGGCCTTCGCCGAGCGCGTCGGCATCACCGGCATCGTGCTGACGCGCGTCGATGGCGATGCGCGCGGCGGCGCCGCGCTCTCGATGCGCCAGGTGACCGGCCGCCCGATCAAGTTCATGGGCACGGGCGAGAAGATCGACGCCATCGAGCCCTTCCACGCCGAGCGCGTCGCCGGCCGCATCCTCGGCATGGGCGACGTGGTGAGCCTGGTCGAGAAGGCGGCGGAAACGGTCGATCGCGAGGAAGCGGAAAAGCTCGCCCGCAAGCTGCAGAAGGGCGGCTTCGATCTCGACGACCTTGCGCAGCAGCTGAAGCAGCTGCGCAAGATGGGCGGCATGGGCGGCGTCATGGGCATGCTGCCCGGCATCAACAAGGTGAAGAAGCAGCTCGAGGAAGCCAAGATCGACGACGGCATGATCAAGCGCCAGGAAGCGATCTTGTCCTCCATGACCAAGGACGAGCGGCGCAATCCCAAGCTGTTGAACGCCTCGCGCCGGCGCCGCATCGCCAGCGGCTCCGGCACCAGCGTGCCGGAGATCAACCGCCTCCTGAAGCAGTATCAGGACATGGCGACGATGATGAAGAAGATGAACAAGCTCGGGAAGAAAGGGCTGATGCGCCACGGCATCTCCGCGCTCCTCCCCGGCGGCGGGGCCGGACGATGATCGATCACGTCTCGATCGAGGTGAGCGATCTTGCGCGCGCGCGGGCTTTCTATGACGCGGCACTGGCGCCGCTCGGCTATGCCCGCCGCTTCAACCTCGATGATGCTTCCGGCTATGGGCTGCCGCTGACGGCGCCGCTGAAAGAGCAGGCGCTGCCGTTCTGGATCGGGCGCGCCGACCACGCCGTCGCCGCCAACGGCCATGTCTGCTTTGCGGCGCCGACCCGCGACGCGGTTGCGGCTTTCCATCACGCGGCGCTCGCCGCCGGCGGCCGCGACAACGGCAAGCCGGGGCTTCGGCCGAACTATCACGCCAGCTACTACGCCGCCTTCATCATCGATCCCGACGGCAACCGCATCGAAGCGGTGCGCCACCAGGCCGAATGAGTCGGGACGAGACGTGAAAAGGGGATATGGGGATGAAGGGAGATCGTGGAGATAAGAGGTTATGGCGCCGAAGGCGGCTGATCTCTTGATCCCCCTATCCCCAATCATCCCCTTATCCCCCTTCCCATTTACATTTACGCAACGCTCGAAAGGAGAACCATGGCACTGAAGATCAGGCTGACCCGCGGCGGCACCAAGAAGCGGCCCTTCTACAGCATCGTCGTTGCCGATTCGCGCAGTCCCCGCGACGGCCGCTTCATCGAGAAGCTCGGCACCTACAACCCGATGCTCGACAAAGGCCATGCCGAACGCGTCGTGCTCAAGCCCGAGCGCATCCAGCACTGGCTCAAGGTCGGCGCGCTGCCGAGCGAGCGCGTGCAGCGCTTCCTCGGCGATGCCGGCCTCGCCGCGAAGCCCGAGATCCGCAAGACGCCGCAGAAATCGGCACCCAAGGCCAAGGCGCAGGAGCGCGCCAAGGCGGCGGCCGCCGCTGCCGGCGAGGCGGCGGGCGAAGCGGCGCAGGCCTAGCGTTTGGCCGCTTCCGGGGAGCATCGAGTGCTGATGGGCGTCATCACCGGCGCGCATGGGATCAAGGGCGAGGTGCGGGTGAAGAGCTTCACCGCCGAGCCCGCGGCCATCGCCGCTTATGGCCCGCTCGAGGACGAGCGCGGCGGACGCCGCCTTGCGCTCACGCTCACCGGCACGGTGCGCGGCGTGCTGATCGCGCGCGTCGACGGCGTCAGCGACCGCAACGCCGCCGAGCGGCTCAAAAACACGCGGCTCTATTTGTCGCGCGCCGCGCTGCCCGAACCGAAAGCGGACGAGTACTACCACGCCGATCTCATCGGGCTTGCCGCGGTGCTCCGGGATGGCAGCGCGTTCGGCCGCGTGCGCGCCGTTCACGAATACGGTGCGGGCGACAGCCTCGAGATCGAGCACACCGATGGTCGTCTCGTATTGGTGCCCTTCACCGAGGCCGCGGTGCCGGAGATCGACCTCGCCGCCGGCCGCGTCGTCGTCGATCCGCCGGAGGGGCTCTTCGCGCAACCCGAAGCGTTGCCGCGGGCTGCAGGCAAGCTCAAGACATGACCACGCCCTGGACCGCCGCCGTGCTGACGATCTTCCCGGAGATGTTTCCCGGGCCACTCGGCCATTCGCTCGCCGGCAAGGCGCTGCGCGAGGGGATCTGGCGGCTGGCGACGGTGGACATCCGCGACTTCGCGCGCGATAAACACCGCACCGTCGACGACGCGCCTTTCGGCGGCGGCCCCGGCATGGTGATGCGGCCCGATGTCGTCGATGCCGCGATCGAAGCGACGCCGGCTCCGGGACCGCTCCTCTATCTCTCGCCGCGCGGGCGGCCGCTCGATCAGGCGCGGCTCGCCGCGCTGGCGGCGGGTCCGGGCGTGAGGCTGCTCTGCGGCCGCTTCGAAGGCGTCGACGAGCGGGTCATCGAGGCGCGGGCGATGGAGGAGATCTGCCTCGGCGATTTTGTGCTCAGCGGCGGCGAGCCCGCCGCGATCGCGCTGATCGATGGCTGCGTGCGCCTCTTGCCCGGTGTCGTCGGGACCGAGGCGACGCTCGAGGAAGAAAGCTTCGCCCGGGGATTGCTCGAATATCCCCACTACACCCGGCCGCAGAGCTGGCAGGGGCGTGCCGTCCCGGAGGTGCTGCTGTCGGGACATCACGAGGAGATTCGCCGCTGGCGCGAGGCGCAGGCGGCGGAGGCGACGCGGCAGCGTCGCCCGGATTTGTGGGAACGCTACCTCGCCCGGCAAAGCCCGGCGGGAAGCTCATAGTCGGAGGTTCGTGCCATGAACGTTATGCACACGCTCGAACAGGAAGAGATCAAGAAGCAGCTCGCCAAACGGCCGGTGCCGGAGTTCGCACCCGGCGACACGGTGCGCGTCACCGTCGTGGTCGAGGAGGATCGCAGCGCGGAGAAGCCCGAGAAGGGCGATAAGGCAAAGGACGAAAAGCCGCATCGCCGCACCCAGGCGTTCGAGGGGGTCTGCATCGCGCGCAAGAATGCCGGCATCAACTCGAACTTCACCTTGCGCAAGATCTCCTATGGCGAAGGCGTCGAGCGCGTCTTCCCGCTCTACTCGCCGCGCATCACCGCGATCGAAGTAGTGCGCAAGGGCGCCGTGCGCCGCGCCAAGCTCTATTATCTGCGCGGCCGCACCGGCAAATCGGCGCGCATCGCCGAGCGCGAGCGCGACGCCGCCGCCGAGAGCGGCGCGCAGGAGTAGGAAAAGTGCCCGGCCTTGTGCCGGGCATCCACGTCCTTCAGCCGTTGCGCTAAAAGACGTGGATGGCCGGGACAAGCCCGGCCATGACGGTAGACAATTTCCGGCAGTGTGCTTCCACAAGCACACCTGCATCGGGTCGGGGCAGGGGATGACGTGATGGCGAAGCCGCGCACGCTTTTCGACAAGATCTGGGACAGCCATGTCGTCGACCGCCAGGCGGACGGCACCTGTCTCATCTATATCGACCGCCACCTCGTGCATGAGGTGACGAGCCCGCAGGCCTTCGAAGGCTTGCGCGCCAACGGCCGCAAGGTGCGGCGTCCCGATCTCACCATCGCGGTCGCCGACCACAACCTGCCGACCACCGATCGCAGCAAGGGCATCACCGAGCCGGAGAGCCGGCTTCAGGTCGAGACGCTCGAGCGCAACGTCAAGGAGTTCGGCGTCCCCTATTACGCCGTCGACGACATTCGCCAGGGCATCGTCCACATCATCGGGCCGGAGCAGGGCATGACGCAGCCCGGCACGACCATCGTCTGCGGCGACAGCCACACTGCGACGCATGGCGCGTTCGGCGCGCTCGCATTCGGCATCGGCACCTCCGAGGTCGAGCATGTGCTGGCGACGCAGACCTTGATCCAGCGCCGCGCCAAGAACATGCGGATCACGGTCGAGGGCGATCTGCCGTTCGGCGTCGGCGCCAAGGATCTGATCCTCGGCATCATCGGCCATATCGGCACGGCGGGCGGCACCGGCCACGTCATCGAATATGCCGGCGCGGCGATCCGCAAGCTGTCGATGGAAGGCCGCATGACGGTCTGCAACATGTCGATCGAGGGTGGCGCGCGCGCCGGCCTCGTCGCGCCCGACGAGACCACCTACGAGTATCTGAAAGGACGGCCGATGGCCCCGAAAGGCGCAGCCTGGGAGCAGGCGCTCGCCTTCTGGAAGACGCTGCCTTCCGATCCGGGCGCGCGCTACGACACGGAGGTGCGTCTCGATGCGGCGAAGATCGTGCCGCAAGTCACCTGGGGCACCAGTCCCCAAGATGTGCTGCCCATCACCGGCATCGTGCCCAATCCCGCCGACGAGACGGACGCGCTGAAGCGCGAGGCGATGGAGCGCTCGCTCCAATATATGGGCCTCAAAGCCGGCACGGCGTTGAAAGAGGT
>DATJLU010000183.1:0-4350 GCA_035509275.1 Allostellaceae bacterium | reverse complement strand
CCCGGAGGGACGGCGCTCTTTGGCGCCAGGAGGGCGTCGCCGGGACGCTTACGATGCTCGCATCGCCGCGCGTCCCGGCTCCTACCCTGGCGCCAAAGATCGCCGTCGCAGCCCGTGACGGTGTGAGAAATCCGGGCTAGCAGAGCCGCCGACTTTCTTCTGCCCCGCGTCGACGGGCCGAGATCGGAGGCAGGCACCACGCGACGAAAGGCACGCTGCCCTAAGCCGGGATCTTCACCTCGGCGTGCCATTCGACCGCATCGAAGGCGCTGACATCGCTGAGGAAGCGCTGGCCGCCCTGGTCGACAAAGACCTGGCAGGCGAAGCGGTACCAGATGCCGTCGAGAATGAGGATGCCCTCATAGGCATTGGCGAGGCCGCCATCCGCCTCGCGGGTCGAGCGGATGAGCTGCGGCATGATGCGCGCGCGCTCGCCGAACTGGGTGCTGAGCCGGCCGATCAAGCAGCCGTCGCACAGCACGTCCTCGAGATTGCGGTGGTAGCTCGCCACCAGGAATTCGTCGACCGTCTCGAAGCTGTTCATGGCCTTCCCTCGCTTGGACGCCGCTTCAGAGCGCAAGAGCCTAAGAGAGGGTTCGGAACATTTCAAGAACATTTGCGCCGCTGCGATGAACTCTTTGTAACCCGGGCGACAGGGATGGGAGATACTAAGCTTGCTTACTAATTGGCAGAGTTCCCCAGCCTCCAAGGAAAGGAGAGGCACTATGAAGACCCCCACCACACTCCGCCGCACGCTCCGCGCCGGGCTTCTCGCCGCCGCCACCACCGCCATCCTGGGCGGTGCTGCTATGGCTCCGGCCCTGGCCGCTGATTGGCACCGCGGCGCTCCCGACCGCTACGCGCATGACTGGCGCGGCCATGACCGCTTCGACCATCGCCCGGCGGTCTACGGCTATGCCTATGCCTACCCGCCGGGCTATGGCTACGGCTACGCGCCGGCGCCGGTCTATCCGGCCCCTGCGCTCAATCTCGGCGTCGTCGTCCGCTGAACCGCCGGCACCCGCGACGAGCCCCGCCCCTTCGGGCGGGGCTCTCTCCGCTCAACCCTTAGGGCGCAAGGCTCGCGCATGCATATGCGCATGGCGCCCGCCGGCCTCCTCCAGGATCCGGACCGCCGTCGCCTCGACCTCGGGATCGTCGACGCGCACCCAGAGCAGCACCGCCCCTGCTTTGAGCGCGGCGGCGAACTCGGCGCTGTGCCGGTTGGCGGTGACGTAGTCGAGCAGCTCCTTGATCGCCGCGCCGCCCAGACCGGCGCCGACCAGCGCGGCGAGCGCGATGGCGACCGGGCCGCCGGAGAGCAACGAAAACCCGGCCACCGTCAGCGGCGCCAGGAAGGTGACCTCGTCGGTGAGCCCGGCAAGCACGCTGCTGCGCGGCTTGCCGCTATAGCCCGGGACCTCGCCCGCGACTTCAAGCGAGTCGTGACTGGCCAGCACGGAGATGTCCGCAGGCCCGAAGCCTGAGCCCAGCAGCTGCGCCACGGCGCGGCGCATCGCGTCCTTGCTGGCGAAGGATGCGACGGCTTCGCGCACCACTTGGAAAGGCGGCTTGTCTTTGGTCTCGGCCATGGTGCCGTCGCTCCTCATCCATGCTAGGTTGCCCCGCGCTGGCGACCGCGCGACCGCAACACTCCCGATTTCGGCATGAACGATACCGCACCGCGCCGCGCTCCCGATAGTGCCCTGGGCGCGGAGCCCGCGCCGCCGCTGGAGCCCGCCGCGGCGACGCCGGCGATGGCGCAATATCTCGAGCTGAAGCGCCAGCACCAGGATTGCCTGCTGTTCTACCGCATGGGCGATTTCTACGAGCTGTTCTTCGAGGATGCGGCGAAGGCGGCGGCGGCACTCGACATTCAGCTGACCAAGCGCGGCCGGCACGACGGCGAGGACATCCCGATGTGCGGCGTCCCCGTGCATGCCGCGGAGGCCTATCTGGCGCGCCTCATCCGCCAGGGCTTCCGCGTCGCCGTCTGCGAGCAGATGGAGGATCCCGCCGAGGCCAAGAAGCGCGGCAGCAAGGCGGCCATCCGCCGCGCCGTGGTGCGCATCGTCACCCCCGGCACGATCACCGAGGAAGGCCTGCTCGATGCCCGGCGCAGCAATTACCTCACGGCGCTCGCGGAGGCCGGCGGCGCGCTGGCGCTGGCCTGGCTCGAGCTCTCCACCGGCGCCTTCTCGCTGCAGGAGGTGACAGCGGCGAGCCTCGGCGCGGCGCTGGCGCGGCTCGAGCCCGGCGAGGTGCTGGTGCCCGAGCGGCTGCTGCAGCGCGCTGAGCTCGCCCCGATGCTGGGCGATTGGCAGCGGCGGCTGACGCCGCTCGCCAATGCGCGCTTCGACAGCGAGAACGGCCGCAAGCGTCTCGAAGCGCTCTACGGCGTCCGCGCGCTCGACGGCTTCGGCGGCTTCGGCCGCGCCGAGCTCGCCGCCGGCGGCGTGCTCGTCGACTATGTCAACCTGACACAGCAGGGAAAGGCGCCGCTGCTGCAGCCGCCGCGCCGCCTCGGCGCCGGCGCGGTGATGGAGATCGACGCGGCGACGCGGCGCAATCTCGAGCTGACCCAAACCTTGTCCGGCGAGCGCCGCGGCAGCCTCCTCGCCATCATCGACCGCACCGTCAGCGGCGCCGGCGCGCGGCTCCTCGCCGAGCAGCTGGCGGCGCCGCTCACCGATCCCGCGGTGATTGCCCGCCGCCTTGACGCGGTCGGCTTTCTCGCCGCGGAGGAGCGGCTGCGCCAAAGCCTGCGCGAGATGCTGGCGCGCGCCGCCGATATCGAGCGCGCGCAAGCGCGGCTGGCGCTGGGCCGCGGCGGGCCGCGCGATCTGGCGGCGTTGCGCGACACCTTGCGCGAGACCGCGTCGCTGCGCAGGCTGCTGCAACAGGCATCGACGCTGCCCGCGCTTCTCGCCGAGGCCGAGCGCGATCTCGGCGAGCACGGCGATTTCGTCGCCACCCTGGCGCGGGCGCTCGCCGCCGAGCTGCCGCTCTCGCCGCGCGATGGCGGCTTCATCGCCGCCGGCTATTCGGCCGATCTCGACGAGCTCTTGAGCCTGCGCGACGAGAGCCGGCGCCGCATCGCCGCGCTCCAGGCGCGCTATGCCGCCGAGACCGGAATCGCCTCGCTCAAGATCCGTCACAACAACGTGCTCGGATACTATGTCGAGGTGACCGCGACGCATGCGGAGAAGCTGAAAGAGCGCTTCATCCATCGCCAGACCATGGCCAACGCCATGCGGTTTTCGACGGTGGAGCTGGGCGATCTCGAAAGCCGCATCGCTTCGGCGGCTGACCGCGCTCTGGCGCTGGAGCTGCAGTTCTTCGACGCGCTCGTCGCCGCGGCGATGGCTCGTGCCGCCGAGATCGCCCGCGCCGCCGCCGCGCTGGCGGCGATCGATGTCGCCGCCGGCCTCGCCGAGCTCGCCGTGACCGAGCGCTATTGCCGCCCCGAGGTCGATGACAGTCTCGGCTTTTCGGTTGTCGGCGGCCGCCATCCCGTGGTCGAGGCGGCGCTGCGCCAGGGCGACGGGCAGAGCTTCGTCGGCAATGATTGCGACCTCGCCGAAGGCCGGCGCCTATGGCTGCTCACCGGGCCCAATATGGCGGGCAAGAGCACCTTCCTGCGCCAGAATGCGCTGATCGCCATCCTGGCGCAGGCCGGATGCTACGTGCCGGCCGAGCGCGCCCGGCTCGGCATCGTCGATCGCCTCTTCAGCCGCGTCGGCGCCGCCGATGATCTCGCGCGCGGCCGCTCCACCTTCATGGTCGAGATGGTCGAGACCGCAGCGATCCTCAATCAGGCGGGCGAACGCGCGCTGGTGATCCTGGACGAGATCGGTCGCGGCACGGCCACCTTCGACGGGCTCTCGATCGCGTGGGCCGCGATCGAGCATCTGCATGAGAGCAACCGCTGCCGCACGCTGTTTGCCACCCACTATCATGAGCTGACCGCGCTCTCCGCCAAGCTGCCGCGGTTGTTCAACGCCACCGTGCGGGTAAAGGAATGGCAGGGCGACGTGGTGTTTCTCCACGAAGTGCTGCCCGGCTCGGCCGACCGCTCCTACGGCATCCAGGTCGCCAAGCTCGCCGGCCTGCCGCCGCCGGTGATCGCGCGCGCCAAGGCGGTGCTCGCCAAGCTCGAGGCGCAGGACCGCGGCCAGACCGCGCGCGCACTCGTCGACGACCTCCCCTTGTTCGCCGTCCCTTCCCGCGCCGCTGCCGAGGCTGCGTTGCCGAGTGAGACTGAGCAGCTCATATCAGCCGTGAAGGCTTTGCATCCGGACGAGATGACGCCGCGCGAGGCGTTGGATGCGCTTTACGCGTTGAAAGCAA
>DATJLU010000182.1:0-3679 GCA_035509275.1 Allostellaceae bacterium | reverse complement strand
CCCCAATGTATGGTCCGGCCGTGCGTTGCAAGAGGTTTCGTCGATCCGGCAGCTACGGTCTTGCATCAATGTATCCGGCCTCTGGTTGGAGCGCATGGTGCTCCGGGCCATCATGGATATCAGCGCGCGTGCGATCTGATTAGCGGTGAGGCCTCGACCGGGCCATTGGGGTCACCAGTGTTCGCACGCGCCGGGAAGACCGATCCTCCATCGTCGTCTCATCCCTCTCGCAGACCTCGGCGGAACAGACTAACTACGTCATCGATAGCTCCTCATCTGGGGCTGTTCCTTTGTTCGCGCCTGGCGACCGTTCCTTCGTCCCGGCCTGCGCGTGCAGGCGCGCCGCGCGCAAGGAGCCGTCAAGGCTGGCCGTCGCGCAGGCCTTGCCTCTCGCTTCCATGCTGCCAGGCCACGCCTTGACGGCTCCGAGCACGGTGCGAGGATCACGCTGGAGGGGACGCCATCGCATCGGTCTTGACGCACATGAAGGCGCGCCCCTTGTTGAGAACCGCCCAGGCGATGCGGGCGAGCTTGTTGGCGAGCGCAATGGCGAGCACGTTGCGGTGCAGTCGCTTCTTCGCCGCCTCGATCCAAGATTTGAGCCCATAGTGTTCCCACTGCTTTGGCCCGAGCTTGACCAGCACGACCCAGGCTGCCTGAACGAAGAGAGCGCGCAGATAGCGATTGCCGCGCCTTGATATGCTGCCGAGGATTGTCCGGTCTCCCGTCGAGATTTGTTTCGGTATTAACCCGAGCCAGGTGCCGAAGTCGCGGCCTTTGGAGAACATCTCGCCGGTGCCGATCGCGGCCACCATCGCGCTCGAGATGATCGGACCGATGCCGGGCACCGACATCAGCCGCTCGCAGTGCCGGTCTTGACGGGCGAGCGTTTCAATCTCGCCGGAGAGGCGCTCTATGCGCGCATCCAGGTGGCGCCAGTCTCCCGCAAGGTCCTCGACCAGGCGCAACATGCGCGGTGACAGGACATCGCTGCGTGTCGCCAGGATGCCCGGCAGCGCGGCCCGCAGGAAACGCGGACCTTGGCGTACTGCAATGCCCCGCTCCAGCAGGAAGGCGCGGATCTGATTGATGATGCCCGTACGCTGACTGACCAAGCGCTCGCGGATGCGATGCAGGGCCTGCAGGTCAAGTTGGTCGGCGGTCTTGGTCGCAACGAACTTCATGGTCGGGCGTTGCACCGCCTCGGCAATCGCCTCCGCATCGCGGAAGTCGTTCTTCTGTCCCTTGCTATACGGCCGCACGTATTTGGCTGGCATCAGCCGGGCATTGTGGCCGAGCAGCTGTAGCTTGCGGCTGAGATGATGTGCGCCGACGCAGGCCTCCATGCCGATCAGGCACGGTGGCAGGTTGGCGAGTCGCGCCTCGAGCTGGCCGCGCGACGATTTCTGTCGAAGCACGATCGCACCACGCCGATCCTGTCCCACGACGTGGAACGAGTTCTTGCCGATATCGATGCCGACCACGGCGATTGCGCAACTAGATTTCTGAGACATGGCGTGCTCCTTGTCTTCGCTGCCCCGAGCACCAGCTTCTATCACTGGCGGGGCTGGAGCACGGCCGGACCATCCCATTAGCAGTCGTGGCAGCGCCGCTCAATCAGAGTGGCCGGGCTTATCGCAAGAGTGGTGGCGCGCGGGGTTGTGTAGAGCCGCGATCACCAGGCGCAATACTAGCCGGGGGCGGTACGCCGCGAGCGAGCGAGCGAGTTTCAAATCCGTCTCGGTCCAGACCGAAAAAATGCGTCACTCGCCGCGCGATGTCCGTGGTCGCATAGGAGATTCCGGCGTTACCGACTTTGCCTTCTGTCCGCCCGCGAAGCCGTCCGCCGCCTGCGGCGGCGCGCGCCCACTCGCCGCCTGGGCCAGCCGGGGCCCGAATGCTAGATTGTCGGGGCGACCATTGCGCGGAGGAGGCCGTGCCGGAGAGGCTCATCGCAGCAAGGAAGCTCGCCGCGATTTTGGCGGCTGATATCGCCGGTTACAGCCGGCTGACGCGAGCCGACGAGGAAGGCACGATTACGCGGCTTCGGACTCTCCGCCGCGACCTCATCGACCCCGTACTCGGCGCTCATCGCGGGCACATCGTCAAGACGACGGGGGACGGGCTTTTGATCGAATTCGGCAGCGTCGTCGACGCCGTCCGCTGCGCCGTCGCATTTCAGCAGGGGATGATCTCGCGCAATCGCGACTTGGCCGAGGAGCACCGGATCCTGTTCCGTATAGGGATCAACCTCGGGGACGTCGTCGTGGAGGGCGCCGATCTCCTCGGCGACGGGGTCAACGTGGCGTCTCGCCTCGAAGGATTGGCTGACGCCGGCGGCATCTGTATTTCCGGAGCAGCCTACGAGCAGGTGCGGGACAAGCTCGATTTGCCCTTCGACGATTTCGGCGAGAAGCCGCTCAAGAACATTGCTCGGCCCGTGCGCACCTACCGCCTGGCGGAAAGCGCCATAGCCGCATTGCCGGAAATCCCGCTGCCGTCGCCCGTACCGCGGGAACAAAGCTCCGCCGTGACGCAAGGCCATCGCCGTCGTGTCATCGACTGGCTGCTCTGGTGGCAGATCGATGCCGCCGAGCTTGCACGACAGGTCGCCGGCTATAGCGAGCTGCGATTCGTGCAATCGGCGCGGGGGCATCGCGCTCATCTGCAGCCTCGTGGCCGCGACTGAGGCGGAGCGTTTCAGCGTTGCCACCGTTCTGGGCTCGGTCGCCTATATAGGTGCCGCGTTATGGGTCGGGTTGGGCGTGCTTACATATCTCGGGCAGAGCGCTGGGCACCGCTCGCCGCAATGGTCCTATGGACCCTTCAGAAGCTTATGCCGGCGGTTGTCGGGCTCCAGGGCGCCGCGCATCGCGGGTTTCTCAGCCGCGGTCCGCATGGCGGCGAGCTGGTGGTCCAGCTCCTATGGTGGTGCATCTTCATGCACGTCTTCAATAGGGCGTTTCGGGTCGAGCAAGAGCGGCGCACTCGATAGGAGGCGCTACAGCCGCTAAGGCCTGATCTGGCCGCTGCCGCGGACGAAGGCGACTGGCTCAAGCCGCGTCCTACCTGATCCGCGGCTTCATCTGCGCCGCCGCCTCGGCCAGCGCCTCGAGCAGGACCGCTACGCATGAAAACTCATCGCATTGCAGCGGCGATCGCCGCCATTGTCCTGCCTCTGCTCGCCGCCGATGCCCAGGCGGCGGAGCTTAAAGCACCCTGTGCCGCGACGTCTCCTTGTGTTAAGAAGCTATGGGGCAGGCGGCGAGGGCAAATGGCATTCTCATCGCCGTCACAGCTGATGGAGATGCCCCATGACAACCCATGCAAACGATATGGGTCGATGCCTCGCCGCCTTTGACCAGGATAGCACGCTGACGGCAGTGGTCGAGATGGGATGCTCGAGTTGGCTCATTGCCGGTTTGATCCCTGGCGTCGAGCGCCAGCCGAAGAAGAAAATCGAGTCCAATGGCGAAGACCTGCTCCGGCTGCTTGGACGCTGGCGCGCCGAAGCCGTGAAGGCGGGGCGTCCAATCAATCGCATCGCCGTTAGCTACGAGGCCGGCCGCGACGGCTTCTGGCTCGCGCGCTGGCTTGAGAACCGCGGCATCGAGACGCACGTGATCCATTCGACCTCGGTCGCGGTCTCGCGCGAGAAGCGGCGGCCCAAGACCGACCG
>DATJLU010000181.1:0-25313 GCA_035509275.1 Allostellaceae bacterium | reverse complement strand
CCCGGCGCAGCGGCAGGTCGTAGCCGAGGAGCGCATCGGCGAGGTATTGCTGGCCGTCGTAATTGGCCGACGCGGTCTTGCCGAGGAAGGCGATGGCGCGGTTCTGGCCGAACTGGTTCCAGCCGGCGCCGAGCTGTCCGTCGAGGAAGAGGCGGTCATACCGGTAGGTGCCGTATAAGGTGAGCTGGTAGCTGTCGAGGTCGGTCGATTGGCCGCCGGCGCCGTCGAGGCCGCGCGCCCAGGCGTGCAGCCAGCTCGCGGCGACGCCGCCCAGCAGCTCTGGCGTGAAGAGGTGATCGAGGCCGGCGGTGAAGCCGGCATCGGTGCTGTGGTAGCCATCGGCGGCGGCGTTGCTGTCGCGGCGCGCGCCGCCGCCCAGCAGCTGCGCCCAGAGCGCGCTGTCCCGCGCCGCCGAGCCCGCCGCTGCGCCGGTCGCGGGGTCGTAGGCCATCATCGCCTGCTGGTGCTGCTCCACCGCCGCCTGCACCTCGTTCGCGGAGCCGAGCGCCAGCTGCGGCGCGATCTGCTCCGGCGCCAATTGCTTGATCGCCTCGCCTTGCTGGTTTGCGGGCAGCTCGGCCAGCGGCACCAGCACCGCGTTCTGGAAAGCGACGGCGCCCGGCGCGGTGCTGCCGTTGATCGCGTCGAGCACGGGCCCCAATTGCGCCGCGACCCCGCCGGCGGCGTCGCCGATGGCGGTGAAGCCGCCCGGGCTCGAATAGCCGGTAGAGCCGGAGGGGGCGCCGGCGAGGGTCACGACGAGGTCGTCGCCGACGGTCTCCACCGTGGCGGTGAGGCCGCTGGTGCCGATGATGCTGGCGGTGTCGCCGGTATAGCCGCCGGTAGCGCCGGCGCGGACGATGGTGAAGGAGGTGCCGCCGGCGAGCCCGGCGCCGGAGATGACGATGGCGGCGTTGGCAACGCTGGCCGTGCCGCTGACCGCGAGATAGCCGTAGCTGGAAGCGCTCGCCGCCTGCGCCACCAGGCCGCCGCCGGTCTGCTGGTACGCGCCGGTGATCGCGACCGGGTTCACCAGCTTCAGCGTCGCGCCGGTGTTGACGACGGTGTTGCTGCCGACATTGACCACGTCGTTCAGCAGCAGGTTGCCGGCGGCGAAGACGAGATTGCCCGCGGTGTTGGTGATGGTGCCTTGATCGGCGCTGCCGAGCGATCCGCCGGCGCCGGTCAAAGTGCCGAAGATCGTGCCGCTGCCGCCGTCGATGGTCAGCGTCCGGTTGGCCTGGTTGGTGATGTTGCCGGCGATCAGGCCGCTGTTGACGATCGGGCCGAGCGTGCCGGTGCTGGTGCTGGCGATCGCAGTCGGCGCCTCGATGGTGCCGCTGTTGGTCAGCGTGCCGATCGTGCCGCCACCGTTGTAGACGCCGTAAGTGCGGCTGCCGTTGATCGTGCCGGTGTTGCTCAGCGCGCCGATGCTGCCCGAGTTGCTGATGCCGGCAAACGCGCCGCTGATGACGCCGCTGTTGCTGAGCGTGCCGATCGTGCCGCTGTTGTAGATGCCGGAACTGCGGCCGCCGCTGATCGTGCCGGCGTTGCTCAGCGTGCCGATGCTGCCGGTGTTGACGATCCCGGTGCTGGCGCCGCTGATGGTGCCGGTGTTGCTCAGCGCGCCGATGCTCCCCCCGTCATTGCCGATGCCGACAACCCCAGCGCTGATCGTGCCGCCGTTGGTCAGCGTGCCGATGCTGCCAAAGTTGCCGATGCCGACGTTGCCGTGGCCGCTGATCGTGCCGCTATTGATCAGCGCCCCGATGCTGACGCTGCCCGCGATGGCGATGCCGTAGCTGCCGCCGCTGATGGTGGCAGTGCCTGTGTTGCTCAGCACGCTGATGCGGCCGGCATACGCGGCGATGCCGTAGTTGCCGCCGCTGATCACGCCGCTGTTGGTCAGGGTGCCGATGCTGTCGTCGCTCCACACGCCGATGGAGGCGCCGCCGATGCTGCCGTTGTTGCTCAGGACGCCGACGCTGCCGGCGTTGTAAATGCCGATCTTGCCGCTGATGCCGCCGGCATTGGCGAGTGCGTCGATGCTGCCGCTGTTATAGATGCCTGTCTTGGCGCCGCTGACGCTGCCGCCGCCGGCGATGCTCAGCGTACCGATGCTGTTCGTGTTGAAGATGCCGTCGTTGACGCTGCCGCTGATCGTGCCGCTGTTGGTCAGCGTGCCGATCGTCCCGCCAAGGTTATAGATTCCCGTCTGAGCGCCGCTGATGGTGCCGCCGTTGGTGATGCTCAGCGTGCCGATGCTGCCGCCGCTGTTGTAGATGCCCCAACTGCCGCTGCCGCTGATCGTGCCGCTGTTGCTGAGCGCCGTGATGCTGCCGGTGTTGGCGATGCCGTCGATCCCCCCGCTGATCACGCCGGTGTTGCTCAGCGTGCCGATCGTGGTGCCAGCGTTGTTGACGCCGTAATTGCCGCTGATAATGCCGCCGTTGGTCAGCGCGCCGATGGTGAGATTGTTGCGAATGCCGGTGCCGCCGCTGATGCCGGCGCCGCCGCTGATGCTCAGCGTGGTGATCGTGCCGTTGTTGAGGATGCCGTAGGTCCCGCCGCTGATGGTGCCGTTGTTGATCAGCGTGCCGATGGTGCTGGTGCCGATGGTGCTGCTGTTACCGATGCCGATCGCGCCGCCGCTGATCGTGCCGTTGTTGGTCAACGTGCCGATCGTGCCGGGGTTGCTGCCGATGCTGCCGGGGTTGCCGATGCCGTTGCTGCCGCCGCTGATCGTGCCGCTGTTGATCAGCGTGCCGATGCTGCCACTGTTGTTGATGCCGCTGTAGTAGCCGCTGATGACACCGGCGCCGCTGATCGTGCCGCCGTTGCTCAGCGTGGCGATCGTACCGCCAACGTTGTAGATGCCGACGCTGCCGTCGCCGTTGATCGTGCCGCTATTGGCGAGCACGGTGATGTTGGCGGTGGAATAGACGCCATTCGTGTTGCCGCTGATCGTGCCGCTGTTGGTCAGCGTGCCGGTGACGCCTGAGCCGCTGACGGCGCTGTGGACGGTGCCGCCTGAAATCGTGCCGGAGTTGGTGACGGAGAGATTGCCGCCGCTCCAGGTAACGCAGGCAGTGCTCGTGCTAATGGTCGTGTTGGAGCTATCGGTGGTGCAGGCCGCCATGGCCGGCGCGGTGTTGAGCGTCAGCGCGAGAACCGACGCCCCCGCCAGCAGTCCCTGGCGGAAAACCTGCCGCGACGCCCCCCTCTCCATCGCCCCTCCGTCCGAAGATCCGCCGACGACGCCTCAGCGCGCCGCGCTTCGGAACAGGGCGGTAACCATATCCAAGAACGGTCATATAACCAATAGTTGAATTCCGACACACAATAAGTAGAAAAATCGGCAAGTAGAGCCGCGTCATGCGAGCAGAACGAACCCTGCCGTCATTCCCGCGAAAGCGGGAATCCAGGAGCTTCAGCCCCGATGAGCAGAGCCCGTGGCTCTGGGTCCCGGCTTTCGCGGGGACGGCGATAAAATATTGAAAAGGCGGAGATTTTCGGAAGCGCTCAGAATTTCCAGAGCAGCTTGAGGAGGTCGGTGTGGCGCTGATGCCCGCCTTCCGCGGGCAAGGCGAGGGTCAGGGCGGCACTTCGGCGTCCAGCTCCGCGAGCCAGGCGTGGGCGTTGCCGTCGGAGGGCGCGCGCCAGTCGCCGCGCGGCGACAAGGCGCCGCCGTCGCTGACTTTGGGGCCGTTCGGCATGGCCGAGCGCTTGAACTGGCTGATGGTGAAGAAGCGATAGAGGAAGACGCGCAGCCAGTGCCGGATTTCCCCGAGATCGCGGCCGTGGCGTGCCGCCTCGGGATAGCCGGGCGGCCATGCGCCGCGCGCGGCATCGCCCCAGGCATGGAGGGCGAGGAAGGCGATCTTCGACGGACGGAAGCCGAAGCGCAGGACATAGTAGAGATTGAAATCCTGCAGTTCGTACGGCCCGACCACCGCCTCGGTGCTCTGAATCGCACCGGCCGCGTCGGCCGGCACCAGCTCGGGCGAGATCTCGGTGGCGAGGATCGCCTCCAAGGTTGCCAGCACCGGCGGCGCGTATTCCTGCGCGCCGATCGCCCAGCGGATGAGATGCTGGATCAGCGTCTTGGGCACGCCGGCATTCACATGGTAATGCGACATCTGATCGCCGACGCCATAGGTGCACCAGCCGAGCGCCAGCTCCGACAGATCGCCGGTGCCGACGACGAAGCCGCCTTCCTGGTTGGCGAGGCGGAAGAGATAGTCGGTGCGCAGCCCCGCCTGAACATTCTCGAAAGTGACGTCGTAGACCTTCTCGCCGCGCGCATAGGGGTGACCGAGATCGGCGAGCATCTTCTCCGCCGCGGGGCGGATATCGATTTCGCGGTGGCTGGCGCCGAGCGCGGCGATGAGGCGGATGGCATTGGCGCGCGTCTCGACGCTGGAGCCGAAGCCGGGCAAGGTGCAGGCGATGATGCTGTCGCGCGGCAGGCCCAGCCGGTCGACCGCCTTGGCGGCGACGAGCAGCGCCTGAGTCGAATCGAGACCGCCGGAAACGCCGATCACCAGGCGCTTCACGCCGGTCGCGGCGACGCGCTGCGTCAGGCCGGCGACCTGAATGTTGTAAGCCTCGTAGCAATCCTGCGCGAGGCGCGCGGGATCGGACGGCACGAAAGGGAAGCGCTCGACCGCGCGCTCGAGCCCGATATCGTCCGGCCGCGGCGCCAGGCGG
The DNA here is from genome assembly GCA_035509275.1 of Allostellaceae bacterium. Taxonomy (GTDB): domain Bacteria; phylum Pseudomonadota; class Alphaproteobacteria; order ATCC43930; family CGMCC-115725; genus DAHUYF01. The sequence continues at coordinate 20,603 of DATJLU010000181.1, read as the reverse complement.
AAGGCGACGCGGCGGAAGCCGGCAAGGCGCGTGGCATGGCTGCGCCGGTTGTCGTCGAAGGTGCCCATGCGCATGCGCTCCTGGCGCAGCCGGTCGAGATCGATATCGGCGACGGCGCTTTGCGCAGTCGCAGGAAAGCGCGCGCTCTCCGCCAGGAGCACGCCGTTCTCGAACACGCTGCACTGGCCGTCCCAGGCGACTTCGGTGGTGGATTCGCCGGCGCCGGCGGCGGCATAGAGATAGGCCGAAAGGCAGCGCGCCGATTGCGCGCGGCAGAGCAGGCGGCGCGTATCGGCGCGGCCGATGGTGATCGGGCTCCCGGAAATGTTCGCCAGCACCGTCGCGCCGGCCAGCGCCGCCTCGGAGCTGGGCGGGATCGGCACCCAGAGATCCTCGCAGATCTCGACATGCAGCACGAAGCCCGGCACATCCTCCGCGGCGAAGAGAAGATCGGGGCCGAAGGGCACCTCGTGCTCGCCGAGACGAAACGTCTCGCCCCGCGCCAGATCGCCGGGGGCGCATTGCCGCCGCTCGTAAAACTCGCGATAGGTCGGCAGGTAGGATTTGGGCACCACGCCGAGCAGCCGGCCGCGATGCATCACCAGCGCCGTGTTGTAGACGCGGTCGCGGTGGCGCAGCGGCGCCCCGACCACGAGCACCGGCTGAAGCGCGCGGCTGTCGGCGACGAGCTCGGCGGCGGCGCGCTCGACCGCGTCCAGCATCGCATCCTGCAGCAGCAGATCCTCGATCGCATAGCCCGAGAGCGCCAGCTCGGGAAAGATCGCGAGCGCCGCGCCGCGGGCATCAGCGGCGCGCGCCGCGTCGAGCACCGCCTGCTTGTTGGCGGCAGGATCGGCAATGCCGCAGCGGACGGTGCAGGCGGCGACGCGCGCAAACCCGTGGCGGTAGATCGAGCGAAAGCTCATGGCCTGATCGGCCCTCCCGGCCTCAATATACCCCTAGCCTCACCCCCTTATGCTAAGAATGAGCATAAGGAAGGTCAAGCCTCTGTCTCGGTGTTTTGATCGGCCGCGCCATCTGCGCCTTTCTCACAACTTTAAAGTGTGATACTCAATGGCCGACGGCGCAAGCCGATCGGAGGGGGCATGTCGGGGCCGATCACCTGGGACGCTTGCCTGCGCGCCGAATATGAAAAGCTCTTCAAGAGCGGCGACGAGGCCGAGCTGCGCCAGGTAAAGCCGACGGCGCTTTGCCTGTCGGGCGGCGGCATCAGGAGCGCAACCTTCTGCCTCGGCGTGCTTCAGGCGCTGGCGACGACCGGCCTGCTGCGTCAATTCAACTATCTTTCGACGGTTTCGGGCGGCGGCTATATCGGCGCCTGGCTTACCGCGTCGATCCGCCACCGTGGCAGCGACGCGGTCATCAACGATTTGCAGCTGCGGGATCCCGATCGCACCAGCGACCCGCCGTCGCTCGAGCATCTGCGCAACTACAGCAACTATCTGACGCCGCGCCTCGGCCTCACCTCGGGCGATACGCTCGCCGCGGTCGGCGGCATCGCGCGGAACCTGCTGATGACATGGGCGGTGCTCGTACCGCTGCTCTGGCTCACCGCGATCGCGCCCAAGCTCGTCGCCGCGCTCGGCCATTGGGCGACGCTGCCCGGTGATGGCGTTGCGAGGCCTGCGGCCATCCTCGCCGTTGCCGTCACTCTCGGGCTTGCCGTCGTAAGCCTCGCTTTCACCCGAAAATATGTGCTGTGCCGGCCGCCGGCCGCCGCAACCGCAGCCGAGGCAGCGGCGACGTCGCCGGCTCAGTTTCAATTGCGCTTTCTTGGCGTGATCCTGCTTCCGGCCATCCTGGCCGGAGCCGGCTTCGCGTCGATCATCAATGCAGCGCAGTCGCTCCAGCGGTTCGACGGCGCGCCCTGGCTGGGCGAGGCGTTCAATCTGCCGTGGCTGACCGATGCCTGGTGGCATTTGCCGCTCGTCGGGGTTCTCGTCGCGCTGCTCGCCTGGCTGGTGATTCCGTGCCGAAGCGCGGCATCCTGCGTCGCCGCCGATTTCCTCGCCTGGCTCATTGCCGGGGCGGCGAGCGGCGCAGCGCTGTGGTGGGGCGCGGAACTCTATGTATGTGGCGAGCTGTCGCAAGTCTACGTGGTCATTCTGGGAGTGCCGTGGTTTCTGGCCTCGCTGCTCAGCGGTCATGTCGCCTACCAGTTCCTGCGCAGCTACAGCCGCCGCGGCGATTTTCAGCGGGAATGGCTGGCGAAGGCGGGCGGGTATTTCCTCGCCGTGGCGGCCGGCTGGGCCTTGCTCGCGAGCCTGGTTCTGTTCGGTCCGTGCCTGGCGCGCGCCGCCCCCGCGTGGCTGTCGAGCCTGGGCGGGCTGACCGGCCTCGCGACCGCGCTGCTCGGCAAGAGCGCGTCGACACCGGCAATGGGAAGGAGCACGGATTGGACCGCGCTCGCACTCAATGTCGCCTTGGCGCTCGCCGGCCCGCTGTTTGCGGGCATTCTGCTGATCCTGCTGTCCTGGATGAGCGACGCGCTCGTCTTCGATGGGGATTTCACCCAATCGACGCTGTTCTGGGGACCCTTCGGGAACGGCGCGGCGACCTATCATAAGGCTTGGATGTCGCTGCTGGTCGCGATCGGCCTGCCGGTCCTGATCGGGCTCGCCGCCGGCTTTTTTGTCAACGTCAACCGGTTCTCGTTGCACGCGATCTATCGCAACCGGTTGATCCGCGCCTATCTCGGTGCGGCGCGGCTCGTCGACCGCCCGGGCATGGCGCCGAGTGTCGCACCGGCGGACCGCCATCCGGACCCGTTCACCGAATTCGATCTTTGCGACAACATCCGCCTGCAGGCGATCGCGCCGGACAAGGCCGAGGGTTGGTGCCCGCTCCACGTCATCAACATGGCGCTCAACCTGTCTTACGGCGAGAAGTTGTCCTGGCAGCAGCGCAAGGCCACCTCCTTCACCGCAACCCCCTATTATTGCGGCTCGGCACTGCCGGGACTCGGATTCAGGCCGACGGCGGCGTATGGCGATCCGGCGGGCGGGATTTCGCTGGGCACGGCCATGGCGATCTCAGGGGCGGCCATCAGCTCCAACATGGGCTATCACTCGTCCCCCTCCGTCAGCTTCCTGCTGACGCTGCTCAACGTCAGGCTCGGTTGGTGGCTTGGCAATCCCGGCGAAGCGGGCGAACGGCACGGGGCGATGGGAAGATCAGTCCGTCGGCTGGTCAGCGGTCTGGCCCGGTTCTCCGCCAACAAGTGCGTCGCAAGGCTGTTGGCGTCGTTGTCCGTCCTCGATCTGCATTATCGCAAGGACGGACCGTGGCTGGCGATTCGGCCCTATCTCGCCGAGCTGTTCGGATTGCTGACCGACAAAAGCGCCTATGTCTATCTCAGCGATGGCGGCCATTTCGAGAATCTCGGCCTCTATGAGATGGTGCGGCGGCGCTGCACCCTGATCGTGGTGATCGACGCGGGCGCCGATCCCGATTACGCCTTCGAAGATCTCGGCAACGCGATCCGCAAGATCCGCATCGACCTCAATACCGACGTGGAGATTCCGGGGTTGGAGCGGATGACCGATCCGGGCACGCCGCAGGCACGTCCGACCTATCTCATCGGTAAAATTCACTATCCGAAAGGCGCGACCGAAGCCGACACCGGAGCGATCCTCTACATCAAGCCCAAGGCGGTGGACGATCCCGGCGATGTCTTCGCCTATCATCTGTCCAACTCGTCCTTTCCCTTCGACACGACCTTCGATCAGTGGTTCAGCGAGCCCCAATTCGAGAGCTACCGTGCGCTTGGCGCGGAGATCACGGGCGACATCTGGCGAAGTGCCGGCCGGCCGGGGACGCTCGCCGACCTCATGACCGCCTTGTCGTAGAGCGCGCCCCGCGCCGCTGGATCAGGCCCGAGCGGAAGGGCTAACATCGGCGCATGGAAGAGCGCCCGCACAAGCCCCGCCGCGACCCGAAACCGGCGACCGCAGCCCAGCTCGAGACGGCGGCGCTGCACTATCTCGAGCGCTTTGCCAGCTCCAGCGGCAATTTGCGGCGCGTGCTGCGGCGCAAAGTGGCGCGCGCCGCACGCGCCCATGGCAGCGATCCCGCCGAAGGCGAGCGCCTGATCGAGGAGATCGTCGCGCGTTATCTGCGCTCGGGACTGCTCGACGACCGCGCCTATGCGGCGCAGCAGGCGGCGAGCCTCCGGCGGCGCGGCGCCTCGCGCTATGGCATTCGCGGCCGGCTGGCGATGAAGGGCGTCGGCGCCGAGCTCGTCGACGAAACGCTGAGCGCGCTCGACGCCGAGCCGGGCGAGGGCGAGCTCGCCGCCGCCTGCGCGCTGGTCCGCCGCCGCCGGCTCGGCCCCTGTCGCGGGCCGGAGCAGCGCGCGCGGTTTCGCCAGAAGGATCTCGCCGCGCTGGCGCGCGCCGGCTTCGGCATCGCGACGGCGCAGCGCGTTCTGGCGGCGGTCGATGCGGAAGCGTTGGCGGTGTTGGAACGCGGCGAGGGTTAGCAACTGGAATCAAGGCTGACTTCCCTCACCCTCCCATCGCTACGCGATGGGTCCCTCCCTCTCCCGCTTGCGGGTCGCTTGCGCGAGAGGGTCGGGGGAGGGCCTCAGGACGCCTTCGGCGGGTCCAGGTAGCGGGTCTGGTTCCCCGCGGGCATCTCGATGCCGTTGGCGTCGAAGGCCTTCTTCATGCGGCGGTTGAACTCGCGTCCGACGGCGAATTGGCGCATGGGGACGGTCTTGAGGCGGGCGCGAATGACCATGGCGGTGTCGGAGAAACGCTCGACGCCGAAGATTTCGAGCGGCTCGACGATCGAGGGCGCCCAGTCGGGGTCGCGGCGCAGGCTGTCGGCGACGTCACGCAGCACGGCGATGACGCGGTCGGGATCCTCGCGATAGAGCACGCCGACATCGGCGACGAAATAGGAGTAGTCGCGCGTCAGGTTGCGCACCGTCGAAACGTCACTGAACGGCACGGTGTGCAGCGTCCCCGAGAGATCGCGGAGCCGGATGGTGCGGACCGAGATCGCTTCGACGATGCCGGCGTGGTTGTTGCCGACATCGACCATCTCGCCCACCGCCAGCGTGTCCTCGAGCAGGATGAACAGGCCGGTGATGACGTCCTTGACCAGCGCCTGCGAGCCGAAGCCCACGGCGATGCCGGCGATGCCGGCACCGGCGAGCAGCGGCGCGATGTTGACGCCGAGCTCGGAGAGCACGATGAGCCCGACCGTGGTGAGCAGGATGATGAGCACGGTGGTGCGCAACAGCGGCAGCAAGGTGCGCGTCCGCGCGCTGCGCGCGACCCGGCTGCCGTCGACGCCGACGCCGTTCAGGTAGCGCTCGATCGCCGAGCCGAAAATCTCCCAGATCAGCAGCGCGACCAGCAGAACCGTGGCGATCGACACGACGGCACCGCTGATGCGGCGGCCGGTATCGGTGCTGAACCAGGAGAAGGTGTCGATGCCCCAGGCCTGCAGCAGGGTCAAGGCGGCGAAGACATAGACGATGACCGACGCCGCGACGGTCAGCATCGGCAGGTAGCGATTGGCGCGGTGCTCGAGCGTCGGGAAGCGGCGCTTCAGATCCTCGCCGATGGCAAAGCCGCGCTGGCTCAGCCGCCGCACCGCGCGGACGATGATGCCGGCGGCGAGGATGACGACGAGGCTGAGGATCGTCGAGCGGAAGACATAGGCAAAGCCCGCCTGGATGTGCAGCACATAGCTGCCGAAGGTGCCGGCGATGTAGAGAATGGCGAGCACGTGCCAGGTGTCGGCGAGGCGGTGGCGCAACAGGCGCCAGCCATGGCCGCCCGCCGGCATGCCGGCGCCGCCATCGTGCTTGCCGCGCAGCATGTCGGCGACGGCGACGCGGTTCTGCAGTACGAAGATCACCGACAGGATGCCGAGCACCAGCATGGTGCCGCGCAGCAGCAACGCAAAGATGGCGCCGGGAACCCCCAGCCACCAGGTCACCGCGGCCAGCGCCAGGCCGTAGACCGACCAGTTGGTGAAGCGGCGGACCCAGATATAGAGGTAGTTGCGCGTCTCCTCGCCGAGCGTATAGAGCGCCGTTGCCGGCGTCGAGAGCAGCGCGACATTGGCCGCGGCAAGAATAAGGCGCGCCGTCAAGCTCGCCTGGATGACGACGCCGGCGACTTGCGCGCTGGTCGCCCAGGAGCGCGGCTGCACCAGCGGCAGCACGGTATAAGCGGTGACGGCGAAGGCGATGACCGGCAGCGCGTCGACGACGAACAGGGCGAGCATGAGCACGAGCTGGGCGAAGCGCGCATCGCTGGAGCGGGCGGCGAGCCGCGCCCGCGGGCGGCGCAGCAGCAGGCGGACGACCCATTCGCCGATGATGGCGGCGCCGAGAATGATGCCGAGGCGAAGGCCGATGGCGAGCCAGCGCGCGCGGGCATGGCTGTCGCTCGCCTGCGCCTCGAGCCAATCGACGAGCGAGGGCGCGTCCAGCACCACGGCGGCGGCGGCGAGAATCTCGGCGCTGATCGCGTCGACATTGGCGGAGAGCGTGTTGAGCCAACCGGTGGGCGTCGCGGGAGGCTGCTGCGCTTCGATGCCGCGCTGGGCGGCGATCAGCGCCTGGAGCTGCACGACGAGCTGAGCGCGCTGCTGGTCGTTCTGCAACGTGTCGACGAGGCGCTGCAGCTCGTCCGCCGAGACCGGTGCCGGCGCGGCCGGTGGCGCGGCGGCAGCGGGCGCCGACGCAGCCGCCATCGCCGCCGGGGCGAGCGCGAGCAGCAGGCAAGCGATGAGGCCGAGACGGGCGACCAGGCGCCGCAGGATCATGGGGCGCAAATTTAGCCGCGGCCCTGCCGAGCGCCAAGCCGAAGGGCGGCGAGGCCGCAAAAATGTCCTGCCGATGCGCCGCGATGCGCGAGCTCAGGCGCGGCGGATCGCGATGTGGTTGCGGGGCGGCGGGCTTGCGGCGGGCGAGCGGCGTCGCTCGTGGACACACCGGATCTGGGGCTCCTGGATGCCCGCTTTCGCGGGCAAGGCGAATATTAAAGGGCGTGCACTCGTCTGCGCCTGTGGGATGAGAGAGACGCTAAGCGGCGCGGAGCTGGTCGAGGAAGCGGGCGATTTCGCCGCGCAGACCGGTCGCAAGCTCGACCAGCCTGCCGGTGGCGCCGCGCATCGCTTCCGCCGAGGCGCCGTTCGCGGCGGCGCTGTCGCTCACGGCGTGGACGGTGCGCGCGGCGGTGCTGGCACCGGCCGCCGCGTGCTGCACGCTGCCGGCGATCTCGCGCGTGGCGCCGCCCTGCTCCTGCACGCGACCGGAGATCGTCGTCGCGATCTCGCTGATCTCGCCGATGGTACCGCCGATGCCGCGGATCGCCGCGACCGCGTCGCGCGTCGCCGACTGGATCTGGTTGATCTGCGCCGCGATCTCGTCGGTCGCCTTGGCGGTCTGATTGGCGAGCGACTTCACCTCGCTCGCGACCACGGCAAAACCCTTCCCCGCCTCGCCGGCGCGCGCCGCCTCGATCGTGGCATTCAAGGCCAGCAGGTTGGTCTGGCTGGCGATATCGTTGATGAGCTGCACCACCTCGCCGATGCGCTGCGCCGCCTCCGCGAGGCCCTGCACGGTGGTATCGGTGCGCTTCGCCTCCTCGACGGCCTTGGACGCGATCGCCGCGGATTGTGCCACCTGCCGGCCGATCTCCTCGGTCGAGGCGGCAAGCTCGTCGACCGCCGCGGCGACGGCCTGGACGCCTTCATTGGTTTCGCGCAACGCCTCGGCCGCGCTGTGCGCCTCGCTGCGGTTGGTGCCGGCGGCAGCGGTGAGCTGCGCCGAGCTTCCCTGCATCGCCGCGGTCGCCTCGGCGAGCCGGTCGACCATCGATTTGACGCTGCTCTCGAAGCGTTCGGCGAGGCTCAAGGTCAGCTGCCGGCGCTCGGTGTCGGTCTTGCCCTGAAGGCGCAGCTTCTCGGCATTGAGCTCCTTCTCGCGGCGCCCGGCCTCGGCCATGGCGCCGAGCGAGGCCTCGCTCGCGGCGAAGAGGCGGACGAGGTGCTGGGTCAGCCAGATCAGCACCGCCGCCTCGACGATGACGATGGCGGCGTGGAGCAGCACGCGGAGAAAATTGGCGCCGTCGGGAAACACCGCTTCCGGCATCAGGAAGTTGAGAGTGAGATGGTGCAGCGCCGTCACCCCGGCCGCCAGCACGATCACCTGCCAATCGCAAAACGCGGCCAGCACGGCAAAGGCGGCGAAATAATACATATGCATGTCGATCTGCATCTGGCCGTGCGCCAGCCAGACCATCAGCGACACCATGGTGATGAGCGCAATGGCAATGACATAGCGGCAGAGCGGGCCTTCCGCGTCGAGATACCACGCCGCCGTGGCGAGCCCGGCGGCGAACGCGGCAATCACGATCGCGGCAGGCCAGGCGCTGTCGTTGATCAGGCCGATCGCCAGCAGCAGCGGCAGATGCAGCCAGAGCGCGACGACGAAAAAGCGCGCCACGCCGGCGCGCATCTGAACCAGGCTCGAACTCTCCAACGACGCCTCCATGTGCTACTCAATTCCGTGCCGCTTCGACCGGCCGCGTGAGGCAACCGCCGAACGCGACGGGATCGACCACCGCCCAAGCGCCGGCGGCATAGAGCCGGCCGATGACCCCGGGCTCTTCGCCGTGCACGACCAGGATCCAGTCGCGCGCGCCTTCGCGCACGACCACGGCTCCGGCGGCCAAGACCGCGGCGAAGGCCTGCTCGCGTCCCGTCCAGGGCGGGAAGATCGCCGCGACCTCGGCGAAGCCGCGCGGCCGCGCCTGGAGCCAGGCCAGCGGCACGACGCTCGCGACGCCCAACAGCACCGCGGCGAGGATCGCCCGTCGCTGCCCGCTCTGGGCCGCCATCCGCGCCTCTCCGAAAGCCGCGCCCCGATCCGGACAATACACGTGGGTGGTGAAGCCCCGGTTAAATGCCTCTAGCGGCAACTGTTCGGTGCGCCGCCGACGGACGGTCGCGCAATCATCTACAATTCGAGCTAGATCCGGTGGCGCGACCAGGCGACCAGCGCGGCGACCAGGAGGCCGGTGCCGGAAAAGGCGAGAATGCCGCCGGAGATGCGGTTGAGCCAGGTGAGGCGCACGACGCCGAAGCAGCGGCGCAGCCCGGCGATGCCGAAGCTCAAGCCCAGCCACCACAGCAGCGAGCCGCAGAAGACGCCGGCGACGAGCAGGCCGGTATCGAGATATCCGGCCTCCTGGCTCACGCCGACCTGGGCGAAGATCGCGGCGAAAGCGAGAATGGTGATGGGATTGGTGATGGTGAGCGCGAAGGTCGAGGCGTAAGCGGCGAACAGCGCCTCGGCCTCGTCATCGCCGAGCGGCTCGGGCTCGACCGCGCCGCCGCGCCGCAAGGCCTTGATGCCGGTATAGAGCAGGAAGCAGCCACCGGCGACGGTGAACCATCCCTGATAGCGGAGCATGAAGTCGCGCACGATGGTGAGGCCGAAGCCGGCGATGATGCCGAAGAGGGTATCGGCGGTCGCGGCGCCGAGGCCGGAGACGAAGCCGAACATCGGCCCTTCGAACAGCGTGCGGCGGACGCAGAGCAAGCCGACCGGCCCCACCGGGAGCGCGATGACGATGCCGACGGCGATGCCTTTGATGAGATCGATGAAGAGCGCTTCGGGCATCGGCACCGGGGAGAACAAGGGCGGCGCCAGTCTCTGCGACGCGCCGCCGCGACGCAATCGAAACCTGGGCGTGCCGGCGCCGCTGCGGGCCGCTATGCTGGCGGCGCGAGAGGTGAAGCATGGCTGAGGACGAAAACGGACTCCTCGGGCGGGCGCGGCGCAAGCTGGTTCAGAGCAAGGAGCGCTGGGCGCGCGAGGGGCGGCTGCTTACCGGCCGCACGGCGCGGCCCCGCTCGCAGCGCCTGCCGCCGGGTCAGCGCCGAGTCGAGAATTGGCCGGTGCTCGATCTCGGCATCCAGCCCGAGGTGCCGGTCGCGGATTGGCAGCTCGCCATCGACGGGCTGGTCGACAACCCCGTGCGCTGGGATTGGGCGGCGTTCCGCGCCCAGCCGCGGTTCCGCGACGTCTCGGACATCCATTGCGTCACCGCCTGGTCGCGCTTCGACAATGCCTGGGAAGGGGTGAGCGTCAGCCATGTCATCGCCACGGTGCGGCCGCGGCCGGAGGCGCGCTTCGTGCTGCTGCACAGCTATGACGACTACACCACCAACCTGCCGCTCGCCGATTTCGCCGGCGAAGACGTGCTGCTGGCGCATTCCTGGCAGGGCGGGCCGTTGGCGCGGGAGCATGGCGGGCCGGTGCGCGCGGTGGTGCCGCGGCTCTACTTCTGGAAAAGCGCCAAATGGCTGAAGCGCATCGAGTTCATCGCCGCCGACCGCCGCGGCTTCTGGGAAGAGCGCGGCTATCACGATCACGGCGACCCCTGGACGGAGGAGCGCTATGGCTGAGGCCGGCGGCATGAACGCCTTCGATTTCTCGTTCGACGCGATCGATGGCGGCAGCCTGCCGCTGGCGGCGTGGCGCGGCCGGCCGCTGCTCGTCGTCAACACCGCGTCGTTCTGCGGCTTCACGCCGCAATATGCCGATCTCGAAGCGCTGTGGCGGCGCTATCGCGCGCGCGGCCTCATGGTCATCGGCGTGCCATCCAACGATTTCGGCGAACAGGAGCCGGGCACGGCGGCGGAGATCAAAGCCTTCTGCGCCACCCGCTATGCCGTCGATTTCCCGCTGACCCAGAAGCAGCCGGTGGTCGGGCCGGCCGCCCATCCCTTCTTCCGCTGGATCACCGAAGCGCTTGGCGAGTCGGGCGCGCCGCGCTGGAACTTCCACAAATATCTGGTGGCGCCCGATGGCAGCCTCGCCGGCCTGTGGCCTTCCTCCGTGCGCCCGACCGATCCGGCGGTGACCGCCGAGATCGAGAAACTGTTGCCGTAGATGAGCTGGGTGGCGCGGTTGGTGTGGAATTCGAAGTACGGCAACAGCGCGCGAACTCATCAACGCCCCACCTCACCCTCCCGCTGCTTGCGCAGCGGGTCCCTCCCTCTCCGCCCCTCAGGGGCGGAGAGGGGTGGGGTGAGGTGGGGCGAGTCGCGGATGTGCCGTGGGCGCGGCGCGCACAGAAGCGCGACACTTGTTCGCGTCATACCGCTGTCATCGGCCGCAGGCGCGAAAGCCCGTCGCCCGACTCGCCAGTGTTGCGCGGCAACAAGCGGTGCGAAATTGCCGCGGCGGAAGAGATTACAGCGAATTTACTTGCCCTCGCCCAGCGTTGGGCTTGATTTGCGCGGGGGAAATGCGGCAGATGGGGCGGCAATGATAATGCCCCGGTGCAGACGGACGCGGGTGAGCTCAAGCCGATGAACGACATGATTGCGGTCCGACACCTGACCAAACGGTTCGGGCCGATCACGGCGGTGGACGATGTCTCCTTCGCCGTGTCGCGCGGCGAGGTGTTGGGCTTCCTCGGCCCCAACGGCGCCGGCAAATCGACGACGATGAAGATGATCACCGGCTTCCTCGCGCCGACGAGCGGCACGGCCGTGATCTGCGGCGCCGACATCGTCGATGCGTCCATCGCCGCCAAGCGCCATATCGGCTATCTGCCGGAAGGCGCGCCGGCCTATCCCGACATGACGCCGGCCGGCTTTCTCGACTTCATCGCGCATATCCGCGGCTTCCACGGCGAGCAAGCGCGCCAGCGCATCGCCGTGGCGGTCGAGCGCACGCAGCTGCACAGCGTGCTGCACCAGCCGATCGAGACGCTGTCCAAGGGCTTCAAGCGGCGCGTCGGATTGGCGCAAGCGCTGCTGCACGAGCCCGACGTGCTCGTCCTCGACGAGCCGACCGACGGGCTCGACCCCAACCAGAAGCACGAGGTGCGCCGGCTGATCAGCGCGCTGGCGGCGGAGAAGGCGATCGTCATCTCGACGCATCTGCTCGAGGAGGTCGACGCGATCTGCACGCGCGCCATCGTCATCGCCGGCGGGCGCGTGCTGGCGGACGGGACGCCGGCGGAACTCGCCGCCCGCTCGCGCCATCACAACGCCGTGCGCCTCGCGCTGGTGCGCGACGGCGGCGACGCGACGACGGCGCTGATGCGGCTGCCGGGCGTGGTGGCGGTCGAGCCGGTCGAGGATGTCGAGGGCAGCGCGCTGATGATCTTCCCACGCGCCGGCGGCTCGATCATCGCCGAGGTCACCGATCTCGTCCGCACCGCCGGCTGGTCGGTGGCGGCGCTGCGCGTCGAGCGCGGCCGCCTCGACGATGTCTTCCGCTCCATCACCCTAGGCGGCAAAGCCTGAACCCATGCGCGGCACCCTGGTCATCTTCCGGCGCGAGCTGCAGAGCTATTTTGCGACGCCGCTCGCCTATGTCTTCATCGTCATCTTCCTCGTCATGGCCGGCGCCCTCACCTTCTTCCTCGGCAATTTCTTCGAGCGCGGCCAGGCCGATCTGCAGCCTTTCTTCACCTTCCATCCCTGGCTCTACCTGGTGCTGATTCCGGCGCTGGCGATGCGGCTCTGGGCCGAGGAGCGGCGGAGCGGCACGATCGAGCTGTTCCTGACCTTGCCGATTTCGATGGCCGCCGCGGTGCTCGGCAAGTTCCTGGCGAGCTGGGCCTTTGCCGGCATCGCGCTGCTCCTCACCTTCCCGTTCTGGATCACGGTCAATTATCTCGGCCATCCCGACAATGGCGTCATCGTCGCCAGCTATATCGGCAGCTTCCTGATGGCCGGCGCTTTCCTCGCCATCGGCGCGGCGCTCTCGGCGCTCACCAAGAACCAGGTGATCGCCTTCGTGGTGACGGCCGCGGTCTGCTTCCTCTTCACCGTGAGCGGCTCGCCGGTGGTGCTGGGCTTCCTCAATGGCTGGGCACCGCAGAGCGTGCTGCGGACCGTCGCCTCGTTCAGCTTCCTCACGCATTTCAATGCCATCGTGCGCGGCGTCATCGATCTGCGCGACGCCGTCTTTTTCCTCTCGGTGATCGCCGTGTTCCTGTTCGCCAACGCCATTCTCGTCGATCTCAAGAAAGCGGATTAAGAGAATGGGAAAGCTGTCGCGCCGCACGGTTGCGATCATCGCGCTCATCGCCGCGGCGGTGCTGTTCGTCGCCATCAACGTCATCGCCAACAATGCGCTGCGCTCGACCCGGCTCGACCTGACGGCGCGGCATCTCTATACGCTCTCCGACGCATCGAAGAAGACGCTGGCGCATATCGACGAGCCCATCACCTTGCGCTTCTACTATTCGCCGCGCCTCGGCGACGACGTGCCGACCTACGGCGTCTTCGCCCAGCGCGTGCGCGAGATGCTCGAGGAATATGCGGCGCTCGCCAAAGGCAGGATCAAGCTCGAAGTGCTCGATCCCGAGCCGTTCTCGCCGACCGAGGACCGCGCCGTCGCTTTCGGGCTGCAGGGCGTGCCGATCGATCAGGGCGGCGACCAGGTCTATTTCGGCCTTGCCGCCACCAACTCGACCGACGACCAGCAGGTCATCCCCTTCTTCCAGCCCGACCGCGAGCGCTTCCTCGAATATGACCTGACGAAGCTCATCCACAGCCTCGCCTTCCCCAAGAAGACGGTGGTCGGCCTGGTCACGAATTTGCCGCTCGAAGGCGACTACATGGCGGCGCTGCAAGGCCATCCGCTCGAGCCCTACGCCATACTCGACCAGATGCGGCAGCTTTACGAGGTGCGCACGCTGTCGCCCGATTTCGACGCGGTGCCGAAAGCCGTCGACGTGCTGATGATCGTGCACCCGCAGAACCTCTCGCCGAAGACGCTCTACGCCATCGATCAATATGTGCTGAAGGGCGGCAAGGCGCTGGTGTTCGTCGATCCCTATTCCGAGACCCAGGCGGCGCATCAGAACCGCATGACCGGCGGCGGCGGGCCGGGCGCGAGCGACCTGCCGCAGCTCTTCAAGGCGTGGGGGCTCGAGCTCGAGCCGGGCATGATCGCCGGCGATCTCGCCAATGGGCGGCGGGTCAATGCCGGCACCGAGGGCCGCATCGAGCCGGTCGAATACGTCGCCTGGCTGTCGCTGAAGCAAGACGACCTCGCGCATGACGACCCGATCACCGGCGACCTGTCCGAGATCAACATGGCGACGGCCGGCATCCTGAAGCCGCTGCCCGGCGCCAAGACGAGCTTCGAGCCGCTGATCAGCACCTCGACGCAATCCGAGGAGATCCCGGTCGCGAAGGTCGAGGGCGTGCCGGATGTCGCCGGCCTGCTCAACAGCTTCAAATCCGACAACCGGCGCCTGACCTTGGCGGCGCGCATCTCCGGCCCCGCCAGCACCGCCTTCCCCGACGGTCCGCCGCAGCCGGCCAAGAACGGCACCGAAAAGGACGCCGGCACAGGCGCCGACAAGGACAAGGCGGCAAAGCCGGCCGGCGATGCGGCGAAGGATGCGGCGGCAGCGGCGCAGATCAAGACCGCGGCGCAGCCGATCAATGTCGTCGTCGTCGCCGATACCGATCTGCTCGACGACCGCTTCTGGGTGCAGGAGCAGGATTTCTTCGGCCAGCGCGTCACCGTGCCGACCGCCAACAACGGCGATTTCGTCACCAACGCGATCGACGTGCTCTCCGGCGGCACCGATCTCATGGGGCTGCGCACGCGCGGCACCTCGGCGCGGCCGTTCGAGGTGGTGCAGCAGATTCAGCACGCCGCCGATGAGCGCTCCGAGGCGCGCGAGCAGGAGCTCGAGAAGCAGCTCAAGGATACGCAGGCGAAGATCAAGGAGCTGCAGGGCAAGGAAGGGCCCGGCGGCGGCGTCACCCTCGCCGCCGAGCAGACCCAGGCGCTCGACAATTTCCGCGCCCAGATGCTGCAGATCCGCACGCAGCTGCGCCAGGTGCAGCTCGATCTGCGGCAGGACATCGACCGGCTCAAGGCCGAGCTCGAGTTCTTCGACATCGCCTTCATCCCGCTGCTGGTCGGGCTCGCCGCCATGATCCTCGGCATCGTGCGCATGCAGCGGCGCAAGCGCCGCGCCGAGACCGGCTGAGAGGAGAGCGCCGATGAAGCACAAGGGATTGATCGCCCTGCTCCTCGCCACCGCCGCCGCCGTCGCGGTCGCCGTGCTGGTATCGTTCTCCGGCGACAATGCCGGCATCGATCCGCAAGCCAACCAGCCGGTGCTACCCGAGATCGGCAAGCGGCTCGGCGAGGTGGAGCGGATGACGCTGGTCCATGGCGACATCAAGACGACGCTGCTGCGCCAGGGCGAGAACTGGGTGGTGGAAGAGAAAGGCGACTATCCCGCCGACGGGCCGCGGCTGCACAAGACGCTGCTCGGGCTCGCCGACTTGCGTTATGTCGAGGAGAAGACGCGCAAGCCCGAGCTCTATCCCCGGCTCGAGGTCGAGGATGCCGGCAAGGCCGGCGCGAAATCGACGCTGATCACGGTGAGCGATGCCAAAGGCAGCCTGCTCGGCGAGATCATCGCCGGCAAGCGGCGCATCGACGAGCTCGGGGGCGGCACCGACGGCATCTATGTGCGCAAGCCCGGCAATGCCCAATCCTGGCTCGCCAGCGGCACGCTCGATCTGCCCGATGATGCGGCGGAATGGCTCGACCGCAGCATCATCGATGTGCCGAACGACCAAGTGAAAGAGGTGGTGCTGACCCAGCCCGATGGCAGCAGCCTCGACATCGCGCACGACACGCCGGAGGCGAAGCTCGCGCTCAAGGGCGCGCCCAAGGACACCAAGCTCAAAAGCGACGATGCGCTGGTCGAGCCGACGACGGCGCTGGCGAGCCTGACGCTCAGCGATGTGCGCGCCGCGGCGAAGCTGCCGCTGCCCGAGACCGGCGTCGCGCACGCCGTCTTCACCAGCTTCGACGGGCTCACCGTCAAGGTCGCGCTCTTCGACGAGGACGGCAAGAGCTGGGCGAGGTTCGCGGTGAGCGGCAGCGGCGCGGCGGCGAAAGAGGCGGCGATGCTCAACGCCAAGCTCTCGCCCTGGGTCTATGCCATCCCGGACTACAAGGCGAAATCGCTGCGCACCAAGCTCGCCGATGTGACGGCGCCGCCGCCCAAGCCATCGTGAGCGAGAGCCCGCCGCTTTCGCCGTGCATCGCGGTCTGCGTCCTCGATCCCGCGAGCGGCTATTGCCGCGGCTGCTTCCGCACCATCGACGAGATCGCACAATGGCCCGCGCTCGCCGCTGAGGAGAAGCGGCGGATTCTGACGGCGGTGACGGCACGGCGGCGGCAAAAGGCGGGCGGCGCCGCGGCGAGCCCGGGCTGAGGACATCCCGCCGTTCCGTTGCCTTGGGCGCTTCAGCAGAGCGCTCATCAGCAAGATATTCTTAAGCCGTCCGGAGCGACTCTGGATGGGTAGTTTTGCATCCCGCATCAGCTCCAGGCCATAAGCTCCGCGACACATCGGCAGGAAAGATCATGCTCAGGGCCAAGCCTTTCTCCCGATCCGTGATCATGCTAACGGCCTTGGTGGTTGGTGTGACCGAGGCGGACGCATCGCCCCGCTTGGTGGGAGAGACCAGCGATCGCCAATGCGTGCAAGCCTACCGGCTCGCGATCGCGGCGTTTCAATCCACCAATGCCGCGCTGTTCTGGCCGAACGACGCGCCCGACGGATTAGGAAGCACAATCAGTCTCGACCGCGCCGACAAGGACATCAGCGGGGGCGACGGCATCGATAACGACACCGAGGTGTTTTCGAATGTTTCCGCATCGGTTCCGAATAGCAGACCGCTCACCATCTACTGGCAGGACCGGCCGAGGAACGGCAAACGGATCGCCGTCATCGACCAGCCCTTCAACTGGGAAGGTGACTGGTACTCGATCTATTTGATCGGCGCGGAAGTCAGCTCGAAAGCTCTGGCAGAGGACATCCAAACCGCCGACGAGGCCTCTCGGAGCTACAAACCGATCCTGGCAGAGCGGTGGAATCCGCCGCTGGTTCTCACCGATGACAAGTCTGGCGCAAGCTGGTTCATCGATGTGGGAGAACCATACCAGGCCCTGGCCGATTGGCGGGTCTATACCGTGAATGGCGGCGTGGCACGCTCTCCGTGCCACATCAGCTTCCGTCCGAACGTGGAATCGACCCTGTCGCTCATGCCCGAGCCGGTCCAGCGGTTCGCGGCGGCGCTCGACTCCACTTTAGGACCAGGCAGAGACGAGGGTACGCTGCAGCCCACCGCCAGAATCCGTTTGGCCGTCGCCCTGGGATGGGCGAACGCAAGCCTCAGGCCCTGGGCGCTGACCGATGGACCATACAACACGCGAGAGGAAGTCGACGAAGGGCTGAAGCAATGGGCGTTCGAGTCCGTCAAACGCAAAGTGATCTTCAACGATATTCGTCGGCAGTACGCCGGCGCGAGGGACGCTCTCACGCAATACTATCAGCGCCGGTTCAAGCTGCAGCCGAGCGCCGCGCGCGACATGGCGGCATACGCGACCGATATGATGTACCGCCAATACTTTGTGTTCCCTCGCCCTGACAACGGTAATCCCGCCAAGTCAGCCAAAAACCCTTGGCCGACGCAGCTCAGGTAGAATGGCGCCGCGCGCGTTCGTGTTGATCCGTTTGAATTCTTTCCTGCCAGGAAACAGTCCCCGTCGAAATCTCGGTATTGCGCCCTTCCACAGCGCGATTACATCAAGCGCGTGATCGAAGAGCGCCCGGGGCGCCGGGCGCAGATGGCGTAAGGAGGAACGGAGAATGGATGGCGCAATGATCCGGCCGCGGCCGGTGGCGCGGCTTGCCCGCGGCATGCCGGCGAGCGACGGCGCCGGCGTCAAGCTCAACCGCGTCATCGGCACGCCGCAACTGGCCGATGTCGATCCCTTCCTGATGCTCGACGAGTTCCGCTCCGACGATGCGGCGGATTACATCGCCGGCTTCCCGGATCACCCGCATCGCGGTTTCGAGACCGTCACCTACATGCTCGCCGGCCGCATGCGCCATGGCGACAACAAGGGCCATACCGGACGGCTCGACGCGGGCAGCGTGCAATGGATGACCGCCGGGCGCGGCATCGTCCATTCCGAGATGCCGGAGCAGGAGAACGGGCTGATGCAGGGCTTTCAGCTCTGGGTCAACCTGCCGGCCAAGGACAAGATGGTGGCGCCGCGCTACCAGGAGATTCCGCCGGCCGAGATTCCGGTGGCCGCGCTGCCGGGCGGCGTCTCGGTCAAGGTCATCGCCGGCAAAGTCGGCGATGCCACGGGACCGATCGACGGCATCGCCACCGATCCGATCCTGCTCGACCTCGCGCTTCCGGCCGGGGCGCGCGTGGCGCTGCCATTGCCGCCGGGGCACAACGCCTTCCTCTATGTCTTCGACGGCGAGGCCGCCATCGGCGAGGCGGGAACACGGGTTCCGCGCGGCAGCATCGCGGTGCTGGGCGAAGGCGACAGCGCATTGGTCGCTGCACCCGCTGCGGCGACGCGTGTGCTGCTCGCCGCCGGACGCCCGCTCAACGAGCCGGTGGCGCGCTACGGGCCGTTCGTCATGAACACCGCCGACGAGATCCGCCAGGCGCTGCTCGATTTTCAGCTCGGGCGGTTTTGAAAAACGTGACGGGTGATTTTGGGGATGACGGGGGGATAAGGGGATTAAAGAAAGGGGCGTCTTCGGCGCCCTATGCTAAATCCCCCTCATCTCCCGAAACATCCCCTTATCCCCCAAGACGTTTCCCTCATCCCCTCAATGATATTGCGGCAGGCTGTAGGGATTGGGGTAGAGGCCGGTATAGCCGCTGACGCGGTTCGGCTCCGCCTCGGTATAGCAATCGACATTGGCGAGCGTGCGATAGCAATACTGCGCCGGGATCGGCGGCGGCGGATCGTTGATGCCCGCGGGCGAGGGCTGGCTCGCATTCCAGCGGCTTTGCGGCGGCGCGAACTCGGCGCGGGTCTGCCAGGCGTTGCAACCCGCGAGCACGAAGCCGAGGATGGCGAGCAGCCATGGGATCGAGCGCATGCGGGCACAGGCCTCCTTGCGTCCCCGGTCCCTAATGTCGCGGGGACGGGCCGGTAATCACCAGTTAATCTGTTTACCCGAGGCTGGTTAATCTTCCGTTGCCGCGGCGCGCGGCGAAAGGCGTGGCGAGCATTATGCGACCGATCCTTGCTCTGGCGCTGCTGCTGCCGCTGGCCGCCTGCAGCGGCAGCGACGGCTGGCACAAGGACGGGGTGGACCCCGAAACCGCGGCGGCGGATTACGCCGAATGCCGCCACTCGGCCCAGGTCGCCGATAGCCGCGACAGCGATATCGACGCCGATATCCTGGCGACGCGCGGCCAGGATTGGCAGCGGATCGGCGTGCTGCAGATGCGGCGCAACGAGTACGCCGACAGCGACGAGGCGCGGCAAGGCGACAACGTCAGCCGCTGCATGAAAGAGAAGGGCTACACCGGCGGGTAAGCGCGCCGCCCTTTCGTTCGCCGCCGCGCCGTCCCATGTTCACATGATGCAGCGGCTGCTCATCGTGCTGGGCCTTGTGCTTTTGCTGGCAGGCCTTGCCTGGCCTTGGCTCGCGCGCTTGGGGCTGGGGCGGCTGCCCGGCGACATCGCCGTGCGGCACGGCAATTTCGCCTTCTACTTCCCGATCGTCACTTGCCTTTTGATCAGCGTGGCGTTGTCGCTGCTGCTTTGGTTCATCAATCGGTAACGCCGAAGCTAATCCGCACGGTGCGGCTCTCGCGGTTGCTGCGCAACCGCTGACGCCGCCGCGGACGACCGTGCTATGCGCGGTCGCCTAGGCGCCGCCGAAGCCTGAGCGCCACGGTCAGCATGACGACGCCGAAGAGGATGGCGTAAGCGCCGATCCACCAGGCGAGCGCCAACGCGCCGGCGATCGGCCAGAAGATGACAACGATGCCCCACAGCAGCGAGAGCAGGCCGGCGAAGATGAGAAAGCCCTCGCCCATGGCGCGCAGCCGGAACGCCGCGGCGAGCAGCGCGACGCCCGAAAAGATCGCCCAGAAAGCGGCGATGTAGATGAAGGTAAGAAGCGCGATCCCGGGCCAGAGAAAAGCGATCACACCGACGCCGAGATCGAGCAAACCCTCGATGGCGAGCGGCCACCAGCGCTCCTGCCGCTGCGCGGCGCGGAGCCCGGCGACGAGCGCGAAAACGCCGTCAGCCAGCATGTAGGCCGCGAAGATCCAGATCAGCACGGTCAGCGTGATGTGCGGCCAAACGAAAGCGAGGATGCCGAAGAGCAGCGCCGCCGCGCCGCGCACCGCCAGCGCCCACCAGTTCCGCATGAGGCTCTCGAACATCCCTGCCTCCCCGCCGCTGCCGCCGCTCCGGCGCCTACTATGCGGCGGCGGGAAAGGCCCGGCAAATGCGCGCCGCGACTCGCCGGCGGAGATGCCGGAGGCCGGTAAAACCGCGGCAAAACGGCGACTCGGCAAAGAAGCGCGAGAGCGGCCGCCTAGGGCTGGTCCGCACGGTGCGGCTCTCCCGGTTGCTTGCGCAACCGCTGACGCCGCCACGGACGACCGCGCTATGCGCGGCCGCCGCAGGGGTGCGGCGGAATGACACGGGGTGCCGCGGGCGCCGGGCGCGATCTGCGAAACCGCGAGTCGAGCGCGAAACACGCAGA
>DATJLU010000180.1:0-56136 GCA_035509275.1 Allostellaceae bacterium | reverse complement strand
GCGGGCTTGGATGGTGGTGCGGACCATCACGCGCAGCTGGTCGACCGGCCAGGGGCGGCCGCGATGCATGGTGGCGCGGTTGTCCCACATGACGACATCGCCCGGGCGCCAGCGATGGAGATAGGTCCGTCCGGGCGCGGTGGCGACGGCGATGAGCTCGGCCAGCAGCGCCTTCGCCTCGTTGTCGCCCATGCCGTCGATGGCATAGGCGTGAGAGGCGACATAGAGCGCGCGCCGGCCATTGACGGGGTTGCGCCAGCTCATGCGCCAGCGCACCGGCGGCAGCGCGGCGCGCTCGTCCGCCGTCATCAGCTCGGGATGGATCTGGTCGCGCGAATTGGCGTAGGAATGCGTCACGACGGCATCGCGCAGCCGCTCCTGCCGCTCGGCCGGAAGCCGCTCCCAGGCGAGCCGCGTCGAGGTGAACTCGGTCTCGCCGCCGGCGCCGGGCAGGTTGCGCGCCGACAGCACCGACGCGAGCGCCGGCGTCCGCTTGAAGGAGCTGTCGGTGTGCCAGAGCTGGTTGGCGCGGGCGCGCCAGATCTGGCGATGATTCTCCGGCACGAGCTTGCCTTCGGCATCGAGATTGTTGAGCCGGCTGTAGAAGGTGCCGTGGCCGATCGAGCCGACTTTCACCAGCTCGAGCGGGCCGAAGGCGCGCGAGAAGGCGGCTTGCACATCGTCGCTCACCTGCTGCTCGCGGAAGAGCAGCAGCGAATGCGCCTCGAAGGCGGCGCGGACCTGACGATAGGCCGCATCGCTCGAACCGACGTCGAGGAGCCCGACACCGCGCAGTTCGGCGCCGAAGCCCTCGGCCAGCGGAACAATCTCCATGATCCCTTCTCCCTGGCTTGCCGGACCTTAGCTTCCGCCCGCACCCCGCCCCGAGGCAAGTTCCACGCGCGCAGGGCTGCGGCGCTCAAAAGCCATGGTCGCGCAGGACGGGCTCGATCCGGTCCCGCGCCTGCTGCGCCCGCACCCTATCGCGTTGCAGCAAGTAGCGGTCGCAGGGCAGGCGCTGCGCTGCCGCCCGGGCGAGCTCGAAGCGCTCGAGCTGCTTGGCCGCGGAATCGGCGCCGAGATAGCGCAGGATGAAATCGTAGAATTGCCGCTGCGCGGCGCCCGCGTGGTCCTCCCCGCAAGCGGCGGCGCGGCCCGCGGCCGAGCCCGAGGCGGCATCGAAACGCGGCGTCTCGCGCTCCAGCACGTCCCATTCCGCAGCGCTGAACGTCGGGCCCGCGGCACCAAGCAGCAGCAGCGCCCCGATGGCGGCTGACCGCCGGCGGAGAACTCCTGAGCACTGACAACCGATAACTGACAACTCCTTACCCGAAATCCGTCGCCACCAGCAGCCGGTCGGTGCGCTTGCCGTCGCTCGACAGCGGCAGGATGAGGCGGCGATAGGTGTAGCGGTGGCCGCGGAGCTGCGAATGGATGGCGTGGTAGAGCGGCATCTCGTTGTCGCGTGCCGCGGCGTAATCGGCCATCACGCCCTCGGCGAGAATGCGGACCGGATGCGCGCTGAGCTGCATGCCCTCGCGGCTCTCGCCGATCGCGGCGTTGGGCACGCGCCAGCCGCGGATCGGCACCGAGAAGCGGGCGGGGTCGGCGGCACTGACATCGATGAGATGGACCCAGCCCAGCGCCGAGATCTGCACCAGGCGCACCGGGTCGAAATCGATCATCGCGCCATGCGACTGCATCCAGAGCTCGCGCCAATATTCCAGCAGCAGCGACAATCTCCGGCTGGATTGCAGCCGCCCGAGCGACAGCGGCCGGCGCTCGACCCGGTTTCCGGCCGAGTCCGCCGCATGCGCTGTCGGGGGCGTCAGCGCCAAGATTTCGGCGGCGCCGCTTTTCGGCGCCGGCGCAGCGCAGAGCCGCGGCGCCGGCAGGCTCACCACCGCGGGCTCGGCGGCCGCCGGCGCTTCCGCGGCGCCGCAGAGGCGCGGCGATGCGCAGCGGCCGGTGGCGCTGCAATGGGCGGCATTGACGATATGCTCACG
Organism: Allostellaceae bacterium; assembly: GCA_035509275.1. Lineage (GTDB taxonomy): Bacteria > Pseudomonadota > Alphaproteobacteria > ATCC43930 > CGMCC-115725 > DAHUYF01. Next base: position 54,130 of record DATJLU010000180.1, on the reverse strand, counting down.
CGCCGTGCCAAAGAATCCGGAGGCGATCTCGAAAGCGGCGAGGCAGAGCAGGTTCCGGCAACGCTCCGGCCCTTCGGTCGCGACGGCCGCCATCATCGTTACCTGCCCTCACCGCGCGGTCGGCAGCAGCGCGGCGGCGCTTCCCGGCGCTTCGGCGACACTCCGCAGGAGATGCAGCACCGCCTGGCGCAAGGCCTTGTCGGAAATGGCGGCATAGGCGTTGTTGAGGTCGCGGATCTCCTGCGAGGTGAGCGCGTCGGTCGCGGTCATGGCGGCGGGGGCGGCCACGCCGCTATCGAGGCCCTCGAAGAAATGGCTGACGGGGACACCCAGGACATGGGCGATCTCCTGCAGCCGGCTGGCGCTGACGCGGTTCGTGCCGCGCTCGTATTTCTGGATCGACTGGAAGGTGACGCCGACCTTGAGCGCGAGTTCGGTCTGATTGAGCCCGACGACAGCGCGGCGGTGGCGGATCCGCGCCCCGACATGGACGTCGATGGGATGCGGCCCATCGAGCTTCGCCGTGCGCCGGCGCCGGGTGCCCTCCGGCGTGCCGGTGGAGTCGCGGTCCCCGGCCCTGAGTACGTTCATGGCAACCCCCTTTCGGTGAAACGACGTCGAACGACAATACCCTTTTTCGGCGTACCCCATCAAATCAATCTCTCGCTCGCGAGGTACTAGCTCCTGTAGACGCTCGGTACTCGCGAAATTCTCCGTTCAGGGCCGATAGTTTCGTGTGCGCAACGACTAACCGTCGCGCACTCACACCTATAGATAGAGGATATGATCATGACACTATTTATGACGCGTCACTTTGCCCGCACCCTGCTTCGCGCCGAAAGCGAAGCGGCCGAGCGACTGCCTCGCCCGGTCCCGTCGCGCTTCGGCTGGGAGATCGCGCTCGAGCCGCGGCAGCATTACTCCTGGTTCATCGATCGACTGGTCGAAAAAATCGAGCAGCTCGGCCTTCGCATCAGTATCGAGCACGACTTCGCGGCCTTCGCTGCGGCGACGCCGCTGATGGAGGATTATCGCGGCGGCGTCAACCCGGCCTTCGATCCGCGCTGCAACGATATGAGCCCGGAGCGCTCGTTCTGGCTCAAGGTGGTGGAGGGCGATGATCGCCTCGTCTCGTGCATCGCCGGGAAGCTGTTCCACCTGACCAGCCTCTATCCGATGATCGAGAGCCTGGCGGTGTGGTACGACAACGACCCGACCGTGCCGCATGCGGACGAGCCGGTCGAGATGCTGTCCGAGACGCCGCGCAGCATCGCCGGCACGGTGTCGATGACGGGCCGGCTCTGGACGCATCCGCGCTGGCGCAATCGCGGCCTCTCCTCCTATCTGCCGCTGCTGGCGCGCAGCATGTTCCTGGCACGCTACGCCGTCGATTTCCATTTCGGCTTCGTGGCGCTGCCGCTGGTGCGCAAGAACCTGCCGATGCTGCGCTACGGCTTTCCGCGAGTCGAGCGTTGCTTCCGGGTGCTGCAGCGCGGCCTCGCCGAGCCGATCGAGCTCTATCTCGTCTGGATGTCGCAGGCGGAGCTCATCGCCGATGTCGAGGACGCCGTGAGCGACTGAAGCCGCGGCGAGGGTACGGGCCGGCGGCCGTCAGGAGGCGGCCGCCGGCTCCCCCCGCGCCTGCCATGCTGCCGCCAGGGCGGCAAAATCCGGCGGCTGGCCGGGAAAATTCACCGTCGCCGCCGGGATCTCGACCCAGGGCTGAGCGCTGGCGGTCCAGATATGGCCGACCGCCGTCAGCCAGGAGGTGTCGTCCAAGGTTCCCGGCTTCACCACCGCCACCTGCTGGTTGCGCGCGGGCAAGTGATAGAGGCGCGCACCGCAGATGCCGCAGAGCAGGCACAGCGTCGGCGTGCCGCTCGACGTCACCGCGCCCGGACGGAGCCACTCCTGCGCGGCGCCGTGGGTGATGCGGATCGCAGCGCGCGAGACGACCATGGAGAGCGCGAAGGCGGCGCCGGTCTGGCGCTGGCAGTCGCGGCAATGGCAGGCATAGACGGTGACGGGCGCGGCGTCGATCGCATAGCGGACAGCGCCGCATTGGCAGCCGCCGGTGAGCGGAAGCTGCATCGCCGTCACACCAGATCGACGGCGTGGCGCTTCAAATCGTCGAGCGCACAATAGTCGAGCGCGCCTTCGTGCGTCGCGCGGAGCGCGACCCGCGGCGCCTGCCCCGCCTCCAGCGCCTCCTGCCAGCGCGGCGCGCAGAGGCACCAGCGATCGCCGGGCTTGAGGCCGGGAAAGCCGAATTCCGGCACCGCTGTCGAGAGATCATTGCCGCGCGCCTTGGAGAAGGCGAGAAACTCGGCGGTCATCACCGCGCACACCGTATGGCTGCCGCGATCCTCGGCCGAGGTGTCGCAACAGCCATTGCGGAAGAAGCCCGTCACGGGCTTGTCCGAGCAGCTCTCGAGCCGCTCGCCCAACACATTGCGCGACGGCCTGCGCCCGCTTCCTCCAGCCTGGTCCCGCGGCATGCGCCTCTCCCTCTGTTGCTCAGAAGGATATAGCGAGACGGCGGCAAGCTGCAATTCGGCCGGTGCGCCCTGCGGCCGGCTCGGGGCGCCGCCCGCCTAGCGCGCGAGCGTGCCTTTGAGGGCGCGGTTGGCGACGATGAGCATGGCGACATCGGGCGTGGGCGTCGCCTCGATCTCGCGCAGCAAGGGCTCGACGCCGGCGAGCGTGTCGATATTGGCCTCGAGCCAGGGGCCGAAATTGCGGCCCTCGGCGATCGCTTTGGCGGTGAACTCGGCCTGATGCGCGTAGAAATCCTCTTGCAGCGCATCGATCGCCACCTTCTGCCACGCGGTCTGGGGCTTCAGCCGCCGCGCCGCCATGCGCATCGCGTCGAGACGGAAGCGGGCGCCGACGGCATAGAAACCGCGGCCGACATCGACGATGCCCATGCCGCTGCCAAGGCCGAGCCGCACGATGTCGACGGCGGAGACGAGGAAGTCGAGCCGCGCCGCCATCAGCGCCGCCTCCGAGGGCACGCCGCGCTCGATCAGCGCCTCGGCGCGGCGCGCCAGCTCGGCGCGCTGCGGCGGCGGCAGGATCTCGGAGATGTGGTCGGCCAGCGAGTCGATGCCGGGGCGGAAGGTATCGGCCTGCGCCTCGATGTCGAGCGGGCCGCCGCCGCGCAGGAACCAGGCGGTGGCGCGCTCCATGAGCCGACTGCCGGCCAGCAGCATCTCGGTCTGAGTCTGCGCGCTCACCACGTTGTCGAGCCGGCTCACGGCGCGCCACAGGGTTTCGAGATCGAAGACCTGCTTCACGATCATGTAGGCGCGCGTGATGTCGCCGGGAGCCCGGCCGGTGCGCTCGCGCATCTCGGCGAGGAAGGTGATGCCGGCATGGTTGACGAGATCGTTGGCCGCGACCGTGGCGATGATCTCGTTGCGCAGCCGGTGCGCCGCGATCGCGGCGCGGAAGCGTTCGACCAGAACCGACGGGAAATAGGCCAGAAGATCGCGCTCGAGCTGCGGATCGGCGGGGAGGTCCGAATGCGCGAGCTCATGCGCCAGCGAGGTCTTGACATAAGCCATGAGCACGGCGAGCTCGGGACGCGTCAAGCCATGGCCCGAGGCGGCGCGCGCGGTGAGCTCCTCGTCGCTGGGCAGGAACTCGACGGCGCGATCGAGCTCGCCCGACCGCTCCAGCGCGCGCATGACGCGAAGCTGTTGATCGATCCGCTCGGCGTGCTGGGCCTCGGCCAAGGTGAGCGTCAACCCCTGCAGGTAGTTGTCGGCGAGGACCAGATCGGCGACGGCATCGGCGGTCCCGTGCAGCAATGTGTTGCGCTGCTTCACCGTGAGATCGCCGGCGCGCACCACCGCGTCCAGCACGATCTTGATATTGACCTCATGGTCGCTGGTATCGACGCCGGCCGAGTTGTCGATGGCATCGGTGTCGACGCGGCCGCCCTTCAAGGCGAAGGCAATGCGCCCGCGCTGGGTCAACGCGAGGTTGGCGCCTTCGCCGATCACCGGCGCGCGGAGCGTATCAGCATCGACGCGGAGCCCGTCATTGGCGCGGTCGCCGACATCGGCGTGACGTTCGGCTTTCGCTTTGACATAAGTGCCGATCCCGCCAAACCACAACAGGTCGACGGGGGCGCGCAGGATCGCCTGGATCAGCTCCGCCGGCGTCAGCGCCTTGTCGGCGACGGCAAGGCGCCGGCGCACCGGCTCGCTGAGCTCGATCGATTTGAGGTTGCGCTCGAAAACACCGCCGCCGGCCGAAATCAGCTTGCGATCGTAATCGGCCCAGCTCGAGCGCGGCAGATCGTAGAGCCGCTTGCGCTCGGCGAAGCTGCGCGCCGGATCGGGATCGGGATCGAGGAAGATGTGGCGGTGATCGAAGGCGGCGACGAGCTTGATATGCTCCGAGCGCAGCATGCCGTTGCCGAAGACGTCGCCGGACATGTCGCCGACGCCGGCGACGGTGAAATCGGTGCTCTGAATGTCGACGCCGCGCTCGCGGAAGTTGCGCTTCACCGTCTCCCAGGCGCCGCGCGCGGTGATGCCGAGCTTCTTGTGGTCGTAGCCCTCGGAGCCGCCCGAGGCGAAGGCATCGCCGAGCCAGAAGCCGTATTCGGCGGAAACTTCGTTGGCGATGTCGGAGAAGGTTGCCGTACCCTTGTCGGCGGCGACGACGAGATAGGGATCGTCGCCGTCATGGCGTACCACCGCGGCCGGCGGCACGATCGCATCGCCGACGATGTTGTCGGTGAGGTCGAGCAGCCCGCGCAGCAGCGTCTTGTAGCACTCGATGCCTTCGGTCTGCCATGCCTCGCGCGTGAGGCCGGCGCGCTTCACGACAAAGCCGCCCTTTGAGCCGGTCGGCACGATGACGGCGTTCTTCACCACTTGCGCCTTCATCAGGCCGAGGATCTCGGTGCGGAAATCCTCCTTGCGATCGGACCAGCGGATGCCGCCGCGCGCTACCCGGCCGGCGCGCAGATGCACGCCCTCGACGCGCGGGCTGAGCACATAGATCTCGTAAAGCGGGCGCGGCAGCGGCAGCAGCTCGATCTCGTGGCTGGCGAGCTTCACCGAGAGGTAAGGCTTGGGCTCGCCCCAGGGCAGGCGCTGGAAGTAGTTGGTGCGGAGACTCTTGCGGATGAGCAGGAGATAGCTGCGCAGGATACGGTCTTCATCGAGCGCCTGCACCCGATCGAGCGCTTGCTCGACGGCGACGGCGGCGCGCGTCTCCTCGGTATCGCGATCGGCCTCGAGCGCCGGATCGAAGCGGCGCTCGAACAGCACCAGCAGGCCGGCGGCGATCTCGGGATGCGCGGCGAGAGCATCCTCCATATAGGCCTGGCTATAGGCGCTGCCGGCCTGGCGCAGCAGCTTCGAATAAAGCCGCAGCACCGTCACCTGGCGCCAGGAGAGCCCGGCGCCGAGCACGAGGCGATTGAGCCCGTCGCTCTCCATCGCGCCGGACCAGATCTCCAGGAACGCCTCTTCGAAGCGGGCGCGGTCGCGCGTCACATCGACGCCGCCGGCGGGCGCGGTCAGGCTGAAATCCTGCAGCGACAACGCGGCGCTCTCGGCCGGGGTCACGGCGTACGGCACTTCCGCGATCACCTTGACGCCGAGATGCTCCAGCACCGGCAGTACGTCGGAAAGCGCCAGCGGCGCGCCCTGGCGATAGATCTTGAAGCGCAGCTCCGACTCGCCGCTCTCGAGCGTGCGGTAGAGGCAGACGGCGATGCCGCCGCGCTGCCGCAGCTCTTCGAAGCGCTCGATATCATAGACGGCGAGCGCGGCATTGAAGCGCTCGCGGTAGGCGGTGGGGAAGGCATCGCCATAGCGGCGGAGCAGCATGGTGCCGAGCTCCTCGCCGAGCGAATCGGCAAGCGCATCGGCGAGGCGGTCCGCCCAGCTCCGCGCCGCTTGCGCGAGCCGCTTCTCGACCTGCCCGACATCGACGAGCGCAAGCTGCCCCGGCTTGGTGCGCAGGATGAAATGGACGCGGCCCAGCACCGACTCGTCGAGCTGGGTGGCGAAGGTATCGACGGTGCCGCCGAAGGACTCTTCGAGAATGGCGGCGAAGCGCTGGCGCAGCGCCGTGTCGTAGCGCTCGCGCGGCACATAGACGACACAGGAGACGAAACGCTCGAACGGGTCGCGGCGCACGAAGAGGGCGACGCGCTGACGCTCCTGCAGATTGAGAATGCCGAGCACCGTGGTGAAGAGCTCGTCCTCGGCGATCTGGAACAGCTCGTCGCGCGGGTAAGTGTCGAGGATGTGCTGCAGCGCCTTGCCGTCGTGGCTCTGCGTGCCGAAGCCGGAGCGCTTCATCACATGCTCGACCTTGCGGCGGAGCAGCGGGATCTGCCGCGGGCTGCGGCTATAAGCGAGCGAGGTGAAGAGCCCGGCGAAGAGGCGCTCGCCCGCCGCCTTGCCTTCGGCATCGAATATCTTGACGCAGATCACGTCCATATGGACGGGGCGATGGACCACCGCGCGCCGGTTCGACTTGCTCAGCATCAGCAGGCGCGGCTCGCGCAGGAATTCACGCACATCGGGCGGCAGGGTGGCGAAGTTCCTCAGCCCGTCGAAGATCGCATAGCCGTCGTCGCGCAGGATCCCGAGACCGCTGCCGGGAACGATGTCGAGTCCGCCCTCGCGGCCCTTGCCGAAGCGGTATTCGCGGAAGCCGAGGAAGGTGAAATTGTCATCGTCGAGCCAGCCGAGGAAGTCGAGCGCCTCTTCGCGCTCGGCAGCCGGCAGCGGCGGCGGATTCGCCTTGAGGTCTCCCACGATGTCGGCGAGGCGCCGGCGCATCTTCTGCCAATCCTCGACCGCGACGCGCACTTCGGCCAGCACGTGCTCGAGCGTGGCCGCGAGCTCGGCAAGGCGGGCGGGGTCGGTCTCCTCGCTGATCTCGATATGCATGCAGGATTCGCGCAGCGCCTCGCCATTCACCTTGGCGTCGAGCTCGAACAGCTTGGTCAGGCGGCCGCTGTCGTCGCGCGCGATGCGCAGGATCGGGTGGATGACGAGATGCACGGTGGCGCCGCGCTGCGCCAGCGCGGTGGTGATGCTGTCGACGAGGAAGGGCATGTCGTCGTTGACGATCTCGACGACGGTGCGCGACGAGCGCCAGCCGTGTTCCTCGAGCCGCGGGTTGATGACGCGCAGCTTGGCGCGGCCGGAAGCACGCGTCTCGGCGAAGCGCCAGAGCGACAGTGCCGCGCCATAGAGCTCATCGGCCGTGCGGGTGAGAATGTCCTCGGGCGGAACGTGACCGTAGAACTGGCGGAGGAAGCGGGCGACGTCGCTGCCGCGGGCGCCTTTGAGGCGTTGCGCGGCCAATTCCGCGGCGGCTTCGACGGCGTCGTACTTCTGCTGCTCCATAGGCATCTTACTGCGTCCTCCGAGCGCCCTACTGACAGGCTAACGATCGGTGATGACAATCGAGGCGGTGTCCCCAGCATTCCCCCTGCCGCTTTTTTTTGCAATTTGGACTGGCGGCGGACCGCACTTTACTGTTATGGGGTTAAACCAAAGTGTAAAGCAGGCCGGCCCGAGATGCCGCTTGGGGGGACGATCGTGAACGGAATTATCCGGGACTTCAAAGCTTTAGGACATCACGGGACGCGCTCGGAGCGACCCCGGGCGAACGGCGTCGACCCGGAGCTGGCGCTTTTCCTCGGCTGCTGGCTGAAGGCACCGCACCGGATCGGAGCACTGGCGCCGTCGAGTCGGTACCTCGCCCGGGCGATGGCGCAGCAGGTCGATATCCGTCAGGCGCGTCTCGTCATCGAGCTCGGCGGCGGCACCGGCAGCATCACCCGCGCGCTGCTCGCCGCGGGGCTGGCGCCCGAAAGGCTCATCGTGGTCGAGCGCGAAGAGCGGCTCCATCGCCGGTTGGTGGAGCAATTCCCGGGGCTGCGCGTGCTGCGCGGCGATGCGGCGCAGCTGGTAGCGCTGCTGCGCCCTTTGGGCATCAGCAGCGCCTCGGCCATCGTCTCGAGCCTGCCGCTGCTGTCGATGCCCAAGCGCCTGCGCCATCGCATCGTCGAGCAGAGCTTTGCCCTGCTCGGCGAGCGCGGATCGCTGGTGCAGTTCACCTATGGCATAGCCTCGCCTTTGCCGGCGCGCGACTTCGCCATCTCCGGCCGCGTCGCGGCCCGCGTCTGGCGCAACCTGCCGCCGGCCTTCGTCTGGCGCTTCGAGCGCACCGCGGGCACGATCGCCAAAGTGGCGTAACGTCAGACGACAGAGGAGAGACGACGGACGACAGAAAGCGATCGCATCTGTCCTCTGTCGTCCGTCCTCTGTGGTCCTATTTCCCGCAATACGCCTCGAGACGGTAGCCGTCGGGATCGACGATGAAGGCGGCGTAATAGCCGGTGCCGTAATCGGCGCGCAGCCCCGGCGCGCCATTGTCCTTGCCGCCCGCGGTCAGCGCCGCCTGGTGGAAGGCATCGACCGCGGCGCGGTTCGGCGCGGAGAAGCAGAGATGGAGCCCCGATTTCTCGTCCGCCGGCACCGGGTGCTCGGCCGCCAGCACCCAGAGCCCGGCATGGCCGTCGCCATAGCCGAGCGAGGTCGAGCCGTCATGCAGCAGCCGGTAGCCCAGCGGCTTCAAGGATGCGCTGTAGAAGCGCCGTGCCGCGTCGATGTTGCGCACGCCGAGCGAAACATGGTCGAGCATTTTGCCGCCCTTTCTATAACCATCAAGCCGGTTATATGGCATCATACCGGCTAGACCTTGTCAACCCTCATGTCGGTTAGTATGGGAATGACATGATCGACGGAGCCGATACGCCCTGGATTGCCGCGCCCGGCGAGGAGCTCTGCCTCGATTTCGCCAATACCCGCTATTGGCGCGGCACCGCCGAGCCGAGGGAGGAGCTGCGCGGCTTTGCCGAGCTCGTCGCCTGGTGCGCCGCCAAGACCGGGCTACCGGCGGCGCGGGCCGAAATGCTCGCAGCCTGGGCCGCGGCCGAGCCCGCGGCAGCGGTGGCACTGCGGACCGAGGCCATCGAGCTGCGCGAGGCGATCTATCGCCTCTTCTACGCCTTGGCCGAGAAATCCGCGCCCCTGCCGGTCGCTCTCGCGTGGCTCAACCGGGCGCTGGCGGCGGTGGCGGAGCGGCGTGCGATCGCTGCGACGGAAGCGGGCTTCGGCTGGCGCGTTGGCGAGGGCGCGCCCGGCGCGATGCAGCTGTTGACGCCGGTGCTGTGGTCGGCGGGGGATCTGCTGGTGGGCAAGCGGCTCGCCAAGGTCCGGCATTGCGCCAATCCCGACTGCGAGTGGCTGTTCATCGACGACAGCAAAAGCGGCAATCGACGCTGGTGCTCGATGAGCGCCTGCGGCAACCGCGCCAAGGCGCATCGCCATTACGCGCGCAAGAAAGGACGGGCGGTGTGACGGAGGCGCGTTGCCGCCTCTTGCCGCGCGCCGGCGGTGGCGCAAGGATCACGCCATGTCGCGCTCCGAGCGGTTGCTTGCGCTGATCCAGATTCTGCGGCGGCATCGCCGGCCGGTGGCCGGCGCCGTGCTGGCCTCCGAGCTCGGTGTCTCGCTGCGCACCATCTATCGCGACATCGGCAGCCTTGCCGCCACCGGCGCGCCGGTCGAAGGCGAGGCCGGCGTCGGCTTCGTGCTGCGCGAGGGCTACACGCTTCCGCCGCTCATGTTCAACGCCGAGGAGATCGAGGCGGTGGTGCTCGGCTCGCGCATGGTGGCGCAATCCGCCGACGCGCCGCTCGCCCGCGCGGCGCGCGACGCGCTGGCCAAGATCACCGCGGTGCTGCCGGAAAACCGGCGCGACGATGTGGCGAGCCTGGGGCTGCTGTCGGCGCCGCGCCGGCCGGCGGCGCCTGACGGCGTCGATCTCGCGCTGCTGCGCCAGGCGATCCGCGCCGAGCGCAAAATCTGGATCAGCTATGGCGACGAGGTTGGCAACCGTACCGAGCGGCGGATCTGGCCGATCGCGCTCACCTTCTACGAGCGGGTGCGGCTGCTCGCCGCCTGGTGCGAGCTGCGCCAGGCCTACCGCCATTTCCGCACCGATCGCATCCTCGCGCTGGCCGAGACGGGAGACCCCCTCCCGCGCCGGCGCCGCGTGCTGATGCGCGAATGGCGCGCGACCGAAGGGCTGCCGGAATTCGATTAGCAAGCACCGCTCCTGACAGGATCTGTCAGCGCCGCGGCTTAGAGTGCGGACTTCCGTTCTCCGTTCGGGAGTCTCGCAATGAGCACGCTTCGAGATCGCTCGGCTGCGCCGCGGCGGCGGACGCTGTGGTGGCTCGTGGTCTTTGCCGTCACGCGCCTGATGGCGATGCTGGCGACATGGCGCCGGCGGGCCCGCTCGCGGCGCGCGCTCGCCCGTTTTGCCGCGCATGAGCTGCGCGACATCGGCATCAGCGAGGGCGAGCGCTGGCATGAATGCGCGAAGCCGTTCTGGCGGGGGTAGCGCTGAGGCTCGTCCGAGCGGTGCGGCTCTCGCGATTGCTGCGCAATCGCTGTCGCCGCCAAGGACGAAGGCGCTAAACGCGTTCGCCTTAGGCCCTCGGGCCTTTCGGCAGCGCGTCGGTGATGCCCGGCCCCGGGCGCAGCCCGTCGGTGATGTCGGGCTTCGGCTGGCTCGCGGCGGCGAGCTGCTTCAGCGGCGTTTCGATGCCGTGCTTGATCTTGCCATAGACGGCGGCGACGCTGTGCGGCGTGTGGTCGCCGCGATCGAAGAAGAGCTGCGGGTTCTGCCGCGCCGCGGCCGGCACGACATCGGCGGCGGGCTGCTCGGCATCGGTGGCGCGGGCGCGCAGGAAGCGGATCGCGCCGGTCGCGCCGAGGAGATGCGCCAGATGGAGCTCGGCGGGGCTCGCCTTGCGGTGAAAGGCGTGCTGCAGCGCCGCCGCGTTCTGCTTGGCGAGCTCTCCCGCCATGATGCCGGAGAGCTTCACATCCGTGCGCAGATCCAGGATCTGCCGCTCGGTGGCGCGGTCGGTGACGCCGAGATGGCCGTTCGGCAGCGTGACGATCTGCTTCGCGAGGTCGCCATAGCCGAACTGGGCGCCGTGATCGTGCATCATCTGCAGCCAGGTCTGCGCCGTGAACTGGAACAGGCCCGAGGCGCTGGAGTGGCGCTGGCGCGCATGGATGCTGCCGCGCAGCCCGCTTTCGGCGCTGGCCTGCGCCACCAGGAAGTCGAAATCGACGCCGGTGGCGGCGCTGGCCTGCTTCAGCGAATCGACGATCTCGGGCGAGAGCGGCCGCCCCGCCACGATCAGTCCCGCGAGCTGCTCTTCGGCCATTACCGGCTTCCCCTGCGCATCAGACGCGGCAGCGCGTCACGCCGATCATGCAGTCGCGGCCGACCAGCGCGGCGAGCCGCTCCTCGCTCCAGCCTTCCGTCCCCGCCGGCCGCTCGGGCAGGACGAGGTAGCGCATATCGGCCGTCGAATCGTGGACGCGCAGCTCGACATCGTCGCCGAGAACCGTGCCGAATTCCTGCAGCACCGCCCGTGGCTCGCGCACCGCGCGGCTGCGATAGGCGCGGCTCTTGTACCAGTCGGGCGGCAATCCCAGCAGCGCGCGCGGATAGCAGGAGCAGAGCGTGCAGACGATGAGGTTGTGGAGCGTCGCCGTATTTTCGACGACGAGGAGCCGGAACGCTCCCATATCGTAGCCGAGCTCGCGCACCGCCGCCGTTCCGTCGGCGAGGAGGCGGGCCTTGAAGGCGGGATCGGTCCAGGCGCGCGCGACGACGCGCGCGCCCTGCGCCGGGGTGCGCGCATCCATTGCCTCGACGGCGCGGCGCACATCCTCGGCGGTGAAGATGTTTTTCGCGATCAGCAGCTCGCGGACCGCGATTTCCATCACCTGGTAATAGCCGAGCCGCTCCGGCGCTGCTTCATGCGGCGGATGGGCATGGCCGTGGCGGTGATCGTGCGCCGGGTCGTGGGTATGGACGTCGCTGCTCATTCTTGTCCTTCCCTCAGCGCGCGGGCTCGAGCCAGTGCTGATAGATCTCGACTTCGATCGTGTCGGCGGCCGGACCGGCGTAATCCGGCCACAGCTCGCGCTGGCGGAAGCGCACGCGGTACAGCGGCTGCGCCGGCAAGCCGGGCCGATTGTAGGCGAGCTCTTCGGGGTTGGGAAACGCGCCGCACAGCCGCTCGATCTCGCCGGTCTGGCCGCGAATATACCAGGGGGTGCGGATATGGCCGGGGGGATCGGCGCGGCGCACCCGGACGCGCGCGCCCGGCGCGAAGCGGGGCTCGACCGCGCTCACTGCCTCGCCTCGCGCGCCTCGATCTCGGCCATGGCGCGGCCGAGCTCGTCGCTGGTGAGGACGCCGCGCTGCAGCAGCGTATGCGTGATGGCGGCGATCCAGCGCTCGTAATAGCTCATCTTGTCGTAAGCGTCGGGCGCCAGCGCTTCGATATTGCGCCGGAGCTGGTCGACACGCAGCAGCTGGCGCTCCGCGAGCAGCACCATCAGCGCATCGACGCGCTTCTCCCAAAGCGCGTAATCGTGTTCCTGGCGCGCGACCGGGCCTGCCGGCAAGCCGCCCATGTCGTGATGTTGGCGCATCCCGCTCTCCTCCGCGGCCATATTGTCCGCGACCGCCGCGCGGCGGGCAAGGGGCATCGGCGGCGCCGGCCGCCCCGTTAAGCATTTCCCCCGCTTTTAACCGATCCTTCAGCGCTCCTCCCCTATCGCTTCGGGATGCGCCCGGACAAGGCGAAGAAGCTGCAGCAATTGCTGGCGTCACTGTCCTCGCGGCAGGCGACAGCGGTGGCGCGCGGCATCGAGACCGAGCGTGCGCTCGGCCGGAAGACGCTGCCGAGCGAGGCCATTCTCGAGGCGCTGCGGCCGCAGCTCCGCCTCACCGGCGCCAAGCGCGTGCCGACCTTGCAGCGCCTCGCCTGCCTGGCTTTCGAGGATTTCCTCACCGACCGCAACGACGATCCGCGCCCGCCGGGGCTCATCGCCCGCCTCGCCGTCGAGCCGTGGTGGCAGGCATTGCTGCAGGTCGCCGGCGCCGAGATCACAGGCTTCGACGCGGAGCTGAAAGAGCTGGTGGCGCGCAACGACGAGGCCGGGATCGCGCTGCTCGGCGATACCGTGGCGCGCGCCGCGCGCGGCTGGACCGAAGGCGTGCTGGCGCAGCTCCAATCGCGCAAGGGCGACCGCGCGCTGAAGCAGCTCTTCACCGATCCGCTGCTGATCGTGGATCTGCGCGAGATCGCCCGGGTGCTGCCCTTGGGCGGCGCGGTGCGCAGCGGCATCGATGCCGTGATCCGCGTCGCCGGCAAGAACGGCGAGGCGCAAGGCCGCCGCCTGCTCGATCTCGGCCCCGCCACGGTGACCGAGGCCAAGCAGCAATATGAGCGCTTGAGCGACGCCTTCGGCGTCGATGCCAGCTATTTCGCCCTTGGACTCCTCAACAAGCTCGAGCGCGCCTGGGCCATCCTGCGCCTCGGCCGCGCGCTCTCCTGGAAGCCGAACGACGCGATGGTGCGCGATACCGAGTTCGGCGTCATCGGCGAGCGCCTGATCACCGATCTGCGCCATCAGGCGCGCGCCGTCGCGATTCTGGCGCGGGCGCGCGATGCGCTCGACAAGCTGCACGCCCTGCAGGCGAAACTCGGCGACTACATCGAGGATGCCGAAGGGTTGCTCGGCGAATTCGGCTTCCGCCGCGACAGCGCCTGGGGCGAAGCCATTCTGGCGACGCGCGCCGAAGTGGCGCGCGCGGTGGCCGACCAGCTCGTGCCGCGGATCGGCGAAGCGGTGCTGGCCGTGCTGCCGCAGACGCAGCGGCCGGGCTCGCGGCGCGTGGTCTCGGTGCCGGATTCGACGCGCCCGCCGGAGCACCGCGTCACCGCGCGCGCCACCGAGGCGGCGCGCTTCCTGCGCTTCCTGCTGCAACGCGGGGCGCGCCACGGGCTCGGTGTCGCCGCGCGCGAGATGTCGGAGCAGATCGGCGTGGAGGTGGATCGGCGCGCAACCCAGCTCCTCGACGAGCTTCGCGCCGCGCCGCAGAACCCGATCATCCCCGCGCAGATCGCTGCGGCGCAGCAGGTCCTGGACGCGCTCTTCGACAACGGCAGCGGCGATTTGCTGGCGCGGCGCTTGCGCAACGCCCAAGCCGCCGGGCAATCCGGCGGCAGCGTCTACGGGCTGAAGAGCTGACCGCTTCGCGCCGAACCGACCTAGAGCGTCTTCAGGATCGCCGCGCGCTTCGACTCATACTCTTCCGGCGTGATCAGCTTCTGGTCGAACAGCAGCTTCAGCCGGCGCAGGCGCTGCACCGTCTCGTCGACGCCGGCAACGGCCGAGGCAGCGGGCGCGACGGAGGAACCGCTGTCGACGGCGGCCGGCGCGCTGTCCGCGGCCAGCTTGGCGGCGGCCATGGTCGCGGCGGCCGGGGCCGGGGCGGCCGATGGCATCGCCGCCGGCTTTTCCGGCGGTGGCGGCGGAGCGGCCTCTGAATCGGCGGCGTCGCCATCCGCATCAGCCGTATCGGCGGCGGGTTTGTCGGCGGCCGCGACCTTCGCCGTGTCGACCGGCGTCACCGGCACCGCCGGTGGCGCAGCATCCTGCGCCGCGCTGTCGGCACTGTTCGTGACGGTGACGTCGTAGACCCCTGCCGTCGTGTCGGCGGGCTCGGGCGCCGGCTTCGCTGCGACGGAGCCGACGAAACGCTGCGCTCTCAGCAGATCCGCGTAAGAGGTGCCGGTGGCGAGCACGGCGAAGCGGCATTCGCCGTAAAAGCTGCGGCCGACGAGAAATTCCTTGCCGGCATGCTTGGCCGCGACGCCTTCGAAGGCCAGCTCCTTGCCGAGCTCCGCGCTCTTGTCGAAGGTCGCCTTCTGCAGCTTGAAACCCTGCGCCTCGGCGTCGTGCCGCACATTGTCGATGGCGTCGAACTGGCTCATCTTGGCGTAGTCGAGATCGTGCGCGCAGGAGCAGCTCGCCTTCTCGCTATAGCCGCCCTCGGCAAAAGCGTAGTCGTTCCCGCCTTTCTTGCTCTCGGCGGTGGGCGGAGCGCTGAAGTTCACGGTGTAGGGGCAGCGATCCGGGCTAACGATCGCCGCTGATGACGCCGGTGCCGCGGCTTCGGGTGTTGCGGCGACGGGGGCTGCAGCGGCGACCAGCGTCGTGCCTGCGCCCTTGCCGAAGCGCGCATGCTTCAGGAGATCGAGCATCTCCGCCTTGACCGCGGCGAGGTCCTTGGTCGCGTGGGGATAGCAGACATTGCCATAGGCCTCGGACCGCGCCGGCGCGCCGGGCTCGGCGTAGAACTTGCCGCGGAAGATGAAGCAATTGTACTCGGCCGAAGCTTGCGCGAGGTAGGTGAAGGGGCCGAGCCGCTCGAGCTGCGCCGGCTCGAACACGATGCCGCGCGCGCGGAATGGCGGCAGATCGAGATCCTCGCGGATGAGGTCGGCGTCGCTTTCATCGGAGAAGGTGCCGCGCTGCAGCACCTCGTAGGTGATGGCACCGCCGTCCTTGAGATCGATGCGCTCGACATAGCGGTCGCCATAGGTGGCGACCTCGCGCCGCAGCACCGGGTCCTCGTTCCAGAAACCGACCTCGCCGGCATGGCGATCGATCTCCTCGAACGCGCCGCCGGGTCCGGCCGGCGGCGGCTTTGCCGAGAGCGTCGGCGTGAACACGGCGGGCGTGATGCCGGCGGCGTCATAGACCGTGCTCGTCGACCGCACCGGGCTGAAAGAAGTGTAGCCCTGCCCCGCATCGGATGCGGTGCCGGTGCCGCTCAGCACCGGGCCATGCGCCGGGGTGTAGGGCGGGTAGTAGGGCTGGCAACCCATTAGGGCTACCAGCGACACAGCAGGCAGCATCCTGTGCACCATGGGAGTCCTCACCTAGCCGCGGCCCCCGATGGCGTAAACGTCGTCGCGCTATCATGAGTTGCGCAGCCCTGGGCATGATCTTTGTAGTGAGGCGAGCAAAGACTTTGTGATTACTTCGCGCGCACAGTGGATCGCCGCGACATTTTCTTGCCACAGCAGTCTTAACGAAGCGCCGCCAAAAACTTCGGACCGAACCCAGAGGTTGGGGTCGTTGGCCCCGCCCGGGTCTTGGCACCGGTCCGCCTTCCCGCTTTAACTCGGTGGCGGCAGGCCGCTGAACCCGAGGAGAGTGGCGGATGGATATCGGCTTTTGCGGTACCGGGCGGATGGGCGCGGCGATGGTGCTGCGGCTGTTGGATCAGGGACATCGTCTCACCCTGTGGAACCGCACCGCGGCGAAGGCGGAGCCGTTGCTCCAACGCGGCGCGCGCTGGGCGAAGAGTCCGGCCGAGATCGCGCGCGGGCACGACATCACCCTTACCATCCTCACCGATGCGAGCGGCGTCGAGGCGGTTTATCTCGGTCCCGACGGGCTCCTTGCCGGCGCCGTCCAAGGCAAGCTCTTCATCGAGATGAGCACCTTGCCGCCCGACGCCATTCGCAGCCTGGCCGCGCGGGTTCGGGCCGCCGGCGCAGCGCTCGTCGAGTGTCCGGTCGGCGGTACGGTGGGCCCCGCGCGCGAAGGCAAGCTGCTGGGACTGGCCGGCGGCGATGCCGCCGATTTCGCGCGCGCCAAGCCGATCCTGGAGCAGCTCTGCCGGCGCGTCGAGCATCTCGGCGCCAATGGCAATGGCTCGGCGATGAAGCTCGCCATCAACCTGCCCCTCGCCGTCTACTGGGAAGCGCTGCGCGAGGCCATGTCGCTCATCGCCGGCACCGGCATCGATCCGGCCAAGGCGCTCGAGATCATGGGCGAGAGCTCGGGCGGCGCCAACGCGCTGAAGAGCCGCGCCGGCAAGATCGCCACCGCGCTTGCCGGCGGCAGTCCCGATGTCGGCTTCGACATCGACGGCATCCGCAAGGATCTCCGCATCATGGCGGCGGTGGCAAAAGTGGCCGGGCGCGATCTCCCGGTCGCGGCGACGGCGCTCGAGAGCTATGACGCGGCCGCGGGCGAAGGCTGGGGCGGGCGCGACGGCTCCTCGCTCGTCGCCTGGCGTACCGGCAGGACGGCGTGAGCTCGGGAAGTGGAGTCGTCAGTTCTCAGTTGTCGGTCGCAGTTCTCACCGAACTGAGAACTGAAGACTGAAGACTTTGGAGATCGGCGTCTACGCGGTGCTGTGATCTGGGCTTCGACTATTTCCAGCGGCGCTCACTGCGCAGATTCTATTGAAAATAATTTCTTCGCGCGCCGAATGCACTGCTGTTTAGACGATTTTCACAGATTTGCGCAAAAAATAATCAGGTGGGCCAATAACCGTCGTGTGAGAGCCATGAAACGGAGCATCGTCTGGCAGATGCTTCTGCCGATCCCGGTGATTTCGGGCATCGCCATCGTTGGCGCCGCTTTTCTCGTGCCACCGCTCATCGCCAGCGACGCGACCGACAATGCGGTGGAGCAGGCGCGCGCCACGGTGAGTGAACTCACCACGCTGCGCGCCTATTACACACGCGAGATCGTCGCCAAGGTGAAGGGCGTCGGCGGCCTGAAGATCGGTTTCGACCATGCGGGCAAGACCGACACCATTCCCTTGCCCGCCACCATGATTCTCGATCTGAGCGCCCTGGTGAAACAGCAGGGCACGGCCTTCAAGCTTTACAGCCCCTACCCCTTCCCCAATCGCGCCGGCCGCCAGCTCGACCCCTTTGGCACGGCGGCCTGGGATTTCCTGTCGAAGAATCCTGACGGCGTCTTTCAGCGCCGCGAGACGGTCGACGGCAAGGACATGGTGCGCGTCGCCGTCGCCGACCGGATGGTCGATCAGGCCTGCGTCGATTGCCACAACACCTTCCCCGGCTCGCCCAAGACCGATTGGAAGCTCGGCGATGTCCGCGGCGTGCTCGAAGTCGACAATGATTTGGGCCCCGCTCTCGCCCGCGGCAGCTCGCTCACGCATATCATCCTGCTCGGCGCCGGCCTGGTTGCCGGCCTGCTGGCGCTGGCGGCAGCTTTCCTCGCGCGCCGCATCAGCGTGCCGATCCAGCGCATGACGGCCGCGATGCAGCGCCTTGCCGAAGGCGATGGCGATGGCGAAATCCCGGCCTTGGAGCGCCAGGACGAAGTCGGCACCATGGCCGCCGCCGTCGTCGTCTTCAAGGAGAACGCGCAGAAGGCCCAGGCGCTCGAGGCGCAGCGGCGCGAGGAAGAGGCGCGCAAGACGGCACGGCAAGGGCGCATCGAGGGACACATCACCGCCTTCGAGCGCAAGGTCGGCGACGCGCTCGCCGCTTTGACCGCCGCGTCGAGCGAGATGCAGGCGACGGCCGAGGGCATGTCCGCCACGGCCGAGCAGACGAGCCGGCAGGCTTCCGCCGTGTCCGCGGCCTCGGAGCAGGCGGCGACCAATGTCTCGACCGTCGCGGCCGCGAGCGAGGAGATGACGTCGTCGATCGCCGAGATCGGCCGCCAGATCGCGCAGTCCGGCGCGATCGCCGCGCAGGCGGTCGAAGAGGCGGCCCGCACCGGCGCCACCATGCAGGCGCTCGACGGCACCGCGCAGAAGATCGGCGAGGTGGTGCAGCTCATCAATGACATCGCCTCGCAGACCAATCTGCTCGCCCTCAATGCCACGATCGAAGCGGCGCGCGCCGGCGAAGCCGGCAAGGGCTTCGCCGTCGTGGCGTCCGAGGTCAAAGGGCTCGCGGCACAGACCGCCAAGGCGACCGAGGAGATCGGTACCCAGATCGCGGCAATGCAAAATGCCTCGAAGGGCGCGGTCGAGGCGATGAGCCGCATCGATCAGACCATCGCCCGCATCAACGAGATCGCCGGCTCGATCGCCGCGGCCATCGAGCAGCAGGGGGCGACGACGCAGGACATCACGCGCAATACTCAGGAAGCGGCGCGCGGCGCCGGCGAAGTCACGCGCAACATCGCCGGCGTCGACCAGGCCGCGGGCGCAACCGGCACGGCCGCGAGCCGCGTGCTCGCCTCGGCCGGCGGCCTCACCGAACAGGCGCACAGGCTGCGCGGTGAGGTCGACCAATTCCTGGCGAACATCCGCGCCGCGTAGCATCTCATCCGCGTAGCATGCCATCCCCTCCCCCCTTGAGGGGGAGGGGCTATTCTCTCTGGGGCTATTCTCTCTGATGAAAGCGCGACGTTGGTCGTGCTTTCATCGCGTCCGCGGGAACGCCATACTTGCGGAAGACAGGGGAGAAGAAAGCGGCATGACCGAGCGCATCGGCATCATCATGAACGGCGTCACCGGGCGCATGGGGACGATTCAGCATCTCGTCCGCTCGATCCTGGCGCTGCGCCAGGAGGGCGGCGTGCGGCTCGGCGACGGACGTAGCGTGCTGCCGGAGCCGGTGCTGGTCGGGCGCAACCGCGACAAGCTGGAGCAGCTCGCCCGCGCGCATGGCATCGAGCGCATCGCCACCGATCTCGATGCGGCGCTGGCCGACAAGCGCGACGCCATCTATTTCGACGCGGTCACCACCGATCTGCGCCAGGTCAATCTCGAGCGGGCGATCGCCGCCGGCAAGCACATCTATACCGAAAAGCCGACGGCGACCTCGACCGAAGCCGCGCTGGCGCTCTATCGCCGCGCCAAAGCCGCCGGCATCAAGCATGGCGTGGTGCAGGACAAGCTGTTCCTGCCCGGCCTGGTCAAGCTCCGCCGCCTGAAGGAAGCGGGCTTCTTCGGGCGCATCCTGACCGTCAAAGGCGATTTCGGCTATTGGGTGTTTCCCGGCGACGGCGTCGCGGCGCAGCGCCCGTCCTGGAACTATCGCAAGGCAGCGGGCGGCGGCATCATTCTCGACATGCTCTGTCACTGGCGCTACGTGCTCGACGGGCTCTTCGGCGAGGTGCGCGCGGTGAGCTGCCGCGGCGCCCTGCTGATCGACAAGCGCTGGGACGAGCACGGCAAGCCCTATGCCGCCGATGCCGAGGACGCCGCCTTTGCCACCTTCGAGCTCGACGGCGGCATCATCGCCCAGATCAACAGCTCCTGGCAGACGCGCGTGCGCCGCGACGATCTCGTCACCTTTCAGGTCGACGGCACCGACGGCTCGGCGCTGGCCGGCTTGACGCGCTGCTGGATCCAGCCCAAAGCGGCGACGCCGAAGCCGGTGTGGAATCCGGACGAGCGGCGCAGCGACGATTTCCTGGCGCAATGGCAGGAAGTGCCGGATACCGAGACCTATCCCAACGGCTTCAAGGCCGAGTGGGAGCTCTTCCTGCGCCACGTGCTGGAGGACGCGCCGTTCGCCTGGGATTTGCTCGCCGGCGCCAAAGGCGTGCAGCTCGCCGAGCTCGGCTATCGCAGCTCGGCGGAGCGGCGCTGGCTCGACGTGCCGAAGCTCGCGGGGTGAGATCATGGCGACGCTGATCCTGCCGCAGCGCGACGGCAGCCTCGCCCGCTACACCACGCGGCCGCCGCGGCGCTTTCCCGCGCGGAGCGTGCCCTTCACCCGCATCGCGCTGGCAGCGGCGCATGTCGTCGCCGCGCCGCTCGCTGATGCCGATCCCTGGCTCGAGGCGCGGCTCGATTGGGACGCGACCATCGCCTATCGCCGCCATCTCTGGAGTCTCGGCCTCGGCGTCGCCGAGGCGATGGACACGGCGCAGCGCGGCATGGGCTTGGACTGGCCGACCTCGCTCGAGCTGATCCGTCGTTCGATCGCGGCGGCGAAGGACATGCCCGGCGCGCTCCTCTATAGCGGCGCCGGCACCGATCACCTGCCGCCGGGACCGCAGCCGCTCGATCGGGTGATCGCGGCTTACGAGGAGCAGATCGGCGCGATCGAGGCGGCGGGCGGGCGCATCATCCTGATGGCGAGCCGCGCCCTTGCCGCGGCGGCGCGCGGCGCCGAGGATTACGCGCGGGTCTATGACCGCATCCTCGGCCAGCTTCGCGACAAGGCGATCATGCATTGGCTGGGCGACATGTTCGACCCCGCGCTGAGCGGCTATTGGGGCCACGCCGATCTCGACCGCGCCAGCGCTGTTCTGCTCGACATCATCAAGCGCCACCAGGCGAAGATCGACGGCATCAAGATCTCGCTGCTCGACAAGGCGCGCGAGGTGACGCTGCGCCGGCGCCTGCCGGCGGGAATCCGCATGTATACCGGCGATGATTTCAATTACGCCGAGCTCATCGCCGGCGATGGCGAGCGCCATTCCGATGCGCTGCTCGGCATCTTCGATGCCATCGCGCCGGCGGCCGCGGCGGCACTCTCGGCACTGGCCGCCGGCGACGATCACGCCTTCCACGACATCCTGGCGCCGACCGTGCCGCTGTCGCGGCACATCTTTGGCGCGCCGACGCGCTTCTACAAGACCGGCGTCGTGTTCATGGCCTATCTCAACGGCCATCAGCGCCATTTCGCCATGGTCGGCGGCCAGCAAAGCGCGCGCTCGCTGCTGCATCTCGCCGAGCTGTTCCGTCTCGCCGACGATGCGGGGCTGCTCGCCGAGCCCGACCTCGCCGCCAGCCGCATGGCAGGGCTGCTGCGGCTCTACGGCATCGAGAGCTGATGCGCGACCTCAGCGAAGGCACGCGCTGCCTCTCGCTCAACACCGCGACCCTGCGCGGTCAATGGGATCTGCGCCAAACGATCGATGGCATCGCGCGCGCCGGCATTCCCGGTATCTCGCCCTGGCGCGACCAGTTCCAGGCGATGGGTGTTGCCGCGGCAGCGCAAGCGATCCGCAGCCACGGTCTCGCCGTCACCGGGCTTTGCCGCGGCGGCATGTTCACCAGCTTCGACCGCGCCGGGCTCGCGCGCGCGCTCGACGACAATCGCCGCGCGGTCGACGAGGCGGCGGCGCTCGGCGCGCGCTGTCTCGTTGTGGTGGCCGGCGGGCTCGCGCCGGGCTCGCGCGACATCGCCGCGGCACGCGCGCTGGTCGGCGACGGCATCGCAGCACTGCTGCCGCATGCGCGCGCTTGCGGCGTGCCGCTCGCCATCGAGCCGCTCCATCCCATGTATGCCGCCGATCGCGCCTGCATCAATACGCTGAAGCAGGCGAACGATCTCTGCGATGCGCTGGGCGACGGCGTCGGCGTTGCCGTCGATGTCTATCATGTCTGGTGGGATCCCGATCTGGCGCACGAGATCGCCCGGGCCGGCGCGGCGCGGCGCCTTCTCGCCTTTCACATCTGCGATTGGCTGGTGCCGACCACCGACCTGCTGCTCGACCGCGGCATGATGGGCGATGGCGTCATCGATCTCCGCCGCATTCGCGGCTGGGTCGAGGCGGCCGGCTATGACGGGTTCTGCGAGGTCGAGATCTTCTCGAAGGAGAATTGGTGGAAGCGGCCTGGCGAAGAAGTGATCGCCACCTGCATCGAGCGCTATCGCCGGGTCTGCTAGCATCTTCCCGAGAGATAGACCGGCGCACTGTCTTCACCCGGTGCCACAGGGGATGCGCATGCGGCAATGTCTCGTCACCCTCGCCATTCTCGCGCCGGTGGCGCTCGCCGGCTGCGGCACCGGCGCGCCGACCTGCCAATTTCTGGCGCCGCCGATCATGCCCGAAGCCGGGATCATCGGCAGGCTCGCCGATCAATCGCAGCAGCCGATGCTGCCCTACAATCCCGATTGGGTCTCGTCCGATCCGTCGCTGCCTCTCATCGGCTCGCCCGGGAATCCCTGCGCCGGCCAGCCCGGTCATCCGGGCCGGCTGTCCTAGTCCAGGCGCGGCCGCGAGCGACGGCAAGCCAGAGCAGCAGCAGCGCCGCGGCGATCGCGGCCCAGAGCCAGAGCGGCGCGCGCAGCATCGCACCGCCGAGCAATACCATCGCCACGGTGAGCGGCAGGATGCCGAGCGCGGTCGTCCAGAGGAACGTCCACCACGACACCCCCATGAGCCCGGCCGCGTAATTGACCAGGTTGAAGGAGATCAGCGGCACCAGGCGCACATAGAGCAACGTGCCCGGACGCGGCACGATCTGCGCGAGGCGCTGAAACCGCGCCTCGGACAGAACCAAGCGGACGAAGCCGCGGCCCAGCCAGCGCGCCAGCGCGAAGGACAGCGCCGCGCCGAGCATGGCGCCGGCCCAGGTGAGCGCAATGCCGATGAGCGGGCCGAACAGCATGCCGTTGGCGAGCGGAATGATCTCGGCGGGGAGCGGCACGAAGGAGTGCAGCACCATGAGCGCGATCGAAGCGAGCGCGCTCCACGCGCCCCAGGCGCGAACGAAGCGCTCCACCGCGGCTTCATCGAGCGCGGCAAGGTCGACGCCATGGCGCTTGAGCAAGTGCCAGAGCGCGAAGATCAGCGCGCCGAGCAACAGCCCGGCGGCGAGCATGATCGCCGCGTCGCGGCGCGAGCCGTTCTTCATTTCCATCGCATGCCGGCGCGGTTGCACCCTTACCCGCCCTTTCACACGAAACCAGGAAGAGTGTGTCAAGCAAAAAGCGCCGGGAGGGGCCTACGCCCCTGGTGTACACCAACGACGGTTTCATTCGAGTGAGCGACTGACGCAGGTCGAGGGTGCTGCGCGCCGCGGACATCATAGCACGGGACCCCTCACCCTGGCGGCGCGCGCACGCCGCGGCGAGACCGTGCTCAAGCGGGCGACAGGGTCTCGCTCTCAGCCGGAGCGGCGATGCCCTCATCGCCGGCGGGCGGCACGGCCGCCTCGGCCGCGTCATCGGCGGAACTCGGCTTGGGCTTGCGGTCGAAGCTCGCAAGCGAGGGCGATTTGTCGATGATCTCCTCGAGAATCATGCGCGCCGTATCGAGATCGTCGAGCAGGCCTTGCGGCACCTTGTCGGGCGCCTTTTCGAGAACGGCGCGCGCCTGGTTCAGCGCGTCGATCTCGTGGATGAAGGTCTCGCGCGCGCCGATCGGCAGCCACGGATTGGCCGAGAGGGCGAAGCAGAATTTGAGGCAGGCTTTGACGGTGAGGATCAGGATCTCCTGCTCCTCGTGATTGACCGCAGCGGCGACGATGCTCGCCTGGCGCGAGCGCAGATCCTTCAGCTGCTGGATGCGGCCGCGGATGACCGCGACCAGCGCCGCATGCTCATTGATCTTGGCGCGAAACGTCCAGTAGGGCTCGAAGGAATGCTGCTGAATCGCGATGTAGGCATGCTCGGCCAGCGACGCCGCCTCGGCCCAGAGACGTTTCAGCGCCTGCACCAGATCGGCCATCGAGGCCGGCACGGAATGGCGCAGACTTTCCTGCCAGCGGAAGCTTGCCGCGCGTGCGGTCGTCGCCATCGCTCTGCCCTGTTCGACCCTGCCGCTGATCGTGGCTCGGCAAAGCTTGCGAAGCACATAAAATTGTCTGCAATTTTAGCGAATCAGCGCGCCAGGTATTCGGCGATCGCGCGCGGCAGCGCGGGAAATTGCCGGCACAGCTCGATGACCACCTCGTTGCCCGCTTCGGCGGCGGGCAATTCGGCCTCGCCAACCGGCAGGGAGAGGCCGCGCGCTTGGTCGGCTTCGGTCGGCTCCGCCCGCCAGATCTCAATGGAATGCGTCATCGGCGGGCCTCTCTACACGATCTAGAGTGGCATAATGACCGATGCTGGTTAACCAAAGGTTAGGACGGAAAATTCGGACGGCGGAGAAACCAGCGCGCGATGAAGCGGTCGAGCGCGATCGGCCCCGGACCGCGCGTCAGGATGAACAGCAGGAAGGACGCCCAGCCGAGATGCTCGATCCAGTCCTCGGGATAGACGAAGGTCTCGATGACGAAGGTCATGCCGAGCATCGGCAGAGTGGCGAGGCGGGACGCCAGCCCGAGCACGAGCAGCACCGGGCAGGTGAGCTCGACGCTGGCCGCCAGCGTCGCGGCGAGCTCGGGCGGCAGCACCGGCACTTTGTATTCGTCGCGAAACAGCACGACCGTGGTCTGCCAGCTCGCCAGCTTGGTGAGACCGGAGTTCCAGAACACGGCGGCGATGCTGAAGCGGAAGAGAAGCTGCAGCAGCGCCAGCGGAAAGCGCTCGAGCGAGGCGAGCAGCGCCGCGACACGATCGCGCCAGGAGGCGGTGAGCGGAAGGGTGGGCACAGTCATGACGTGGCCTCG
Source organism: Allostellaceae bacterium (assembly GCA_035509275.1). Taxonomy (GTDB): domain Bacteria; phylum Pseudomonadota; class Alphaproteobacteria; order ATCC43930; family CGMCC-115725; genus DAHUYF01. The sequence goes on along the minus strand of DATJLU010000180.1, from coordinate 29,110 downwards.
CAACTTTCTGAAGCAGTCGAAACGCCGATGACGGCGCCATCGCGAAAAAGCGCGCCGAGCGCGCCGGCAAGATCGAAGGCCGGATCGTGGGCGAGCGCGGCGGTGGCGGCTGCCTCGAGCGTGCCCTCCTGCCGCAGGGTCTGACGGAAGGCAAAGCTCGGCGCGTCGAGCGCGCGCATCACGACCTCGGTGCCGGCGCGATGGACTTCGAGCCGGACGCCGCCCGCCGCGAGCTCGATCGGCGCTTCGTCCAAGGGAGCGTCGCGCCGATTGGCGCGCCAGATGCGGTCGACCGGAAAGGGCGACGCGAGAAGCCCGAGCGCGGGATGGAGCCTGAGCCGCAGCAACGGCGTCGCTTCGGCAGCAACGCCGGCGAGCGCGGCACCGCCGAGCGGCATCGCATCGGCGGCCGTGGCGGCAACACACATCAACCATTCGAGCCGCGCGACATCGGCGAGATAGGCCAAGTGCCGGCAGGGCGGGAAATCAGCGAGGAAATCGGCAAAGCCGCCACCATATTCCGCCAGCACCGCGCGCGTCGGCGGATGACGGCGGATGAATTCGTGCGCGGCATAGGCGAAGAAGCGCTCGTCCACCAGGCGGCAGACGGAAGGAAAGCTGTCGCGCAGCACCTCGCCGAGCGAGGCGAAGAGGTTGTTGCGATGAACCTCGATGCGGGCCGCGCCGCCGTCCACAAGCACGGCGAGCGCGGTCTCGTCTTCGGCGAGAAGCGCGCGGCGAAACTCTGCTTGCACGTCACGAAGCGGCAGCATGATCGCCCAACGTCGCAAGCGCGGCACGCTCGGCCTTGCGCGCCTCCCCGAGGAGAACCGGCAGCGCCGGCAGGTTCTTGTCCCATTCGACGAGCGTCGCGACGGCGCCGAAGCGCCGGAGCGCGCTGCCATAGAGCGCCCAGACCGGCGGCGGCACCGCCGAGCCGTGATCATCGATGAGCAGGGCCGCGCCCGCGCGCCTCACCGCGGCATGGCCGGCGAGATGGATCTCGCCCACCGCCATCGCCGGCAGCGCGTCGAGATAGCGGGCCGCATCGAAGCCGAGATTGGCGGCGCTGACATAGATGTTGTTGACGTCGCAGAGCAGGCCGCAGCCGGTGCGCCGCACCAGCTCGGCGAGGAAGTCAGGCTCGGCGATAGTCGAATGGCGGAAGCGCAGATAGCTCGACGGATTCTCCACGAGCAGTTTCCGGCCCAGCACGTCCTGAACCTGCGCGACATGGCGCGCAACGATCGCCAGCGATTCCTCCGTATAAGGCAGCGGCAGCAGGTCGTTGAGATAAGTTCCGCCGGCCATGCTCCAGGAGAGATGCTCGGAAACGCGGCAGGGCGCGTAGCGCTCGACGAGGCTCTTGAGGCGCTGGAGATGCGCTTCGTCGAGGCCCTCGGCGCTGCCCAGCGACAGGCCAACGCCGTGGAGGCTGAGGGGATAGTCGCGCCGGACCTTGTCGAGCTGCGCCGGCGCGGCGCCGCCGCCCATGTAGTTCTCGGCATGGACTTCAAGCCAGCCGATGGCGGGGCGGTCGGCGATGAACGCGGCGAGATGCGGCGCGCGCAGCCCGACGCCGATGGCGCCGGCGATCTCACGCGTCACAGTCTCGGTCGCGACCATCGCTCCGCCCCGCTCGCGCGGCTCAGGCCTTGGGCGACGTGCTGCCGCCCTGGATCTTGCTGCAGGTGCCGACCGGCACGTAAATCCAGGACTTCGGATCCGACGCCCGCTTCGCCTCGCCGGCGCAGGAATGGCTGTTGGAGGCGGCGCAGTCATTTTTGCCGGCGGCGTTGATGCCATAGCATTTCTCGGCCTGGAACTCCGGCGTCGGCGCGGGGCCGGCATTGGCGAACAGCGGCAGCGCGACGGTGGCGGCGACGGCAGAGGCGACGAGAAGGCCGGTCTTGTTCAGGCTGTGCATCGGTATTCTCCCGTAGGGTTGGTCTCGACGCGGATCAGGACCGGCATAGCGGCCTGCCGCATGCCCCTGTTCGTCGCCACGCCCCACTGGTTACACTGCGCCGCGCGGCATTGCGATCACGAGGTCGAGAGGTGGGCGACGCGTCGGCGACGGAGCGGCTCTGGTCGGAGCTGATGGCGGCGGCGCAGGATGGCGACCGCGCCGCTTATGAGCAATTGCTGCGCGCGATCGTGCCGTTCCTGCGCGCCCTCGTCCTGCCGCAACACCGCGCCGGCGATCGCGCCGAGGAGGTGGTGCAGGAGGTTCTTCTCACCATCCATCGCGTTCGCCACACCTACGATCCGGCGCGACCGATCCGGCCCTGGCTCGCCGCCATCGCCCGGCGGCGCTCGATCGATGCGCTGCGCCGGCACGGCCGCAGCGCGGCGCACGAGGTGTTCGACGAGACCGCCTATGAAACCTTTGCCGACCCGCGAGCGAACCGGTCCCTGGAGGTGTCGGCAGCGACGGAAGGGCTCAATGAGGCGATCGCGACACTCTCGCCGCCGCAGCGCGAAGCGATCGAGTTGTTGAAGCTGCGCGAGCTCAGCCTCGCCGAGGCCTCGAGCCTCAGCGGCAAGTCGGTCGCGGCGCTCAAGGTGAACGTCCACCGCGCGATCAAGGCGTTGCGGCAGCGGCTGAAAGGAGGCGAGGAATGAGCAGCGGCAGCGACACGGAAAGGCTGATCGGGCGGCTCGCCGCCTCGGCCGAGCCGGTGCGCCGCTTGCGCCCGCCGCTGCTGCGCGCCGCGCTGTGGCTCGGCGCCGTCGCCGCGGCGGTCTCGGCGGCAATCCTGATCTTCGCCGATCTCCACGTTTTCGCCGTCCGCGCCGCCGATCCCAAGCTCGCGCTCGAGCTCACCGGAACGCTGCTGACCGGTATTCTCGCCGTCATCGCCGCCTTCGAGCTCAGCCTGCCCGACCGGTCGCGCGCCTGGGTGCTGCTGCCGCTGCCGAGCCTCGGGCTCTGGATCGGCGCCAGCGGCTATAGCTGTTGGCGGCATTGGCTGGTCCATGGCCCCGATGGCTGGGTGATCGGCGAAAGCGCCGATTGCTTCCGCTTCATCCTCGGCGTCAGCGTGCCGCTGGCGATGAGCCTCGTCGTGATGCTGCGCCGCGCGGCACCGCTGGCGCCGGTGCCGGTGGCGGCGATGGGCGGGCTCGGCGTTGCGGCGATTGCCGCCTTCACGCTGCAATTCTTCCACCCCTTCGACGTCACCTTCATGGATCTCGGCATCCATGCCGCGGCGGTGGCGATCGTCGTCGCATGCGTCGCGGCGTTCGAGCGTGCGACGGAGCGGCGGCGGGGACGCGGCCCGGCGCTTTGAATTCGACGAAGGCAATGCTCTGAGATCGTGTGGATTCCCGCTTTCGCGGGAATGCCGAAATACTTTGATTTTGCTTTAGAAGTCGTCACCCCCGCGAAAGCGGGGTCCAACCCGCCGCTTATCGGCGGACGCGGGCGAGGCGGCGGCTGGGCGTCACCGTCACCATGGCGATCGGGAGCGCGGCGAGCTCGAGCGCGATTGGCCGGTGATCGGACGGACCCTGATCCAAGGCGCGCGACTCGACGCAATAGAGGTCGCGGACGAGGCAGCGGTCGAGCCGGAAGGGCAGCACCTTGCGCGCACGGTGGGTGGGCTCGCGCGGGCCGACATCGCGAAAGCCCGGCAGCACCGTGGGACCGACCGCGTTGTAGTCGCCGATGACCGCGGCCGGACCGTCGAGCGCGCGGATGAGATGCAGCAACTGCCAGCGATTGAGCAGCTGCCCGTGCGAGAGGTGGACATTCGCCACCGTGATCCCACCGAGGCGGATGATCTGGGCGATGCGCGGCGGCACCCGGCCCGGCATGCGCGAGACCGGCAGCGGCAGCGTCTTGGGCGGCGGCAAAGCATGCGGGCTCCAGGCGGCGAGGCCGTGGATCCGCTCCGGCAGCTTTTCCCAGTAGAAATGGCCGCCGACCAGCTCGGGCAGCGCCTCCATCTCGCCGGTGGCTTCCTGCATGAGCAGAAGATCCGGCCGTTCGCCGCGCACCAGCGCAGCAACGTCCTCCACTGCGGCGCCTTCGAGGCGCAACAGGTTCCAGCTGACGACCTTCACTCCAATGTTCCCCCGAGACCGGTCCGGCAATGGCGCGCCCCGCAACGTGGCGAGGACCGGAGCGGCAGCGGCAGCGGCATCGCGGGCAGAGGGCAGAACTTCCTCCAGCATTGTCAACCACGCCCCCAGGCGTCCGAAGTCGAGGCTCGACGCCGTCCGATCGGCTGATACGATGGTGATCGCCGGTGGATTTCGCAAGGGGCGGGGTGACGCGGGGTGGCGCGCCGGCGGCGGCAGGGCGGCGGCCTGCCGCTCGTTACCCAGGCGGAACGGATTGGGAGGGCGAGATGGCTGAGCGGGTGCTCCCGATGGTGATCGGCACCGAGGCCGAGCCGCGCGACATGCCGCTCATCGCCGCGGCGCTCACCGCCGAGGGGCTACCGAGCATAGATTTGCCCGGGCGCACGCTGCTCTTCGTCTTTCGCGAGCCGCGCGGCGGGACCATCGGCTTTGCCGGGCTCGAGCCCTTCGGCGAAACCGCGCTGCTGCGCTCGCTCGTCGTGCTGCCGCCGGCGCGCGCCCGGGCGCAGGGCTCGGCGATCGTCGCCTGGATCGCGGAAGAGGCGCGGCGGCGCGGCATCGGCGAACTCTTCTTGCTGACGACCACGGCCGCGCCCTTCTTCGAGAAGCTGGGCTTCCGCCGCATCGGGCGCGACGCGGTGCCGCCTTCGGTCGCGGCGAGCCCGGAGTTCACCACCCTTTGCCCGGACAACGCGGTGGCCATGGCGCGGCAGTTGCGGCCCGCGCCGGGCTAGCGCGGCGGCGGGCAGAGCTCGGCTATGGCGCGCGCGGCGAGGGCGGGATCGGCGATGGAGACGGCGAAGGTCGTGCCCTGCGTGCCCCAACCGCTTTGGCTCCAATGCGGCAGGTTCTGGACGGCGACGTAGGTGGTGCTGCCAGGCGCGACGACGACAGTCCTGAACTGGTTGGGATAGAGCTTGTCGCTGCGCACCTCGATCTCGTAGCGGCCGGGCGGCACGTCGCGATAGAAGACGCTGCCCGGCGCCGAATCGCCGACCTTCTGGCGATTGAGCGAGACCGCCGTCCATTGCTGCGAATCGTAAGCCGAGCCCGAACGGAAGAAATAGAAGCGTGCCATGCCGGCGGGCGGCGCCGCCGCGGCCGGGCGCTCGCATTGCGCCGCGGTGCAGGAGAGAAGCGGGAGCGCGCCGAGCGCCAGCACGGCAAGCGAGCGAAAATTCATTGGTTTTCTCCTGCGCGGCGCGCGGCTCGTCATCGGGCGTAGACGGATCGGCCGAGTTCCTATCCGCCACATTGATCTGGCGCAATCGCAGCCCCGGCCCGGCCCGTGCTTTCGAGATCAAATTATCGCGCCGGATCGAGGGCCTCGCCGAGCGCGGCGCGGGCAGCCCAGGCCGTGGTGTGGGAAGGCGCTTTGTTCGCGTCATAGCCGGCGAAATAGAGCGCGCGCTCGTCGCCGGCAAAGGGCGAGAGCGCTCTTCGAGGGGGTCAATCCGGACGGTGGGCGCTCAAGCCTTGGGAGCCTTGCGCAAGCCCCCGGCGCAACCAACCTCTCGCTCGTGCGTTGATCGTTCGAGCCGGCTTCCTACTCCGATGACCAATCCCAACCCCGTTCCCGCGCCCGGCTGGCCGGGCACAGCGCCGACCTGGACGTCCAGCGCCAAGGACGTGGTCACGACCGCGATCGGCGCGAGCCGCGTCTGGGCGACGCTCGGTTTCGGCATCGTCAACGAGATCTACTGGCCTTCCGGCGGCGAGCCCCAGCTTCGCGATCTCGGCTTCATCGTCGCCAGCCGCTCGGGCTGGTACGAGGTGAAGCGTATCTGTCACTACACCCTGTCACGGCCCAAGCCCTACATCCCGCTGCCGCGCATCGTGCATGAGGGAGTGGATTATCGCCTGACGCTGGAGGTCGTACCGGATCCGCTGCGCGATGTCGTGCTGATCGATTTCCAGCTCGAGGGCAAGGACGTCCGGCTCTATGCCCTGCTCGCGCCGCATCTCGGGGGCAGCGGCGAGCACAACAACGCCGGCGCGGGCGCCGATCTCTTCGCCTGGAGAGATCACTACGCGCTTTTCGCCCGAGCCGATTGCGGCTTCTCGCAGAGCAGCGCCGGCTTCGTCGGCAGCTCGGATGGCTGGCAGGATTTCGCGCGCAACGGCCGCATGAGCTGGCATTACACCGAGGCGCGGGACGGCAATGTCGCGCTGATGGGCGAGCTCGCCGCGAATTCCGGCACGCTCGCCATCGGTTTCGCCAGCACCAGCGAAGGCGCTGAAACGCTGGCGCGGTCGAGCCTCGCGGAAGGCGTGGCGGCAGCGCGCGCAAGCTTCATCGCGGGTTGGGAGCACTGGGCGGAGGATCTCCGCGTTCCCGAAGCGCCCGAGGCGGTGGTCGCCGAGGCCTACATCTCGGCGACGGTGCTCAGGGTCCACGACGGCAAGAGCTTTCCCGGCGCGCTGGTCGCAAGCCTCAGCATTCCCTGGGGCAACACCAGCAACAGCATCGGCGGCTACCATCTGATCTGGACGCGCGATGCGGTCGAGGCCGGCTTGGCGACGCTCGCGATCGGCAAGGTCCGCGCCGCGCGCCAGATGCTTGCCTACCTCGTCGCGACGCAGCACGACTATGGCGGCTGGTGCCAGAATTACTTTCCCGACGGGAGACCGTTCTGGACCGGCGTCCAGCTCGACGAGGTGGCCTTTCCGATCCTGCTCGCGGCCAGGCTCGGCGAGCAGAATGCGCTCGACGGGCTCGCCGGCGTGCCGGACATGATCCGCAGCGCCGCGGGTTACATCGTCCAGCGCGGCCCGGGATCGCCGCAGGACCGCTGGGAAGAGAATACCGGCATCAGCCCCTTCACCCTCGCCGTCGAGATCGCGGCGCTGGTCGCCGCTGCCGAGCATCTTCCGCCGGAGCAGGCGAGCTATGTGCTGTCGCTGGCCGATTACTGGAACGAGCGCATCGAAGATTGGACCTATGTCGAGAACGGTCCGCTCGCGGCAGGAAACGGCATCGACGGTTATTACGTAAGGCTGGCGCCGCCGGCCGATGGCGGCGGGCTGCGCGGCCGGATCGACCTGCGCAACCGGGGCGGCGAGACCATCGATGCCGCGGCGCTTGTCGGCATGGAGTATGTCTACCTGGCGCGGGTCGGTCTGCGCGAAGCCGGCGATCGGCGCATTCAGAACACGCTCGCCCTCACCGAGCGGCTGCTCAAGGTCGAGACGCCGTTGGGAACGGCCTATCACCGCTACAATCAGGATGGTTATGGCGAGCACGCGGATGGCGCGCCCTTCGACGGCGAAGGCATCGGCCGCGCCTGGCCGCTGCTGACCGGCGAGCGCGGTCATCTCGAGGTGCTGCTGGGCCGGGATCCCCTGCCTTACCTCGAGGCGATGGCGCGCTTGACCGGCCCGGGCGGACTCATTCCGGAGCAGGTCTGGGACAGCCCCTCGATTCCCGACCGCTGGCTGTTTCCGGGCAAGCCGACGGGCAGCGCCATGCCGCTGGTCTGGGCGCATGCCGAATTCCTGAAGCTGCTCTGGGCGCGCCGGCACAGGCGGCCGATCGAATTGCTGGCCAGCGTCGAGCGGCGCTATCACGCGCAACGCCCCGCCGCGCCGACCTGGCATTGGCGCGCCGATGCGCCGATCGAGACTCTGCCGCCCGGCCGCGCGCTTCTCGTCGAGCAGCTCGAGCCCTTCCGACTGCATTACGGTTTCGATGGCTGGCGCGCAGCGAGCGATATCGACTCGCAACCGGTCGGACTCGGCATGCACGGCGTCCGGCTCGACGCATCGCGCCTCGAAGGCCACGCGGCGCTCGACTTCACCTGCTATTTCTCCGAGCGCGGCGCGTGGCAGGGCATCGACCATCGTATCGCGCTGCGCCGCGATGCGTAGCGATCGGCACGCGCATGCTGCAGCGCCGCAATCGCCGGCAGCGGCGAGTTGTCCACAGCCCGCGCCAGACGCTACTGTGCGCCCGCATTATCGAGCATAACGAACAAGCCGCCACGAACCTCAGCTGCTAGGCTTCCGCTTTGTCGACGAGGGGAATGCTGATGACGCTCGAGGCCTGGAGAGATCGCATTGCGGAGCTGCGCGAGCTGGCTCAGTCGACAACCGATGTGCACCGCAAGCAGCGTTATCTGGAACTGATCGAGCGATGGGAAGAATTCGCCCATGAGATCGAGCACACGCGCGACGATGAGCGAGTCCGCATCGGCGCATGACGCTCGATGTGGTTCAGACAACGTGGCCGCGACGATCGATTCACCACGGAGGCACGGAGGATTTGTGGCCGCGCCCGCGGTGAGAAGGGCTTCACCACAGAGACGGTGAGGCAATGAGGAAAGAAGCACTGGCGCGCGTCGCGCGCCAATTCCCTTGGCCTTCTCACCGCCTCATTGCCTCTATGGTCCATCTTATAGGGCAATCGCATTTGTCGCCGCGCCCGCGGCGGGAAGGGATTCACCACGGAGGCACGGAGATCACGGAGAACGAAGAAAAGCGCGCTTTGCGCGCTCAACATTTGTCGTGCCCTCCGTGCCTCCGTGGTGAATCTTTTCCTGCAATGGGCGCCGCATCAAATACGATAGCGCTACCTCGCAGCTGAAGCGAAGATTCGGCGATCGTGCGAGCGACGCCGCCGGGGCGACCATGCCGCATGGTCATCCCCGGCGTGCGCTCGCCGATCGCATCCACGGCGTTTCCTCACTGCACGACGATCTTTCCCTGCATATGCGGATGGATCGAGCAGATATATTGATAGGTTCCAGCCTTGTCGAAGGTGACGCTAAAGCTGTCGCCGGTGTCGAGCGCGGACGACTTGAAGGTCTGCGAGCCCCCGTCGCTCTTGACGGTGTGCACGTCGTCGTCCTTGTTGGTCCAGGTCACTGTCGTGCCGCGCTTCACGGTCAGAGTGCCCGGACCGAAGGCGTAGTTGTCAATCGTCACCGCGGCTTTCGCATCTGACGCCGCAAGCCCTGGACGCAGGTAGAGCACGCCGCAGAGGAGCGCCGCCAGGATGGTCGCGAACAGCAGCGTCGTTGCCAGGTGCTTCCGATAGACCGTCATGACGGCACCTCAGGCTTCGAGCGGCGCGTCACGGAGCGCAACGCGGTCGGCGACGACATCGATGCGCCGCACGCCCAGCATCGATTTGAGCTTGTCGGCCGGCACTTTGAGCGGGCCGGGTCCGGGACCGTCACCCGGCGCGGGCTGCGGGAAGGCGGTCGAGTAGGCCGTGTGGTAGGTCACGTTGCCCTCGACCTTCTGGATCACCTGATGGATGTGGCCGTTGAGGACCGTGACCGAGCCGAACCGCTTCACGTAGTCGAGGGCGGGCGCCGCGTCCTCCGTGCCCCAGCCCCATTGCGGATAGATCGACCAGAGCGGCATATGGGCGAGGATGATGATCGGCGTGCTGGCGCTGCGGCTCTTCAGATCGTCTTCGAGCCATTCGCGCTGCGCCGCGCCGAGCCTGCCCTGGCCGCCGCCCTTGAGGCCGACGACATTGACGAGGGCGACGAAATGCGCGCCGTGCATGTCGAAGCTGTACCAGCCGCCGGTATTCTGGGCGCGGCCGAAGCGCTCGAAGAACAGCTTTCCGTCATCGTCGATCGTGTCGTGCTCGCCCGGAATGTAGAAGGTGTCGAGCTTCGCGCTTTTCATGATCTCGGCGGCGGTGTCGAATTGCTCGGGCTTGGCGAGATGGCTGACATCGCCGGTATGCACCATGAAGGCCGGCTGCGCCGCCGTGATGCGGGCGAGCGCTTCCGTCAAGGTCCCGTTCGGATTCGGGTTGGCCGGCGCCTTGAACCCGATATGTGTGTCGCTGATCTGGGCAAAGCTGAAGCCTCCGGCCTCGGCGGCAACCGCCTCGCCATCGAGCCGCAGCGCTTTCGGCACGCCGCCCGACATCGTCCAGAGCACGCCCGCACTGCCCCACATCAGGCATTGCATTGCGCGCCGGCGATTCATGCCGCGCGCGTCTTTCACATCTTCGCTCATCCTCTGACCTCTCGATCTGCACCAGGAATCCGCCGCCTCGCGTCCCGGACGCCCATGGCACAGCCGGCCAAGAGACCGGCCCCGGGAAGGTTGAGGCGGGCGCCGACGCCGCTGCGACGCCGTCGTCACGTATCAGGATTCGTCGGGAGTGCCGGTTATTCGCGGCCCGGGGTAAATTTTTCGGGAATAAAACCGTCCCGGTGCCGATCTATACTCACCCGATGGGACAGGATTCCGCCTTTGCCGCCGTGGCGCTGCCGCATCTCGATGCCGCGTTCAATCTCGCACGCTGGCTCACCGGCAATCGGGCCGATGCAGAAGATGTGGTGCAGGAGGCGATGGTGCGAGCCTTGACCTATTTTCCGAGCTTCCGTGGCGGCAGCGCCCGCGCCTGGATCCTGCAAATCGTGCGCAATGCCGCCTACGCCGCGCTGAAGGCGCGGCAGGGCGAGCGCTTCATACCCAACAACGGCGACGGCGAGGCCGACATCATCGAGGCAATCCCGGATACCTCGGACAACCCGGAGACGGCGCTCATCCGCGCTCAGGATCTGAGCCGGGTCGACGCCATGATCGCGCGGCTCCCCGTCGAATTGCGCGAGACCCTGATCCTGCGCGAGATCGAGGAGATGTCCTACCGCGAGATCGCGCAAGTGACATCGGCACCGATCGGCACGGTCATGTCGCGGCTATGGCGCGCGCGGCGCCTGCTGGTCCAGGCGGCAGAACGGGGTGACAAGCCATGAGCGCCGCAACTTGCGACAAGGCTCTGCTGCTTCAGGCGGAGTTCGACGGCGAGCTCGACGCGGCGGAAGCCGCCGAGCTCGCGCGGCACCGCGCCGATTGTGCGGAATGCCGCGCGAACTGGGCGACGCTCGTCGCCGCCGGCGAGGCGGTGCGCAGCGCGAGCCGTCATCGCGCGCCGGAAGCGCTGCGCCGCGCCATCGAGGCGCGAAGCGGCAGCGCCCCCGCAGGGGTACCGCGCCGCTGGTCCTATCGCTGGCGCGAGGCGGCAAGCTTTGCGGCCGGCGCTGCGCTCGCAGCGGCGATCGTGCTGGCGGTGCTGCCGCGGCAACAGGAAGGCATCGTCGGGTCTCTGGTCGATGACCATGTGCGCGCGCTGCAGCCGGGCCATCTCACCGACGTGCTGTCGACCGATCAGCATACGGTGAAGCCGTGGTTCGACGGCAGGCTCGACTTCGCCCCTCCGGTCAAGAATCTCGCAGCCCAGGGCTTTCCCTTGATCGGCGGCCGCCTCGACTATCTGCGCGGCCACCCCGTCGCCGCGCTCGCCTATTCGCGCGGCAAGCACCTCATCGACCTCTTCGTCTGGCCGGAGGCCAACGGACCCGTCGCGCCCGCCAGCGCCAGCCGCGACGGCTACAACGTCATCCATTGGACGGCAGATGGGATGTCGCTCACCGCCGTCTCCGACCTCGAGCGCGACCAGCTCGAAGCCTTCGTCCGCGAGTGGCAGCACGCACCCTGACGGCGCGCCGGCCGGCGACAGGCAGGGTTTTCGCATATGAATTCATCACAGAGGTAATTCACCACAGAGACGGTGAGACAGTGAGGGGAATGGTTGACGCGCTGCGCGCGACAAGACCTCTCACTGTCTCATCGTCTCTGTGGTGATTATTTTTCGGTGGCGGGTCGACGCCCGCTTACTCCGCAGAGGCGGTGCGCGGCGCGACCGTGCCGGCGCGGATGACGCGGCCCGCCGCAACGACGCCGAAGACGATGTCGGTCGGCAAAATCGCCTCGTGATCGGCGGGAACGAAGGGATGCTCGTAGGTCTTGACGACCCCGGCGACGGGACGGCGCAAATCCTCCAGCGCAGCGCGGATCTTCGGCCCATCGGTCGAGCCTGCCTGGTCGATCGCGGCGGCGAGCACGCGCATCGAATCATATCCCTGTGCCGCCGACATGGGCGAGGTGATATGCGGTCCAAACTTCGCCGCAAATTCCTTCAGGAACGCGGCCTGAGCCGGGGTGCGCGCCTCTTCGATGAAGGTTTCCGGCATCGCCGCGCCGACGCCGCTGGAGCCGGCGCCCTTGATGAAGCTCGACATCGACAAGGTCCAGCTGCCGATCAGCGGCACGGTCCAAGCAAGCGCCGTTCGATCGCGCGCGATCGCCGCAAGCTCCGGGCCGATGCCGTAGGTCAGCAGCACATCGGCGCGGGCAGCGCGGGCACGGCGCAGCTGCTCCGTCATGTCGGTGTCGCCGATATTGAATTTTTCGATTGAAACCGCCGCGATGCCGTAGCGCGCGAGCGCCGCGATCAGATCATGGCGGCCGACTTGGCCATAGCTCGTGGCATCCGACAGGATGCCTGGGCGGCGATAGCCGCGCCGCACCGCTTCGGCAACGATTGCCGGCGCCTCGATGGCGGTGCTCATGGCAAAGCGGAAGACGTAGTTCTCATCGTACTCCGGCGGCGCAAACTCCTCCGCGATGGTGGCCCCGGTGGCGACGCTGACGATCAGCGGGATCTGCGCCTGCTCGAAATAGGGGGCCGCGGCCAGCGCCACCCCGGTGTTGATGATGCCGATGCCGGCCGTCACCGGAGCGGTCTCGGTCACCTCGCGCGCGATGCGCACGCCGCGTTCGTTATGCGCCTCGTCGTCGCGCTCGATCAACTTGATCGGCCGGCCGAGAATGCCGCCCGCGCGATTGATCGCGTCCGTCGCCAGCTCGACACCCTGGCGCATGCTGATCCCCATATCGGCGGAGCCGCCGGTGTAAGGACCGATGACGGCGATGTCGATCGGCTCGGCCGAGCGGTTGCCGGCAAGCACCGCTGCCGACCCCAGGGCAAGGCAGCCGCTGATCAGCGCCGTGGCCAGGATCGAGGATCGCGCGCGGCGGCTCATGCGACGTTCCGGGCTTTCGACCGCACGGCGGCGGGGGTGAGACGCGGCGGCGTCGCGTTGCTGAAGGGAAAGGTGATGCGCACCGCCGTCCCGCGTCCGACCTCGCTGGCGATCTCGAAGCTGCCGCCGTGCAGCTCCACGAGGTTTTTCGCCAACGGCAGGCCGAGACCGGTGCCCTCATAGGTGCGGGTAATGGCGTTCTCCACCTGTCCGAAAGGTTCGAGCGCCTTGGGGAGATCCTCGGGCGCGATGCCGATGCCGGTATCGGCGACCTCGATGACGACGCCGGCGGATGTGCGCCAAGCGCGCACCGCCACGGTCCCGCCGGAGGGCGTGAATTTGATGGCGTTGGAGAGCAGGTTGATCAGCACCTGATGCAGCCGCGTGCTGTCCGCCGCGATCGACGGGAGCTTTGCCTCGGGCTCGTGCCGGAGCAGCACGCCCTTCTCCGCCGCCCGGTTCGCCAGCAGGGTCGCCGCGTCGTGGATGCTGAGCGCCGGGTCCACGGGCTCGAGCGTCAGCTCCGTCTTGCCGGATTGCAGCTTCGCGAGGTCGAGAATGTCGTTGATGATCTTCAGCAGGTGGCGGCCGCTCTTGACGATGAGCCCGCCATATTCCTTGTAGCGCGCCGATACCGGCCCGAAGGCTTCCTGGTCGATGAGCTCGGCGAAGCCGATGACGGCGTTGAGCGGCGTGCGCAGCTCGTGGCTCATCGTCGCCAGGAACGCGCTTTTGGCGCGGTCCGCCGCCTCTGCGCTCTCCCTGGCGACGCGTTCGGCTTCGGCTGCGCGCTCGCGCGCATTCGCCTCGCGCGCCAGCTTCACCGTGCCCAGCGCCACGAGCAGCGTCAGCATCGCCATGAACAGCAGATCGGCTTCCGCATAGGTGCGGAAGAAGGGCTGCATCCAGACCGGTGGCGTGGTGACGACGATCTTCAGGGGCAATCCCGACACCGGCTGGACAACCGACATGAAGCCCGGATTGAGGTTCAGGAACCGCTGCACATCCATGCCGATGAGGGCCTGACGACGCTCCGTAGGCACCACCGCGGCCAGCACCGCGCCGTCATCTTTCGCCAGCGCCGCCATGCCGATGCCGGCGTTCTGCCCGTAGAAGCTCATGAAGTAGGCCGGATCGGCGACCATCACGACGACCGCGCGAAGATCGCCGTCGCTGTCGAGAATCGGGCGGCTGACCACGAAATACGGACGGCCGTCGACCTGCGAGAGCGTCGGAGCGCTGATGTAGAGGCCGACGCCGCGCCATTTCTTCTGCTCGGCGAAAGCCGGGTAATCGGCGTAGGAAAAGTGCTTCGCCGGGTAATGGCGCGAGTCCTGGATCATGACGCCGTCCAGATCGTCGATGACGATCGCCTTCACCTGCGGGAGGCGCGCTGCCGTCTCGTGGAGAAGCATGTGCAGCGGCACCGATTTCCTTCCCAGATCGGGATCGGCGGCTTCCTTGGACGCGATCTCTGCGAGCGCGAGGTCGATGCCGCCGATCGAGCGGCTGGCATGCTCGGCCAAGAGGGTCGCGCGTGCTCGCATGGCCTCTGCCGCGATGGTCTCCGCGGATTCGACGAGCTTGGCGATGAGGATCGCATTCGCGCCGTGCAGCACGACAAGAATCAGCACGCTATAGGCCGTGAGCCTGCGCGAGAGCTGCATTCGCAGAAACCGCGAGACCGCACGACGCCTGCCTGTACTGCCCACCCGGAAGAGGCGCCGGGCCATTCGACCACCACCCCCCGACCTGGAGCTGAAGCGTTCAGCTCACACCACAGAAAACCAAGGAAGAGTTCTCGAACCCGCTCCTAGGCGTGCCGCCCGTCCAACGCGCGTAGCGCAGCGCATCTAGCGCGCGCGGCCGGCAGCATCTGTCGCGCTTTGGCCGGTCTCTGCCGAGACCGATGAGCGCCTCGCCGCGGATGCCGCAAGCTGGTTCGCGATCCTGTCGTAGTCATCCGCAAGGGAGAGCAGGTCGTCGCGCAGGGCCGAGTCGGTTTCGAGCTTCGCGCAAGCACGGCATTCACCGGCTCTCGCCCTGAGGTGTCCGACATGCACTATCGCTAGCCCCCCTTGCCTGGCAACTTGCACACAATAGAGTGAGGGGTGTTGCCAATCGGTAAAGACGGCCGCTCGATGCCAGGATCGCCGCCGCCATCACCGGGGATTTAGCGTGCTTTGCCGGCGGCGCGCCGGCGGCGACAGGCCTCACGGCGCGTCGCGCCGGCGGACCTCCAGCCGATGACCGTTGACCTCGATGGCGAATTGATAAAGCCCGAGCAGCGCCGCGAGCAGGATCAACCCGGGACCGAAGAGCATGCCCGACAAAATCAGCATCGGAATGCTGAGCCAGATGCTGTGCGCCGTCGTCAGCGCGTCCACCGCGCAGGCGATGCCGGCGATGAACAGGAGAAGCGTGATCACCCAGGCGACTATTCTCATGACGGTGATGGCGATCTGTTGTGCTTCGGCCAAAGGTCGAACGCAGTATAGATCGGCGGCTGAGATTTACTTAACGACAAGTTTCCAAGGAAAGCGGCGCCGACGCGGCGGAGGGCGGCGCGACGCGACCCGGCCCTAGGACGTGCCGTCCAGGAGCTCCTGGGCGGCGAGAAAGTCGCTGGTCGTGAAGCCTTCGCTGAAGCGGCTGCAGACGGCGCGAAGCAGGTTTCCCCCTTCCCGACCGCGGCCTTGCGCCTGCCGCGCCAAGGCGATCAGGGTTGCGACCCGGAGCTCGATCGACAGCGCGCCCTGTCGGCGGGCTTCGGCGAGCGCGTCGGCGAGGCAGCCATCCGCACCGGCGTGGTCGGCGTCGGAGCCCGTCAGGAGGATTCTGGCTTTGACGCGCAGCAGTTCCGGCAAGCACCAGAGCTCCTGGCTCCGGCGGACGCGCTCAAGCGCGCGGTCAATGGTGTTGAGCGCCTCGTCCTTGCGTCCGCGCGCGGCCAGAGCCTCGGCGAGCGTGCCCAAAGACCGCGAGTAGCGCAGATGGAATTGCGCCTTCTCCGCCCCGGCGAGAGCGGCGCGCAGGCTTTGCGCGGCGCCGGGCGGGCCATCGCTGTCGACCGCGACCCATCCGTCCATGGTGGCGGTGAGGGTCTGCCAGAGTTCGAGCCCGTGCGCCTTTGCCGCGACCTTCGCCTCCGCGTGCGCCTGCTCGGCGACGCCGAGGTCGCCAACCAGGGTCGCGATGGCAAAGATGCCGTCGACGAGGGCGAGACAGAGCGAGCTCGCATGATCGAGCGAGCGCGCCTCGGCAAGCGCCTCCGCGGCCGTGGCGACCGCCTGGTCGGGGAATCCTTGCAGCCAGAGCACCCGCGCGAGGTTGGTGAGCGCCGCGACTTTGTGGTCGAGGCCGAATCCGACGATGGCGGCGCGACGCTGGCGCGGGGCGTATTGTGCGATCATCCGCTCCAGATGCCGGCGCGCGGGCGCCAACTCCCCGAGGTAGAGTTCGGAAACGCCGAGAACGCGCTCCGCGACGAGACCATCGTTCTCGTCCGGGCTTCGCGCCGCAGCCGCCTCCAGCTCGCGCGCGCGCTCGAATGCCGCGCGCGCCTCGCCGCTGCGGATATTGAAGAGCCACAACCCGAACAGCGCGCGCATCTGGTGTTCGACGTCGTCGAGCGCGCGGGCGATCTCGAGGGCCTTCGACCATGCCGTCCAGGCTTCCGGAAGCAATCCGGTGCTATGCACCAGGGACGCGCCGAGCGCGGTCCTGAGGACCATCTCGTCTCTGCCGCCGAGCTCGGCCGGGCCGAGGGCAGCGAGGGCGCGATTGCAGGCGTCGCGGCATTCGCCGAGCAAAGAGAGCCGCATCCACAGGGGGACCGTTTCGGCGGTGAGCGCCACTCCAAGATGCTGGTCGCCGGCGGCGGAAAGCGCCCAATCGATCGCGGCGCGAATGTCGTCAAGACGCGAAGCGAAATCGGCGCGCCACGCCTCGTCGGGAAGGGCCGAGTGCGCCGCCTGCGCGCCGGCCAAACGCTCTTTCCAATAGCTCGCGTGCCGCAATGCGGCTTGGCCGCTCTCGCCGCTCTCCGACAGCCGCGCCCGGGCGAATTCGCGGGTGGTCTCGAGCAGGCGCAAGGCCGCTTGCCGTCCGGATCCGGCTCCGGGTTGGGCCGCGACCAGAGATTTCGCGACGAGGCCGGCGACGATCGATTCGGTCTCGGCGCCGAGTTCCGGCGCGAAGCCGGCAACCGCGGCCGCTGCGTCAAGATCGAACACGCCGACGAAGACGGAGAGCCGGCGCAACACCGTCTGTTCGGGCTGAGACAACAGGCTCCAGGTCCATTCGAACGCAGCCTGCAGCGTGCGGTGGCGCGGCGGTGCGGTCCGCCGTCCCTCGGTCAACAGCCGGAAGCGCTTGTCGAGCCGCCGCGCGATCGCGTCGACGCCGAGCGCGGCGGCGCGCGCCGCGGCGAGTTCGATGGCGAGCGGGATTCCGTCGAGCCGGCGGCAGATGTCGGCGACGACCGGCACCGATGCCGGGTCGATCGCGCCGCGCGGATCCGCCGCCCTGGCGCGCGTGAGGAAGAGTCTGACCGCCGGCGCACGCAGCATCTCATCGGTCGGCGCCGCGCGCGGCGCCAGCGCGAGCGGCGCCAACCGATAGACGGATTCTCCGTCGATGCGCAGCGGCTCGATCGCCGTCGCGAGCACGCGCACATGGGATCCCGCGGCGAGAAGCGCATGAACGATGGCGGCGACCGCGTCCAAAACCCGGTCACAGCCGTCGAGCACGAGGAGCAGGCGCTTGGGCGCCAAGGTGGCGGACAGGAGCTCGGCCGGAATCGGGCTGGCTGCAATCTCAAGACGGAGCGATGCGGCCACCGCGGCTGGAACGCGTTCGGGGTCCGCGATGCGATCGAGCTCGACGAGCCACGCGCCATCCGCGAAGTCGGGCAAGGCCAGCCTTGCCGTGGCGAGTGCGACGCGCGTCTTGCCGACGCCGCTGGCGCCGGCGACCGTCACCGTGCGGCTCTCGCGCAAGAGCAGACCGATTTCCTCGACCTCGCGCTCGCGGCCGATCATGTCGGAACCCGCCTCGGGCAGATTGGACATCGGCGCGGCCCTGGGCGCCGATGCTGGTTCGACGGTGCGCGCGGCTTTTGACAGCTTTCGAACGTCGCCGACGAAGCGATAGCCGCGGCCGGAGATGGTCGCGATCAAGTCGTGTCCGGCGCCGAGGGCGCGGCGAATGGTCGAGATCTGGGCCTGGAGCGTGTTGTGCTCGACCGTCATTCCGGGCCAGACCCGGTTCAGCAGCTCCTGCTTCTGGACCAGCGCCCCGCGGGCTTCGACGAGCGTCACCAACACGTCGAAGGCCCGGCTGCCAACCGGGATCTCGCGTCCACCCCGGGAGAGCGTGCGGTGCGCCGGATCGAGTCGAAAGCCGTCGAACTCGAAAACGACGGGCGCCTCCTTCGAGGACACGCCAGCCTCCGTTGACAGCTTGGTACGGCACTATAGCAGGCGTGTCAGAGATTTTCAGTTTTTTTCAAGCGCGCCGACGCGACGCCACGAGATTTCAGCGCCGCGCAGCTTTGCTCCGTGGCGCGCAGCGGAGCATCGTCTTAGAGTTGCCCGTTTATACGGAGGTGCAGGTGTTTCGAGGATGCAACGGGGTCCGCGACGTGGTGACCATCATCGTTGCCGATGACGACGAACTCGTCCGGAAATACTTCGTCGACGTTCTCGAGTTCGCGGGATACGAGGTGCTGCCGGCGCGTACCGGGCTGGAAGCGCTCGACCTCGTCCAGCGCCGAAATGACGCCTGCCTCTTGCTCACCGATGTACAGATGCCCGGGTTGGATGGGCTCTCCCTCGCTCGACGGGCGCGGGAAGTCCATGGCGATATCGACGTCGTCTACGTCACCGGCCGGGACAAGGGCGATCTGGCCGATCTGGCCGTCCCCGACAGCTGCATCCTGCGGAAGCCCTGTCGGGCGACGGTCCTGCTGAAGGCGGTCGAGATGATGCTCGCCGGCGCCAGGGCTCGGGGCCGGCGCGGCGAGGCTCTCGTCGCGTAGACGCGGCGCGGCGCTGCCTCGTCCGGGCGACGCCTGGCGCGGCGCCAGCCGTCGGCCGGCGCCGCATCTCACATCCCGATCTGATCGCCTTGGCAACGGCGACGGCACGATGCGGCAGGCTGTGTCCCGCGGCCTGCCTCGCATTGCCGGGTATTTCTGGAGCGACCGCACCATTCCGCTCGGGAAGAGGTGATCGGGCGGGAGGATGTTGCGCTGAATTTACTCATTCTTATTTGCTTCTTCTGGATAGTTCGCAGCATGTTTCGGGTTTACGGGTGCATCGCCGGCCAGCACGACATCCGGCTCGTCGTCGTCGCCGCCGTCATCTGCTTATTCGCCTGCTACACGGCGTTCAGCCTGCTGGCGCGCGCCGATTCCACGGCGCGACAGGGCCGCCTCGCCTGGCTCGGCGCCGCCGCGGCCGTGACCGGCAGCGGCATCTGGTCAACCCACTTCGTGGCCATGCTCGCATTCCGGCCCGGCTTGCCGATGGGCTACGATCCGGGCCTGACGGCGCTCTCCGTGGCGATTGCGATCCTCGTCTCGGGAGCGGGACTCCTCGTGGCCACACAACGCGGCGTCAGCGCTGCTGCTCTCGGCGGCGCGATTGTCGGGGCGGGCATCGCGGCCATGCACTTTACGGGCATGGCGGCGCTGAGCGTCCCGGCGGTGAAGCATTGGGACGCCGGCTATGTTCGCGCGTCGTTGATCATTGGCATTGCCTTTGCGGCGCTTGCCCTGACGATCGGCCGGAGCCGTCCGGATTTTCGCGGCAGATTGGCGAGCGCGGGATGCCTCGCGCTCGCGATCTGCGGATTGCACTTCACGGCGATGGCCGCCTTCAGCCTGGAGCCGGATCCGCGTGTCATCCTGTCGAGCGCCGTCATGGCGCCGGAATGGCTGGCCGTCGCCGTCGCGGCACTGTCGATCATGATCGTTGCGCTGTTTCTTGCCGGCGCCGTGGTCGACGAGCATCTGGCCCGGCGCGCGGTCGCCGAAGCCGGGCGCTTGCGCGAACACATTGCGGCGCTCGAGAGCACACAGCGCCAGCTCCAGGCCACGACCGATCAGCTGAGGCGCGCGCTCGGGGCCGCGGCCGCAGCCAGTCAGGCAAAGTCGCAGTTCCTCGCCATGATGAGCCATGAGCTCCGCACGCCGCTCAACGCCATCATCGGCTTCTCCGAAATCGCCGTCGGCGAGTTGTTCGGACCGATCGAACCGCGCTACCGCGAATACTCCAGGAACGTGATCGACAGCGGCAAGCACCTGCTCGGGCTGATCAACGACATCCTGGATTTCTCCAAGATCGAATCCGGCCACTTTGATCTGCGCGAGGAGGCCGTCGATGCCGCCGGAACAATTGCCGACACCGTTCACATGCTCCACCGGCAAGCCGAGGAAGCCGGCATTCGGCTGATGGTCGAGGTGCCCGCAAATCTTCCGCCGCTGCGCGCCGACCCGCAGCGGCTTCGCCAGATCCTGCTTAATCTCCTGGCCAACGCCCTCAAGTTCACGCCGCGCGGCGGCCAGGTCCAGGTGACGGCAATGGCCCAGGAGACCGGACTTGTCATCGCCATCCGCGATACCGGCATCGGCATGGCGGACGAGGACATTCCGAACGCGCTGGAGCGCTTCGTCCAGATCGACAGCGACCTCAATCGAAAGCACGGCGGAACCGGCCTCGGTCTGCCCTTGTCGAAGCGGCTGGTGGAACTCCACGATGGCATGCTCGAGATCGAGAGCGCCGTCGGCATCGGCACGACCGTCAGGATCACGTTCCCGCGCCAGCGCCTGCTGGACGCGGCGTAGCGACCGGCCCGAGCGGCCGACCTCTCCCGCGTCACCACCTTTCCCTCGTCGCGACCTAAAACTGCCACAAAAATCATCGTAGGGTAGAGTTGTCTACCCAAGGGTGGAACATGGCAAGTTTGCAGCGTCGGATCGATGCGGCCGTCATCGCGGTCGCGGTCAGCATCCTGTTCGCAACGACATCCGTGCATCTGGCGAATGCGCAGGCCACGGCACCGGCCTCGACCTTTCGATTTCAGCACGTTTCGACCAAGGTCGAGGGCGATACGCCCGAGGCGTGCTTCCATTTCAGCGCGCCGCTCGACGGGCGAGCCGAAGCGCATTACGGCGATTACGTCTCGGTCGCGCCCAAGCTGACGCCCTCGCTGCATGCCGCGGACAACGATCTGTGCCTCGGCGGCCTCGCTTACGGCACGGACTACAAGGTGACCTTGCGCAAAGGGCTGCCGTCACGGGCGGGCGAGCGCACCACAAGCGACGAGACCGTCACCGTCAGCCTCGGCGACCGGCCGCCGGTGGTTGCCATCTCCGGAGACGGCTTCATCCTGCCGCGGGCCAAAGGCAAGGGGCTGGCGATCGAGACCGTCAATATCGATCGCGTCAAAATCCATGTCCTGCGCATCAGCGACCGGTTGCTGCCGAATCGACTGCATCCGTCATCCTCCTTCTTCGGGCCGACGGTGTTCACGGGGCAGACGATCACGGGCTTCCAGCTGCGCAGCCTGATCGGCGATTCGGCGAGCCTGGTCTGGGCGGGGACGATGGCGATCAGCGCCAAGCCCAACCACACCGTCGCGACCGCGTTTCCGCTCGGCGACATCGTCAAGCCGGGCGAGACCGGCGCCTACCTGGTTGTCGCCGAAGCGGCCTCGCGCGCGCTGCCCGAAGCGCTCTTCCGCTCGGGCGCTCCGGCCAACAACAGGGATTTCAGCGATTACTGGCGGCCCGTCGCGGCGCATTGGGTGCTCTCGACCGACATTGCCTTGACCGCGATCTCGGCGTCCGACGGCTTGCATATTTTCGCCCGCTCGCTGGCGACGGCCGATCCGCTCGCCGGCATCAAGCTGTCCCTCGTCGCGACCGGACTGGATATTCTTGGCGCCGGCGCGACCGGCGCGGACGGGCAGTTCGTCTTCGCCCCCGGACTGACGCGCGGCACGGGCGCCAGTTCCGCATCGAGCCTCGTGGCCTACGGACCGCATGGGGATTTCGCCATCCTCGACCTCACGCGGGCCGCCTTCGATCTCAGCGATCGCGGCGTGTCGGGGCGTCCCGCGCCGGGCGCGATCGACGCCTTTCTTTATACCGATCGCGGCATCTATCGGCCCGGCGAGACGGTCGAAGCGATGACCCTGCTGCGCGGCCGCGCCGGCGAGGCGGTTGACAATGTTGCGCTCACCCTCGTCCTTCGCCGTCCCGATGGCGTCGAGGCACAGCGTTTTGCGCTTCCGGCCCGACCGGAAGGCGGGTTTCATCGCCCGATCGCCTTGAGCCGGACGGCCGCGCGCGGCCTCTGGAGCATCGAGGCCTATGTCGATCCGACGGGCAATCCGATCGGACGCGTTGCCTTCGATGTCGAAGATTTCGTGCCGCAACAGCTCAAGGTGACGATCCGCGCCACCACGCCGGTGCTGCATCCCGGCCAGCCCATCGGCGCAAAGGTCGAAGGCGAGTATCTCTATGGAGCGCCCGCCGCCGGGCTCAGCGGCGAAGCCGAGCTGCGCATTACCCGCGACCCCAATCCGGTTCCCGACGCCAAAGGCTATCAGTTCGGGCTCGTCGAGGAAAAGATCGACGACCAGGTCCAGAGCCTCAGCCTGGCGAATGCGGACGAGCAGGGAACTTCGACGATCTCGGACATCCTGAAGCCTCCCGCCAGCGTCGCGGCCCCGCTCAAAGCCATCCTGTCGGCAGGGTTCTTCGAACCGAGCGGCCGCATCGTGAAGGACCAGATCGAACTGCCGATCCGCACCCAGCCCGTGCTGATCGGGATCAAGCCGCGCTTTGCGGACGGCCATACCGAGGAGGGACAAGACGCCAGCTTCGACATTCGCGTGTTCGACGCGTCGGGTCGCCCGATCGCGCGTTCCAATCTCGAATGGCGGCTGATCCGCGAGAATCGCGTCTTCGACTGGTTCGAGGGGGGCGGCAATGGCTGGACCTGGCACTATCACATCGTCGATGATCCCGTCGCTTCCGGCACCCTCGACGTTGCCGAAAGGCCGGCGGTTTTGCGCCGGGCCGTCGATTGGGGCTTCTACCGCCTCGTTGTCGATGATCCGACGACGCAAGTCGCGACCAGCATACGGTTCGAGGCCGGGTGGCTCGCCGCCGCCGACACGGCGGACACGCCCGATCAGGTCAAGATCGCGGTCGAGAAGGCAAGCTACGCGCCCGGAGAGACGGCACGGATCCGGGTCGACTCCGCCTATGCCGGCAAGGCGCAACTGACGATCGCGGGCGACCGCGTGTTCGAAACCCGCGCCGTGATCGTGCCGAAAGGCGGGGCGACGTTCGATGTCAAAGTCGCGTCGGGCTGGGGCGCCGGCGCCTATGCGGTGCTGTCGCTCTACCGGCCGCTCGACGAGGGACGCGCACGCGATCCGGTGCGTGCCGTGGGCGTCGCCTGGCTCGGCGTCGATGCGAGACCGCATACGCTGCAGGTTGCGATCGGCACGCCCGGCAAAGTCACCCCGCAGCATCGGATCGTCATCCCGCTGAAGCTCTCGGGCGCGTTCGGCAACGGGGCGACCTACGTCACGCTCGCGGCGGTCGATGAGGGCATCCTCCAACTGACGCGCTTCCAGACGCCGGATCCGGTCGATTTCTTCTTCGGCAAGCGCCGTCTCGGCGTGGACATCCGCGACGATTACGGCAAGCTCCTCGACAACAGCGCGGCAAGCGGGCCTATCCGAGAAGGCGGCGACGAAGCGGTCGGCGGCGCCCCTCTGCCGGTCGTCAGCACGCGCACCGTCGCCTTGTTCTCGGGTCCGGTTCGCGTCGCCGCCAACGGCACCGCGCGCGTGGCGCTCGACATTCCAGATTTCGAGGGCCAGCTTCGCCTGATGGCGGTGGCCTATAACCGCCAGGCCGTCGGCGAGGGCGAGAGCAAACTGATCGTGCGCGATCCCGTCATTGCCGATCTGTCGCTGCCGCGCTTTCTGGCGCCCGGCGATACGGCACGCCTCGCGCTTCAGATCACCAATACGGACGGCGCCGCCGGAAGCTACCATCTTGCCCTTGCCGTCACCGGCGCCGCTCGCCTGGTTGCCGATCATACGCGCGACTACGCCTTGGCCGCCGGCGAAAGAAAACGCGACAGCGTGACGCTCGAGGGCCGCGATGCCGGCGTCGCCCTGATCGCCGCCGACCTCACCGGTCCGCACGGATTTGCCGTCCATCGCAGCTGGCAGATCGCGGTCCGCGCGGCGCATTACCCGATCACCCTCGAGGACACGGCGCTTCAGGCCACAGGCACGAGCTTCCGGCTCGATGCGACGAAGCTGAAGCCCTTCGTTCCCGGCAGCGTCACCGTCAGCCTCGGCTATTCGGGGTTTGCCGGCATCGACGTGCCGAGCCTGCTGCAATCGCTTTACCAGTATCCGTTCGGCTGCACCGAGCAGCTGAGCTCGACGGCGTTTCCGCTCCTCTATTTCAAGGATACGGCGCTGCTCGGTCGCGTGCCGCAGAAAGCAGCCGTCACCCATCGTGTTCAAGACGCGATCAACACCATTCTCGATCGCCAGGACGCGGCCGGCCAATTCGGTCTGTGGCGAGTGGGCGACGGCGAAGCGTCGGTCTGGCTCAATGTCTATGCGCTCGATTTCCTGGTGCATGCGGAGCAAGCCGGCTATTCGGTTCCCGATGCCGCCTTGAAACGCAGCTATGACTGGATCAGCCAGGCGGTCCGGCAGCTCGATCAGCAGAACCAAGGTGCCTATGCGCAGCGCGCGGATGCGACCCAGGCTTACGCCGCCTATGTCCTGGCGCATGCCGGCCGCGCCGATCTCGGCGATTTGCGCCGCATGCATGACGCCATCGTCTGGGGCTCCGCCGCCGACGGGCAGGTCGCCCGGGCATCCGTCTTGTGGAACAACGACCGCCGCAGCAATGACTTTGCCGACCCGCTCAGCCTCGGCTATCTCGCCGGCGCGCTCGCGCTGATGGGCGATCACGGGCGCGCCGTCCAGACCTTTGCCCTCGCGGACGCCAACGCCACCGATCTTGATCTGAACGTTTATTACCGCCGTTATCCGCGGTGGTGGTTCGATGATTTCTACGCCACGCCGATCCGGGACGTCGCCGGCCTCGCGGCGATTGCGGCGGAATCGGGCGAGCGAAAGCTCGCAACCGATCTGGTCGCTCAACTCGCGCGGATGCCGATGCGCATCGACACTCTCAACACTCAGGAAAAGGCATGGCTCCTGCGGGCGGCGCACGCCCTGAGCGCGGCCGGCACATCGGCAGGACTGACGGTCAACGGCCGGGAGCAGAAAACGGCGACCTTGCCCGTCGCGCTCGCGCCAAGCACGGAGGCGATCGAAGCGGGATACGAGGTCGTCAACACCGGATCACGCGATCTGTGGCGGACGCTGGTGATCAGCGGCGCGCCCAGGGTTGCGCCTTCGGCGATGGCGGCGGGCTATACCATCTCCAAGAGCTATGTCTCGCTCGACGGCAAGCCGGTCGACCCGGCTCATCTGCAGCAGAACGATCGCCTCATCGTGTCGCTGTCGGGGCGTTCGGACGGAGCGGATGATCGCCGCTCGGTGCTGGTCGACCTGTTGCCCGCCGGCTGGGAGATCGAAGCACCGATCACGCGCGAGAGCGCCTATCCGTTCCTCGGTCCCCTCACCAAGGCCAGGATGATCGAAGCGAGGGACGATCGCTTCGTTGCCGCTTTCGATCTCGGCGACAGCTTCAACCAGGACCCGTACAAGTTTCGGGAGAAGAACAGCGCCGAACCGAGTTTGGGGCGGCATGAATATCATCTCGCCTACCTCGTCCGTGTGGTGACGCCCGGGCATTTCACGCTGCCCGAGGCGGAGGTCGAGGACATGTATCGGCCCGGCGTCATGGCGCGCACCGATGCCGGCGAAACGACGGATGATCCGCGCTAGCCGAGTCCGGCGCGGCGCCGGCATCGCGCTTGCGGCCGCGGCTCTTGCCGGCGCGATGCTCACCGCGCTCGACCGGCTCTTGCCGCTCGATCTCACGCGGTACACGACGCGCTCGCCGGAGCTGCGCGATCACAGCGGCGCACTGGTCCATGTCGCCCTGACGCCGGACGGCATGTGGCGCCTTCCGGCGCGGCTGGAGGATGTCGGCCCGCGCTATTTGTCGCTGCTGATCGCCAAGGAAGATCACCGCTTCTGGCACCATCCCGGCGTCGATCCTCTGGCGCTGACGCGCGCCGCGTGGCAGCTGACGACGCGCGGCCACATCGTGTCGGGCGGCTCCACCTTGACCATGCAGGTCGCGCGGCTGCTGATGCCGCATCGTCATGACGTGGTTGGAAAGCTGATCGAGATGGCGCGCGCGCTCCAGCTCGAGGCGCATTACAGCAAGCGCGACATTCTCGCGATGTACCTTACGCTCGCCCCCTTCGGCGGCGACATCGAAGGCGTGCGCGCGGCGTCGCTCAGCTATTTCGGCCATGAGCCCGCGACGCTCAGCGAGGACGAGGCGGCGCTGCTGGTCGCGTTGCCGCAAAGCCCGACCCGCCTGCGGCCCGATCGTCATCGCGAACCGGCAATCGCGGCGGCGCGACACGTGCTTCGCCGCGCCGGCGTCGATCCCGCAGAGATCGGCGCCTTGGCCGTCGCGCGGCATCCTCTGCCGGCGCTTGCGCCGCATCTCGCCGCCCGCCTCGCCGGCATCGCGGGCCCGGTGCAGACGACGCTCGATCTGTCGCTGCAGTCCGCCGTCGAAGCTTTGGCACAGCGCGAGAAGCCGTGGCTCGGCGCGCATGCGGATATGGCCGCGCTGGTCGTGCGCAACGCCGACCGGGCGGTTCTCGCCTATCTCGGCGGCGCCGATTACTTCGGACCGGGCGGAATGGTCGATATGGTGCGCGCGCGCCGCTCGCCCGGTTCGACGCTGAAGCCGTTCATCTACGGCATCGCCTTCGACGATGCGTTGCTTGTCCCCGATACCCTCATCGACGATGTCCCGATCCGGATCGGCGATTATGCGCCGCACGATTTCGATCGCGAATTCCACGGCACGGTGACGGCGCGCGAAGCGCTGCAGCAATCCTATAACCTGCCCGCGGTCGAAATCCTGAACCGGATCGGACCGGCACGCTTCGTCGCCGCGCTGACGCAAGGCGGCGTTCGTATCGCCTTGCCGCGCGGCGATGCGACCCCCGGCCTGCCGATTGCGCTGGGCGGACTCGCGATCAGCCTCGAAGATGTCGTGACGCTGTACACGGCGCTTGCCGATGGCGGCGAGGTCGGACCGCTGCGGTGCTTGCGCTCGGACCCCGAGGGGCCGACGGCAGCGCTGATGACCGCCGCCTCGGCACAAGAGATCGGCGACATCCTGCGCGGAACGCCACGGCCGGACGGATTTGCCCCGTCGAACGATCGCGCCATCGCCTACAAAACCGGAACCTCTTACGGCTTCCGCGACGCTTGGGCGGTCGGCTACTCCGACCGCTACACGGTCGGCGTCTGGGTTGGCCGGGTCGAGGGCACGCCGCGTCCCGGCGCCTTTGGTCTCAACACCGCGGCGCCGGCGCTGTTCAAAATCTTCGATCTGCTGCCGGAAGAACCGCCCCATCTGTCGCTCGCCTCGGCTCGCCCCGAGACGCGAGTCGAGCTTGCACCCGGGCTCCGCCATTTTGGGACGGCCGACACCGCTTTCGCCCCAACCGCCGATCCGCCGCGAATTGTTTATCCGCCATCCGGTGCCACGCTCGATATTTCGGCGAGCGATGGCGCGGCGGTGCCGATCGGATTGGAGGCGAGCGGCGGCAAGCCGCCCTATCGCTGGATCGTCAACGGCATTCCCTTGCCGATGCCGCCGATCGGCAGCGTCATGTCATGGCTTCCCGACGGCCCTGGCTTCGTCCGGCTGTCCGTAATCGACGCCGACAATCACGCCACGAGCGAAGGTCTTCGGCTGGAGTGAGCCCCGCGCGTCATTGAGCGTGCGCGCGTTCCGCAGGCCGAGGCGGCCGCTTTCCCCAACACGTTGGTTTGCCGAGAAAATCTGGAGCGGGCGAAGGGATTCGAACCCTCGACCCCAACCTTGGCAACGTCCCTAGGCGGTTTACGCCACAGCATCTTTTTCTATCCGAGAACCCTCTAAGTCCCTTTACCATAAGGGTTTTTCTTGCGGGCGATCGTCCCGCACCTATCCTCCTCCTACCCAGCGATTTTCGTTCCCGTGCTTCCCCCGTGCTTCCCCGGCCGCCGCCGACAAATCCGGGGAAGCAGATTTGGGAACAAGCAAGGAACGCGTGAGCAGGAGTGGATCGTGGCAAAGATTACCAAGAGAGCAGTGGATGCGCTGCACGCCGATAAGGATCGGGACGTGTTCGCCTGGGACAACGAGCTGAGGGGTTTCGGCGTCCGGGCCAAGCCATCAGGTGTGAAGACCTTCCTCATCCAATATCGAAATGTCGAAGGACGGACTCGGCGGCTTGTGTTGGGCCAGTACGGGGCTCTAACGCCGGAGGCCGCGCGTGACCTGGCCCGGGAGAAGTTGGCAGGCGTCGCAAGGGGCGAAGATCCCTCCGCCGAGCGACATGCGATTCGCGCCGGCATGTCGGTCAGCGAGGTGTGCGACTGGTATCTTGAGGAGGCGCAGGCTGGCCGAATCCTCGGCCGCAATCGCCGACCGATCAAGGCGTCGACGCTGAAGACGGATCGGAGTCGCATTGAAACCCACATCAAGCCGTTGCTGGGCGCTCGACTCGTCAGCGGCCTCACCCTGCGGGACGTCGAGGGGATGCAAGCCGATATCGCCGCGGGCAAATCGGCACGAAGCCGGAAGGCAGGACGAGGCGGCAAGTCGACTGGCGGCTGCGGCGTTGCGAGCCGCACAATCGGAACGCTGCGAGGCCTTCTTGGTCACGCGGCTCGGCTGAACATTGTCGGCAAGAACCCAGCGGAGGGCGTTCGACAGCTTGCGGTCGAGCGTCGCCAACGACGACTGAGCGACGACGAACTTCGACACCTCGGGCAGGTTATGCGGAACCTGGCGGCTGAGGGCGAACACCCGACCGGCCTCGCCGCCGTCCGATTGATGTTGCTGTCTGGGTTTCGTCGTATGGAGGTGTTGGGGTTGGAGCGCAGTTGGGTCAGCCGAC
>DATJLU010000179.1:0-54258 GCA_035509275.1 Allostellaceae bacterium | reverse complement strand
GCTGCTCGTTTCCGCGGCGGGCGGCAACATACCGACAAGCTCCATTCTCGATGACCGGCAATTCCACACCAGCGCGCTGGTGACGGAATATGCCGATGCAAAAGTCCCATTGCCGCGCCACGATCTCGTCTTCAACGGCATCGGCGATGCGGATTTGTGCCGGGAAGGGCTGCAAGCGGCCTGCGCGGTGTTGGCGCGAACCGACCGGCCGGTGATCAATCATCCGCAGGCGGTGCTCAAGACCGGACGCGCCGCCAATGCCGAGCGTTTGCGCGGCCTGCCCAACGTGGTCGTGCCGCGCATGGTGACGTTGCCGCGGCGGCTCTTCGCGGGGCGCGACGCCGTCGCTGTGGTCGCCGCCAACGGATTTGCCTTTCCGTTTCTGGTCCGCGCGCCGGGCTTCCACACCGGCCGTCATTTTGTCCGCGTCGAAAATGCGCAGGTCTTGAACGCCGCGGCGGCGGCGTTTCCCGGCGACGATCTTTGTCTGATCGAAGAGCTCGATGCGCGCGACGGTGACGGATTGTTTCGCAAATGTCGCGTCATGATCATCGATCGCAAGATCTATCCGCTGCATCTGGCGATCTCGCGCCATTGGAAGGTCCACTATTTCCGGGCCGACATGGCGTATTCGGCGGAAAATCGCGCGCAGGATGCAGCGTTTCTCGACGACATGGCGAGCGTCGTGGGGCCGCGCGGCATGGCCGCCCTCGAGCGGATCAACGCCACACTCGATCTCGACTATTGCGGGGTCGATTTTGCCGTCAGCCGCGCGGGCGACATTCTGTGCTTCGAAGCCAACGCGACCATGGTGATGGTGCCGCTGTCGCACGATGAGAAGTGGGATTATCGTCGGTCGGCGTTCGATGCGGTGTTTGCGGCGGTGCGCACCATGCTCATGCGTAGGGCGATCGGCGATCGCGGCGACTGTGGCGCACGCACGCGGGCTGTATGAAGGACACAAAAATGAGAGACACGAAAGCCCGCGCCGGTGACCGCTGATTTCAGTGGCGATCCCACTTATTTCCTAATTGCATAGAATGCCTTTGGCGCTGCCCAATTTTTAGTCAGATCCGGCAAAGCGTCATTGCGCCATTCTTGTGCAGTCGTTCGTTCGGTCAAGGATTAAAAAGCTATTTCAAGAAGTTGCGGTGTGACCGCAGGTCGCTGCGGCGCTGGCATGGCCTTTGCGACTGCCTTTCCCGCAAATCGACGAACGCCCATCGTCCTGATGGCCGGCAGTGGCGCCGCAGGCGCTCTTGTACATACAGGGAGCAGATAATGATCCTCAACAACATCTCGCGACGCCGACTTCTGCAAGGAACCGCTGCTTTAGGCCTTGGTGCGGCCGTGCCATTGAACCGGGCTTTTGCCAAGGAAACCACGGTCGGTTTCATCTATGTCGGCTCGCGGGACGACTACGGCTACAATCAAGCGCATGCCGCCGGCGCCGCCGCGCTCAAGAAGATGGCCGGCATCAAGGTCGTCGAGGAAGAGAAGGTCCCGGAGACCGAAGACGTCGAAAAGACCATGGAGTCGATGATCAATCTCGACGGCGCGACGCTGTTGTTCCCGACTTCGTTCGGCTACTTCAATCCGCACGTGCTGAAGATGGCGGTAAAGTATCCGAAGGTCCGCTTCGAGCACTGCGGCGGCCTTTGGACGCCCAAGGATCCGAAGAACGTCGGCAGCTATTTCGGCTACATCGACGAAGCTCAGCACGTCAGCGGCGTCATCGCCGGCCATATGTCGAAATCCGGCAAGCTTGGTTTCGTCGCCGCCAAGCCCATTCCGCAAGTGTTGCGCAACATCAACGCCTTCACCATGGGCGCCAAGCTCGCCAATCCGAAGATCAAGCTGCAGGTGATCTTCACCGGCGACTGGTCGATGCCGGTGAAGGAGGCGGAAGCCACCAACAGCCTGATCGACGCTGGCGCCGACGTCCTTACTTGCCACGTCGATGGACCGAAGACCGTGGTCGAGAATGCGGCGCGCCGCGGCGCCATGGTGTGCGGCTATCACGTCAATCAATCGGTGCTGGCGCCGAAGGCCTATCTCACCGGCGCGGAGTGGAACTGGGAAGTGCTGTATCCGCGTTTCGTGAAGATGTTCACTTCGGGCGAGACCATCCCGAACTTCTATCGCGGCGGCTTGAAGGAGCAGCTGGTCAAAGTCTCTCCGTATGGTCCCATGGTTCCAGCAGCGGCGCGCAAGCAGGCCGACGGCGTCAAGGCCGGCTTGATCGCGGGTACGTACGTGATCTTCAAAGGGCCGGTCGTCGACAATAAAGGCAAGACGGTCATCGCTTCGGGCGTCTCCCGCGGTCAGACTGATCCCGAACTGGAGAAAATGGATTATCTGGTCGACGGTGTGATCGGAGCGACTTCGTGAAGGCCGATGTCGGCGCCCCTGTCGCACCGACCGGGCTAGGTCAGATTGTACGGGCGCCATCTTACGGACGCGGGATCGGCGGCGCGGGGGAATACATCGTCATCCCCGCGCTGGCGCTGGTCGGTTCGCTCGTGCTGTTCGGCATCTTCGTCGCACTGTTCGGCAAGAACCCGCTCGATCTTTATTTTTACATGTATCAGGGCGCGTTTGGGACGTGGTTCTCCTGGCAGAACACGCTGATACGCGCCGCGCCTCTGATCCTGACCGCACTGTGCACGGCGCTGCCGGCGCAGCTCGGCATGGTGATCATTGGCGGCGAAGGCGCCTTCGTCATGGGCGGCCTCGCCGCCACGACGGCGGCCCTCGCGCTTCCCGGCGCGGCACCCCTGGTCGTGCAGCTCGCCATGGCCGGTGCCGGCCTCGCCGCCGGCGGCCTCTGGATCGCCTTCGTCGGAGCGCTCCGGCACTATCGCGGCGTCAACGAGACGATCTCGAGCCTGCTCCTCGTCTATATCGCGATCGCGCTGCTCAACCAGCTCGTCGAGGGGCCGATGCGCGATCCGGCCAGCCTGAACAAGCCCTCGACCCATGCGATCGGCGCCGCCAACATGATCGGCTCCATCCCCGGCAGCGAGATCCATTGGGGTCTCGCCTTCGGCGTGATCGCGGCGCTTCTCGCCTATATCCTCATCTACCGCACGAGCTTCGGCTTCGCCGCGCGCATCGTCGGCGGCAATCTGCGCGCCGCCCAGGCAGTCGGCCTCGCCGTCGGCAGGCTGGTTCTGTCGCTGTGCTTTCTCGGCGGCGCCGCGGCGGGTCTTGCCGGGATGATCGAGATCGCCGCCGTACAGGGCCGCGCCAACGCCAATCTCGCGGCGGGCTACGGCACGACCGGCATCCTCGTCGCCTTCCTCGCGCGCCACAATCCGCTTGCGATCATTCCCGTCGCGATCCTGCTCGGCGGGATCGGCGCGAGCGGCGGACTCATCCAGCGCCGTCTCGGCCTTCCCGACGCCTCGGTGCTGGTGCTCGAGGGCATAATCTTTCTGATGGTGCTGGCGAGCGACACGCTTTACGGCCGCTTCGCGTGGTTCGCGCCGAGGGAGAGCTGACATGGCGGCGCCGGCGAGTGCGATCGCGGCGTTGGGATGGTGGGGCCTGCCGCTCGCCGTTCTCGCCGGCGCGATCCGCGTCAGCACCCCGTTCCTCTTCGTCAGCCTGGGCGAATGCTTGACCGAGCGCAGCGGCCGCATCAATCTCGGCCTCGAAGGCACGCTGGTCATGGGCGCGATGAGCGGCTATGGCGTCTCCTATCTCACCGGCTCGCCCTGGCTCGGCGTGCTCGCCGCCGGGATCGTGGGCTCGCTCTTCGGCGCCGTGCATGCCGGCTTCTGCAGCCTGCCCAGGGTCAACGATATCGCCATCGGCATCGCGCTCATGCTCTTCGGCATCGGCCTTGCCTTCTATATCGGCAAGCCGCTGATCGAGCCGCAAGCGCCGATCCTGCCCTCGATCGAGCTTGCCTGGTGGAGCAGGGTCCCGCAGCTGCGCGAAGCCTTGCGCATCAACGCGCTGTTCCTCATCGGCATCGGGCTGGCACCGTTCCTGCTCTGGGCGCTGAAGCATACGCGCTGGGGCCTGATTTTGCGCACCGCCGGAGAAAGCGCCGACGCCGCGCTGGCGCTGGGCTACTCGGTCAATCTCATCCGCTTGGCGGCGACCATGGCGGGCGGCCTGCTCGCCGGCATCGGCGGCTCTTTCCTCTCCCTCTATTATCCCGGCAATTGGAATGAGCGGCTGTCGAGCGGCCAGGGCATCACCGCCGTGGCGCTGGTCATCTTCGCGCGCTGGGATCCGATGCTGTGCTTCTGGGCATCGATCCTTTTCGGCGGCGCCGGCGCGCTCGGACCCGCGCTGCAATCGCTCGGCGTCAGCGAGGGCTACTATCTCTTCAACGCCGCGCCCTATATCCTGACGCTGCTCATCATGATCATCACTTGCTCGCGGCGGCGCACTCTCATCGGCGCGCCGGCCGAGCTGTCGATCACCCGCTAGGAGGCATGAATGGCCGAGCGCTTCACCCCGGCTGACCCCTATCCCTGGCCTTATGATGGCAGCCTCGCGCCCGACAATACGGCGCTCATCATCATCGATATGCAGACCGATTTCTGCGGCATCGGCGGCTATGTCGACAAGATGGGCTACGATCTGTCGCTCACCCGCGCGCCGATCGAGCCGATCAAGCGCGTGCTGGCGGCGATGCGCGGCAAGGGGTTCACCATCTTGCATACGCGCGAGGGGCATCGCCCCGATCTCTCCGACCTCCCCGCCAACAAGCGCTGGCGTTCGCGGCGGATCGGCGCCGGCATCGGCGATCCCGGGCCGTGCGGCCGCATCCTCGTACGCGGCGAGCCCGGTTGGGAGATCATCCCGGAGCTCGCGCCGCTTCCCGGCGAAGTGATCATCGACAAGCCCGGCAAAGGCTCGTTCTGCGCGACGGATCTCGAGCTCATCCTGCGCCTCGGCGGCATCCGCAATATCGTCCTCACCGGCATCACCACCGATGTCTGCGTGCACACCACCATGCGCGAGGCGAATGACCGCGGCTTCGAATGCCTGCTGCTGCAGGATTGCTGCGGCGCGACCGACCGCGGCAATCACGAGCACGCCATCAAGATGATCAAGATGCAGGGCGGCGTCTTCGGCGCGGTCTCCGACTCCCGCACCTTCCTCGAGGCCATCGTCTGATGCGACGCGAAGGCGCCGCGCTCGGCGTCGAGGCCGTCGCCATGAGCAAGCGCTTCGGCGAGCTGCTGGCGCTCGACGAGGTCTCGCTGCGTGTGGCGCCGGGCAGCTTCCATGCGCTCCTCGGCGAGAACGGCGCCGGCAAGAGCACCTTGGTCAAATGCATCATGGGCTATTACCGTCCCGACGAGGGCGCGGTCCTGGTCGATGGCCGCGAGCGCGTCATCGACAATCCGCGCGCCGCCCATGCCCTCGGCCTCGGCATGGTCTATCAGCATTTCACCCTGGTTCCGGCGATGACGGTGGCGGAGAATTTGGTGCTCGCGCGCGCCGCGCTGCCGCGCGTCATCGACTGGCGCAAAGAGACCGCGGCGCTCGACGAGTTCCTCGCCACCATGCCGTTCCGCGTGCCGCTCGACCGCAAGGTGTCGGCGCTCGCGGCCGGCGACCGGCAGAAATGCGAGATCCTGAAGCAGCTCTATCTCCGGCGGCGCTTCCTGATCCTTGACGAACCCACCTCGGTCCTGACGCCGCAGGAAGCCGACGAGATGCTGGGAAGACTGCGCGACATGACCGACCGGGACGAGCTCACCGTGCTCATGATCACGCATAAATTCCGCGAGGTCATGGCCTTTGCCGGCGAGGTAACGGTCCTGCGCCGGGGCCGGCTTGCGGCACAAGGCAAAGTCGGAGAGCTCAGCGCCGACGATATGGCGCGCAGCATGATCGGCGCCGAGACGCTGGCCGCACCGCCGGTGCGCCGCAGCGAGCGCGGCGCCGTGCGGCTCGACATCCGTAACCTCTCGGCGCTCGACGACAGCGGCCAGTCCGCCGTGCGCGATCTCTCGCTCGCCGTCCGGGCCGGCGAGATCGTCGGCGTCGCCGGGGTTTCCGGCAATGGCCAGCGCGAGCTGGTCGAGGTGCTGGCGGGCCAGCGGGGCGCCAGCGGCGGCGAGATCCGCATCCACGACGAGGTTTATCGCGCCCGCCGCGACGAGATGCGCCGCCATCGATTCTCCTGCCTCCCGGAGGAGCCGCTGCGCAATGCTTGCGTTCCGCGCATGAGCATTGCCGAGAACCTGGCGTTCCGCGATTTCGACCGGCCGCCCTTTGCGGCGGGCAACGTATGGCTGAAGACGCCGGCGTTCCGCGCCGCCGCCGAAGCCAAGATCGAACGCTACCGCATCCGTGCCCGCTCGCCCGATGCCCCGGTGGGGACGCTGTCGGGCGGCAATGTGCAACGCACCGTGCTCGCGCGCGAGCTCGGCGAAGCGGTCGAGGTGATGGTCGCCTCCGATCCCTGCTTCGGGCTCGATTTCGCCGCCGTCGCGCAGATCCACGCCGAGCTGATCGCGGCGCGCAACCGCGGTGCCGCCGTGCTGCTGGTGAGCAGCGATCTCGACGAGATTCTGGAGATTGCCGACCGCATCGTCGTCATGTTCAACGGCCGGCTCGTCCATGACACGCCGACCGCCGACGCCGATCTCGTCGAGATCGGTCGCCACATGGCCGGGCATTAGGGGCGGCGCGATGGAAGACGCACTGGTGCTCGCCGAGGCGCTCTCGCGGGGGCCGGCCGGCCGATCCTGGGAGAGATTCCGCGACGGGATCGAGGTGTGCTGGCTCTACCGCAATGGCGATCACGGCCCTGCCGCCGCCTTCCTGCGCTACGCGCCCGGCGCGCGCGTGCCCACCCACCTTCATGCCGGCTATGAGCATGTGCTGATCCTCGAAGGCTCGCAGACCGACCGCACCGGGCGTCAGCGCGCCGGAGCCCTCATCGTCAACCCGCCGGGCACGCGCCATGAGGTGGTGAGCGAAGAAGGCTGCCTCGCTCTCCTCATCTGGGAACGGCCGGTGATCTTCGACTGAGCGGCTCAGAGCCCGGCGAGTTTCGCGCTCTCCTCCCAAAGTCGCCGCGCCGCCGCGTCGTCCTGCGCTTGGGCGCTCGGCAGCCGGACGCGGCACTTGTCGAAATAGCCGCCGGTGACGCCGGCGACCTCCGGCGACGCGGCGAGATAGACCACGGTTTCCGCCCCCTGCTCCGGGCTCAGCGCGAAGAAACGCTTGGCGATCCCGATCCCAAGGCGCGGCAGGCCGGGATTGTTGTCGCCGAAGCGCGAGGCGACGAAGCCGGGATGAAGGCAATTGGCGGTGATGCCGCTGCCCTCGAGCCGGCGCGCCAGCTCGCGGGTGAAGAGAATATTGGCAAGCTTGCTGCGGCCATAGACGCGGAAGCCGCGATAGCCGCGCGCCGATTGCAAATCGGCGAAATCCAGCACATTGCCGCGATGCGCTTCCGAGGCGACGTTGACGATGCGTGCCGGCGCCGCCGTCGCAAGCGCGCCGCGCAGCCGGCTGGCGAGCACGAAATAGGCCATGTGGTTCAAGGCGAAGGTGCGCTCGAGCCCGTCGGCGGTCACGCTCCGGCTGGTGAACATCGCGCCGGCATTGTTGATCAGCACGTCGATGCGCGGCTCGGCTGCGGCAATCTCCGCAGCCAGCCGGTTCATTTCGGCAACGAGCGAGAGATCGGCATAGCGTAGGGTAAGCTGGGCGCCCGGCGCATGCCGCTGGATGCGCGTCCGCGCCGCCTCGCCGCGCGCCTTGTCGCGCCCGACCAGGATGAGCCGCGCCCCCGCCGCGGCCAGCCGCTCGGCCGCGACGAGGCCGATTCCCGAGGTCGCGCCGGTGACGACGCACAGCTTGCCGGCCATCGCCGCTTTGCCGTTCATTCCGACGCCTCCGCCAATCGCGCCCGGCGCTGGAGACGCCGCTCGCGGTAGAAGATGTAGAGACCGCTGCCGATGATGATGGCAGCGCCCGCCCAGGTCCAGCCATCCGGCCATTCGGCGAAGGCGACATAGCCGATGATCACCGTGCCGATGAGCTGTCCGTAATTGAGCGGCGCCACCACCGCCGCCGGCCCCCATTCCAGCGCCTTGACGATGAAGTAGTGGCCGAAGCCGCCGAAGATGCCGAGACCGATGAAGAGCAGCAGATCGAGCAAGCTTTGCGGCGTCTGCCAGACGAAGGGCACGGCGAGGCTGGTGAGGAGAAAGCCGACCACGGCGATATAGGTGTTGGAGGTCTCGGCCGGTTCCTGCGCGGCGAGGGCCCGCGTCAAGAGCTGATAGAGCGCGTTGCAGGCGGCGCTGATCAGCACCAGGAACGAAGCGAGATGCACTGCGCCCGAGCCCGGGCGCAGGATGAGCAGCGCGCCGAGGAAACCCACCCCCACCGCCGCCCAGCGCCGCGGCCCAACCGGCTCGCCCAGTATCAGCGGCGAGAGCGCCGTGATCATGAAGGGCGCGGAGAAGCTGATCGCGGCGGCGGTCGGCAGATCGGTGTAGCGGAGCGCGGTGAAATAGATGGCGGTACTGCTCACCAGCAGCGCCGAGCGCAACACCTGCGTCCAGAGCCGCGTGGTGTAGAACAGGCGGATGCCGCGGCGCGGAAAGAAGGCGACGACCATATAGGCGAAATGGCCGGCATAGCGCGCCCAGACGATCTCCACCGTCGCATAGCTATGCCCGAGATATTTCGCCGAGGCGTTGAGGCAGGGCAGCAGCGACATGGCCAAGGCCATGTAGAAGACCGCCCGGCCGATATTTTGATTAGCCATCAGCTCTCAGCCGTCAGCGATGGGAGGGTGAGGGCTACCCCTCACTTGAGCTTCCCCACCACCTCGTACACCACATCCCACGCCGCGCGGTTCGCGGCGGCGAGCACCGGCCGGTCGGGGATGCGCGGATCATAGGCCGCGCCATCGAGAAAATCGGCCAGCCCGCCCGCCTCGCGCACGATCAGAACCCCGGCCGCGTGATCCCAGGGGAGCGAGCGCGAATGCAGCGTGAAATGTGCCCGGCCTTGGGCGACGACGCTGTATTCGAGCGCACTGCAGCCGAGATTCTTGACCGCGGCGATACGGCCGCTATCGGCGAGCGCCTGGCCGGCGCGCGGACCGGCGACGGTTCGGCCGTAAGCGGCGCCGATCATCTGCCGGGGCTCGGCCTCGGTGGCGACGGCGAGCCTCCGCCCCTCCGACCAGGCCCCGCCCGCCGCTTCGGCCATCACCATCGCCGCGCCGAGCGGATCATAAATCCAGCCGGCGCATAGCTCGGCCCGCTCGACCAGCGCCACGATGACGGCGAAGCCCTCCTGGCCGCGGGCAAAATTGGCGGTGCCGTCGATCGGATCGATCACCCAGACCGGCGCTTCGCCCGCCAGCAGCCCGAGCCGCGACGCATCTGCGGCCGCCGCCTCCTCGCCCAGCACGGCCGAGCCCGGCAGCGCCGCGAGAAGGCGCTCCGTCAGTATCCGCTCGGAGTCGAGATCGGCGACGGTGACGAAGTCGCCCGGCTTCTTCTCGCGAATCTCGTCCTGCTTCAGCATGCGAAAACGCGGCACGATCACCGCCTCGGCGGTCTCGCGAATGAGCGCCGCGACCTTCTCCATATCGATCATCGGTGCTTCCTAGCCAATCCGCCGCCTCAACTCACGGAAAAATTTGGCCGGCGGCACAGGATATTAGCCATTCGCTAACGGCGGGGCGGGTTAGCATCGCGGCATGACCGAGCCAGCACATCGGCCGCGCGCGGCCAAGCCTCCCGGCCTTTATCAGAGCTTCTGGCGCTATGCCGCTGGCGATCGCGGGCGCACCATTCTGTTCATGACCTTGCTCATCCTGGCGCAGCTGCTGAAGCTCGCCATCCCCTATCTTTCGGGCGCGGCGGTCCAGGCGATGCAGGGCAAGGGCGATGCCGCGCTCGGCACCGCCGGCTGGGACATGGCGCTCATCTTCGTCGTCTGCGCCGCCAGCTGGGTGCTGCACGGGCCCGCCCGCGTGCTCGAGCGCTTCGTTGCCATCCGCGTCCACGAGCGCTTCGCCGATGCGCTTTATCGCAAGGCGACCCGCCTGCCGCTCGATTGGCATCAGCACCACCATTCCGGCGAGACGATCGAGCATGTGCAGAAGGCCGGTGGCGCGATTTTCGGCTTCGCCCAGAACCAGTTCGTCTATCTCCAGAACGCCGTCAGCCTGATCGGGCCGATCGTCGCCATCTTCGTCCTCTCGGTGCCGACGGGCGGCGTTGCCCTCTTCGCCTATGCCTTGATCTTCGTCGTCCTCGTCCGCTTCGACGGCGCCATGATCCGGCTGAAGCGCGCCCAGAACCGGGCCCAGGCGCGCTACGTCGCGGCGCTCGTCGACTGCCTCGGCAATATCGCGACGGTGCTGACGTTGCGCCTGCAGCAGCCGACGCGGCGTCTGCTCGCGAGCCGCATGGGCGAGGTGTTTGCGCCGCTGCGCAGCAGCGTCGTGCTCAACGAGGCGAAATGGTGCGCCATCGACCTCCTCAACAACGGCATCCGCTCCGGCCTGGTCGTGCTCTATGCCTGGCTCGCCTGGCGCCAGGGCGGGCCGGTGCTGCTCGGCAGCGCCGTCATGGTCTACCAATATGCGCAGCAGGTCGGCGGCGTCGTCAGCAACATGGCCGGCAACTATCAGGATCTCGTCGGCTACAAGACCGATCTCGATGGCGCCCATGGCATCTTCGATGCGGCGGAGGGCGCGCGCGCCGCGGCGGCGGTCGCTCCGTCCTGGCGCGAGATCGGCGTCGAGCGCCTGCGCTTCCGCTATCCCCAGGCGCATGGCAAAGGCGGCGCGGTCGATATCGCCCGTTTCATTCTGGCGCGCGGCCGGCGGATCGCCCTGGTCGGCGAGAGCGGCTCGGGCAAGAGCAGCCTTCTCCGCTTGCTGGCCGGGCTCTACACCGCCAACGAGGTGCGCTTTCTCGTCGATGGCAAACCGGCGCCGGAGCTTCCCCATCTCGGCAGCATCGCCATGCTCGCGCCGCAAGACCCCGAGATCTTCGAAGGCAGCATCGGCCACAATCTGACGCTTGGCATCGACTACGACCCGGCCGAGATCCGGCACGCTCTCGACCTCGCCGTCTTCGCGCCGGTCGTCGAGGCGCTGCCCGCGGGGCTTGCCACCGACATTGCCGAGCGCGGCCTCAACCTCTCCGGCGGCCAGAAGCAACGCCTGGCGCTGGCGCGCGCGATCCTTGCGGCGAGCGATGCCTCGCTGCTGCTGCTCGACGAGCCGACCAGCAATCTCGACCCTGCCACCGAGGCCCGGGTCTATGCCAATCTGTTCGCCGCCGCGGGCGATGCCTGCGTTGTCTCCTCGGTCCACCGCCTCCACCTGCTCGATCGCTTCGACGAGATCGTGCTGATGGAGGGCGGCGAGATCACCGCGATCGGCACCCTCGCCGAACTTCTCGAGCACGCGCCGCGCTTCCTTGAGCTCTGGCAGCGTTGCGCGGGCGGGCCGGCGCCGCTGCGCATCCCTCACGCTGCGGGCACCGGCTGGCGCGTCGCCGCCGGGGGGCGGTAGGGCGAGCGCCACACCCCGTCGAGCTCGAGCAGCCGAAGGCGCTGCTCTGACGGCCGTATGGATTCCCGCTTTCGCGGGAATGACGGAATAATTTGAATTTGCTTCACTTTTCGTCGCCCCCGCGAAAGCGGGGGCCCATCTCGTCCTCCGAAGCTGCACCGCCCGCGCTTGCCAGGACGGCATTACCCCCTCTATGGCAGAGCGCGCGATGCTGCGGACGAGGAGCCGATGGCAAGCGAATTCGACGTGGCGGTGGTCGGTGCCGGTGCCGCCGGCATTGCGGCCGGGCGCCGTCTCGTCGAAGGCGGTGCCTCGACCCTGATCCTCGAGGCGCGCCAGCGCCTTGGCGGCCGCGCCTGGACCGTGCCGAGCGCGGGCGGGCAACCCCTCGACCTCGGCTGCGAATGGCTGCATTCGGCCGACCGCAATCCCTGGACCGACATCGCCATAAGCCTCGGCTTTGCCATCGATGAGCGCCTGCCCGATTGGCGCAGCCGACTTGCCCGCCGCTACGGCGATGCGACGCAGGCGGACTGGGAGGCTGCTCGCGCCGCCTACGAGCGTCGTTGCATCGCGGCAGCGGAGCGCGGAGAGGATATGCCGGCCGCCAGCCTGCTCGAGCCCGGCGGGGGCTGGAATGGCCTCCTCGATGCCGTCAGCACCTGGGCCAACGGGGTCGAGCTGGAGCGGCTCTCGGTCCTGGACCATGCGCGCTACAGCGACAGCGGCATCAATTGGCGCCTCTTTGCCGGCTACGGCACGCTCATCGCCGCCCATGCCGCCGGCTTGCCGATCCGGCTCGGCACGGACGTCCGCGCCATCGACCATGGCGGCAGAAGCCGCCTTCGCCTGGTGACCGACGCGGGCGATGTCGCGGCGCGGGCGGTGATCGTCACCGTGCCGAGCAATGTTCTGGCCGCCGAGGCCATCCGCTTCGCACCGGCGCTGCCGGGGAAGCTCGCCGCCGCTGCCGGCCTGCCGCTCGGCGTCGCCAACAAGCTGTTTCTCAAGCTCGAGGAGCGGGGCGACGCATTTCCCCGCGACCACCACATGCTCGGCCATCGCGACCGTACCGCCACCGGCGCATATCTCATACGCCCGCATGAATGGCCGATCGTCTCCGGTTACTTCGGCGGCCGGCTCGCGACCGAGCTCGAGCAGGCCGGTCCTGAGGCGATGACCCAATTCGCCCTCGACGAGCTTGCCGGCATCTTCGGCGAATCGATCCGGCCCCGCCTCTCCTTCCTCGCGTCCTCCGCCTGGGTCGGCGACCGTTTCGCCCGCGGCTCCTATTCCTACGCGCTGCCGGGCCATGCCGGCGATCGCGCCATTCTGGCGGCGCCGGTCGAAGATCGCCTGTTTTTTGCCGGCGAGGCCTGCTCGGCGCATGACTTCTCGACCGCTCATGGCGCCTATCGCACCGGCCGCGCCGCCGCCGAGGCCGCCCTTGCCGCGCTCAAGCGGCAGGGGACCGCTTAACCCCCCTTTCCTGCCCCCGGCCGACCCAGCGACTCACGTGCGGCGCCTTTCGCCGCAGCGAGCCGCTACCGCCTGTGGTGACAAAAGTGCTACAAG
Organism: Allostellaceae bacterium; assembly: GCA_035509275.1. Lineage (GTDB taxonomy): Bacteria > Pseudomonadota > Alphaproteobacteria > ATCC43930 > CGMCC-115725 > DAHUYF01. The sequence goes on along the minus strand of DATJLU010000179.1, from coordinate 41,147 downwards.
TATGAGGGGTAGACACGTCGAGCTGGAGAACTCGGCGGCGAGCACGACAGCCCTGCCGCGGGGCGACGGGAACTGGGGGAGCCGATGAGCAAGCTCGCAAGCGACGCGACATCCAAGCCGCGGCAGCGACGCCGCACCATCATCGTCGATGGGCCGCACCCCATCGATGTCTATGTCGGCTCGCGCATCCGGCTGCAGCGCATCATGCGCGGGCTGACGCAGAGCGAGCTCGCCAAGCTGGTCGGCATCAGCTTCCAATCGGTGCAGAAATACGAGCGCGGCGAAAACCGGGTGAGCGCCAGCCGGCTGCATGAATTCGCCGCCGCGCTCGGCGTCAGCGAGCAGTTCTTCTTCGACGGCATCGAGGGTGACGCCGCCGCTCCGGCCGATAGCGCGGTGCCGGAGCCCTCGGTCTCGGCGCTCGAAGGCAAGGAGCTGCACCGCCAGCTCGCCGCGGTCATGGCGATGGACGACAAGCGCCTGCGCGGCCTTATCATTCAATTGCTGAAGCTGCTCGTCGAGATCGACCAGACCCGCCCGGGGGCGGCGGGGGCGCCGGCGATGGTCGAGCGGTAGGGCTCTTGTCTTCCCGGGCGCGCTCCCTATCTTGAGGCGCGTCACTTCGATTTGGCTCGGCCCCGTCTCTGTTCGCTCCTTGCTGAGCCTCGACCCGGTCCAATCCAAACGACACTGACCCGCCCGGCAGCAGCTGCGGCGGCCTATCACTCATGGAGAACGCTTTGTCTATTGGTACCGTAAAATGGTTCAACACCACCAAGGGCTACGGCTTCATCGCGCCCGATGACGGCGCGAAGGATGTCTTCGTCCACATTTCGGCGGTGACTCGGTCCGGGATCGCCAGCCTGCACGAGGGGCAGCGCATCAGCTTCGAGCTCGAGCGCGGCCAGCAGGGCCGCGTTGCAGCCGTCAATCTGCGACAGGCCTGACGGCGAACGGGGCGGTCCTGCGGGGCCGCCCTTTCGCTTTGGCGACCCCGTTGCATCGCCGCCCCGCGCTCGGGATAGTTGGCAGCAGAGGGAGGCGCTGATGGCCGAAGACAGAATCGAAAAAACCCGCATTCGCGAGGTCGTCGAGAACTGGGCGCTGTGGCGCGACGCCGGCGATTGGGAGCGCTTCCGCAGCGTCTGGCACGAGGATGGCTGGATGATGGCGACCTGGTTCCAGGGACCGGCCGAGCGCTTCATCGCGGTGAGCCGGGAAGGCTTCGAGCGCGGCGTCAGCATCCTGCATTTCCTCGGCGGCAGCACCATCGATCTCGCCGGCGACCGGGCCATTGCGCAGACCAAGATGCAGATCATGCAGCGCGCGCCGGTCGACGGCGTGCTCTGCGACGTCGTCTGCACTGGCCGGTTCTATGATTTCTTCGCGCAGCGGCAGGGGCGCTGGGGCGTCGTGCTGCGCCAGCCGATCTATGAGAAGGACCGGCTCGATCCCGTCGATCCCGCAGCTCGGCTCAGCCTCGATGCGGCGCTGCTCGCCGAATTCCCCGAGGGCTATCGCCATCTCGCTTATCTCCAGCACAAGGCGGGCTTCACCGTGAAGCGCGACATGCCGGGCTTGAAGGGCCCCGAGGTCGAACAGCTCTATCGCCACGGCGCCGCCTGGCTGCGCGGCGAGCCGCTGCCGCGCCGCTGAACGCGGCGTCACTTGATAGTATATCTGTTCTGTCTGCCCGTATTTCTGCTCGCCATTGCTTCGGAATTGCTCCGGCCGCGCGTTTTTTTGGTTAATAAATTCTAAAATACCGTTGGAAATTATCAATTGCTTAAAGAGAACACGCCTAGAGTTGCGGCGTTTGACGTGCCCAGCCGTGAGTACCCGTGATGTCGTTGCTATCGATCCATGCGCCGATGTCGGTCTCGATCCGCGGGGCCGCCAGAGCCTGGAAGACGTGCGTCCCGGCACGCCTGAAGCTGGTCATCGCCGCGGCGATCCTGCTGCTTGCCTCGGATCAGGTGTGGATCGGGCTGCAATCGCCGGCGCGAGCGATCCGGAGCGGGCTGGCGGCAGCGGCCGAGGACACGGCGACGCTGCGCTGGACGACGCCCCCCGACGAGGTTCGACAGGCCATCGCCGCGCATTTCCCCGGCTATGACGTGCGCGTCGATCCGACGCGGTTTCCGGTCGAGGTGTCGGTGGTGCTGCCGGCGGTAGGCCGCACCACTTGCCTCGAGGCGCGCGCTCTGGCGCGGCGCATCGAAGGCGCGGTGGTGGTCGCGCTCGACGGCTATCCCCACGCCACCGACTGCCGCGGCGAGAACGACATGACTTGGCGCATCATGCCGTGAGCGGGTGCCGCCCCGCTTCGGCTTGGCGGCTCACACCACCGGCGACATTCCACCGTCGACATTGATCGCGGTGCCGGTGACGAAGCCGCCGGCATCGGAAACGAGCAGGCAGGCGATATTGGCGAACTCCTCCGCCTTGCCCATGCGGCCCAGCGGCACCACCGCGCCGGCCTTCGCCACATAATCCTCGAGCGCGACATTGGTGCCTTCGGTGCGATGCCGCCGCACGATCTGATCGGTGACGATGAGGCCGACGAGAAGCGCGTTCACCAGCACGTTGAAGGGCGCGCCCTCGCCGGCGAGCACCTTGGTCAGCGCCATCCCCGCGGCGCGGCTCACCGAGGTCGGCGCGCTGCGCGCGCGCGGCGCCTTGGCGCCGATATTGAGCACGTTGATGATCCGGCCCCAGCGCCGCTCCTTCATTTGCGGCAGCACCAGCCGGCACAAGCGGATCGCGGCAAAGAGCTTGAGGTCGAGATCGGCCTGCCAATCGGCATCGCTGAGGCTCTCGAAGGCGCCCGTCGCCGATTTGCCGGCATTGTTGACGAGAATGTCGATCTTGCCGAATTCCTGCATCGCCGCCGCATAAGCCCGGGCAATGTCGTCCGCCTTGGCCACGTCGCAGGGAATGGCGGCGATCCGGCCTTTGGCACTGGGGACGAGCGCTTCCCGGGCCTCCTCCAGCGCTTCCCGCCCGCGGGCGAGCAGCGCCACATCGGCGCCGGCTTCGGCGAAGGCGCGCGCCATGGCAAAGCCGAGCCCTTTGCTCGCCCCGGTGACGACGGCGCTGCGGCCGTCCAACCTGATTTCCATCTCTCCCTCCCTGCCCTGCGGCGCATCCAGTTTGCCCATGCCGCCGGCCTTGCGGCAATGCCGCCGATGGCGCCAGGATAGCGGCAAGGGAGGACAGCCATGCGCTGGATCAGGTTCACCACCGCCGGCCGGACCGTTTACGGCCTCGTCGAAGGCGAAGAGATCGTCGAAGTCGCGGGCGATCCCTTTCGCGGCTATGAGATCAGCGCGCGCCGGCATCCGCTCGCTGCGGTCAAGATCGAACTGCCGGTGATCCCCGGCACCTTCTATTGCGCCGGGCTCAATTACACCGCCCATGCCATCGAGCAGGCGCAAAAGCGCGGTGTCGCCCCCGAGCTGCCGAAGCAGCCCGATATCGGCTATCGCGCGATCAACGCGCTCATCGCCCAGGGCGAAACGGTGGTCATTCCCGCCGATGCCAGCGAGAAGGTGCAGTACGAGGGCGAGCTCGTCGTCGTCATCGGCAAGACCGCGAAGCATCTCAGCGAGAAGGACGCGCTCGCTTGCGTGCTCGGATATACGATCGGCAACGACGTCAGCGAGCGCAGCTGGCAGCGCAGCGACCGCACCTTGTGGCGCGCCAAGAACACCGACACGTTCAAGCCGATGGGGCCGTGGATCGAAACCGACGTGACGCTCGACGCGCTCGAAACCATCGTCCGCGTCAACGGCAAGGAAACCACCCGCTTCCCCACCAATGCGATGCTGTTCGGCGTCGCCACCTATCTCAGCGCCATGACGCGCTATCTGACGCTCTATCCCGGCGACATCGTCTGGATGGGAACCGACGGCACCTCGCCCGATCTTCGCTCGGGCGATGAGGTCGAGGTCGAGATCACCGGCATCGGCGTCCTGCGCAACCCCTTCCGCCGTGCGACGTAGCCCCCGCCATCGCGCGTCACCGGACAGGGAGAAGACCCGATGCAGAAGCTGATCCTCGCATCCCTGCTGAGCGGCGCGGTTGCCGGCTGCGCCAGCTCGACGCCGGCGCCGCCGGGCAGCACGTCTCATGTCAATGCCGTCGCCACGCCGGTTTATGCCGTTTTGAAAGCGCCGGTCTGCGTCGCCACGGTGCTGATCGCCGCGCCGCTCGCCGGGATTACCGCTTTCGCCCAGACCGAGGAGTCGCAGGACCTGCGGCACGGTCTCGACGACGGGATTGCGCAGAATTGCGGGCCGCCTTACACGCTGGAGCCCTGAGGCACAAGCGCAAGCCGCGCATGTTTCCGCGCTTTCCCCTCGCCGACTTGGCACTCATCATCGCCTTCATCGTGCTGGCGATTCTGGGATACGTCGTCTTGTTCGATTTCGTCGGCGGATCCATCGTCGCCGGCTTCCAGCACACGATGCTGCCGAGCCAATACCCCTGATCCTGCGCCACCACACCGCGAGAGCGAATCTGCGGTGCGCCGCGGCTTTCCGCCCTTCGGTGTCATAATGTCGTCATGGTCCTATGCCTATCTGGAGCGACAGCGCAGACATTACGCGGAGCTATCATGAGACGAAGGAATGTTCGGCTCACGTCGATCGCGGGCGCCTCGATCGCAGCGATCGCCGCCGGGCTTGGGTCATCCGTCGCGGCTATGGCTCAGGGCGCCGTTGCGCCCGAGAGTGCCTCTGCCTCGGCGCCGCAAGAGGCGGTGCGGACGGCGACGCCGATCAAGCATCTGGTGATCATCTTCAACGAGAACGTCTCCTTCGATCATTACTTCGCGACCTACCCCCACGCGACCAACCCGCCCGGCGAGCCTCCCTTCAAGGCGGCGCCGCACACGCCCTCGGTCAACAACCTCGCTCGGGCGCATCTGCTGACCGACAATCCCAATTTCACCAACAAGGACAATGGCGGCGATGCGGCGGAACCGTTCCGGCTCGACCGCACCCAGGCCAACACCGCCGACCAGAACCATGCCTATACGGCGGAGCAGCAGGCCTATAACAGCGGCAAGGCCGATCTCTTTCCCAAATACACCGGCGCCGGCACGCCGGGCGGCGTCGGCGCGTTCGGCACCAAGGGACAGGTGATGGGCTATTTCGACGGCAACACCGTCACCGCGATGTGGAACTACGCGCAGCATTTCGCGATCAGCGACAATGCCTACACCGATACCTACGGCCCCTCGACGCCCGGCGCGCTCGAGCTGGTCGCCGGCCAGACCAACGGCATGAAGATCATCGCCACCACGAAGAAGCCGTCCACCGTCACGGCCGTCTCCTACTACATCAATGACGGCGCGGGCGGCATCACCATGATCAACGATGTCGATCCCGGCTATGACGGCTGCTCTGTTCCCAAGGATCAGGCGATCATGGGTGGGAAGAACATCGGTGACCTGCTCAATGCGGCCAGCATCAGCTGGGGCGGCTTCATGGGCGGGTTCAATCTCGGCACCACGAACGCGGATGGCAGCACCGGCTGCGCGCGCAAGACCCATTCGGCGGTGGTGGGGAAGGATGTCGCCGACTACATCCCGCACCACAACTGGTTCCAATATTTTGCCTCGACCGCCAATCCGAAGCATGAGCGGCCGAGCTCGCTCGCCGCGATCGGCTACAGCTTCGAGCATGACGGCAAGACGCGCGACCCGGCGAACCACGAATATGGGCTGCAGGATTTCTACGACGCGGTAAAGGCCGGGAATTTCCCCTCCGTCGCCTATATCAAGCTCCCCGCTTACCAGGACGGCCATGCCGGCTATTCCGATCCGCTGGACGAGCAGCAAGGCACCGTCAGCCTGATCAATTTCCTGGAGCAGCAGCCGGGCTGGAAGAGCACCGCCGTGATCATCGCCTGGGACGATTCCGACGGCTGGTACGATCATGCTTTCGCCAAGACGACGAGCGCCTCCTTCGACGCCGAGGCCGACCAACTCGACGGCGCCGGAAAATGCGGCATCGGCAAGCCGCCGCTCGGGCTCGAAGGCAAGCCGGCCAATGGCCGTTGCGGCCCCGGCACGCGTCTCCCCTTCTTCGTCATCTCGCCCTACGCCAAGGCCAATCACGTGAGCCATAACCGCATCTCGCTGGCCTCGGTGGTGCGCTTCATCGAGGACAATTGGCTCGAGAAAAAGCGTCTGGGTGGCGGCTCGTTCGACGCCAAGGCGGGATCGATCGCGTCCATGTTCGACTTCCGCGCCGGGCCCAAAAACCCGCCGCTCTATCTCGATCCCGCGACCGGAACCGTGTTGACGACGCCGCCGGCGACGCCATAACGAGGGCATGCTTCCGCGGGCGGCGTGGATAATCGGCGTCGGGGTGATCGCGACATCTGTCGGCGCCGCCACGGTCGCGGTCGAGCGAAGTCCGCTTCCGCCCAGCACCTGGCTCGCCCATCCCGTCGCGAGCTTCGCGCTGGCCGAAGGCGACAATCCCTATCCGGTGCGGCTGGCCCGCCCCGCCGCGGCGCCGCTCTCGGCGATGGCGCAATTGGGCCGGCTGGTCTTTTTCGATCAGAGCCTCTCATCATCCGGGCGGCTCTCTTGCGCCGGATGTCACCAGCCGGAGCATGCCTATGGGCCCCCGGGCGATGCGCCGGCGATGGCCGGCGGGCCGGCACTGACGCGCCAGGGCATGCGCGCCGTGCCGTCGCTCATGTATCTCGAGCGGCAGCCGAATTTCAGCATCGGCCCCGACAATGACGAGAACGAAGGCGTCGATCTGCTGCAGCTCGCCGCGCTCGGGCAAGAGACCCCGCACGCGCGCAAAACCGCGCAGGACGCGGCGCCGGCGGCAACCAGCCTGGTGCCGCAAGGCGGCCTGTTCTGGGACGGGCGCGCCGACACGCTGCAGGATCAAGCGGTCTTTCCGCTGCTCAATCCGCTGGAGATGGATGGCGGCACGGTCGAGGAAGTTGCCGCCAAGCTGCGAGCATCGCCCTACGCATCGCGCTTCGTGGAGCTCTTCGGCAGTACCGTGCTCGACACCCCGCGGCTGCTCGTGTCGGAAGCCTTGTTCGCGGTCGCGCGTTACCAGATCGAGGAACCGAGCTTTCACCGCTATACCAGCAAGTTCGACTTCTGGCTCGAAGGCAAGGCGCGGCTCAGCCGCGCCGAGCTGCGCGGCTATGTCCTGTTCAATGATCCCGCCAAGGGAAATTGCGGCGGCTGCCACCTCGATCGCCCGAGTCCCGATGGGCTCCCGCCGATGTTCACGGATTACCAGTACGAAGCTCTGGGCGTCCCGCGCAATCCGGCGCTCGCGGCGAACCGCGATCCCGCCTATTACGATCTCGGCATCTGCGGTCCCTACCGCTCCGACATGCGCAGCGAGGCGAAGTATTGCGGCATGTTCCTGACGCCGACTTTGCGCAACGCCGCCACGCGACAGGTCTTCTTTCACAACGGCGTCGATCACTCCCTGAAGCAAGTTCTCGACTTCTACGATTTCCGCGACACCAAGCCGGAGAAAGTCTATCCGCGCGGCGCCGACGGGAACGTCGCGACATTCGACGACGTGCCGCCCGAGGACCGCGCCAATATCGACGTCACCGATCCGCCTTTCGACCGCAAACGGGGAGAGACACCGCCGCTCACTGCAGCGGAGGAGGACGATATCATCGCGTTTCTGAAGACGCTCACCGACGGCTACCAGCCGGAGACCCAGGCGCGCTGAGTACATCGAGCGCCAAACGCCCGCCGGTTTTCAATTCACGCTTTCGCCTTCGCCCGGCTTGTCCCGGCGCAGCTCCAGCACCGCTTCGAGAATTGCCGCCCAGATCCGGTAGCCTTCCTCGTCGCCTTTCGCGCGCATCTCATCGCCCGTCTGCGCCGCCACCATCGCCGCGTGATCGACGCCGTGGCGTTCGACCAGGATGACGGCGGCGCGCCAGATGTCGAGGTCGGGAATCATCCGACAAATCTAGCGCTGACCGGCCGTTCTGTCACAGGCGTACCGCCGGAGGAAGCGAACGCGGCGACCGTTGGGCGGGACCACCGCATGGCTTCCCGCATGCGAGGGTATGACGGGACGCTTTGATTTTGCTCTAAAATTCGTCTCCCCCGCGACGGCGAGGGTCGATCGCGATGCGGCGCGCGGCCGGGAACAGCATCTGAGCGGGCGATATGCGCAGGCGGGTGCTGCTAGTCGCCCTCGCGGAATCGTAGGACCCCGCTTTCCAAAGCAGCCGCGATCTCGTCGAACTCGCGGATCATGTCCATCAGATGATCCTGCACATCCGGCAGGATCGCCAAGTGGACGAGCTTCCGCGTCCGATGGGCGAGGTCGCGATAGTGCTGAGCGCCGGTCCCGCTCATGGTGTTTTGATACCATCTCCGCCCGCCATGCGGGATGGCTTTGATGACAACGCACGACACTGTGATCGACGCGACGCAGCGGCGCGCTTACCTCCAGCCGGGTATCGCCGGTAGCGGCGACTGATGGAGTGAGCCGATATGATCGATCGGGACCGGCATCGCCGCACATGGCGTCTCGCTTTTCTTGCTTTCGCCTCGGCGCTGTCTCTGGCCGCCTGCGCGCAATCCGGCTATAGCGGCAGCACGTCGCGGGGCGGATATGTCGACCCCAACCCTTACCACTATCGCTGCACCGGCAACTGCCAAGCGGGCGGTTAGGCGCCGGTGACGATCAGTAAGCGGGGCGGGCGGCGGGCGATCTTCCCCGCCCTGGCTCAATCGCACGTCGGGGTATCGGCCGGATAGACGGCGCGCGCCCAAAGCTGCGCGCTTGCCGGCGCCGTGCCGAGGGCATCGATCGCGGCGATGACGCGCAGCCAAGTGTCGGCTTCGTCGTGGTAGCCCTGGCGACGCATCGCCTCGACCAGTTTGCGCGCCTTGTCGGCCGCGCCGTCGCCGGCCCGTTGGACGACGATTTGCGCCAATCGTTCGATTTCATGATCGCTGGTGAGCATCGGCAAAGTGTAGCCGCGCATCATGACCAAAAAGCGACGGCCGAGATCGCCGCTCAAGGCGCGAAGAGGGTAAAGACATAGGTCGCGAGCAGCACCAGGTGGACGATGCCGGAGAGCAGATTCGTGCGTCCGGTCCCGTAGGTGATGATGGCGACAATGAAGCCGAGCGCCATGAGCACGCTGGCGCCCGCGGGAATGCCGAGCTCGAGCGGCTGGCCGATCCGGAACGAGATGAGGGCCACTGCGGGTACGGTGAGCCCGATCGATGTTACGCCACTGCCGAGTGTCAGATTGATGCTTGCCTGCAGCCGATTGCGCGCGGCCGATCGAACCGCAGCAGCTCCCTCCGGCAGCAAAACGATCGCGCCGATGATCACGCCGACCATGGCAGGCGGCGCTCCGACGGCTTCCACCCCCGCTTCCAGCGCGTGCGCCAAGCTCTCCGCCAGCAAGACGACGGACAGCAGAGCGAGCAGCAAGAGAACAAGCGATGCGATCGCAATCCATCCCGTCGGCCGCTCATGCCCGGCCATGTTCTCCTCGCCGACCGGCAGGAAATAGGCCCGGTGCCAATTGGTCTGGATGAACAGGAAGGCGACATAGAGGCCAAGACAGACGGCTGACACGAACGCGAGCTGGCGGCCCGAATAGAACGGCCCCGGAGCCGAGACGAGATAGTTCGGCAAGATCAGCACCAGCACGGACATCGGGATGAGCACGGCCAGCAAGGCACTGGCGCCTTCGACCCGGAACTCGGTTTCGCGATGGCGGAAGGCACCGACCACGATGCAAAGGCCGGCGAGGCCGTGCAGCACGAGCATGACCACGGCATTGACGGAGTCGCGCAGCAGCGTCGGGTGAGGCTCTCCGCTCAGCGTGGTGGCGATGATGAGGCCGGCTTCGATGATGGTGACCGCAAGCGCCAGCAACACCGCCCCGTAAGGCTCACCCGCCCACAGCGCCACCACTTCGGCATGATGCACGGCGGCAATCACGCTGCCGAGCAGCGCCGCGGCCGAGACGACCGCAAGCGGCTCCAGACCCACATGGCCGATCGCGACCCACGCCGCCAGCGAGAGCACCGGCAGCAGGATCATGTGTAGGGGAATGCGACCGATAGGAGCGCCGGCCATACGCCTAGTCTCGGGCACCGCCGCGACGATAGCAACCCGCTCCGCCGGCGAGCATCGCGGAACGGCGCCGAGACCGCTTCAGTGCCGGCGTCGGAGGTAAACTGCGATCGCCGTGACGCTCAGATTCAACACGATGCCGAGACTGCCCGCCAGAACGGCAGCGTGTACGTCAATTCCAACCACCTCAGCCTCTCCCGTTTGGCCGATCGCGCGGCGGCAGATAACTATCGCTTCGACCGCTGCCGGCGACGCCAACCTAAGTGGTCTCGCGCCACATGAGTTGTGATGAAGATCACGCCGCGGCCGGCACAGTAGGGCCTTCCGCCCGCCTGTCCTCCGTGGCTGCGCGCTGCATCGCGATGCGATCGCACGAGCAGTGCAGGAGGTCAGGCGAAGTCGCCGTATCGGTCGGCAGGGTCGGCCTCGTCGGCAAGCGGCATGCTTCGCATCGCACCGAACAGCAGAGCCGCGCTTGCCCATAGGCCGTAGCTCATCAGATCCGCCAGAGCGGTTGATCGGATTGCCGGTGCGGCATCTCTTCGAGCGGCACCCACCCTCCTCTCCTGTCGCGGCGGCTCTGGCCGCGCCTCAGGGTCATGCATGTGCGTCGCCTCCCGCCGGCATCGTGACGTGCCGTAATCCGCAAATAATGACCAGCGCGCGTGCGGGCGGCAATTGCCATTTAGACTGACGTCGCAACGCCGATCCCGGCCGTCATCCCGGATTTGAATAAAATTCGCGGAGATTCTCCTTATCATTAAGGCCGCAATCGGCTCTCATTGAGCGTTCAGAGAAGGCGAACCGCCCGCAGGGACAGAGACCGGATCAACACGGCGTCGCGATCCTCCCCGGACCGCGATGCCGTTTTGGGTTGCAACGGCCATGGACGGCTTCGCGAACGAGCAAAGGCTGGTCTACCGCGTGTTTCGTCACTGGACGACGTGGTCCGCGGCGAGGCGCTTCCCGAGCAAGGATGATATCGATGTCGCGCTGTTGGGCGATGATGCGGAAAACTGTGTGCTCGTTCAGCTTGCTGCCGAAATCGACCAGTCCGTCTTCGTCGCCGTGGGCGAGCACCTGCTCCCGCACGGCGCCGCTCTCGATGGCCGGCCGATTGCGGGCTGTCCCAAAGGCACCTTGCTCGCCACGATGCTGAAGTACCTCCCGCGCTTCCGCCCGGATGGTGGTCCGTTGAGCATCGCCGGCAGCGCCACCCACCTTGACGAGCCGGTGCTGTTCAGGGGGATTCTCCTGCCGCTCGCCGATGACGGCACATCGATCGATCACATTCTTGGCGCCGCCAACTTTCGCACTTTGCGTCGGGGCGAAGAGAAGCAGCTTCGCACGCGGCTCGAAGTGCTCATGCTGCGGGTCGAGCCGGGACAGATCTGGGACGTTTATTCCCCGCTTTCGGGCGGATGGGTGCAGGCGAAGGTTGCGGCCGTCGACGGCGACCAGGCGAAGCTTCGCCAGAAGGAGACGATGGTGACGCTGTCGCTGAAGCCGAGCGAGATGATGCGGCATCCCGAGCGGTATCGATTTGTCTCCTACACCGAGACGCCTTGAGGACTGACCGGCTTCGGGGCTCCCGCTCACGCCTTACCACACAAGCGCTGACGAAAGCACGCAAGGTCTAACGTGCCAACTTCGCGCCACTCCTGCACGGGTGGCGGTGCTGGCCATCGGACAAAGGAGCAAGGATGATGTCGCTGGATTGGCGGTTCGCGATGCTGAGCGTGGTGTTTTTGACCGACGCGATCGTATTCGCCCAGCTCTGCCGCGAAGAGCTTCGCGATCGTCGGGCCCGGCGCCGCATCGGCCGCGACGATGCGTTCAGCCTCGCCGGGATTGCCCCTTCTCGCAGCCGTGGCTGACAGCGGAGCGATGCTTCAATTGACGCAGTCGAAGGTCACCGTGTCGGACGACAGCCATCCCTGCTCCTCGCTCGCAAGATGTGCGGAGCGCCCGAATTGGCGGCAGTATTGATCAGCCATCGCCATCGCATGATGCGTGTCCGAGCCCGGCCACAGCAGGTTTCCGCGGATCGTACCCCCCGTATCGCCGTTGCCGGATAGAGCGCAGCCGGCGACGCTCGATCCACCCATCACCAGTGCCACAACAACCAGCTGCCTGACGCGCACGCCGACCTCCTTCACCTGCTCGGTCTGACCATAGCATCCACTGCCGGCGACCAAGGCCGGGGCGGATCGACGCATCGGGACGCCCCGTCAGGCGGACACCGACGAACGGTGCGGCTATGGCATCTGCAGTCGCCACCGAGCTCTCCTGCGTCTCTGAGGGCGCGGTGACAAAGGCGATTGCCCTGCCGAGCGGCGGGCGATCTATCTGTGTCGATCGATCGCCGCGCGATCCCAGGGCTCCTCGCCTTCCGGCCCGACGATCCAGCGGATGATGCAGCGTTCGCGCTCGCGATGGCGTGCCAAGATGATGGCCTGATCGCGCGTCGCCAAACGGCGCGACGCGGTTTCCCGGTTGGTCTCCAGGTCGAGGTATTTCACGAACCATTTGGCCATGTCATGCCCCCGTCTCTCTGAGGCATGCTGATGCAAAACGAGGTCCAATTTATGTCGCGTCGGAGAATTGCCGTTCGATTGCCACAACAGCGGTGCGACAGACGCGTGGCGCGCCATCAACTGAAGACAGATCTACCGGACGTTTGAGCTCGGCACCAAGCCGCCACCGAACTCGCGAGCGAAATCGCCGGCATCCGCATCGCAGACGAATGTCGCCAAAATCAGCGTCTCGCTGCTGCTGCCCGTCGAGGTGAGCGTGTGCTGACAGCTGCGCGCTTTCAGCCATTTGCGTATCTCGTCGACACGAGCCGCGACCTCGGCGTGCGGCACTCTAACCTCGACGCTCTGCATGGAGTCATTCAACCGACAGTTGGCGACGTGAAGAACGGAATGCTTGCACGAAGAACGCACAGCGCGATAGGCGGCAAACTCATGAAGCCTGTGGCAAAAATGGAGATGTAATAATTGTTGGTTGCACGCAACACTCGCTCCGCTTCTAATCGGAGCGTCAGAATGACTTTCCGAGGAGCCGCTTATTTCGGCATTCGGCTATACCTGCCTGCGTCACCGGCAGATGTTTATTGAGGCCGCAAAGCGCCAGGGATGGCATGATCGCGCCGAATTGGATGATGCGAGGCGCAAAGCGCTCGCATGGCTCTCGGCGAATTTCCCGAGAATGGTGTTGGACCACTTCAATGAGGAGATCTGCCTTGGCTGCAAGCTGGAAGCGAACGGGGTGAATCTCAACGAGATCGAGTGCGTGATCAGCGAGTTCTCGAGGAATCTCGATGGCGGATCTGGAAAAGCATCAGAGATTGCTCCCATCCTCAAACCCTAGCGCTGCCGGTCGGCGTCGTGCTCTTCCTTAGCCTGACGCGGAGCCGCCGATTGCGCCGCAGGGACTGCCGCGCTGTCGCTTTCACCTTTTCGCAATGTTATTCACCCATACTTCGTCTTTGTTGGGGAACTCGTGGTACGTAAGCGCCTTCTCGTCGTCGAGGACTACCAGCAGCTCCGCGAGCTCATTGCGACGGTGCTGCAGGAAGTGGGCGGATATGCCGTAGAGACGGCCTCCGACGGAACCGTCGCCGAGCGGCTTATCGCCGAGCAGCGCTTCGACCTCGTGATCTTGGACATCAGCGTTCCCGGCCGGATGGGCGGCCAGGACATTGCCAGCCTCGCTCGGTCGCGTCTCGGCTGCGCGATCCTGTTCATCACCGGCCGCGACCTTGCTTTGGCCGACTGTGCCGATCTCATGCAGCCGCAAGACCGGTTTCTGCGCAAGCCCTTCAAGATGGATGTTCTGCTCGCCGAGGTCGGGGCGCTGCTCCAGGTCGATGCCCCCAAGACGCTGAACGCGCCGAAACGGGCGCGCGTTCGCTCCTCGCGCTCGAAGCGCAGCCCGACGAGGGTTTCTCAGTAAGGTCGTCGCGGGATCGGGCCGCCAAGCGCACAACTCCCGCCCCTGATCAAGGCGATCGCGAGGAGACGGCGCCCTATTTGGGCGCCGCGAGCCGACGTTCGACCGCTCCGACCAGCTCGCGCGCCCGCACCGGCTTCAGCAGCACCTCATGGCGCGCCAATTCCTCCGCCGGGATCTGGAATGCATGCCCGGTCACGACCATCGACGCTATCCCACGCTCCTTCGCGGCATCGGCAATCCCGATCCCGTTCCCATCGGGCAGCATGACATCGGTCAGCACGAGGTCGTAGGAGCGCGCATCGAGCAGCGACCCCGCTTCCCCCAGCGTCGGCACCAGATGAACCCGATAGCCGGCGGAGATGAGGATGTGCTCCAGCACCGGCCCGACATCCGGGTCGTCCTCTACCAGGAGAATGAGTTTTGCCGCCTGTCCCACGCGCCAGCTAGAAACCTGCTGAATTCATTGAGCTTCGTGACTGTTGTATGGGGCATATCATCGCCCGCGCTTCGACGCAAGACGCGCCTCGTCCGGCCGAATGCAACCGCCGGCTTCGACACGCCCGTCGCTCCGCGGGGGACGCTCCCCGACGAGACTGTGACGCCAGTCATAAGGCGGAGCCCCTTTTCCTTCCCACCTGACCATTGGAAGGAGAACCGCCATGAGTAACAAGCGATTCGATTGGGCTGGGGCAAGCCTGGCGGCGATTGGCATGGCGTTGTTGATCGCGGACTACGTCACCGATCTCTGGGGCTGGTACTAGCCTCCCAGAGCATCCTGTCGGCATATGCGCGCGACCGCCGAGCCGCGGCGAGCCGCCCGGTCCAGAGCCGAAAAAACCAGAGGCGTCAGGCCGATGCGAGCCTGGACGCTCCTTTTGCAGCCATCGCTGCGAGCTGGTCGTAGCCCGCGGCGATCTCCAGCGCGAGGCGCTTGGCTTCCGGGTCGGTCAGCTGTTCGGCCCTGATCCGTACCTGCGCCGCGCGCTCACGCCAATCTTTGGCGGTGTAAGGACAGTCACTCATAACAATAGCATACGCCTGACCAGGCCGGAGCGAAATGCTTCTTGTGGATATCTACCTGAGGGTGCGGGGGCGCCTTACGCGCATCGCGATCCTTGAAACCGCTTTAAATCACTTTTTTGATACATCTCGGCGGCTGGCAGGTATGCAAGGCTAACCGTCGGAGAGCTTCGGCGCTGCGGGGTAGCTAAGTGCTCAAGGAGCTGGTCACACTCGATGGCGATGTCTGCGCCATCTTGATCATCGAGGCCCAGATCCTCTGCCAAGCCGACGGGAGCGGCCATGCCGCCGGCCTGAGTGAACGGCGGGATCGGCTTTTGGGCAGGCTCGGCGTCAGGCAAATCGAGCAACTGATCCAGATCGTCTCGTCGCTCGATCGTCTCGTCGCCCCGGTGAGAGTGCCGCGGAGCGCGGACCCGACCCCCGAGAGAGCCGAAGCGGCGGCCATCGTGACATCGAAACCCGCGCCAGCCCCTCTCGATGTCGCACCTCCCGCCCGTGTCAGCTGCGTCAGTCTCAGGGCACAGATCGAAGCGCGAGAAATGGACCGCTGGCGCGCGGCGCTGAAAGACGCCTGGCCGACGGTCGCCTGCCGCCATGAGCGCGAGCAGGGCGCGACGGCTTGACCACGGTCGACGGACGCCGAAAACCCAGCATCGCCCTGCCCTGGCCCGGCTACCGAAGCTTGGCATCTAAACCGGTCGCTAACCCCGATGCGCTATCGTGGGGGTGACGATCGGAGGGGTGTCGACCGTGGCCAAGGAATCCAACTACGTGCGGGTGATGATCCGCTGCCCGGTGACGGGCCGCGGCATACCGACCGGCCTTACGGCCGAAGCGAGCACCTGGCAAGCTCGACCGGTCGGTCTCAACCGCGTGTCCTGTCCAGCCTGCAAGCAGATCCACGCCTGGAGCAAGCCCGACGCCCATCTCGAAGGCGCGAGCGGCAGCTAGATCGGTCAAGGCTGCGGGAAGGGGATGATCTGCGCGCTCTCGCCCGCGAGGCGGCTGCGGACGGCCTTGAGCAGCTCCGCCGGGCGCAACGGCTTGAACAGGAAGTGGTAGCGGGCGCCGGGCTTTCTGAGATAGGGGCGATAGGCCGTCACAACGAGGGCCGATATTCCGAGATCGGCGGCCCGATCGGCGACCCCCAAGCCGTTTCCGTCCGGTAGCACGGCGTCGGTCACGACGAGGTCGAAGTGCCGGCTGGCCAGCAGCTCGAATGCCCGTGTCAGGCACTCCACCGCGGTCACGCGGTGGCCTTCGGCATTGAACAGGTACTCCATGACCGGCCGAACGTCCGGATCATCCTCGACCAGCAGGATGTGAGCCGCCACGGATGTTCCCCTTGCCGCGGAACCTGTTCAGCAACGGAGAACGCTGAAATAGCGGATAGGTTGCGCAATCGATGGTGTGGCTCTCGCTTCTCTTTCTGAGGCGGTTCAGCAACTTGCCGGTTCGGAACCGATGCGCATTGGGGGTGTTCTCGATGTGCTTACCTTGATAAGCCATCCTCAACCCCGCTCGGCCGAAAAACCGAGCGGGGCTCTTTCTTATGGGGCTCAATCGCGGCCGGAGGCAACGCCGCGCCCTGCGCCAATGTCCCGGCGCGGGGCATTTTCTTGCGCGACGGCACGAAACCTTCAATCCCGGCTTAACCCTGAGTGGCCAAGCATGGCTACGCGTTCAGTGGACCCCCACAGAGGCAACGCCGGAGCCCCGTCCTGAGAGTTGGGCAACAGGCCGGGGCTCTTGCTTTCCGGCATCAGCGTTTGGATCGGCCGGTCACGAGGCCCCGTGGTGTGACGGCGCGCACACGCCCAGGTAGATAAGCCAGGTAGCGTATAACCCAAAAGCATTCGGGAGTACGCTTCGATGACGAACTACAGCGCAGAGGACTGGCGCGAGCGCGCCGAGCGGGCGCGAAGCAGGGCCAAGCAGGTCGCCGACCCGGAAACGGAGCGGATCGCACTCGAGATCGCAGCGGGCTATGACCGGCTCGCCGCGATGGCCGCGAAGGGAGCGCTCAGGCTCGCATCGGCCTGACGCCGGGGGATCGCTCACGCCGGTCCCGCGCTGTCGCGTTCAGCGCCACGCTGCACTGCATCGACGCCGTGGTGTGCTTCAGCTCCCACCCTCCCGCCGACCATAGCCCGAGCGGACGGCCTCCGCGGCATCGGCCCGCGCGTCCCAGCCCTTGAGGCGGCTCGGCTCCAGCTCGCCGGTCGCTTCGAGGACGGGATAAGCGACAGAGCAGATATGCGAATGAATGCGCTTCAGATCGCGGAGCACGTCGAGATGCAGAGAACTCGTCTCGATGCTCTCCGGCCGTCCTTCGCGCAGACGGGCCAGATGGTTCTCGGCCGCGCTACGCTCGACCTCGCGGATATGCACCTTCTCGCTGAGCAGCCGGCGCGCGATCGAAGCATCGCCCGACATGAAGATGCCGAGGGCAAGCTTCAGATTGTCGAGAACGCATCGGTGCAGCGCCTGCAGCTCCGCCGCGCCCTCGTTGGAGAATTTGTAGCGGTGCTTGATCTTCTTGGCGGCGAGCTCCATCAGGTTCTTGTCGATGATGTCGCCGATGTGCTCGAGGTTGATGGCGAACGAGATGATCTCCATCGCGCGCCGGCCGCTCGGCTCGTCCAGGCTCTCGCGCGTGATCTCGGTCACGTAGCGCTTCACCGCCTCGTATAGCTTGTCGACGGCATTGTCCATGCGCTCGATATTGCCGACGAGCTTGCGATCATCGGAGAGCAGCGCATCGATCGTCTGCCGCAGCATGCTCTCGACGATATCGCCCATATGCAGGACTTCGCGCGCGGCCGAGGTGAGCGCCAGGGTCGGCGTCGAGAGAACGGCGGGATCGAGGTAGAGCGGCGCGGCGGGGTCGGCGGCCTGCTTGCGCCCGGGGAGAACGCACGTCAGCAGTCGGGCGTAGAGATTGAGCGGCCCGATGAACAGCGCCGCCATGACGAGGTTGAAGGCGGTATGAAAGTTGGCCACCTCGCGCACCGGATTGGGATCGATCGCCGCGAGCCCATGCGCGATCGACGGCAGGAAAGGCAGGGCGATGGCAAGGCCCACCACACGATTGATGAGATTGCCGACGGGCAGGCGCTGGGACGCCGGGTCACCGCCGGACCCTTCCATGACGGGGTTGATCGCGCTGCCGAGATTGGCGCCAAGCACCAGCGCCAGGGCGCCGTCCGGCGTCACGAAGCTCGAATAGCTGAGCGACATCGCCAGGATGACCGCGGCGACGCTCGAATGCGCCGCCCAGGCAAAGAGCGCGCCGACCAGCACGATGAGCACGGGATCGCCATTGACACTGGCCAGAATCGTCCGCAAGGCCGGCGCGTCCTCGGCGGGTGCCAGCGTGTCGAGGAGGATGTGCAGCGACAGCAGCATCAGACCGAGGCCGATCGCGACCCTGCCGAGATCGCGAAACCGTGTGTTCGGCGCCCGCTTGAAGGCGATGAGACCGCCGGCCAGCAGGATCGGCGCTGCGGCCGTGACGTTGAAAGCCAGGAGCTGGACGATGAGCGTCGTCCCGACATTGGCGCCGAGCATGATCGCCAGCGCCGGCGTCAGGGCGAGGAGACCGCCCGCGGCAAAGGACGTGGTCATGAGCGCCGTTGCGGTGCTGCTCTGCAGCACCGCGGTGACACCGAGACCGAAGGCGAAGGCGCGCACGCGGCCTTTGAGCGCGGTGCCGAGGAAGCGCCGGAGGTCGGCGCCGAACGCGCGCATGATGCCGGTCTGCACCATGTGCAGACCCCACAGCAGCAAAGCCACCCCGCCGATGAGATCCAGGAGCATCATGCCGGCCATGGGCGCCCCTCCGTTTCAGAGTCGCCATAAGTAGGATCAACGTGGCACGTTAAGCGCAGGTTTCCACAGGACGCCAGGATTTTCGTGATCCCGGCAAGCCAAAGGGCCATCGGATCGATAGAATCGAGCACCGCCGCGAGCAGGCCGGCCATTCACCGCGATCGGGAAGCGACTATATTAGAGTCGGTAGGGTGGCTCAGGCGTAGGGGCCGGACCATGAGCGTCGAGCTAAATCACACCATCATCTGGGCGAAGGACCGATGGGCCTCCGCCCGCTTTCTTGCCGACATTCTCGGATTGACCGCGGAACCGGAATGGGGACCGTTCGTGCCCGTTCGCACGAGCAATGGGGTCACGCTCGATTTCGCCGACTCCCGAGATTTCCGCCCACAGCACTATGCCTTCCTCGTCAGCGAGCCCGAGTTCGACGCCGCGCTCGGGCGCCTCAAACGCGGCGGCATAAAATTCTGCGCCCACTTCGACGGGTCCGGACCGGGCGAGGTCAACCACCTCCATGGCGGTCGCGGCGTTTATTTTGGCGACCCCAACGGCCATTTGCTCGAGATCATCACGCAACCCTACGGCACCGTCCCCGCACGCTGAGCTCGGCGCGCGCCGGCGATTCACGACGACCTTGTTACTCCGCATCCCCACGACCGAGCGACTAGGATGGCAGCATGAATCGATCAACGGCCGCCTCCGCCGCGGGCGGAGGACGCCGGCACAGCGATGAGGCAACCCATGCAAGAGTCTCTTGTCGTTCGCCGTGAGGCGCGCATCCCGGCGCCGCCCGCGACCGTCTTCGCCTTCCTCACCGATCCGGAAAAGATCCTGCGCTGGATGGGCACGGAGGCGACGTTGGAGCCGCAACTCGACGGTCTCTATCTCGTCAATGTCACCGGCGCTCGCGTCGCCCGCGGTGCCTTCCGCGAGGTGGTGCCGGTTCACCGCCTCGCCTACAGCTTCGGCTGGGACGATAGCGAAGTGGTGCCGCCAGGATCGAGTCTGGTCGAAATCGATCTCATCGAGCAGCCGGACGGAACGCTGCTGCGCCTGACCCACACCGGCCTGCCGAACGCCGCGCAATGCGCCGGCCATGCGGAAGGCTGGGCGCATTACCTTGGCCGCCTGGCCATCGCTGCGGCCGGGCGCAACCCGGGTCCGGATCCCTGGCACGGCCGCACGGGTCGGGAGTGACCGCTTCTCGCTGGCAGCGGTGTCGGCGCCGCGCCTCCTTCATCTTGTTGATGCGGTTGCCGGCGAGGTTCGCGAGCGTTCGCAAGACCCGTATTCGCTCAGCGACGCAAGCGATGCGGATCTAGCCGGAGCACGCGCCAGAGCGAGCTCGAGACGCGGCCCGTCGAGGCCATTCAATCGTCAAGCCGCGATCCGGGGGAAGCAGCGCCGCGCCATCACGGGATTGGCTTGGCCGCCATTGCCGCCAGTAGGCCGCGCTCACCGTCACGCCAACATTCAACGCGACGCCGAAGCCGGCCGCAGCGATAGCGTCGTAAACCTCAATTCCGATCATGTCGCGATCTCCTCTCCCATCACCACCGCTTCGATCCGGTTGGCTCGATCGGCGGCAGGCGCAATCTGCGTCGTCTCGGCTGATCTGGCATGTGACAGGGGTCACGCCTGTCTTTGGCGATGGCTGAAGCGCCGACGCTGGGCTCGACCTCGTTGCTCCGCCTCGCCGCCGCGGCGGCTGCCGATCAGGCCGAGGATCGGCTGAGATAGTTGTTGATGAGTTCGACCAGCGCGCCCGGCCGGATCGGCTTCAAGATGAAATCATGCCGATCGAAGCCGCCCAATTGACAGAGGCGCAGCCCGTAGCCGGTGATGATCAGCGCCTTCATGCCGCGCGCTTTCGCCGCATCGGCGACGTCGATACCGGTGCCGTCCGGAAGGATGCCGTCCGCCAAGACGAGGCGATATTCCTGCGATTCGACAAGCCGTCGAGCGCCGGATGCCGTCGTCGCTCGGTCGACGTAATAGCCGGCTGAGCACAGGACGCGCTCAAGAAGGACGCCGACGTCGAGATCGTCTTCGACCACCAAGATGCGGTTTGCGGGGCTGTCCACGTGCCTTCGCCCGATCACGGTGCCAAGCCTACCAATCGGTGGTTCGCGCCGACATGACCCTTTCGGGCAGCGCCCCAATGCCCGATCAATGTCACAGGCGGACAGTTTGCCGCCCGCCGGCGTGCTACGCTGTTGCTTTCGACAGAACGGGAGGAATGGCGCCATGGATCGCAGCAAGCATCCGATCGTCCATTTCGTGGGCAGCATTCCGCTGCCCGATAGCGAGACGGTGCTTCGCACCTTGTCGAAGGCGGTCGGCCCCTATGTCGTTCGCCTGCCCGACGGCGAGACCGGCATCCGCAAGACCTGGATCAGGTTCCTGCAGGATGTCCTTGCCGAGAACCCGGCGATCGAGCTCGCCCGGGACGTGCCGCCGTTCAAATTCGTCCAGTGGGACGGCAAGCTGATCCGTGAGATTCCGCGCTTGCGTCTCAAACCCGGCGCCAAGCCCGATCCGGCCGGCTTCAAGACCGGCTATGCCGAGATGGCGATCGCCTCCTGGCGCATCTTCGAGCGCCTGCAGGAAGCGGGCGTGATCCCGGCTGGCGTGAGGTTTCAGATTTCTCTCCCGACGCCCATCGCCCCCACCTACAACAACATGGTGCCCGCCGATCGGCCGGGACTTCTTCCGGCGCTGACGCGACATTTCATCGACGAGATTGCGGCGATTGCCCAAGCGCTCCCCCCTGATCGCATCGCCATCCAATGGGACGTATGCCAGGAGGTGCTCGCCTGGGAGGGCTATTACGAGAAAGGCCCGGTCGATTTCCGCCGCGAGACGATCGAGGTGCTGAAAACGATCGGCGATGCGGTGCCGCCGGCGATCGAGCTCGGCTATCATCTCTGCTACGGCAGCCCGGCCGACGAACATCTCGTCCAGCCCAGGGATGCCGGCATCATGGTCGAGATGGCCAACGCCATCGCCGCCGAGGTCAAGCGGCCGATACGCTACTTCCACCTGCCGGTACCCAAAGCGCGCAGCGACGATGCCTATTTCGTGCCGCTCGAAAAGTTGACGCTCGAGCGCGACACCGAGCTCTATCTCGGCCTCATCCACCACGATGATGCGACGGGCGATGCGGCGCGTCTCGCCGCGGCGCGCCGGCACGCCAGGGTCGACGGCGTCGCCACCGAATGCGGCATGGCGCGCGGCGATCCGGCTCGGCTGCCGGCGCTGCTGGCCGCGCATCGCCGAACCGCGGAGATGGCCGCCGTCTGAACCGCGCCGGCGCATCAGCTGCGCCCTGCCGTTCGGGTCGGGCTGAGCCGGGCGGGCAGCGCCGCGGCGAGCCCCAGCGCAAGCAGCCCCAGCGCGGTGCTGATGAAGTAGACATGGGCGAGCGCCCCGGCCATGGCGGCGCTGAGCCGAGCCACCTCCGCGGCGCCGAGGCTTTCCCGCAGAGCCGGCTCCATCAGACGCTCGACGGCCACATCCGCGTGCGGCACCTGGCCCGCCATTCCCGCATTGAGCACAGCACCGAACAGGGCCGCCCCGCCGGCCTGGCCGACGAGCCGCATGAACATGCTGGACGCGGTGGCCGCGCCGCGCTCGCGCATCTCTACCGACGCTTGCACGGAGACGAGATAGGTGGTGTTGCAGAAGCCCATGCCGATGCCGATCAGCAAAGCGCCCATCCCCGCCCAGAGCGGGCCGCTGCGCGGGCTCATCGCAATCAGCGCCGCGCTGCCAATGATGAGCGTCAGACTGCCGATGATCGCGGTGAGGCGGAAGCTGGTGCGGATCATCACGCGGCCGGCGGCGACGCTGGCCACCGCCCAGCTCACCGACATCGCGCCGAGCGCGGCCCCCGCGGTACCGGCGCTTCGGCCCATCACGCCCTGCACATAGGTCGGCAGGAAGCCCGCGACACCGATCATGATCGCGCCGATGGTGAAGCCGCCGAGGCTGCCGAGCGCCACGACGCGGTTGCGCCAGAGCGCGAGCGGCAGCATCGGCTCGGGGACACGGCGCTCATGCCATAGCAGCAGCGCCAGCGCCACCGCGCCACCGCCGGCAAAGAGCGCGACCGTGGCCCGGCCGAAGCTCGCCGCCCCGACCAGCGCCGTCATCACCAAGCCGCCGCCGAGCAGCAGCAGCAGCGATCCCTGATAGTCGATCCGGTGCCGGCGCGTCCGCGGCTCCTCGTGCAGAAAGAGCGCGATCATGGCGATCGCGGCCGCGCCGATCGGCAGATTGACCCAGAACACGACCGGCCAGCTCGCCTCCTGGACCAGGAAGGCGCCGAGCGACGGACCGACCACCGCGGCGACGCCAAAGACGCCCGAGAGCAAACCCTGCAGGCGCGCCCGCTCGGTCGGGGTGTAGATATCGCCGACGATGGTGTAGGCCAGCGGCTGCACCGCGCCGGCGCCCACCCCTTGAACCGCCCGGAACAGGATGAGCGTCAGCATGCCGCGGGCGAAGCCGCACAAGGTCGAGCCGACGAGGAAGAGACCGGCGCCGGCGAAGAAGATGCGCTTGCGGCCGTAGAGATCGGCGAGCCGGCCATAGATCGGCACGCTCACTGCCTGCGTCAGCAGATAGGCGCCAAAGACCCAGGTGAAGAGGCGGAACTCGCCGAGATCGGCGACGATCGTCGGCATTGCCGTCGCCACGATCGTGCTCTCCACCGCCGCCATGAAGGTCGCCATCATGCAGGCTGCGAAGATGAGGCTGCGCTGTCGCGGCGCTATCGGCCGTCCCTCGGGCGCGCGTCTGGTCGACATTCGAGGTTCGTGCTCCGACAATTGCGAAATCCCGCCGGTCGTCTCATAGGCTGACGAGGCGATCTCGGCAAAAGTGCCGTCGCTCCTGCATCTCTTCCAGCGCAAAGTCGGGCAGGTATGGTTGCGTTTCGTGCAAATCCCGGATTTAGAGATCTGCGGCAATGCGGAGGCGATAACCGGCGTCTCTCTCCCCGTCCCGGCCGAAGAAGCGGGAGCCCAGAATGCGCCGCCGGGTCGTCGGATGTGAAGCCAGCGATTGGCTCTGAACCGACCCTGCTCTAATCGGCTCGTTCGAGATGCGTTTTCACGGCAGCCAGCCCTTTTTCCATATTCGCCGCGATCTGACCGGCGGCTTCATCGGGCAATATGTCGGTAATCCACACGACGCGGCTCGCGCCGTCGCCCATGGGAAAGACCTGCAGGGAAGCGTTGTGGTGCTTGCGCTCCGGGACCCCGACCGCGGCATAGGCCAAGCGGCACACCCGATCGTCGATGCCGACAATGATTTCACGGATCACCCGGCCGTCGCCAAACGAGACGATGCGCACATCCTCTTCAAGACGGACATCGGCGACGTAGCCCGGCGCAAGACGCCGGTGGACCGCGCCGACATCGCGGATCGCGGCCCAGACGTGCGCCGGCTCGGCGTTGATAGCGATCTCCTTGTGGATCGAAGCCATGTGAGTCTCCTCTCTGCTACCGCCGCGTCGTTCATCTCGGACGAGAGCGTCACATATCGCCTGAAACCACGCTCGCGGTATTCGGACTCCACCAGGATTTCATGCTGCGAGGGCGGGCCCCGGCGGCTCGGCCGGACGCGGTCGGGGCGCGGTTACCTCACCCCAGGAATCTCGGCTTGCTGAGCTTGGCCGTCGCCGCCAGAGAGACGGGTATGCGCCGGTTTCGCCTTCGCCACCGTTGCGCTACATCAACCGGGGGGAAGGTCGTCACCGCGAAGGTTTGTGTCATGACCCGAGGTCGATCGCGCTGGGTTTCGCTCGCCGCCTGCTTCGCTTTCGGGTTGGGGCTGATCGGTCCGATCGCGCCCGCGGCGAGCTTCACCGACAAGGAAGCGCGCGAGATCTTCGCGACGCTCGGCCCCGACAGCAATGGGCATGTGAGCCGGGTTCAGTTCGAGCAGACGAAGCTGAACGCCTTCTACTTCCGCCACCGCCCCACCGACGATTACGAGATGAAGCCGCTGACCTTCGAAGAGACCCGCCTCTCGCGCGCGTTCTTCGACAAGGCGGATACGGACCATGACGGCACGCTTGACGGCGTCGAGATAACGGATGCCATCCGCTTCTCGGATATCGACACAAAGCGACGCGGCTACTTCGACTTTGCCGACTTGCAGGCCTTCTTGCAAAAGATCGGTCGGTGACGCCGGCCGAGGCGGTCTCGGACCCCCAATCTTCGGACCGATCACGCCGGTTCGCTCGATCGATCCCCCTCTCCGTGCAACTGCTGCCCTGCCCTTCCCGCGCCATCACGATCTCAGCCAGGGGGCTACCGAGATCGTGACGGCGTGGGGCCGGGGCTACTTCTTCTTCGCCTTGCGCTTTGCCTTTTTCGCTGTCTTCTTCTTGGCTGCCTTCTTTCTCGCTGCCATGTGCTTTCCTTTGCGTTGCACCGACTCATTCCGCTCGGCGCAATAGCGGTCTGGTGTCACTCCAGAGCGGCGCATCACTTACATTCGAGCGCCGCGCGTACGCTCTCACGCTTCGCGCGTCTCGCGCAAGGTCTCTTGCGATCGCGCCGTCGAGTCGCATGCGCTACATGCGAGTCGCGGCACCGCGCGATCGAGTCGAGGCCGACCGCGACTCCGCTGCGCCCGTCGCTTCAGCGCTGTTGCGGACCGCTTGTTCATCGATGCGAGGGGGGATTCGCGCGACTCGGCCGCGCCTCCGGACAAGGCTCGAGATCATCGCGGCGCCTCGCAACGAGCCCTTTTCGTGCCAAGTTCCGTATCGCAGCAGCTCCCCTCGTGCAGAGCCGACGAAAGTCACACCGCGTCGCAACGGCGCATGATGGCTGTGAGTCGGATCACCAGACCCATCGCCTTCTCCGCCCTACCTCTCAAGGCGAAGGGAGGGGAGCAGGATGTCCGAGGCCGTAGCTATCTTGCTCGAGCAGGCGCGCGCCCACCGTGCAGAGGCCGCGCGCGCCATACGGCTTGCGGGCGACATCACCGTGCGCGACGTGGTTCAGAGCCTGTTGGACTATGCTCAGGTGCTGGACCGGCTGGCCGTCGAAGCCGAAGAGCGCGCCTTCGCCTTGATCGAGGCGACGGTAAAGACGCGGACCAAAAGCACCGCCAGGGGCGCGCCTATCGCGGAAATCACGGCGCAGCTCCCGCCCGCCGCGCCGCCGTCGACGAGCGGCGTCGCTGCCGATGGCGGCGAATAACCCTCCCCCACCCGATCACGACCGGGCGAGCGCGAGAGACTACGGGTGCTTGAAGCGGGCGATGAGCCCTGCCGCACCCTTGGCATGTCCATTGAGCGCGGCCAGCAGCTCGTCGCGCGTGAGCCCGGGCTGCAGCGCCTTCGGATCGAGATCGGTGGCGATCAGGATAAGGGTGTAATGGTGCCAGTCGCCAGGCGGCGTGCACGGCCCGAAATAGGTCGGCAGACCCATCGTGCTCTTACCGCCGATGAACTTATCCGAGGGCTTGCTCACCTCGCCCTCGGCGAAGCCGGTCACGTCGGCCGGGATGCCATAGGCGACCCAATGCACCACGCCGAGCCCGGCGCGGCCTTCGGGATCGGTCATTACCAGGGCAAAGCTCTTCGTCCCTGCCGGCGGGTTCGACCATGCCAGCGGCGGCGAGACATTCTCGCCGACGCAATTCGGGTTCGCCTTGTTGTTGCCGGCATATTTGGCGGGCAGCGGCGCATCGTCGGCAAAGGCCGAAGAGGTGAGCCGGAACGGCTCCGCCGCCATGGCCGCTCCGCCGGTCAGCAGCAACGCCGCTGCCGTGGCGAGCAGCAATCGCCCCAATGTCACTTTCATGATCCCCTCGCCTCCCTGGGTTTCCTTCCGCGCCGACGATAACAAGCACTGCCGCCAATCCCAAGCGTCCGACATTCCGCGAGCGCCGCGGCCGATCCGGCAGTCCGGCTAGAAGCGGCCGCTCCGTCGATCTGCTTGTTGTGCGAATTAGAACGCTATAACGTTCCATCTGCTGCGACGCAGCGTCCCGGCATCGGGTCAGTCCTCCTTCCGCTTCCTGATGCGCGGCGCTGCATTGCGCCGCTCGACGCAAACAGCATGCGCCGAGCGGGGCTTTTCTTTTGCCTGCGCTGCTGCGCCTAATAGACCCAAGCCGGTCGAACAATAAGCCGGTCGGAACTGCCGTGGTCGTCAGGCTGTGAGCACGCGCGTCTACATCGCGTTTGTGATCGTTGTCCTGCTGTTCTGCGCAGGGGTGGCGATACGCGCCCGGTGGCAGGACCGGCGCAAAAGACGCCGTCGAAGGCAAATTTAGATGAAGAATACCAAGCGCGGCACTTGGCCAGGCAATTTCGCCGGCGACGCTGCGATTACCGTCGGAACCTGAGCGCGAATTCCCTGTTTTCAATGAGCGCCATCCCTTTCCTGGCGGAAGGGGTGGGGTCCGACAGAGCCCCGCTTCGCTTCTTACGCGGAGCGGGGCTCACCATCTCGGCTCACGCGTCCAGGCCGTTCATTTTCGCTTCCGGCGGTCCGAGCGTCGCACCAAGCCAAGGCCGCGCAACACATCGTCGCCAAAGGCATAGGCTGCGGCAAAGGCTGCAATGAACAGGCAAAATTCGGTGAGAGACGGCATCTTGCACTCCTCGGTCCGGCGCAAGGTGCACTCGTTGCGTTACCCTCGCCCTAACCGCGGGCAAGGGCGGTTTCCGGAAGTTTCGCCACGCTACGCGTCATAGTGGTAACGACCGTCTCGTCTACGACGTTCATACCGGCGGGGTCTCTGGTGAGGAGGATATCATGTCGATCATCGCCTGGGTCATCCTCGGCCTGATTGCCGGGTTCATCGCCAGCAAAATCGTCAACAAGGAAGGCGAGGGCCTTATTCTCGACATCGTACTCGGCATCGTCGGCGCGCTTGTCGGCGGCTGGATCATGGCGTTTTTCGGCCATGAGGGCGTCACCGGCCTCAATCTCTACAGCATTCTTGTGTCAATCGGCGGCGCGGTGGTGCTGCTCGCCATCTACCATACCGTGCGACGTGCGATGTAGCGTCTTCCCCAGCCCCGCCCCAGAGCCGCCCTTGGGGCGGGGCTTTCTCGCGCCACGCCAGAGCCAATCGCGTCCTTGTCAGCGCGTCACGGGCGCCGAGTTGGTGACGAAGGTGGGCTTCCCGGCCTCGCAGTCGAAGCCCGCCTCGTTTGCGTTGTCGAAGGGGACCGAAGCGGCGGCGCCCGCTTTGCTGTAGAAGACAGCGACCTTGCCCTGGGGCGCACATACCTTTTGCGCCATCGCGACAACGTCGGCTTGGTACGTCGACTGCGCCGTCGGCGGCACGAAGCCTTCGGTAAACGTGCACGCCGCGAGCAATACTGTTACTGACAGCAGTAGCAGTCTGGCCATAGCGACAACCCTCCGGCGGGATTTGTTTTCCCCGCTCGACCACGCTTTCTCAACTCTCAAGATATCGCACCACACTTCGTCTGCCAATGCGGTGCTGGCGCCGCGCTTCGCGCGGCTCACCGAAAAGTGCAGATGATCCGTGGCAGATCGCTACTTGTGCGTTTGATCAGCAACTGTTCGGGAAGTTTATCCGGCGCATAGTCGCGCGGCGCGTTGGCGAGCGCACGACGGGCCAGCTTCCAGCAAAAATACTCGCCGACGACGAGAAGGAGGAGGCCGTTCGAGAGGTGGTAGAATAGATACCCGCCGAGCCCGGCAAGCGCGAACACCGGCGCGGCGGCGATTGCCGAACCCAGCATCACCTGATAGCGCCAGCGCGGCACGCCGGCGGTGAAGCGAATCTCGGGATAACGGTCGGGAGCGAGACGCGCGTGCAGCTCGCGGACGAAAGCGCGATAGAGCGTCGCGCGTTCGGCGTCGCGATAGCCGCCCGGATCGGTGTTGAGGATCAACAGCCCGCTGCCATGGGCGACGGTGATTATGCAGCGATCTGCCGTGACCTTTTGGCCGGCGGAATTAAGATGCACCGCGACGATGTTGCCGTACGCCGTCTCCGTGGCGCCGCCATCCATGGTCCAAGCGATCGTATCGCTGCCGAGCGTGACGCCATGATTGCGGTTGCGCCAAAACAGCCGCCGCCCGGGGACGTTGATGCAGAGATCGTAAGTGCACGAACCCTCGGCGGACGGGGCTGGCATGGACGAGAGTGTCGCCCCGCAGCACTTAACACCGGATTGAGCTCGCCACCGCTTGGACGAACGGCTAGGCCGCGTCGACCGTATCGACAACTTGATCGTCGGCCAGCGTCGCGGAGCCCCAGGCGCCGGCGACGGGCAGATCGCCAAATTCAAAGGTCACCGCGCTGAAGATCATGTTTACCGCGCCGTCGTCCTCGGATAAGGGGAGATAGACGCGGTTCGCAATCAGGTCGATATTTTTCGCCGTGAAGTAGCGATTGCGCAGGAACATCGGCTGCCGATTATCGAGGACCGCCCGGTACACCTCGCAAATCGGTTCCGCTCGCGCCGCATGGAACAACTCGTCGACAAAGCGGCCGGTGTAGTCGCGGCCAAACGCCTCCGCGAGCGCAGTCCCGATGAGCCGAAAACGGAACCGACCGGCTACCGGCTCGATCAGCTGCAGATGCGGCAGCAATCGTGGGATCTCGGTAGGATCGATATCCCGTCGAGCGGGCATCGAGCGGCCGCCCCGCTTACCTCTCCAATAGACCAGCGCTGCGCCCAGAACGGGATCGATCTGGTAATCGTACTTCACGCGATTCTACATCCCATAGTGCGTGTCGAGGATTATTCCCCAGCAGAGTAAAGGACCCATGAAGCGGAGATGGCCGCCGCGTTCATGCGCCGCCCCCGCTGACAGCCTGTTAACGCTCCAGTAACGCGCGCCGCGGTCTGCATGGGTTGCGATCAAAGCGACGGCGGCGGCGCGATCGTCGCGACAGCTCATAGCCGATCGACTGATCATCACGCAGGAGAGTTCTGCGGCCTCGCCGATATCGAACGGGGGTTGTTTTTATCGTGCGATAACCGGAGTGACGGGTCTGACTGAGGGGTCTGGTGATCTGCCGATAACCGTCTTATGCCCTCGGGGCATAATGCGGCGCGGACGGCCTCCCGGCCTGCAACGCGCCGACCAGAGCATCTTCAAACCGCTCGAAAAATTGCGAGCGTATGAGGTCGCGATGCCAGCTCAGGTAGATGTGGAGCCGCGGGCCACCGGCGACCGGAATGACAGAGATCGGAAAAGCGGTAGCATCGGCTACCGCGAATTCATCGACGATCGCGATCCCAATCCCCTTCGCGACCAGCGCGATCGCCGTCTCAACGCACCGAATCCAAACGCCGACGCGGGGCACAAGGCGAGCCGACCGGAACAGCTCGGATACTGCGGCGGCATGTGGCGTATCAGCCGCGAACGAGATCAGACGCTCTCCCGCCATGTCTTCGGGCAAGAGCAGCTCCCGATCGGCGAGCCGATGACCGCGCGGGACCACCGCGAGGAGGTCGCCCTCCGCCAACGCCTTGGTTCGCACCAGCGGATGCCGGATCGGAAACACCGAAACCACGCATTCACCCCGCTGGTATTGCAGGTAGTCGATGAGCTGTCCAAGCACGAGCACGTCGACCTGGTAGGCAAGACGAGGCAGATCGCGGCTGAGCCTCGCGAGTGCGGCCGGCACCAGGCATCGCCCAGCGCTGCCGGTCGTTCCGAAGCGGAACAGGCCATCGTCTCCGCGTGTGAGCCGCTCGACGGTCTCGCCCAGCTCGTCAAGCTGCTGGTAGACCCGTCGGACCATGTCCAGCAGAGCGCCGGCTTCCTTGGTCGGGATCAGCCGTCCCTTGGCCCGCTCGAACAGGGTGAACCCGAGGATGTCCTCGGTGCGCTTTACCACGCGCGAGAGGCTGGGCTGCGAAACGCGAAGGATCTGCGACGCGCCGTTGATCGATCCCGAGATCATGACGGCCCGGAATACCTCGATCTGGCGCAGGCTTATTTTGCGCTTCTCGATTGCGCCGTCGCGAACCTCGAGGGGGAAGCTCGCTGGCGGGACGCCTTCTCGTCCTGCCATCGGAGACCTCATGCTCCAGGCTATGTCGTCAAGGCATATTAGGGCAAAAAAGCGGTAGTTGCTAGGGGAGCGGCTCGGCGTAGCGTAGCCGGTGACGGAAATTGCCGAAGCCCGTTGGGACGAAAGCGAAAGCACGATGCGGCAAAAACCGCGGAGGGCGGCACGGCGCGACCTTCAGCTCGACAATCTCGCTCTATCCGCGTGGCTTACCATCGGGCTTATCGACACGTTTACCCCGACAACGGCTGCTGCGCTCGCTACCCACGGATGGGATGCTGGCAACACCTTCGCGCTGAGAGCGGAGCTTCTGCGGGTGGCGCGATGCGCCGAGCGGGCGCGACGCCAGCGCGTCTAGCCCACATCAGCCGGCAACGACCAGTCGATGGTGCTGGCCGTCACGCCCTAGACCGACGTCGCGGCGCTGCGCTTTCGCGCCCAATTGGCGCCTCCCGCGGCTACAGCCTCGCAACCGGCAAAGAGGCGACCATGTCGGACGCCGTGGCCACCCTGTTGGCGGAGGCCCGCGCCAAGCGTGAGCGTGCGAAGCGTGCCAAACGCTTGGCCGGCGAGATCTCGACGCCGGATGTGGTTCGGGCCTTGCTGGACTACGCCGACCGGCTTGAAGGGTTGGCCGTTGCGGCGGAAGAGCGCGCCCTCACAGCGATCTGCGAAGATGCGGGCGCTCAAAGCCGGCATAAAAGCTCTGGTCGACGGAATTCAGGCGATGCGCCGCAGGAAGCATCGCTAGCCACCGAGCACCGAGCGCCGGCACAGCGGTAGGCGGCGTGCCGAGCGCCCTGCGAAACGCCGGGCGACGATCGCTGTTTGCCCTCAGCAGGCGGCGCATACCCCGCCTCAGAGGCAAACCCCAAGGGCAAACCATGCAAAAGATGGCAGCGTTTCTATGCCTCGCGTTCGTCGCGCTCAGCGTGAGCGCATGCGGCACCAACCCCTTCGAGCGGGCGATCACCGGCGCCGCCGCCGGCGCGGGGGCCGGCGCGGCGTTCGGCGCCTTCGTCGTGCCATGGGGACCAGCAATCGGTGCCATCGTCGGCGCCGGCCTAGGCGGCACGGTCGGTGCACTGACGACCGCCGAACAGATCAATCTGCACCCGCCCAAACCGCAGTTCTGATCAGTGTGCCACCGCCTGACAGCTTCCCTTCGGGCTTGGATTTGACGCTTCGAAATCAACCGGGAATTTCCCGCACCGAGAGCGGCGGTGGATTTGGCCATCGGGTGGATGCCGCGGATGGGCTGGGGCGGTAATTCCTGATAGGAAAACTTGGGAAGAGATTTCGGGTGCTCACCCGATATTCCGCATCGGGCGTAGGCTGCTACACGAGACCTCCGACTGCGGAGCGATACTGTCATTCCCCTCCGATGGTTCGCTTCACCGTCCCCTAACTTGCTGGTGCCGTCTCGCTGACCGGCACCAGCACTTTTCTTTGTCGACGCCATACCGCAGCATGCGGTTCATTGACATCACGGGCACGATGTTGGCGTCGTGATGGCCGGACGCCCACCTTGGCGAGAAGCGCCTCGCCGTCCGCGGGGAGACCGTCGATGAGCCGCTACCATACTTTCGTTGCGGCGGCCGCGGTGATCTTGCTGCTGCATGTCGCAGATGAGACAGCAAGAGCAGCCTCGCTGGCCGTCGGATTTAGCGTCGCGACATCCTTCGACGGACCGGTCATCGAAGGGACCACCAACCTGCCGGATCATGCCATCGTGGGCGTCGCGCTGACATGTCAGACCCCGCCGAATCCCAACTGTGGGGCCCGCAATTACGTTACCGCAAGGAATGGCCGGTTTGTCGCTGATTTCAGCGCCGCCGCTTGGGGCGTAAAGCCCGGGCAGTATCAACTGAGGATTTGGACCCCGGCCGCGTCCATCGAGCCCGCAAGCGTCCAGGCGGTTATCGGTCAGCACGGGGAAAATCTGGCCGGGAAATATGTAAAGCCCGGCCTGCGCAAGGGAGAAACCGTCGTCGAGTTTGTCAGCGAGGTGACGATAGCGAAAGGCAGTGAGCCATCATCACAAGAGAACCACTAACTAAGCGTTGAAGCGCGCGGAACCGCGATTGAGCATCAACCCATGGTTCCCAGTGCCGGCGAAACGTCTCGACTTGCTGTCGATAAGCGCGCATCTTCGGTTCATCACCAGCCGTGGTCACGGCGCTGGTGGCTGAGAGACGGTCTCCCTGATGAACAAGAGAGAAGCACTCCCGCCGGAATATTTCCGAGGAGGGAGACGGTCATGCCACCGTTGATCTTGGTCGTTGAGGACGATCAGGAAATTTGCTCGGTGATCGGCCAGTTTCTCGAAGGGCTTGGATACGGGATCGCTCTCGCCACTGATCGGGCTGCCGGCGAGCGCATCCTCCTCGACAGCCGCCCCGCGCTGCTGATCGCCGATGTCGTCCTCCAGGGCGGTAGCTCCGGCCTCACAGACATCGCCCGACAGATGGATGTGCCGGTGCTGCTGATGAGCGGAGAGCCGCTGACCATTGAGCGTCTGGATGGCGGTCCGCAGCCATTTCTGCATAAACCATTCCGGCTGGCCGATCTCGAACGCGAACTGGTGCGGCTATTGCCTGGTTATCAGGTCGGCGAGCGCAGAGCATCGCCGCATCCGCGGTGAGGTCGATAAGCTGGGCATCAGAGCGGGCTTGCCGGCTGCTCGAAAGAAGTGCTTCTTTGGGCGCGGTCTCCGCGACGCCGACGAGCCCGCGGTCGAGGTGGCACGATCGTTCATGCCGCTGCCCGATGCTCCTGCCGCGCCGCTTCCCAGATGTCGCGCGCGGCGTCGGCGTTCAGGAGCGCGATTGCCAGACCCACGATCAAGTCGGGCCATGTCGAGCGCCACAGAAAGCCGGTGACGAGCGCCGCGAGAATGATTGCCACGTTGCCGAGTACATCGTTCCTTGCCGATAGAAACGCTGCCTTCGTCAAACTGCCGCTGTGGTGCCGATAGCGCGCCAGCAGCAATGCGCAGGTGAAATTCACGGCGAGCGCACCCAGGGCCGTCAGCGACAGCGGCGCCGGATCGGGCGCGATCGGCAGCTTGAGTTTTTCCCATGCGGTCCAGCAGGTAGCGACGCTGGGGACGAGCAATATCGCCGCGAGCAACATGCCGATCCGGGCCCGCGTCTTCGCTGTCCACGCGAGCGCCGCGAGGATCAATAAGGTCACCGACGCATCCTCAAGGAAGTCGATGGAGTCGGCAAACAGAGACACCGACCGAATGGATGCCGCGACGCCAAACTCGACCCCGAAATAGGCGAGGTTGAGGACCGCAACGATCAGGGCGACCCGGCGGAACGCGGGATTGGCCGCGCGCGGATCACCCCGGTCGGTCAACTCACCGCCGCCGCCGCGAGGGCAGCGAGCAGGACGATTGCACACAGAATGCGCTCGATGCGCTCGCTTATCGAATCGCGCGCTGAATGTTCTGACATGAAGCCGGTTCCCTCTAACTCGGACGACCCATCGACAGGTAAAATCCGGCACCAGCCTAATGATCCGGCGCGAAGCCAGAAGCATTATTCGCTATAAATTGATCAACTTTTGACTGGCTCCGCTCCCCGCGGCCGCCGGCATCTCCGTACCGCCAGCGCCGGGTTTCTCGCACAACCCACTGCATCCGCCCAACGGCATTTCGCCGCATGCGCGGAGGGGCGCCCGCCGCGCCTCCGATCAGCACCGGCTCGAGCCCCGGCTGACGTTGGCGCTGGGCGCTGGTAGCGGTGATGGCGACTGGCGCCCTCCGCGTCGCGGCCGTAGAGTTTCACCGGAGGTCTCGCCATGGACGGATCAGGATTCCGTCATGAGTTCCCGCGTCGGAACAGGCGCAGGTCGATGCTGTGGTTGATTCCGAGTCTATTCTGGTTCTTGGTGGTGATTCTCCTGGCGGTGTCGTCACCTTCACCAGGGTCCGAATTACCCCGCGCGATTGCCGAGTTCCCGACGGGTCATTGAAGCCGACCTACATGCCGCTCACGTAAACTGCGACCACAGTGCTGACGGCAAATATCGCCATCGTCACGCCGATCCATTCGCTCATGACACGGCTCCCTCTGCCGTCGGTGAGGCAGCAAAGGTGAAGGCGCTTCTTGTAGCACTGCGCTCAGCACGCCACTCACGAAGCTCCTGCCGGCAGAGGCCGACGAATACGATCAGATCGGTCAAGAACACGGTGGTCAGCAAGGCGATACGCCACTCCAAATCCGATGACATTGGTCTCCCTCCCTTGTCTCGGCGAACTTGGAGCAATTAATAGGCGCCTCCGAACCGTCGGATTAGAGGGCAAAATCCAAAATGACTTTCCCTCATTTGGAAAAGCGGCCCGCGCGCCATGGGCCGCACTCGAGCATGGATTGCGGCAGCACCCCGTCACCAGCCAGACAAGCGGCTTCCGGGCTGATAGAGCTCACGATCGACCTCGTCGTAGGGACCGCCGCAGCCGACGATAGCCTTTTGCTGGCTTACCCCGGCGACCGTCGATCCCGACCGACAAACGCTGCTGTCGGCACAGCCGCCGAGCAGGGCGGCAAGAACCAGAACCCCAAGCGCCGCGCAAACCTTGTTCATGACACGCCTCCATCCTTGGCGAGGACGTGGGATGTGAGGCTCGGGCTGTCTGGTGACCAACATCACACGCTGGCCGCACCAGACAGCGGCGACGGAGAAGAAAGTTGGGGTCAGAGTAGCTCGGGCTGCTGTCGGTGGCGGGGGTTTTTGGACGGTCGTCCCGGCTTCCGCGGGGCTCGATCGGAGTCTGCGTAGGGCTGAAAGAAGCGCTTCTTTGCAAATGCCTTGCCCAAGCCCGATTTGAAGTAGCGCGCGAGTTGCCGCGCATTCGGCTCGCTCTCGACACCGATACAGCATTTCAGCTTTACCGGTAGGACCGCTTTGGTCGAGATGACTTGGCTGCGGCCAAGGCTTCGGTGGACACCCTGCGCCGTCGCGTCGGGTGGCGTGCCGCGATCGATGAAGATGGGCAATATTGCTACGCCATAGCCCTATGACGGAGTGCGCTATGGCGCGCTCCCGATCTTCAATTCTGCGCTACGCTGCGATCTCGTGCCTTGCTTGCAACCGCATCGACGGCTGGTTCACTTCAGCAAGCTGACGGATCTGCTCGGCCGGCGGGGTGGCCGGATTGTGCCATAAGCGGCCTTGGGAAAGAAACGCCGTCGAAACGTAGTACGCTTCCTGCAGCCCCTGGATAGGCCCGCACCACCGAGATGGCTCGAACGGTCAGGGCGTGACCCGATAGATCCTGAGGGCGTCCTGATCTCTAGCCCACATGACGAGCCATCGACCATCGGGCGACCAGCCTCGGGGCTGCTGAACGACCGAGACGATCCGTTGCCGCTGCCGGTTGGTGGCCAGGTCACGCACGATTACGTCTCCCGTCTTGCTATCCGCGGGGTCGGTGGTCTCTATGCTAAGACCGGCTGGCTCGTCGCGCGTTACCTGCAAGCCCCAGCGGCCATTAGCAACCTGGTCGAGGCGCTCGAGCAGCACCCCCGTCCGGACATCGAAGATCAGGTTGCGGCAGAACCAGTCGGTGTGCGGTGCCACTGTCGTATCGGAGACGGCCGACCTGTCGCCGCAAAAGGACAGGCTGACGTGCTTCTCGTCGACCGTGGTCCAGGGTTGTGCGGTGAGCTTACCCGCTAGGTTGGGTGCCGTGAGGTTGGTCAAGACCAGCAGCTCCTGATCCCGCGTCAGATCGCGGAGGCGAAAGCCGCCATCGTTGCCAAATTGCCAAGCCCAGACGCTGCCGCCAACCCGCTCGAGCCCTACTATCGTCCCACTCTGCGCGCTGTCGCCAAAGCGTCGTACCTCGCGTACCGCCTGGGATGGCACGGCAAGTTTGATAGCCATGACATCATTGGCCTTCGGTGAATAGTATTGCTCGCAAGCCAGCCAGATATCGTTGCTGTCTGGCTCGAATAGCATGGGGTTGTGCGCGTAGCTATCGAAGCACTCGCCGTCGCGGTTCACAAACTCGCCCACGAGACGCTGATCGGGCAACGCAAAGACGCGGACACGCGTTTGGTGGCGGGCGTTGTTTTGCGAGACTTCGACCTCAGGCCCATCGCTACGCAGAAGAATGAAACGCCCGTCCGGACTCCAGAGTTCGGCGTGGTGCTCGTAGGGTCCGAGTTTGCCGCCAAAGGCCGGGCCCAGACTTTGCCCGGTTTCTGCATCGATACGGACGAAGGTCCTGTCCTTGGTCAGGGTAAGAAAGCTTTTCCCATCGGGAGCGAAGACAACGCTTGGGAAGCGTGAAACCGAAACCGCCGCATCATGAGTGTAAGTGAGAACGGCCTCGCCTTCCGACCGATCGTGCCACGGCGCGAACGTCAAAGCCTTGCGGAGCGCCGGCGCTCCGGCGCCGATTCCCTGCGGCCCAAGCAGATAGCTGGCGACAGGCGGAAGGATCGCGACCAGCACTAGGCCGATTGTCAATCCTGCCAATCCTATCGGCCGGAAGCTTGGCCATGGTCGTTCGGCCGGCGCGATCGGCGCTCTCGATCGGCGGGAAAAGACCGCGAAGACGAGTGCACTGGCCGCTCCCCAGACTGCGCCCGCACCCGCTCGCAGGCTGAGGTCAGACACGCGATCGACCCAGCTGAGACCGTTGAGGGGGTAAGCCACAATTGGCTCAAACGGCCGATAGGGTCCGTAGATGGTGTAAAGCTGATCGACCACGGCAGCGGCGCATGCTCCGGCCAAGGCCGCGACCAGGATTTGGTACCATCGTCCGCCCAAAGCTCGGGCGAGTATCCAGGCCGGCGCGGCGCATGCGGCGACGCCACTCGCCAAGGCGGCTAATAGAAGGGGGCCCCATGGAAGCGCGAGGAGCTGGCGCGCGGTCATCGGCTCCTGTGAGCCGATGAGAGCAATGCTGAATCGCCGTGCCTGATCGAACAAGCTCTCAGCGGCGCTGGTGCGTCCATAGGGCAGCAGCGCCAGAACGGCCCAAGTGAACCATGCCGCCAAGAAACCGACGAACCAGAATGCCAGCGACAGGCGCGGCGCTATCCGGCGAAGTGCGATCCACTGCAGAACCGGCAACACGACCGGCGCAAACAGCACGACCACCACGAAACACATGATCAGTCCCGCATGTGGGTCCGTGGGAAGCACCCGCTTGTTCGAAGCTGTGCTCGCGGCGGTATAGAACACTGGCTCCGCCGCGCAGACCGTGATCCAGAGGAACCATGCGGTCCAATCTATTGGACGGTACCGGGTATCAGGAGAAGTCGAGCCTTGCAGGTTCATATTGGCCGGTCATCGGCTCAGTCGAGCGTGCAATATTCTAGGCTAATGGCCGCACATCATGGGTGAAACCACCCTAATGCGGGATTAAGACATTTTGATGTTTTGCCATCCTGAACACGGGTCTCGACCTGAGCACTCGCAGCCGCACGTCAGTTGCTGGTCATGGCCGACGCCCCAGGCCCGGCACGGGTTGGGCGGGTCTGCCTCAGTAAGCTGACTCGCCGAGCGACCTCGGTGGCGCCGTGGCTGGTCGGGTTGCCACAAGCGACGACGCGTCTGCTTTCGTACCTGGGCTGCGCGAAGACTGTTGAAAAGCCAGCGAGCGCCAGCATGGGGTGAGTAGAGATGGCTGTGCCGCCGATCATTGACTTAGCTGAGTTCGAGGCGGTTCAAGTGCTGCTCAAATCCCGCAGCCCAACGCTCACGGCGCCGCGCATCGTGAGCGGCCCCACCCTCCTTACCGGCATCTGTTTCTGCGCCGCCTGCGGCGGGGCCATGACGCTGCGCACCGGGAAAAGCGGCCAGTATCGCAACTACAAAAACGGCGGGTTTTGGCGTGCCCGGTTCTGTACCGAATTGGCGTCCCCGACGGGATTCGAACCCGTGTTACCGCCGTGAAAGGGCAAACTTGAGACGCCGAGAGACGCCGCAACGCCCCAAAATCCCTGGAAAACTGCGATTTCATGTCCTATACCGTCTCCCGCCGTCCCGCTACATCTTTGTGGGAACTCTGTGGGAGGTCGAATGGCACGCACAATCCGCAATCAGAAGCTCGACACGCGCTCCGCCAGAGCAAAACTGCGCCCACGCAAGGGCGGTTACTGGGCTGCGATCTCGCGAGGCTGCGCCATTGGATACCGCAAGGGTGCGAAAGGCGGCGTTTGGCTCGCCAAGATCGTCCGCGGCAAGTTCCGGCGCGAGACCACGCTAGGCGTCGCTGACGACGTGCTGGACGCCGATGGCGTGGCGTCGCTCGATTTCTCACAGGCGCAGGAGAAGGCGCGCACGTGGTTCGCCAAACAGGCGCGCAGCGCAACTGGGCTCGAGGAGCGAACGGTGCTGCAGGCTCTCGACGATTACGAGGCTGATCTCAAGACCCGCAAGGGCGACGCGCACAACGCGAAGCGCGTGCGCAAGCATCTGCCGGCGGACGTGCTCCCCCGCCCTATCACTTCGCTGGACTCTGGCGAGCTCAGGCGCTGGCGTGACCGGCTGCGGAAGACGATGGCGCCGGCCAGCGTCAACAGGACTGTGACCGGGTTGAAGGCGGCGTTGAACTTGGCGGCCGATAGCCACGGCATCGAAACTCGGCCGTGGGCAATGCTGAAGGCGATCCCCGACGCAGAGGAAGCGCGCAACGTGATATTGGCCGATGGCATCGTGCGCCAGATCGTCGACAAGAGCTATCTACCGACGGTGAAAGCCGCGGCGCAGATCAAAGACCAGGAAGCACGCGCCGAGGCCGAGCAACACGCGCGCGACTTCGCGCACGCCTTCGGTCTCTTCGTCGAGGTCGCCGCCACGACCGGCGCTCGACCGATTCAGTTGTCACGTCTCGCCGTTGAGGATCTGACGGCTCGGGGCGAGCCGCGGCTGCTGATGCCGTCGTCGAGGAAGGGCAAAGGCACGAAAGCAGTGACGCGACGACCGGTGCCGATCCCTGCCGATCTGGCGCTGCGTCTGCGCGCACACGCTGCTGGCCGAGCGAAGACCGCGCCGTTGCTGATGAAGCCCGGCGGCTCGCCTTGGTCAAAGTCGGACCACAGTCGGCCGTTCGCTCGCGCGGCGAAGGCTGCCGGGCTCGATCCGGACGAGGTGACAATTTACGCTCTGAGGCATTCGAGCATCGTCAGGCAGCTCCTGGCGGGCGTGCCGATCCGCGTCGTGGCCAGTGGTCACGACACCTCCGTTGCCATGATCGAAAAGACCTACTCGCGCTACATCAGCGACCACGCCGACGCGCTGGTGCGCGCGACGGTGCTGGACATGGCGAAGGGGGTCGAGGGGAAGGTTGCGGCGATCGGGAGCGGAAGCGCGGCGTGAGGCGTCCTGACGGGAAAATCAACTAATGGTAGGAGAAGCCCAAAACAGTCCACACAGTCCACAATGCAGTCCACAATAACTCGGACTGCGAAAATCGACAAAAAAGTGGGGACTAACAAGGGCTTACCAAAAAAGCAGTCCATACAAATCTTCCCTAAGCCAAACTCGGGTCGCGGCCTAGGAGATACTCCCCCTATAGGCGCTATACGGCGTATAGGAACATATGCGCGTCACGCTATTACCGAGGGGGTATTTCTCTCACGTACCTAATTCCATGTAGTATTATGGACTGTATGGACTGAAATAGAGATAAGTGATTGATCCCCCTGGTAAAAATGGGCAGTCCACAATGCCGAAAACATTATGGACTGGTCCATACAGTATTGTGGACTGCCGCCTCGATAAGGGCGCTGCCAAGGCGATCTGGCTGGCTAGACGACATATTACCGGCGAGCACCTGACACCGGGAGCAGCCGCGTCGCGACAGCCGCGAAACCCGGCGACAAGCACAGTTAGCGCCGACTAACGATATTAGTAAGCTAGCTTATATATCGCATTACGATACATTATCCCTAGGGTCTTTGTTTTTCGCGTTTCGCCCTGCTATCCTCGCCCACAACATCTAGTATCCTGGACTGCCCCAAAAGGCATTGTGGACTGCCCCGAAAGCCCTCGCACCTTCCATGTCTCGCGCTTCCCCCGACCCCCTCAAATGCGGCGCTCGCCTGAAGCATCGTCGCGGCTTCTGCTCAAATACTCCCCTGGTCGGAGCGACCCGCTGTCTCTGGCACGGTGGCAAATCAACGGGCGTCAAGACCGCCGACGGTCGAGCTCGGG
>DATJLU010000178.1:0-22681 GCA_035509275.1 Allostellaceae bacterium | reverse complement strand
GCGAAGGCGGACGGACCAACGGACCGTCTACATCTTGCACCTCGCCACCGCCGCGTTTGAGTCGCCATCCGCTCTGCGATACCGTCGGCGACAATGATGAGAAAGCCCTGATGTCGCGCCGACCCATCGAGATCCGGCTGGGCGGCTATGGCCCGCCGACGACGTCCTTCAGCCGCGCGCTCAAGCTGATCGGTGACCGCGTGAGCGCCGAGCTCGGCGATCGCGTCGAGGTCCGCTACGTCTGGAACATCATGGATTTCGGCTATCGGTCCGAGGATATCCTCTGGCTCGTCGAGAGCGGCGTGCTGACGCTCGGCTATCAGTCGACCAGCTATTTCACCGACCGTGTGCCCGAATTGGGCCTGCTCGATCTGCCGTTTCTCTTCGCGGCCGGGGATGCCGCGCGGGCCGCGATGGACGGCAGGCTCGGCGAGGTGCTCGCGCGGAAGATCGAAGGCGGCTTCAACCACCGGGTCCTCGGCTATTTCGAGAACGGCTTCCGCCACATCTCGAACCGTCTGCGGCCGGTGCGCCGGCCGGCGGATCTCGCGGGCATGCGCATTCGCGTCCTTCCCAGCGACATTCAGGTGCGCACCTTCGAGCTTCTGGGCGCGGTGCCGATGCGCATGGATCTGACCGAGGCGATCGAGCGCATTCGGGCCGGCACCATCGATGCGCAGGAAAATCCGCTCGCCAACACCGTGACCTATGGTGTGCACAAGTTCCATCGCTTTCACACGCTCACCGGCCATTTCTATCTCTCGCGGCCGATTTTCCTGCATCGGCCGTCCTACGACGCCTGGCCGGGCGAGATCAAACGCGCCCTCGAGGCGGCGGTGCGGGACGCCGTGACCTTTCAGCGCGCCCTGGCGCTCGAAGAGGAGAGCCGTGCCATGGCCGAGCTCGCGGGCGAGGGCTGCGAGGTGCTGGCGCTTGATCCCGCCGAGCACGCCGCCTTCGTGGCGGCCGTGCAACCGCTTCGGGCCGAGGCGCGAAAACTCTATCCGGCGGAGCTGCTGGCGCTCGTGCCGTGACCCCGGCAAGAGCGCCCGGAAGCCGATCCCAGGGGCTGCGATAACGCCGTGGCGACAATGAAAGGGACGGTTTAGAGTTGGCTGAAACGCGCCAGGGAAGGCGCGGCCGAGGGAGGGGGGCGTCGATGGCGCAGTCGATTGTCTCGTATGTCGATGCCACGCTCGACAATGCCCGGATGGGGCCGATCCACCATCGAGTCCTGGCGCTGATCACCGTCGCCTATTTCTTCGACGTCATCGATTTCACCATCCTGGGCTCGCTGGTGCCGGACCTGACCCGCTCGGGATTTGCCGCTCCGGCGCAGGTCGGCGCCATCGGCTCGGCGCAGCTCTTCGGCATTTTCATCGGCACCATCGGTCAAGGCGAGTTCACCGACCGGTTCGGCCGCAGGCGGGTGCTTCAGGCGGCAATCCTGCTCTACAGTGTGATGACCATCCTCGCGGCGCTGTCGCCCAATTTCGCCTGGCTCATCGCCGGCCGCCTCGTCGCCGGCATCGGGCTCGGGGCGGCACAGCCGCTGTGCTTCGCCTACGCCGCCGAGTTCGCGCCCAAGGCCATCCGCGGCCGGGTCACCGCCTTCATGCAGTTCGTCGGCGGCGCCTGCGTCTGGCCGATCGGCACCGCTTTCGCCTTGGGCTTTCGCAACTCTTTCGGCTGGTGGGGCGTCTGGATTTTGATCGGTATCGGCGGGTTGGCCGTCTTCCTTTTCAGCCTCACGCTGCCGGAATCGCCGCGCTGGCTCGTGACCCACGGCGAGGGCGAGCAGGCCCTCAGCCTGCTCGATCGCATGGGTCTCGGCCGGCCCAGGGAGCCGCTTGTTGCCGACGAGACCGCCGACATCCGCAGCGATCCCATGGGCGTCGTCTTCCGCCTCTATCGCGGGCGCATCCTCGCCGCGATGATCTGCTTCTTCGCGTTTTTCTCGGCCGCTCTGGGGCTCGGCGGCTGGCTGCCGAACATCCTTGCCGACCGCGGCTTCACCATTACCAAATCGCTGCAATTCACCTTCGGGATGCAGCTTTCCTTCCCGCTGAGCAGCCTCTTCATGATGTATGCGCTCGAGCGCTTCGGCCGCATCCGCACGTCCTTCGCCGCGTTCGTGCTCGCGACGCTCTTCGCCATCACCTTCTACTTCTCGACCTCGGACGCGATGGTGCTGGCGATCGGATTCCTGATGAACTTCTTCATCCAGCTTGCCGGCAATTCCATGCAGATCTTCACCTCGGAGGTATTTCCGACCAACGCCCGCGCCTCCGGCTTCGGCCTCGCGCAGAGCGGCGGCCGGATCGGCGCCGCCGCCTCCTTCTACCTGATCGCGATCCTGCAGGGTTATGGGCTAGGCTACGTCATGACCGGGATCGCCGCGCTGCTTGCGGTCGCGGCCATCGCCGTGACGCAGATCAGCAAGGAGACCCGCGGACTTTCTCTCGACGTCATCGCGCCGCCAACGCGTTGAGGATGCGGGCGAGGCCCGAGCAACCCGGTGGAGCTGAACCCATGACCGCCGTCGCGTCTCGCAACATCAAGTTCGTCAGCCACTCCGACCAGGGTGGGCGCGGCGACGGCGTTCAGGTCATGGTGCATCGCGGCTATGCCTATATCGGCCATGGCTATTCGAACGGCATCACCGTCATCGACGTGCGCGACCCCAATCATCCGCGGCACGTCACGTTTCTGCCGTGCCCGCCCAACACCCGGGCGATTCATCTGCAGACCCATGACGATCTTCTGCTCGCGGTCAACGGGCCGAGCGTTTGGACGATGAAGGTCGATCCCAAGGCCTATTTCTCGGGCTCATCGGCCGATGCGCTGAAGGATCAGCCCTTCACCGCCGGCATCCGCGTCTACGACCTGGCGCATCCCGAGGCGCCGCGCGAGATCGCCTTCATGCCGACCCCGGGGATCGGGCCGCATCGCCTCTGGTATGTCGGCGGACGCTATGCCTACGCCTCGATCCACACGCCGGAATTCAGCGACCATGTGCTCGCCGTCATCGACATGGCGGAGCCGACCCGGCCGCAGGTCGTCGGCAAGTTCTGGCTCCCGGGCATGTGGACCGGCGGCGGCGAAACGCCGAGCTGGCCCAAGGGCAAGCGCTATGCGCTCCACCATGCGCTCGTCGCCGGCACGCTCGCCTACGGCGCCTGGCGCGACGGCGGGCTCACCGTGATCGACGTCGGCGATCCCACGCGGCCGAAATTGCTCGCCCATCGCAATCTTGATCCGCCTTTCGGCGGCGGCACGCACTCGCCGCTGCCGCTGCCCGATCGCGATCTTCTGGTGCTCGCCGACGAGGCCAATTTCGCCGATTGCAGCCTCGGCCTGCGCCACACCTGGATTTTCGACGTGCGCGTGCCCGGCAATCCCGTGAGCTTCGCCACCATGCCGATTCCGTCCGAAGCGGATTACTGCCGGAAAGGCGGTCATTTCGGTCCGCATAATCTCTGGGAGAACCGTCCGGGCGCGTTCCAGAGCTCGCGCTATGTCTTTGCCACCTACCACAATGCGGGC
This sequence comes from Allostellaceae bacterium, assembly GCA_035509275.1. Taxonomy (GTDB): domain Bacteria; phylum Pseudomonadota; class Alphaproteobacteria; order ATCC43930; family CGMCC-115725; genus DAHUYF01. Next base: position 19,135 of record DATJLU010000178.1, on the reverse strand, counting down.
GTGCGCGTGTTCGACATCGAGAATCCGTTTCAGCCGCGCGAGGCCGCCTATTTCGTGCCGCCGGATCCCGAGCGCATGTTCGATCCGCGCCCGAACCGGCCGAAAGTCATTCAATCCGCCGATTGCTTCGTCGACGCCGCGGGATTGATGTATCTCACCGACAACAACGCCGGCCTCTACATCCTCGAATTCGAGGGCTAGTGCATCCGTTGCACTCGGCGGCCCGCCGCCACGGAGTCTGACGCCGCTGGCGGCTGTTCTTGGAGCAGCACAACCAAGGCGGGAAATGTTCTCCGCCCGGCGGCTCGAGATCGAGGTGTTCGCCCCTTCTGCGATCCGGGAACCCTACGCGCCGGTCGGGCGATAGTAGGTTGGACCAACGATCGGACGGCCAGATGCCGTCGATTGGCTATAGTTTCCGGGATCGACCGATGTTTCAACGCGTAGCAGCGAGCCTCCTTGTCGCATCCATACTTGCCGGCTGCTCGCTCCTTCCCGGCCAAAGTCCCAAGGTCAGCAACCCGCAGCCGCCGGGCATTTCCTATCGGTATCGCGGCTCGCTGGCGGACGCGCAAAGCAAGGCGGAGAACTATTGCGGGCAGTGGGGCAAGCGAGCGACGTTCGACGGCACGAAGGCCGCCGGCACGGACCACATCGCCAGCTTCTCGTGCAGCTGAGTCTTCGCCGTATCAGCGAGCAGGCGGGTCCGGCCGACGCTTCCGGACCGGGGCTGGAACGAACTCGCCGCGCCCCCTACCCGGCGCTCCGCGATTACGCGCTGATCGGCGACGGCCATGGCGCCGCGCTGGTGTGCCGCGACGGGGCTATCGACTGGTGCTGCCTCTGCCGCTTCGATTCGCCGCCGGTGATGGCGCGCCTGCTGGATGCCGAGGGCGGCGGCTTTTTTGCGCTGGCACCATCGCGGTCGGCGCGCAGTCAGCGCCGCTACCTTGCCGATACTGCCGTCTTGAGCACGGAATTCATCTCCGCTGAAGGCCGGGCGAGGGTGATCGACTTCATGCCGATGGGCTGCCGACCAGGCACGGGCATGCATGATTACACCAGCATCAATGCGCCGGGCTGGATCATTCGCATCGTTCAGGGCGAAGCCGGAAGCGTCCGGTTTCGCGCGGCTTACCACGCCTGCCGCGGTTTTTCCGGCGATCCGGCCGAGCTTTGCTGCGCCGGCGGCGTCGTCACCGGAGTCGGGGTTCCGAGCCTGCAAGGCGAGGCGCAGTTTGCCATTTCCGGCAGCGAGGCGGTCGCGGAGTTCACCATCGCCGCAGGCGAGACGCGCTGCTTCATCCTCTCGCCGGCGCCCATCGCGCGGCTCGATATTGCCGAGACCGCGCGAAAGATGCTCGATGTCACCATCGCCTTCTGGCGGGAATGGATCGCGTATTGCACCTATGAGGGACCCTACCGCGCCGCGGTTCGGCGCAGCGCGATCACGCTGAAGCTGCTGATCTACGCGCCGACCGGCGCCATCATCGCGGCGCCGACCACCTCGCTGCCGGAGGCGATCGGCGAGGGGCGCAATTGGGACTATCGCTATTGCTGGATCCGGGACGCCTCCTTCGCCCTCTATGCCTTGGCCGCGGTCGGCTTCATCGGTGAGGCGCGGCGCTTCGTCGAATTCCTGAAGGCCTGTCATGTCGAGCGCGGCCTTCACCTCATGTATGGGATCGGCGGCGAGACGGATCTGACCGAGCACGACATCAAAGGCTTCGCCGGCTATCGCAACAGCGCGCCGGTGCGTGCCGGCAACGCCGCCCATCAGCAGTTTCAGCTCGACGCTTATGGCGAGCTGCTCGACCTGGCGCTGCTCTATGTCCGACTCGGCGGCTCCATCGACGCCGAGGAGCGCGCCGCCCTCGCTCATCTCGCCGATCGGGCGGCGGTGCGCTGGCGCGAACCGGATAACGGCATCTGGGAGGTGCGCACCGAACGCCGGCACTTCGTCCACTCGAAGATCATGTGCTGGGTCGCCGTCGACCGGGCGATCACGCTCTTCGGCAGCCGCGACCATTGGGCGGAGGCGCGGCGCGAGATCGCAAAGGCGGTGGTTGACGAGGGCATCGACAAGAAGGGGGCGCTGGTCGAGGCGTTCCGCCGCCCTTTCGCCGACGCGGCGCTGTTGATGACGCCGTGGCTCGGCTTTCCCGTTGCCGACGAGACGCTGCGGCAGACGGTACGGAATACCATCGCCGAGCTTCGCGATGGCGACTATCTCAGGCGCTACGTCTCTTTCGACGGTCTCGATGGCAAGGAGGGCGCCTTTCTCATGGGCAGCTTCTGGCTCGCCGACGCGCTGCTCTTTCTCGATCAGCCGGAAGCGGGGCGCGCGCTCCTCGACCAGCTCGTCGGCAAGGCCAACGATGTCGGCCTCTTCGCCGAGGAGATTGCCCCCGGCGATGACGCCTTCCTCGGCAACATGCCGCAGGCGTTGGTGCATCTGGCGCTGATCCACAGCGCCTTGCGTCAGCGCCTCTACCAACGCCAGGGCCGCGGAGCGCTGACGGGAAGCCATGCCGATCGCGCGCGCCGCCATCTCGACAAGGCGATGGGCTTGGGCGCAGCTTGGACAAGGCTGAAGCACACGCTGCGCGTCGGGCGGCTTGTGTCCTCGCGCCGCTCGGTTCTCGAAATGCCCTAAGCGGAGACTATCATGCCTGCCGAAACCGTCGTCATCACCGGAGCGACCGCCGGCGTCGGCCGCGCCACGGCGCGGGCTTTCGCGCGGCGTCGCGCCCGCATCGGCCTGCTGGCCCGCGGCGTTGACGGCCTCAAGGCCACGGCGGCGGAGGTGCAGCAAGCCGGCGGCGAGGCGCTGGCGCTGCCGACCGAGATCGCCGACGCGGATGCGGTGGAGAGTGCCGCCACCGCCGTCGAGCGGCAGTTCGGCCCGATCGACATCTGGATCAATTGCGCGATGGCGACGATCTTCGCGCCGGTGCATTCGATCGAGCCCGAGGAGTTCCGCCGCGCCACCGAGGTGACCTATCTCGGCTTCGTCTATGGCACCATGGCGGCACTGCGGCGCATGCGCCCGCGCAACCGCGGCACGATCGTGCAGGTCGGCTCGGCGCTGGCTTATCGCGCGGTGCCGCTGCAGGCGCCCTATTGCGGCGCCAAGCATGCGATCCGCGGCTTCACCGACAGTCTGCGTTCGGAGCTCGAGCACGAGCATAGCCGCGTCCATCTCACCATGGTGCAGATGCCGGCGCTTAACACGCCGCAATTCGACTGGGCGCGCAACAAGATGCCGCGGCGGCCGAAGCCGCTCGGAACGATCTTCCAGCCGGAAGTAGCGGCGGACGCCATTGTCTTCGCCGCTCATGCACGCCGCCGTGAGATTTATGTCGGCGGCCCGACCGTCGAAGCGATCATCGCCAACAAGCTCGCCCCCGGTTTCCTCGATCGCGTGCTGGCGCATCGTGCGGTCGGTGGCCAGCTCGCGCGCGCGCCGGCGCCGGCCGATAGACCCGATAACCTCTTTGCCCCGGTCGCCGGCGATCACGGCGCGCATGGCCGCTTCGACGATCGGGCGAAAGGGGTGAGCGCCGAGCTGTGGCTGGCCAAGCACCGCCCGCTGCTGCTCGCCGGCGGCATCGGCGTGATCGGGTTGCTCGCCGCGGTGTTTTTTGGCGGCGCTCGTGCCGCGCCGCGGTCAGCGGCGCAGCGTCCGCCGCGGTGGTCGTAGCGCCCTTCGTCCGAGAGCAACGCCGAGCAGCAGCCCGGCGGCGACAATGCCGCCGGCCGCCAGCAGCTCGCTCCGGGAGTTGCGCTGCATCCGCTCCTGCTGCGGCGCAAAGCCCATCGCTTCGGCGATCAGCTCGGCGATGTGACGAGTCGTGCGGCCGCTGCCTTGCTCGATCTGCTCGCGGCAGCTAAAGCCGTTGGCGAGGATGAGCGCCTCTTGCGGCGCTTGGCGGAGCCGCGGCAACAGCGCCTGTTCGGCGATCTTCTGCGACCAGCGGTACTTCCGGGCCTCGAAGCCGAAGGAGCCCGCCATGCCGCAGCATCCCGTGGGCATGATCTCGACCGCGACGCCGAGGCGCTTCAGTACGCGGCTCTCCGCCGCAGCGTCAAGCACGGCATGCTCGTGGCAATGGACCTGCACCAGCGCCTGCCGGCCCGGGAGCTGCGGCAGCTCGACATCGCCGCAATGCCGGTCGAGGAATTCGGTGAAGAGGTAGCTTTGCCGCTTGAGCCGTTGCGCCCGCGGATCTTCAGGAAAGAGCGCCACGATCTCGTCGCGGAAGGCGGCGATGCAGGCGGGCTCGAGTCCGACCACGGGCAGGTTGCGCTCAAGCTCCGGGCCGAGCGTCTCGAGCAGCGTGCGGATCAGCCCCTTGGCGCGGTCGAGCATGCCCCAATCGTAGAGCGGCCGGGCGCAGCAGAGGAGACGCGGCGGGATGGTGACGCGCCAGCCTGCCGCCTCGAGCACGCGGACAGCGGCGATCGCCGTGCTGGGGCGGAAGAAATTGCTGAACGTGTCGGGAAAGAGGACGAGCTCGCGGCCGTTCGGGTGGCGCGGCGCGTGGCGCGCGAACCAGTCGCGGAACGTCTCGCGCGCATAGGGCGGCATCTGCCGCTCGCCGGCGATGCCGCCGGCGAATTTGACGAGATCGCCGATCCCGGGCGCTTGCGTGAGGAAGTTGGCGAAGCCCGGGGCGAGGCTCGCCGCGCGCGACCAGAGATGGATGAGCCCCATGGAATAGGCGGCGCGCGGTCGCAAGCGGCCCTCGTAGTAATGCGCGCGGAACTCGGCCTTGTAGGTCGCCATGTCGACATTGACCGGGCAATCCTGCTTGCAGCCCTTGCACGCAAGACAGAGATCGAGCGCCTCTTCGATGGCCGGCTGTTTCCAGCCCTGGTCGATGGCGCCGCCATGCAGCATCTCGAACAGCAGATGCGCGCGCCCGCGCGTCGAGTGGCGTTCCTCACGCGTCGCCTGATAGCTGGGGCACATGACGCCGCTGGTCGTGTCATGCTTGCGGCATTCGCCGACGCCGACGCAGCGCATCGCCGCGCGCTCGAAGCCGCCGCCCTCGGTGTTGAAATGGAAATGGGTCGGCAGCTGCGGCGGGCGGTAATCGGGGCCGAGGCGTAGATTGGAGGTGATGGGGTAGGGATCGACGATCTTGCCCGGATTCATCTTGCCGGCGGGATCCCAAATCGCCTTGAACTCGCGGAAGGCCTCGATCAGCTCCGGCCCGTACATCTTCGGCAGCAGCTCGGCCTTCGACTGGCCGTCGCCGTGCTCGCCCGAGATCGAGCCGCCATGGCGCAGCACGAGATCGGCGGCCTCGTCGAGAAAGCGCCGCCATTTGGCAACGCCGGCTTCGCTGCGCAGACCGAAATTGATCCGGCAATGAATGCAGCCATCGCCGAAATGGCCGTAAAGCGCGGAGTCGTAGCTGTATTTCTTGAAGAGAGCGTCGAGGTCGCGGAGATAGTCGCCGACCCGTGCCGGCGGCACCGCGGAATCCTCCCACCCCTCCCAGGCGTCGGGATGGTCGGGAACGAAAGCGGTGGCGCCGAGCCCGGCCTTGCGCACTTCCCAGATCCGCTGCTGCGCCGGCTTGTCGGTCAGCACGCGGACATCGGCGACATCCTGATCGCGTTTGAGGTCGTAGGCCAACGCCTCGGCTTTCTGCCGCGCCTCCGCCGCGGTCTCGCCGCCCATCTCGGCGAGGAGCCAGCCGCAGCCGCCGGGCAGCGAATGCCGCGCCGCTTCATGGGTATGTTTCAGCCTCATATAGCCGATGAGCCGCTCATCGATGCCTTCGAGACCGACCGGCCGATGCTGCAGCACCAGCGGCACCGCATCGCCGGCGCGGAAGATGTCGGGGAATCCCGCCACCACCAGCGCTCGCTCGGGCGGGCTCGGAACGAGGCGGAGACAAGCCTTGAGCACGGTGACGCAGGTGCCTTCGGTGCCGACGAGCGCGCGCGCGAGATTGAAGCCTTTCTCCGGCAGCAGCTCGTCGAGATTGTAGCCGGAGACGCGGCGCGGTATCTGCGGGAAGCGTTCGCGGATGAGCGCGGCATAGCGCCGGCGCAGCGCATCGAGCCGGCGGTAGATCTCGCCGCGGCGGCCGCCTTCGGCGATAATCTGCCTCAGCGCCTCGTCGCTGGTCGGGCCGACACGCAGGCGCAGCCCGTCATAGGTGAGAAGGTCGAGTTCGAGGACGTTGTCGGCGGTGCGGCCCGCCATCACGGAATGGACGCCGCAGGAATTGTTGCCGATCATGCCGCCGAGCGTGTTGTGGTTGTGCGTCGAGGGATCGGGGCCGAAGGTGAGCTGGTAGGCCTCGGCGGCGTTTCTGAGATCGTCGAGCACGACGCCAGGCTCGACCCAGGCGAGCCGTTGCTCGGGGTCGATCGTCAGGATGTGATTGAGGTATTTCGAGTAATCGACGACCACCGCCGTATTGCAGCATTGCCCGGCAAGGCTGGTGCCGCCGCCGCGCGACAGGAAGGGCGCGCCATGGTCGCGGCAAAGCGCCATGGTGGCGAGAACATCCTGGATGCTCCGGGGGATGACGACGCCGATCGGCACCTGCCGATAGTTGGAGCCGTCGGTCGCATAGAGTGCACGGTCGCCGCGGCCGAAGCGCACTTCGCCGGCGATGCTGCGCCTCAGCGACCGGGCGAGCGCCGCCGCTTGCGGTTCAGAGAACGCGACGAACTCGGCGGCTTCGCGCGGGCCGGCCGCGGACTTCAGCCGCGCGCGCCCCGCCGGCCGGCGATCGGAGTATTGGACGACGTCGCTGACACTCATGCATTGCCTCCTGGCGCCTGAATCGCAAAACGCGCGGCGTCTGCACGCTTCAGCTCGAGGCCGAGGCCTGGGCGGGCGAGATCGGCGCGGATCACCCCCTGCGCCAGGCGCGGCGCGCCGTCGAACAGCATCTGCTCGATGCGCACATGGTCGTGGAACCATTCGACGTTCCAGAAGCGCTTGGCCGCGAGCGCCGGATGGAGGTGGAGCGCGGGCGCGCAATGCGAGGACAGCGGCAGCGAGCGCGCCTCACAGAGCGCGTCGGCGGCGAGGAAGCCGGTAATGCCGAGACAGCGCGTCGCATCGGCTTGCAGCACATCGATCGCCTCGACCTCCAGCATGCGGCGGAAATAGCCGAGATCGTAGCCATATTCGCCGGCGGCGATCCGCATGCCGGCAGGCGCCCGATCGCGCAGCAGCCGGAGCCCTGCGAGATCATCGCTCGAGACCGGCTCCTCGAACCAGGCGACGCCGAGCGCGGCAAAGCGCTCGGCCATGGCGAGCGCCTCTTTCCGGTCATAGGCGCCATTGGCGTCGACGAAGAGCCCGGCCTTGCCGATCGCCTCTCGCGCCGCCGCGGCGCGCGCGGGATCGGCGGCTGGATCGCTGCCGACCTTCATCTTGACCCAGCGCACGCCTTCCGCTGTCCAGCCCGCGAGCTGCTCTTGCAGGCGCTTCACCGAATAGCTGGTGAAGCCGCCGCTGCCATAGACGGGAACCGCCTCGCGCGCGGCGCCGAGCAGCGTCACCAGCGGCAGCTCCAGCAGCTTCGCCTTGAGGTCCCAGAGTGCCGCGTCGAGCGCCGAGATCGCCGTGGCGACGAGGCCGGGGCGGCCGATGTTGCGCACCGCGCGCAGCATCGCCTGCCAGGCTTGCGGGACAGCACAAGCGTCGAGCCCCAATACCGCTTCTGCCAGCTTTCCCGCGATCAGCGGCACGGCCGCCGGATGGGCGTAGGTGTAGCCGAGGCCACGCTTGCCGCCGGCCTCGGCTTCGGCGACCACCAGCGTTGTCGTCGTCCAGCTCAGCGTGCCGTCGGCCTCGGCGGTATCGGTCGGGATCTCATAGGCGCTCGCCGTGACGGACGCGATGGTTGGGACCGAGCGCATGCGCCCTCCCTAGACGATCTCGCGAACCGTGTCCGACATGACGGTGAGCGCGATCTTGCCGCGCTGCGGCGTGCCGCGCGCCAGCGCCTGGCCGAAATGCAGCGCCTGCTCGGGCTTGACCCGCGGCGGCATCGGCGGCTCGTTCGGGTCGACGAGTGCTTCGACGACGACCGGCCCCGGCGTCGCCATCGCCTGCTCGAGCACGCGCCGGCACTCTTCCGGCCGCTCGATGCTCATGCCCTTGGCGCCGCAGGCGCGCGCGAAAGCGGCGAAATCGATCGGGTGGAGATCGCAGACATATTCGGGATTGCCGAGGAAGACCATCTGCTCCCATTTGATTTGCCCGAGCGAATTGTTCTTGATGATGATGACCTTGATCGGCAGCTCGTGCTTTACCGCTGTGGCGATCTCGCCCATCAGCATGGTGAAGCCGCCATCGCCGACGAAGGCGACGACCTGGCGGTCGGGATAGGCTGCTTGCGCGCCGATGGCATAAGGCAGTCCGCAGGCCATGGTGGCGAGGTTGCCGGAAAGCGAGAACATCTGCTCACCGCGGATCGGCACGTGGCGCGCGACCCAGGTCGTGATCGTGCCGGAATCGGTGGCGATGATGGCGTCATCTTTGAGCAGTCGCCCCAGCTCATGCGCCACCACCTGCGGCTTCATCGGCATGTCGAGCCGCGTGCCGCGCTCCTCCATCAGCTTCTGCCACTCGGCCTTGCCGCGTTGCGCCGCTTCGAGCCAGCCGCGCTCGGCATTGCGGTCGAGCAACGGAATGAGCCGGCGCAGCACGCGGATGCTGTCGCCGACGAGGCCGATCTCGACGGGATGGCGCAAGCCGATCCGCTGCGGGTCGAGCTCGATCTGCACCGCGCGCGCCTGCCCGGGCTTGGGATAGAACTCGATATAGGGGAAGCTGCTGCCGACGATGAGCAGGGTGTCGCAGCCTTCGAGCGCGTCTTGCGATGGCCGCGTGCCGAGGAGCCCGACGCCGCCGGTGGTGTAGGGGCTCTCGTCGGGCACGCAGGCCTTGCCCAGGACCGGCTTCGCGATCGGCGCGCCGAGGATCTCGGCGACCTCCTCGAGCTCCTTGCGAGCGCCGAGCGCGCCGCGCCCGGCGAGGATCGTGATCTTCGTGCCGGCGTTGAGCAGCTCGGCGGCGCGGCGCAACGCCTCATCCGTCGGCACATGGGCGCTGTCGGCCCAGATCTCGGAGACGTGGCGCGGCAAGTTGCGGGCGGAACGCGCCGCTTTCTTCACCGGCTGCGACTGGAAATCGACCGGGATCGTCACATGCGCGACGCCGCGATAAGCGAGCGCTGTGCGGCACGCGAGCTCGACGGCGTTCTCGACATGCGCCGGGCCCATTACCCGGACATTGTATTTCGCAACATCCATGAAGAGCTTGTCGAGCTCGACATCCTGCTGCGTGTATGTCGTGAGCAGATCGTGAAACTGCAGCCCGGTGATGGCGAGGACCGGGACGCCATCGAGCTTTGCGTCATAGAGCCCGTTCAGGAGGTGGATGCCGCCCGGGCCGGAAGTCGCGATGCAGCAGCCGAGCTTGCCGGTGAATTTGGCATAGCCGCAGGCGGCGAAAGCGGCGGCCTCCTCGTGCCGTACCTGGATGAAGCGGATTTTGTCGCGTTTCAGGCGCAGCGCTTCGATGATGCCATTGACACCGTCGCCGGGGATGCCGAAGACGGTGTCGACGCCCCAATCGATGAGGGTGTCGATCAGGATGTCGGATGCGGTTTGCGGCATGTCGGAATCCTCGCGCGGGATGGCAGGCGGTACGAATGCTTGAGCGCAGCGCTCGCTTCGAAAAACACGCCTCTATCCGTGCCGTTCCGGTCTCGACCGGCAGGCGAGGGGTGGCGGCGCCGGCAAAGCTGCAATCCCTCACGGCCCCCCATTTGAATGTCGCTCCTGCCACTGAAGCCTGACGACACCCGCTGCGCGCGCGAGCTCGGCAATGGGCGCCGGCGTTTCAGTACTCCGAGGCAGACGAAGTTGACGCACCTCGAGGACGAGTTCGCGATGCATGCCGTTGCGGCTTAGATCGACCCGGCTGGCAAAAATCGACAGGCCTGCATCCCTGAGCCGGCGCCGAATTTCCGCTTCGCCGGGGCCGCTCGCATCGACCGTGAGCGAGAGGCGCGCATCGCTTTCCTGCCGCAATCGGTTCTCGACCCATTTCAGGACCCACAGGGCGAAGAGACCGAGGACTGTGGCGGCGAGGCCAAGCGCGATCTGTCCGCCTCCGAGGCACAGGCCGATCACCGTCGCCAGCCACAGGGTGGCGGCGGTGGTGACGCCCACCACCATGTCGCCGCGGCGCAGGATGGCGCCCCCGCCGATGAAGCCGACACCGGTAAGAATGCCAAGCGGCAGACGCATCAGATCGTTCATGACGAAGGAGTTGGGCGCGCGTCCCGCGGTGGGAAGCAGGGCGTTCACTTGCAGCATCGCGACCGACGCGGCGAGGCAGACGAGCAGCGTCGTCCGCATGCCGGCGGCTTTTCCATGTTCGCTGCGGTTGTAGCCGAGCAGGATGCTGGCACCAATCGTGAGCGCCAGCCTCAGCGCGACCTCGGTCCACCGCAATGACGGCGTCATCGCCATCATGATCGTTCACGCACCGATCCGGTCGAGGTCGCAAGACAATTGAACTCACTCCCAACCGTGCGCCGCGGCGGAAGTCAGAGCTCCTTGTCGAAGCCGGCCCGCTCGTTCCGGGGCTCCCATACCGCCGACAGCCCCTGAGGCGATGCTCGCCAACCGGAAAACATCCCGGCGCGGCCGCGATCGCGGCAAAAAATCGTTCTGGCGCTCGCCGCGCTGGAGACCGGGGCGTTCCAGCCGATGAAGAGTCCGGAATGCCTGTGATGCCGGTGAAAGAGAGTCACGGCGGCGGTTGAGTTGACGGTGATCCTATCCATTCGCGCACTCGCAAAGCTTTTGCCGACAATCCGCGAACGGCCCGAAAGGGCGCCTCGTTCACCAGAATCGATCAGGTGTCTCGTGCTCAGCGGTCGCGATCGGCGACGCGGGGCGCATCGCTTGCCGGAAATGATTCTTCGAGCGCTTCGTCCAACAGCGCATCAAGGTGCTCGCGAGACGACCGCGATGAATGCGCCGGGTCGAGCTTCCTCTTGTCGTGCCGGCGTGACCTCGATTTGGCTTCCTGAGTGGATTTTTCTGGCATACCTCATGTCCTTCCGACCCGGTCGCGGATTGCCATGTCGCTAACCGACCGACGGCGTGTCGGTTCCGCGATTGAGCGCTGAATTGATTTCGCGATCGCGAAGAACGTGCCGGGTCAAGACGACAACCTTACCGTTCGCTGGGCGGTGACAACCGATCCCGCTGGTGGCGGTCGGCGAGAGCGAGAGAGTCACGCTGTTGTCCCAAGAGCGACAACGGCAGAAAGAGGTGTTCAATGAAGCGTACCAGCCTGTTGGCGGCCGTCTCCGCGCTGGCGCTGCTTGCCGGTCCGGCGCTCGCACAAACCGCGAACCCGGGCGCCGGCCCGTCGCGCAGCCTAGGCGGGCCGCCGCCGGCGACGACGCAGCAGGCGCCGAAGCCGAATCCGCTGAAGCAGGAAGACGTAACGCAGATCACCGGTACCGCCGTTTATGGCAGCGACAACAAGAAGATCGGCACCGTCAATGCCGTGCTGATGAACCCCGAGAACAAGTCGATCGATCGCCTGGTGGTCGGCGCCGGCGGCGTGCTCGGCATTGGCGCACACGATGTCGCGCTGCCGCTCGATCAGTTTCATTGGGACGCGCAGCAGGGCGGCTTCACCGTCGCCAAGACCGAGGCTCAGCTGAAGGGGATGCCGGCTTGGAGCGCGTCCGGTTCCGCCAATACGATGAGCGGGTCGTCCACCCCGCCGCGCCCGGCGTCACCGACGACGTCGCACTAGCGGTGCCTCGCCTCGCCGGCGGCATGTGTCGCCGGCGAGGCGCTTCTCGCACCGCATCGACTCGATTGACACGCGCGGCGGCGTCCTGTCTGTGCTGATCCCAGAGGTCGTGAAGGAGCATTGGTGGCAGCACATGCTCCATACCCATCGTGCCTCCCGACTCCGCTCGGCTCCCTTGCGCTATGGCGGGTCACGGCTGGTGGTGATCAGTATTCCATTCTATCTCGAAGAGCCTGACCTCGAAGAGGTCATCGAAGAGGCGCGCGAGGATACGGCGGTCATATCCGCTGCCGGCAACAAGCCGAGCAATGGAACGGCGAAGCGCAAGCAAAGGAGAAAGCGCGGGGCCTCGATGTCGAATGGCGCTTCGCGTCGAGTGCAGCGATCGCCCGTGAATGGAAGGCGTCAATAACCCTGCCGATGGAACGGCAACGCGATCGCGCCTGTTCTGTCGATAAGGTTCATTGCTTTGGAGGAATCCCCTGCTCGGCACAATTTTGCTGATAATCTTGATCGTTCTGCTGGTTGGCGCCCTGCCAACTTGGCCGTATAGCGCAGGCTGGGGTTACTACCCGACCGGCGGTCTCGGCCTGCTGCTGGTGATCTTGATCGTTCTTCTCGTCGCCGGCCGGATATAGCGCGCAGGGCTGTCGCTGCGTCCGGTCTGCGGCGCCAGTCGTCGGGACATGCTTTGCGGGCGGTGGCAGCGGGACGACTTGCGATCCTACCCGGTGGCTCCAGCGTTTGCTCCTGGGGAGGCGCGCCGATGGCCGACGATCGACAGAAATTGCTTGGTATCACCATTGCCGCGGGGCTTGCGCTCTATGCGGCCCTGTCCGACCGTTGGCTACGGCGGCAGAGCCCGATCCAACGCGCCGGCGATGGCGGCCGTGGCCGGCTCGCCGAGGAACCGGCGCAGATCACCCTTGCCGGGTGGTACGACATCCTGGCCCGCGTTTTCACCGATATCGGGCGCGACAACGTCTCGCTCATGGCGGCAGGCATAGCCTTTTATGCGTTGCTGTCGCTGGCGCCGGCGCTTACCGCGCTCGTCGCGCTTTATGGCCTCGTTTTCGAGCCGAGCCAGGTCGAAGCGCAAGTCAAAGCGGTCGAAGGCCTCATTCCTGCCGAAGGGCGCCAGTTGATTGCCCAGCAGCTCGGCAATGTCGTTCACGCGAGCTCGTCCACTCTCGGCATCGGTTTCATCCTCAGCCTGGCGGTGTCGATCTGGAGCGCGAATTACGCGACCAGCGCCATGATGTCGGCGCTCAACGTGGTCTATGCGGAATCGGAAAAGCGCAAACTTGTCCGCTATTACGGAACGACCTTGGTACTTACGGTGAGTGGTGTGATCTTTGCGTTGCTGTCTCTCTTGCTCATTGCGGTGATCCCTGCCGTGCTCGGCCTGCTGCCGCTCGGTAGCTTCGGCAAGGACTTGGTGAGCGCCGCACGCTGGCCGGTGCTGCTGCTGCTTTGTGGCAGTGCGCTGGCGGTCATCTACCGTTATGCGCCATCGCGCAACGAGCCGCGCTGGAGCTGGGTAAGCTGGGGTGCTGCCGCGGCGACGCTGTTTTGGATCGTCGGATCGGCGCTGTTTTCGCTCTATGTCGGCCGCTTCGCAACCTACAACAAGACCTATGGCTCGCTCGGCGCCGTCGTCGTGCTCTTGATGTGGTTCTGGATGTCGGCCTACGCCGTACTGCTCGGTGCCGCGCTCAACGCCGAGATGGAGCATCAGACCGCGCGCGACACCACAGACCGGCCCAAGAAGCCGATGGGCGAACGCGGCGCCTATGTTGCCGACACGATCGCCGACCAGCGCTAAGCGCGATCATCCCGGACGGAGCGGCGCGCTTCGCAGCGCAGCGAGGCGCTGGAGCAGGCACGGCGACATCGTGCAAGGTGGAATACCGCGCCGTCGCCGACCAGCTCCGTAATCCCACCGTGGTCGCAACCTATCGCTCCCTGGCCGAAACCTATGAGGCGATGGCAAGGCAGCTGGAAGAGCCCTCGCGTCGAGCGAAGCAGCGGGACGCCTGTTAGCTGGCGAGTTGCGCTCGCCGAGTAAGCAGGCGCTCGCGGCTTTGATGGGGCCGCTCTTTTGCCTCGGGACGCTCCGGAACCCACGCGAACAGCGTCCTGTTGAGCCTTGCATCAGGCGTGCGACGCGACTGGCCGATTCTGTCACTGTGCTGCCGCTTGGCTCTGCGGGCGCAACCACGCAACTTGGGATCGACAATGGCGGCGAAACCGGAAGCCGGTTATCTGCGGGAACGCGCCGCGGCGCTGCGCGAGATGGCGAGGGAGCCGGTCCCGTCAAGCATGGCGGCTCGGCTCATGGAAGTCGCGGCAATTCTCGACAACCGCGCCGCGGCGCTCGAGACTGAGCGCCGAGCGACGCCTCAATCAGAGCCGCGCCTTTCCGACGTCTTGGGCGGCAGCGTGACCAAGCAGATGATGGGCGCCGACGGCGCGCCGCGGCGACAAGTCGAGAGGGTCATGCGGAAGGCGAAGCGCCGCCGCTCGCGGCGATGAGCAAGGCGGCGTGGCGGCGCATGCTGCGGTTGCTGCCGCCGTGTTGTTTTTCCTCGCGGGCCTCGTTTTTGCCGTCATCGCACTCAGCGTCGCTTTGACGAATCGATCGCATCGTTGGTTCCCCGACCCGGATTGACAAGGCCGACATGAAGCGCTGCGGACGGCTCGCATCGATGATGCTGGCGGTCGCGCTCGTTGCGGCGCCGACTCGGGCGCAAGAGTGAAGGAGCTCTAGCGGAGCGTCGCGTAACGCATGTGGCTCTGACAAGCCCCGGATGCGCTTCGTGTCACGAAGCCGGCGGCGCCGTGGCGGCCGCGTCTCGAAGAGGCCGCGGCGCCCGGCCGCCCAGCCGCGGTGCTCGCAACTCGCGATGCCGAAGGGGTGTTAGCGGAATTGCCCGTTTCACTTATTGCAGCGGCAATGTCCCTCTGCCCAACGATGGGTTGCGTCGCGAGCCGGGTGCCACTCCGACGGCGCCCATGACCATCGCCTGTCCCGACTGCGGCACCATTCAGGACTTGCCGCCCTTGCCGCCCGGCGCCATCGCCATCTGCCGCGGTTGCGAAGATCGGCTCGAGCGCACGGCCGGACGAAGCCTCGACGCGGCGTTGGCCTGCGCGGCAGCGACGTTGGTCCTGCTGTTTCCGGCCAATCTGTTGCCGTTTCTTGGGGCGCGGATTGCCGGGAGTTCGATCGAGACGCGGCTCGGCTCCGGCGTCATCGTCCTCTGGCAGCAGGGATGGCCCCTGCTGGCGCTGCTCATCGGCGCTTTCGCCGTGCTGTTGCCCTTCCTCCATTTCGGCCTGTTGACGCTCACGCTCGCGACGCTGCGGGTGGGTCGTCGCCCGGCTTGGCTCGGCGCGGCGTTTCGCTGGGCGATCCTGCTGATGCAATGGGCGATGCCCGATGTGTTCCTGATCGCCTGCGCCATCGGTTATAGCCGCGTCGCGGTCTATGTGCCGGTGCAGATCTTGCCGGGTGGCTGGTGCTTTCTCGCGACAGCGTTCCTGTCGATGATCACCCATGCCACGCTCGACCGCCGCAGCGTCTGGCGGGCGATTGCGGCCGAGCGCCGTATTCCCGGCGGTGAGGCGGCCATTTCGTGCACTGTCTGCGATCTGCTGCTGCCGAGCTCGGCCGAGGGGAATCGTTGCCCGCGCTGCCGTAACCGGGTCTTCGCGCGCAAGCCCGACTCCTTGATTCGCACCGCCGCCCTTGTCGCCGCTGGGTACGTGCTCTACGCGCCATCGATGATCTACCCGATGACGACGCTGATCGTCTTCGGCGAGGTGCAGGGGACGACCATCTACAGCGGCATCGAGCAGCTCATCCATGCTCATCTCTGGATCCTCGCCATCGTCATCTTCGCCGCCAGCATCGCCATTCCCTTGCTGAAGCTCGCCGGGCTGAGCTGGTTCCTGCTGTCGGTCGTGCGACGCTGGCGCGGCGCGCTCGTGGCCCGGACGAAGCTGCACCGCTTCATCGATCGGATCGGGCGCTGGTCCTGTATCGATCCCTTTACGCTCGTGGTCTTCTCGCCGCTGATGCGGGTCGGCGATGTCGTCGTGGCGCATGCCGGGAATGCCGCATTGCCCTTCCTCACAGTGGTCATCGTCACCATGGCCGCTTCGCGCTTTTTCGATCCGCGGCTGATGTGGGATGCGGCGGAGGCGCCGCGATGAACGACCCGGCGGGAAAGCGCACAGAGGCCGCATTCCGCCGCAGCCGTTGGCCCGGATGGATCTGGGCGGTGCCGATCGCCGCCCTCATCATCGTCGGCTGGCTCGCTCTGCGGAACATCATCAACCGCGGGCCGGAAGTGACCGTCACCTTCGCCAGCGCCGGCGGCATCAAGGCGGGGGACACGAAAGTGCGTTATCGCGGCCTCGATGTCGGCGCGGTGGAAGATGTCCGCCTGGCCAAGGATCTGAGCCATGTCGTGGTGACACTGCGGCTCGACAACGAGTTCGATCATGCCTTGACCCAAGGAACGCGCTTCTGGATCGTCGGCGCCAATATTGGCCTCGAAAACCTCGCGGCGCTGAAGACGATCGTGTCCGGGCCCTATATCGCGATCGATCCCGGCCCGGGAAAGCCGACGCGCCGTTTCACCGGGCTCGAGCAAGCGGCCCCCGTCGCCGCCGAAACGGCCGGGACGCGCTTCGTGCTCCACGCGCATGAGCTCGGCTCCCTCACGCAAGGGGCCGCGGTCAAATATCTCGGCCTCAATGTCGGCGTGGTCGAATCCGACCGGCTCGTCGATCAGGGGCGGGGCTTCGACATCGACGTGTTCATCCGCGCGCCTTTCGACAAGCTGGTTCATGCGGGGACGCGCTTCTGGAATGCGGGCGCAGTGCGGATTTCGACCAGTGACGGGCTTTCGGCACAGCTCGTCTCGCTGCCTGCCATCGTCTCGGGCGCCATCGCCTTCGAGACCCTGCCCGGAGGGGAGCGCGGGCCCGCGGCCAAACCTGGCGATCGCTTCGAGCTTTACGACAGCGAGCAGGATGCCGTTGGCGCGCCGATCGGTCAGACGATTTCCTATCGCGTGCAGTTCGGCGGGGCGGTGGGCGATCTTCGACCGGGCGCGCCGGTGATGCTGCGCGGCTTCCGCGTTGGCCAGGTGACCGCCGTCGACTTTGCCTATGACGCCCGGAAGGACCGGCTCGAAACGCCGGTCACGCTCGAGCTCGAGCCGGCGCGGCTCAAGCTCGACGGTGCCTCTCCCGCAGCCAATGGCGACTGGACGCCGGTGCTGAACCACGCGCTCGACCAGATGATCCGGCAGGGCCTTCGAGCGCGTCTCGGCCGAACCGCGCCGGTGATCGGCCGGCGGATCGTCAGCCTCGACGTCGTCGCCGGCGCGCCATCGGCCCACCTCATGCTTGGCGGAAAGGAGCCCGAGATTCCGGCGGCACCCTCGGGCGACATCGCCGGCCTCACGGCGCAGGCGGGCGCGATCATGAGCAAGATCGACGCCATGCCTTTCGTCGCCATCGGTGATGATCTGCGCCAAGTGGCGGCGCAGGTGAAGGGAATAACCGCCTCGCCGGCACTGCGGCAGAGCGTCGACCACATCGAGCGTGCGAGCGCCGCGCTCGACCGCACGCTCCGCCTCGTGAACGGCCGCGCCGGTCCGGTGCTGAAGAGCGTGGATGAGGCGGCGAGCGAAGCCCAGCAGGCGGCGGCCTCGGCGAATACGGTGCTCGGCGGCGCCCAGGCCGAGCAGGATCGCGACTTGCCGCATGCGTTGCATGAGCTCGCCGGGGCGGCGCGCTCCATTCGCGCGCTCGCCGACTATCTCGATCGCCATCCGGAAGCGCTGCTCGAGGGCAAGGCGGGCTCGAGCCAATGAGGCGAGCGCTCGGCCTGATGGCGCTGCTGTTCCTCGCGGGTTGCGCCACGAGCCCGAAGAGCCGGTTCTATGCGCTGGAGCCGGTCCCGGGTCAACGCATCGCGGACTCGGTGTCGGGTCCGCCGATCGTCGTCGATGCCGTGCATCTGCCGGATGTGCTCGACCGGCTCCCCCTGGTGCGGCGCGCCGGCTCGACCCAACTCCAGATCAGCGAGACCGATCGCTGGGCGGCGCCGCTCGATGGCATGTCGCGCCGCGTCCTCGCCTGGGATCTCGCGGCGCGGCTGCCGGCGGGGTTGGTGGTCGCTCCCGACGCGCCGAAGCCGCCGGGTGCGGTGCGCGGACTGGTGGTCAGCGTCGAAGAATTTGATGCCGATGCGGCGGGGCAAGTGCGGCTCGACGCCGTCTGGACCCTGCTTGCAGGCAGTCCGCAGAAGCGGGTCATCGAGCGCCGGGAGACGATTCTCGTGGGCGGAGCCGATCGCTTCGCCAGCGAGCCCGCGGCCATGAGCCGGGCCCTTGGTCTGCTCGCCGACCGCATCGCCGGCACGCTGCGGGCGGAGCCCCATCTCGCGTCCAGCGAAGCGTTCGGGCCGTCCCGCGGCTCCCGATTTTGAGGAGGCAGCGAAGCGCAAGCCCAAGGAAACGCTTCCCCGCCGCCAATCGTTGGGAGGGTATCGCAATGGAGAAACCATGCCCAACGACACTGCCATCGGCCTCTTTCGCACCCTCGGCGCCGCCGAGGATGTGCGTGCACGGCTGCTTCATGAAGGCTTGCCGGAAGAGCTCATTGAGCTGCGCCGACTTGCCAAGGACGCCACGATACCGCCGCAGCTCACACCGCAGACCATGATCTCGTTCCTGGACTGGGTTTTCGGCAACGATCTGCCGGAACGTTACGGCGTGCACATTACCAATGGCGAGACCGCGGTCGGCGTCCACTGCCGGAACGAGGACGATCTGAGCTTGGCGCTTGCGGTAATGCGGCTCTTTGCGCCGCTCCTTGTCGAGCGCGTGACGCGGACCGCGCCGGCTTAGCGGCTATTCCGCTGCCTGACGCTGGTGGTGGCGACCTTCCTTGAACTCCTCGACCATCTTCTTGCAGAACGCCGGGAGGTCGTCCGGCTTGCGGCTGCTGACGATGCCACGATCGACGACCACCTCCTGATCGACCCATGTCGCCCCGGCGTTCCTGAGATCGGTCTTGAGCGACGGCCAGGATGTCATTTGGAGCCCTTTCACCACGCCGGCCTCGACCAGGGTCCAGGGGCCATGGCAGATCACCGCGATCGGCTTTTTCGCGTCGAAAAAATGCCGCGCGAAGGCGACCGCCTGTTCTATGGTGCGGAGCTGATCGGGGTTGGCGACACCACCCGGCAGCACGATCGCGCTGTAATCCTCGGGCCGTGCCTTG
>DATJLU010000177.1:0-58559 GCA_035509275.1 Allostellaceae bacterium | reverse complement strand
CCGGCGACGTTGCCGCTGGCTCTCCGCCTGCTGATCGAGGGCGGAGCGGTGCATGCGGCAATGGCCGCGATGGTTGTCGTTTTCGCGCTGGCGCTCAGCGTGGCGGCGTACAACGTCGCCCGCTCGCTCGAGCGCGCGATCAGACTTCAGCTGGAGCTGAGCCGGCGCACCGCCGATCTCAGTCTCGCCAACACTCGGCTGGAAGCGGAAATCTCAGAGCGGCGCGCCGCGGAAGATCAGCTGCGCCAGGCGCAAAAGATGGAGGCGCTCGGCCAGCTGACGGGCGGCATCGCTCACGACTTCAACAACCTGCTGACGGTGGTCATCGGACACATCGAACTGGCTCAACAATGGCTTCCCAACCAGGCTCAGGCCGGAGCGATGCTCGGGAGTGCCCTGGTTGCGGCGGAGCGTGGCGCCAGGTTGACGCAGGGCCTGCTCGCGTTTGCCCGCCGTCAGCGCCTTGACCCAAAACCGATCGATGTGCCGGCGATCGTGGATCGCGTGAGGGAGCTGCTGAGGCAAACCATCGGACCCGGCATTCGGCTGGTGATCGAAGCCGAGGACGCGCTCGGTCCGGCGGAAGCGGACCCCAATCAGCTGGAGCTCTCGATTCTGAATCTCGCCTTGAACGCCCGCGATGCCATGCCGGATGGCGGCACGCTGATGATTCGGTCGGAGCGCCGATCTGTGGGGCCTGCAGAGCGTCGTGAACTGCCGCCGGGCGACTACGTCGTCGTCGCGATATCGGACACCGGGTCCGGCATGGACAAGGACACGCTGGCGCGCGCCTTCGAGCCCTTCTTCACCACCAAGGAAGCGGGGCGCGGCTCGGGGCTGGGTTTGTCCATGGTGCAAGGTTTTGCGGCACAGTCGGGCGGTGCGGTTCAGATTGACAGCGCGCTCGGGCGCGGGACCACGGTCGCGATCTGGCTGCCGCGCGCTCATGGCGCGGCAAGCGAGCGCGGCGCGCCGGAGCCGACAGACATCAGCGAGGAACACGCCCCTGCCCGAATTCTGGTCTGCGATGACGACCGAGGCGTGCTCAGTTTGGTCGGCACCGTGCTGCGCGATGTCGGTTACACCGTGTGGGAGGCGGATGATCCCGCAACGGCACTGCATATCCTGGAAGAGCGAGCGCCGATCGACCTGCTGCTCACCGACTATGCCATGCCGACGATGAACGGCGATGCCCTGATCAAACGGGCGAGCCACTATCAGCCGGGCATCAGGGCCTTGCTGATGACGGGTCATGCCGACGCGTTGCGCAAGGGCGGCATCGCCGGCATTCCCCTGCTGAAGAAACCCTTCAAAATCGGGCAGCTGACCGAGCGCGTTTCCCGCGTGCTCGCGTCTCCGGCCGAGGTCAGGGCAGCGCTGCACTCGTCATAAGGGTTGCGGAACCTGCGCGCGCGTTTGCCTTGCCCTTAAGGAGATTGGGATCGCCCCTGCGGGCGTGGAGGCTAGCCCGAACGGTGCGGGCTCTCGCGGTTGCGGAGCAACCGCTGACGCCCGCCCTCGACGACGCTGCGCGTCGCGCGGGTGTCGCGAGAGTTTACCATGACTAAAGCGTTTACGGGTCGAGATCAGGGAGCACGCGCATGCCTCTACATGACCCGACGATCGCTGCCAGTGACGCGACGGCTTTCGAGAATATCGAGAACATCCTGCTGGAGCGCCATGGCGCGAGCGGGCCGAAGCGGTTCCCGTTTGGCACGCCGGCGTTCGATCGGGGCATGCTGATGGCGCATATTCTGCATCGGCTGGTGCGGCGGCATTCGCTCAATCGGCGGATTGGGGGGGTTAACTCTTAGGGTTCGGGCGCGGCGGGCGCTCAGGTTCGTCCGCACGGTGCGGGCTCTCGCGGTTGCTGCGCAACCGCTGACGCCCGCCCCCGACGACGCGGAGCGTCGCGGGGACGTCGCGGGGAGATTTCAGCGCGGTTAAATCGGTGTCAGGCGGGTCATGGCCCACTCTCGGGCTCCCTAGAAAGGGAGTGAGAGAGACGCGGGGCGTCTCGCAACATCGAGGTCAGTCATGATGAACATCCGTCGTACCGCCCTTGTCGCCGCGCTGCTCGCCGGCGTCGGGGCTGTCGGTATTGCGCCGGCTTTTGCCGA
This sequence comes from Allostellaceae bacterium, assembly GCA_035509275.1. Taxonomy (GTDB): domain Bacteria; phylum Pseudomonadota; class Alphaproteobacteria; order ATCC43930; family CGMCC-115725; genus DAHUYF01. Next base: position 56,439 of record DATJLU010000177.1, on the reverse strand, counting down.
GGTCGCGCCGGCGCCGGCCAATGCCGGCGCGGCTCAGATGCCGGCGCATCGTCACACGCAACGCATGCTGCCGGGGCAAAGAGTGGCGGGGCAGATCGCCTATCTGAAAGCCGAGCTCAAGATCACGCCGGCACAGGACTCGCTGTGGACGCCGGTGGCGCAGGCGATGCGCGACAATGCCCAGGCGCTCGACCAGGCGATCTTGCGCGCGCGGCAGGAAAAGAAGCCGCTCGACGCGGTGCAGCGCATCTCGCTGCGCGAGAGCTTCGCCAAGACCCGCAGCGAGAACGAGGCGCGGTTCCTGGCGTCGTTCAAGCCGCTCTACGCGGCGCTGTCGCCGGCGCAGCAGCAGGCGGCGAATGAGCTGTTTGCGCCGCATCATGGGTGGCATCGGCGGGCGTGAGGAGGTTCGTCCAGAGGGGGCCGTGACAATGTTGCGGTCCCCTCACTCCCGCTAGCGGGAGAGGGGCTCAGGGCCGCCAGCTTCGTCCCCAATAGTCGGCGTACGCGACTTCGGACAGCGGGCGGCGGGTGAGGGGGCCGAAGGGGCTGAGGGGCCAGCCGATGGGCATCAGGGCGAAGGTCTGGACGTCGTCGGGCAGGCCCAGCACTTCCTTGAACTCGTCTTCGCAGCGGATGTGGTTGGTGGTGATGATGGTGGCGAGGCCGAGGGCGCGGCAGGCGAGGATGATGTTCTGGATCGCGGGATAGATGCTGGCGCCGCGGATGCGCTCGGTATAGGCGAGCTCCTCGGCGTAGCGCGCGCGAAGCTGCGGCGGCAGCGCCTCGGGCGGCGGCACTTGCGGCCGCCGCTGGCAGGGAACGAGCAGCACCGGCGCATCGCCCATATGCTCCCAGAGATGCGCGCCGGCGGTCATCAGGCGCTGAAATTGCGCCGCGCTGATATGCGCGGGACGGCCGCGCGCCGCGTAGATCGCGCTGGCGATGTCGGAGGCCTTGCGGTAGAGGGCGCCGAGCTTGCGCCGCTGCTCGGCGTCGCGCACGACCAGGAAGATCCAGTTCTGCGCATTGCCGGCCGACGGCGCGCAGATCGCCGCTTCGAGCACTTTGGTGATGAGCGCGTCGGGCACCGGGTCGGGTTTCAGCCGGCGCAAGGCGCGCGCGGTGTGGATCGCTTCGAACACGCCGAGCTCGGTCATGGCGGCACCTCGAGCGGAGAATAGGCGGGTGTGTCCGTCCGATGCTAGTCCGCCCGCGACAACGCTACGCGTTGCGCGTTGCGAGCTCGGTGATGCGGCGTTCGATTTCGGCGAGGTCGACATGGGCGGCTTCGAGGGTGCAGCCGAGGCAACGGGCTTGGTTGAAGTGATCGAGGACGTGGCGGGGATAGCGGGTTGAGATCCAGGCCAGGGTCTTGCGCCCGAGCTCGTCGAGCTTCGCCGGGTCGGTGCAGCCGGCGCGCTCGACGATTTCGCGGAACCGCTGCTGATGACGCGCGCAGGTGAAGCGAAACTTCTCCATGGGATAGGAACGCATACTATCGCATAAAGGCTGGTGGCGGCGAGACATGCGGGAGGCTAGTCGGCACGGTGCGGGCTTTCGCGGTTGCTGGCGCAACCGCTGACGCCCGCCGCGGACGAACGCGCGACGCGCGTTCGCCTAGGGCTGACGTCCGCCCCCGACGACGCTGTGCGTCGCGGCGCGATGACGCTTCGCGTCGCGGGGTGTTCATGGGATGGCAACTCAAATCATTCGCGAAGGAGCCCGCCATGCCTTTCGACGGCGTCACTCTCTCCTTTTCCGCCGAAGACGTGCTCGATGCCGCTTGCGCGGCGAGCGGCGTCACGCGCATCGATTACGACGCGCTGGAGCGGCACAAGGCCGTGCAGCTGCTCGCGCATCCGCCGGGCTGGAGCTATCGCCATCGCGCGGCGGTAGTGCTGGCTCAGGCGGCTGTGCTCGCCGTCGGCGTGACCCTCTTCATGCTGCTTTCGGGGCATGATGCGGGCCAGGCCGGGCTCGATTGCCTCTTCGGCGCGCTGGGGATCGCCGCGCTGCCCCTGCTGGTACGGGCGCGCGGACCCGCACGCTGGGTCGAGCGCGACGCGTCCACGCTGGAGGGTGTTCATCCCGAGATTCGCGAACGGGCGCTGCGCCTCAAAGCGAAGCTGCCCGAAGCCGGCTTCCGCGTCGGCGAGCTGTTCCAGGACCGCATCCTGCTCGACCCCTATCTCGTCATCGATCATCGCGGCGCGACGGCGATCGTGGGGATCTGGGAGGGGGAGAGGGTTGTGGCTTAGGGAGGCTAGTCCGCACGGTGCGGGCTCTCGCGGTTGCTGCGCAACCGCTGACGCCCGCCAGCGACGACGCTGTGCGTCGCGCTAGGGACCCAGCGGCAGCGTCTGCTGGGCGTCGATCAGGAGTGCGAACTGGTAGAGCTTGACGGTCAGGGTCGCGGCGACGGTTACGCTGAGGACGACAGCGACGGCGCCGAGGCCGGCGTTGAGACGCGCCGCAGCGGCGTCCAGCTCTTTCATCACCTTTCTCAGTTCCTGCCGCATTCCAAACATCCCTGCACCCACCACCATGCCAATCGACATGGCTCGTATATCGACACGACCCTTATATTACGACAACGGTTGTTAACGCAGAATTGATCTGCATCAGCCGCACGGCGAAAAATCTGTGGTAGAGAAGGCCCCCGGAGCCGCGGGGCTTGCCATGGCGCCGCGCCGATCGGGATAGTCGGGCGACGGAGGGGCGGCGGCATGGCGGGTGCGGGGCACGACTACATCATCGTGGGCGCGGGCTCGGCCGGCTCGGTGCTGGCCAACCGGCTCTCGGCCGATGCCGGGACTACGGTGCTGCTGCTCGAGGCGGGCGGCTCCGACCGCTCGCCGCTGGTGCGGATGCCGGCGGCGGTCGGCCGGCTCGGCACGCCCCGCTTCAACTGGCAATACGAGACCGCGCCGCAGGCCGCGATGAAGGGGCGGCGCCTCTATTGGCCGCGCGGCAAGGTGGTGGGCGGGTCGAGCTCGATCAATGCCATGGTTTATATCCGCGGCAGCGCGGCGGATTACGATCGCTGGCGCCAGCTCGGCAATGCCGGCTGGAGCTATGAGGATGTGCTGCCCTTCTTCAAACAGGCCGAGCACAATGAGCGCGTCGTCGACGGCTTCCACGGCGAAGGCGGCCCGCTCAACGTCGCCGACCGGCCTTACACCAACCCGCTCAGCCATGTCTTCGTCGAGGCGGCGCAGCAGGCGGGGATTCCACTCAACCCCGATTTCAACGGCGCCGCGCAATATGGCAGCGGCCTCTATCAGGTGACGCAGAAGCGCGGCGCGCGCTGGAGCGCGGCCTCGGCCTATCTGCACCCGGCGGCGGAGCGGCGCAACCTGACCCTGCGCAGCGAGGCGCAGGCGGTTCATATCCATGTCGAGAACGGCCGCGCCGTCGGCGTCGACTACATCGCCGGGGGCGAGCGGCACACCGTCTGGGCCGAGCGCGAGGTGCTGCTCGCCGCCGGCGCGATCAATTCGCCGCAGCTCCTCTTGCTGTCCGGCATCGGCCCGGCGGAGGAGCTGCGCCGCCTCGGCGTGCCGGTGGTGGCGGACCTGCCGGGCGTCGGCAAGAATTTGCAGGACCACCTCAACGTCAACATCATCCGGCGCACCACAGGCAAGGGCACGCTCGACGGCAAAAGCGCGGGCCTCACCGCGCTGCTGGTCGCGTTGCAGTTCGCGCTCTTCCACAATGGGCCCGGCACCAGCAACATCGCCGAGGCCGGCGCCTTCGTGTCGAGCCGCAATGATCCGACGATGCCCGACATCCAATACCATTTCATCCCGGCGCAGGTGGTGGAGCACGGCCGCCGCCGGCTCGACGGCCATGGCGTCACCCTGCATGCCTGCTGCCTCCGGCCGGAGAGCCGCGGCGAGATCCGCCTCGCCGCGGTCGATCCGCTGCATCCGCCGGTGATCGATCCGCACTATCTCGCCTCGGGCTATGATCTGAAAATCCTGATGGACGGCATCCGGCGCGGGCGCGAGATCCTGGCGGCGCCGGCCTTCCGCGACTGGCTCGGCGAAGAGCGTCTGCCCGGCGCGGCGCAGAGCAGCGATGCCGAGCTCGAAGACTTCATCCGCGCTTCGGCCGAGACCGAGTACCACCCCGTCGGCACCTGCAAGATGGGCAGCGATGCGATGGCGGTGGTCGACGAGCGGCTGCGCGTGCGCGGCATCGAAGGGCTGCGCGTCATCGACGCCTCGATCATGCCGACCCTCATCAGCGGCAACACCAACGCGCCGGTGATCATGATCGCGGAGAAAGGGGCGGCGATGGTGATGGGCGGTTAGTTGTCAGTTGTCGGTTGAGTCGTCAGTTTTCAGTTGTCAGTTATCAGTAAAGAACGACGCCTAACTGAAAACTGACAACTGACAACTGACAACTACGAGCTGACAACTATCGAACTCCCCGCTCCAGCTCTTCCCGAAACTGCGGGGCGGCGATGGCGATCAGGCGGCGGGTGCGCTCGGCGAGGGTGAGGCCGCGCAGCTCGGCGACGCCGTATTCGGTGACGATCGCGTCCATGTCGCTGCGCAGCGAGGTGACGGTGGCATCGCCCAGCCTGGCGACGATGCGGCTCACCGTGCCGCCCTTGGCGGTGGCCGGCAGCGCGATGATCGAGCGGCCGCCCGGCGCCGCCGCGGCGCCGCGCAGGAAATCGACCTGGCCGCCGACCGCGCCGAGATAGACGCCGCCGAGGCTCTCGCCATTGACCTGGCCGGTGAGATCGGCCTCGATTGCCGAGTTGATCGCGGTGAAGCGCGGCACTTGCCGCAGCACCTGATGGCCATGGGTATAAGCCGGCGGCATCAGCTTCAGCGCGGGGTTGCGCTGGGCGAAATCGAAGAGGCGCCGCGTGCCGAAGAGCAGGCCGCCGATCGAGACGCCGCGATCGATCGGCTTTTGCGCATTGGTGAGCGCCCCCGCCTCGACCAGCGCCACGACGCCGTCGCCGACCATGCCGGAATGGAGGCCGAGATCGCGATGGCCGGTGAGCATCGCCAGGATGGCATCGGGCAGCGCGCCGATGCCGAGCTCGAGCGTGGCGCCGTCCGGCACCAGCGCCGCGACGCGGCGCGCAATCGCCGCCTCGGTTTCGCCCAGCGCAGCGGGCCGCAGCACCGCCGGCGCGCGCTCGCTGCGCAGCAGGACGTCGATGCGGATATCGGGCGGCAGCGCGGTGCCCGGCGTTTCCGGCACGTGCGGGTTCCATTCGGCGATCACCACGCGGGCGCGCCGCGCCGCGTCGAGCTGATAATCGACGCCCATGCCGAGAAAGAAGCGCCCGGGCGCGCCGCCGAGGAGCAGCAGCACGACATCGGCGGGACACCTTCCCTCGGCGAACAGCGCCGGCAGCGCCGAGTAATGCGCCGGCAGGATGTCGAGCAGCCCGGCCCGGGCCAGCGCCTGGTTGCTGCCGCTCGCGGCATAGGCGGTGAAGGCGAGATGGTCGCTATGCTCGGGCCGGAAGGTGCCGGCAAAGCTCGGGCCGAGAAACACGCGGCAGCCGCCGAGCGCGGCGCGCTGCTGCGCCAGCGCCTCAGTGAGAGTCAGCGGCTCGCCGCAGCCCTGGCCGATGATGACAGTATCGCCGGGACGGATCCAGCGCGCGAGGTCGAGAGCTTCCGGGGAAATCTCCTGGGTCATGGACGCGCAGGGTAGCGGCCTTCGGCGCGCTTGCTAAGCTTGGCGGCGATGAGCCAAGGCAATACCGATTGGAACGCCTATTACCGCGGCACCGCCGGGCGGCCGCCGCGGCGCACCTTGCTCGTGGCGCTGGAGCGCTTCGGCGACGGCAGCGGGCGCGTCGCGGTCGATCTCGGCTGCGGCGACGGGCGCGACACCATCGAGCTGCTGCGCCGCGGCTGGCAGGTCATCGCCATCGATGCCGAGCGCGAGGCGATCGCGCGCCTCGCGGGACGCGCCGATCTGCCGCCCGGAGCGCCGCTCGAGGCGCGCTGCGCGCGCTTCGAGGATGCGGACTGGCCCGCGGCCGATCTCGTCAATGCCAGCTTCGCCCTGCCGCTGGTGGCGCCGGAGCGGTTTCCCGAGGTCTGGGCGAAGATCACCCGCTCGCTGAAACCGGGCGGGCGCTTTGCCGGCCAGCTCTTCGGCGCGCGCGACGGCTGGCGCGGCCGCGACGCCATCACCTTCTTCACTCGCACCGAGATCGAGCGCCTGCTCGCCGGCTTCACCGTCGAGCTTCTCGACGAAGAAGAAAGCGACGCGATGACGCCGTGCGGGGAAGCCAAGCATTGGCATCTCTTTCATGTCGTGGCGCGCGCCGCGAGCGCGCAGCGCTCGTCGGCGGCGGCGTCAGCGGTTGCGTAGCAACCGCGAGAGCCGCTCGGAGCGGGTTAGCTTCGACGCCTGAAGCTAGTCCGAACGGTGCGGCTCTCGCGATTGCTGCGCAATCGCTGCCGCCGCCGCGGACGAACGCGCTACGCGCGTTCGCCTAGACCTCAAGGGGGGAGGGGCTAAACAGTTTGTGGAATGCTCACTTGTCGCTTATTCGTTCTCCTCCGCCGCAGCGAGTTCAGCGTCGTACTCTTCATCATCGGCGCGTTCGGGTGGCGGGGCATGCGGCGGTTTGCGCGGGCGCGGCGCCGGGTCGGCGTCTTCGCCGCGGCGCGGGCTCAGCGTTCTCGCCAGCCATTCACTCCACATTGCCACCTCCTGAGGCCTCCTGCGGCCGGCGAAGCGGCAATCAAAAAGCCGCCTCGGGGGTCCGCTGGCGGCTTGGCATTCGTTGCTCTGTCTTCGAGACGGTCTAGCTCAACTCCTCCGCCCGAAGCCGAATGCGGCCGCACGCCGGCGACGCGAAATGCCAGCGCTTGCGACACATGTCCTTCGGTACAATTTTGACGGCGAGCTTTCTCATGCCCAAAGTATGAGCAGACGGCTGCCGCCTGGCAAGCGGAATCGAGGCAAATGGTGTTATCCGAAAGAGCAAAGAATGGCTGATCCCTCGCCGCGCGACATCCGCGCCCGCTGCTGCATCGTCGGCGGCGGGCCCGCGGGCATGATGCTGGGGCTGCTGCTGGCGCGCGCCGGCATCGACACCGTCGTGCTGGAGAAGCATGCCGATTTCCTGCGCGATTTCCGTGGCGATACCATCCACCCCTCGACGCTCGAGGTGATGGCGGAGCTGGGGCTGCTCGAGGCCTTCCTGGCGCGCCCGCATGACGAGCTGCGCCAGATCACCGGGCAGATCGGCGATGACAGCGTCGTCGTCGCCGATTTCTCGCATCTGCCGACACGCTGCAAATTCATCGCCTTCATGCCGCAATGGCATTTTCTCGATTTCCTCGCCGAGGTGGCGGAGAGGCTGCCGGCGTTTCGGCTGCTGCGCGAGACCGAAGCCGAGACCCTCCTGCGCGCGGACGGCCGCGTCGCCGGCGTCGGCGCACGCGACACAGCGGGCGCGCTGACCTTGCGCGCCGACCTCGTCATCGCCTGCGACGGCCGGCATTCGACGCTGCGGCGCGCGGCCGGGCTCAAGAGCCGCGATCTCGGCGCGCCGATCGACGTGCTGTGGCTGAGGCTGTCGAAGCGGCCGCAGGATGCCGGCCGGACGCTGGGCCGCTTCCTCGACGGGCGCATCCTGGTGATGCTCGACCGCGGCGACTACTGGCAATGCGCCTTCGTCATCCACAAGGGCGGGTTCGACGCGCTGAAGGCGCAGGGGATCGCGCATTTTCGCGCCGAGCTTGCCGCGATGGTGCCGGTTCTCGCCGACCGCGCCGGCGAGATCGGTTCCTGGGACCAAGTGAAGCTGCTCACCGTCGCGGTCGATCGGCTCGAGCAATGGTATCAGCCGGGGCTGCTGCTGATCGGCGATGCCGCGCATGCGATGTCGCCGATCGGCGGCATCGGCATCAACCTTGCCATCCAGGACGCGGTCGCCGCCGCCAACATCCTGGTGCCGTGGCTCGCCCGCGCGCCGGGGCCGGTGCCGGAGACGCCGCTCGCGCAGATCCAGCGCCGGCGCCTGCTGCCGACGCGGTTGACGCAAGCGCTGCAGGTCGCGATCCAGGACCGCGTCATCAGCCGCGTGCTCGAGAGCAAGGGAACATTGCGGCTGCCGGCGGCGCTGAGATTGCTGCAGCGCTTTCCCGCGCTGCGGCGCATCCCGGCGCGGATCCTCGGCATGGGCTTCCGCCCGGAGCATGTGCGGGATGCTAGCGCCCCCTCCCCCTTGCGCTAAGCTGCCCGGAACGATCTCTGGGGAGGAAGCGATGAACGAAGGTCCCGGCGCCGAGGCGCTGAAGCAGCTGGCGCAGGAGCTGACCGAGCTGCTGCGGCTCAGGACATTGCCGATCGGCATGCGGCTGTTCGAGGACACGGCGGCGCTCGATGCGATACCGGGGCTGCGCCGGCCGAAGCCGGGGGCCGAGTTCAGCACCTGCCAGCTGGTGACGCAGGCGCGCGTGGCCGGCCTCACGCTCGGCATCGTCCACGACAATCTGCGCCCGTTCAGCAATTGCGGCGGCATCGTCGGGCTCAACGCGCCGGGCGAGGATTTTCTGTCGGGCAAGCGCATGACCGGCGTCTGGTTCGAGAACCAGGCGGCCGCGGCCGCGCACCAGCAGCAGATGCCGCGCGTCCCCGCCGGGCGCTATCACGCGCTGGTGGTGGCGCCGCTGCGCGCGGCGCGGCTGGATCCGCCGGACATCGTGCTGTTCTACGGCACGCCGGGGCAGATGATCCTGTTCATCAACGGGCTGCAATGGAAGAATTACCGCCGCTACGATTTCTCGATCACCGGCGAGAGCGCGTGCGCCGATAGCTGGGGCCATGCGCTGAAGACGCGCGAAGTGAGCCTTTCCATCCCCTGCTATGCCGAGCGGCGCTATGGCGGCGTCGCCGATGACGAGATGCTGATGGCGCTGCCGCCGCAGGATCTGGCGCGCGCCGTCGAGGGGCTGAAGGGCCTCGCCAAGGCCGGGCTGCGCTATCCCATCCCGCCCTATGGCGCGTTCGCCGACCCGGCCGAGGGCATGGCGAAAAGCTACGGTTGAACCGGAGACCGCCGCGCGACTATGGTGCGGCGACGAGATGCCGGGCGCGCCGCGCCAGCTCGATTCGGGGAGGAACCGCATCATGAGGCTGAGCATCTTCGGCGCGATCGCGCTCGTCGCGATCGCGACGCAAGCTTTCGCGCAGAGCCGGCCCAGCGCCACCAATATGAGGCTGCTCGGCTACAGCGATCTCGAGGGGCGCAGCGCCGATCAGCCGGTGATCCACGAGCAGGACGGCCGCTGGATCGCCTATATCGGCCATAACGGCGGCAGCGAGGCCAATCCGAAGCCGCTCAATTCCCTCACCGGCAAGCACGAGGACAACGGCACCTCGATCGTCGACGTCACCGATCCGCGCCGTCCCAAATACCTGCACCACATTCCCGGCGCGCCCGGGAGCGACGAACAGGGCGGCGCGCAGACGGTGCAAGTGTGCGACGGCAAGGCGCTGCCCAAGGGCGATGCCAAGAAGACCTACCTGCTGCGCAGCTTCGGCACGTCCGCGCATGAGATCTGGGATGTCAGCAATCCGGTGCGGCCGGAGCTGCTGGCGCGCATCGAAGGCGAGCAGAGTACGCACCGGAACTGGTGGGAGTGCAACACCGGAATCGCCTATCTCGCCTCCGGCGTGTCGGGTTGGCGGGCGCACCGCGTGCTGCAGGTCTATGATCTGAGCAACCCCGAGCATCCCGTCCACATCCGCGATTTCGGCCTGGTCGGCCAGCAACCCGGCGCCACGGAACCGGTGTCGACCGACCTGCAGAGCGCGATTTCGACCGGGCCCGACGGCAACCGCGTCTATCTCGGCTACGGCGCCGACAAGGACGGCATCCTGCAGATCGTCGACCGCGAGAAGCTGCTCAAGGGAGCGAAGGAGCCGACAGCGCAGAACCTGCTCGATCCGCAGGTTGGGCGTCTCGACCTCTCCGCCCTCACCGGCGCGCACAGCGTCTTCCCCGTGCCCGGCATCAAGATCGCGGAATTCGCCCATGACGCCGCATCGACGCGCAACTTCGTCGTCGTCACCGGCCAAGCAACCGCCGCGGAATGCCAGGAGCCGCGGCAGATGGCGTGGTTCGTCGATGTCACCAGCGAGTCGCGGCCCATGGTGGTGTCGAGCTACACCCCGTTCGAACGGAGCGGCGATTTCTGCAGCCGCGGCGGCCGCTTCGGCACCGCGTCGTCGAACCAAAACATGACGCCGATCTATTACCAGCGCCTGATGTTCTTCGCCGCGTTCAACGCCGGCGTGCGCGTCGTCGACATGCGCGATCCCTACCAGCCGATCGAGATGGCGCATTACATCCCGGCGGTCACGCCGCGCGCGCAACCGAGCTGCGCCACGCTCGACGGCAAGCAGCATTGCGTCAAAGTGATCCAGACCAGCAATGTCGAGGTCGATGATCGCGGCTATATCTATATCGTCGACCGCGCCGATAACGGCATGCACATCCTGGAGCTCACCGGCGCGGCACGGCGGATCGCGAATTTCTCGAAGTGAGGCGACCCGCGTCATGAGCCTCGATCTCGATCGGTTCTGCCGCACACTCGCCGAAGAGGCGTCGGATGCGATCATCTATGCCGATGCTGAGGGCCTGATCCGCTTCTGGAATAGAGGCGCGCAGCGGATCTTCGGGTTTAGCGCCGACGAGGCGATGGGACGCTCGCTCGATCTCATCATCCCCGACAAGCTGCGCGACCGGCACTGGCAGGGTTATCGCCAGGTCGTCGCGACCGGGACGTCGCGTTACGGCGAGGGCGATCTGCTGTCCGTCCCCGGACGGCGCAAGGATGGCACGCGCGTCTCGCTCGAATTCACCATCTTGCCGTTTCGCGGCGCCGACGGCCGGCTCCAGGGTATCGCCGCCATCTTGCGCGATGTGACCGCGCGCTTCGAGGAGATGCAAAAGCTGCGCAAGGAGCTTGGTGCCCTTAAATCGGCGCCCCCTCACCCGCTAAGCGGGGCTTAGGTGACCTCGTCCGGCGTCGTCATCGAGACCGCGCGCCTGCGCTTGCGGTCGCTGCGCGACGACGACCTTGCCGAGTTGGTCGCCTTGGTCGGTAACTGGGAGGTCGCGCGCTGGGTCTCCTCCGTGCCGCATCCCTATAGCGAAGCCAATGGACGAGAGTGGATTGGAGCGGTTCAGCAGGACCACGCAACCGGTCGTCCGCGGAGCTTCGGCGTCGCGCTGAAGGCAAGCGACCGGATCATCGGCTGCTTCGGTCTCGACGGCAACGCTGGCACCGAAACCGACGAGCCCGCGCTTGGCTACTGGCTGGGGGAGCCTTATTGGGGAAAGGGCTATGGGCGTGAAGCCGCCGCCGCGGTGATCGACTACGGCCTTCGCACCCTCGGCATCCCGACGATCCGCGCCTATACCGACCCCGCCAACGCCGCGTCGCAGAAGCTGCTCCTGCATTGCGGCCTTGTGCAGGTCGGCGAAATCGACCTCATCACGCCCACGCGTCAGGGCGCGTCGCGCGCGCCCCTGTTCTGTATCTCGCGGTCGGGCGCTTGAGGAGCGCCGCCCAGCAGAAGCGGGGCAATCGCGTTGGTCTCAACGCCCGCAGCGCGAAAGGATTGCTACCACCGAGGCAATGAGACAGTGAGGAGCAGGATTGGCGCGCTTCGCGCGCCGCGAGATCTTCTCACCGCCTCACTGCCTCGGTGGTGGATTCATCGCGACAACCCGGTCAGCAAGAGGACACGGTATGTTCAACGAATCCCGGTCAGCCCGCCAGCGGGATAAGGCGGGTTGGGGGGTGAGCCGGGGGGCAGGGCCATGCCGCCGGGGCCGTAGCCGGTCACCGGGCCGGGATTGATCGGTGCGGCGTAGAACGGCGCCGGCGCCGACGGGCGCGGCACCGGCGCCGCGCTTTGCTCAAAATCCTCGGGATGGCTCGGCAGGAAATACTGCACCGAGGGGTTGGGCGGCACGAGTGGCAGGTCGCCGGGCGCGCCCTCTGGAATCGGCGCCGCGTTGGCTTGCGGTGATGGACCGGCCGGAATCACGAAATAGGGCGGCGGCGGCCGCTGCGGCGGACCGCATGCCGCGAGCGTCAGGGCGAGGAGCCCGAAGATCGCACCCAATCGTCGCATTCGAAGGCCCTCCGACCGGCAAGATTTGGCACGATCGATTCCGCGCCCTTGCCAAGGCGCTTGCCGCGCGGAATCATCGCCGCGCAAAACGCGCCGCACGCGCGACATGTGGGGAGGGACTCGACATCATGGAAGGACGCCGACGGACCGCCGCCGTTACCGGCGCGGGGAGCGGCATCGGCGCTGCCACCGCGGCCGTGCTCGCGCGGCAAGGCTGGCGTGTCGCTTGCTTCGATCGCGACGGCGCCGCGGCCGAGGCGGTCGCCCGCCGCATCGGCAGCGATCACATCGCCCGCCGGGTCGACGTCGCCGATGAGCGCGATGTGACGGCGGCTTTCGCCGAGCTTGGCGCAAGCGGCAGCATCGATGGACTCGCCACCTGCGCCGGCATCCTCGACGTCACCCCGTTCATGGAGCTGACGGCGGAGATTTTCCGGCGCCTCTACGACGTCAACGTCGTCGGCACCTTTCTCTCGATCCGCGAGGCGGCCAAGCACATGGCCGAAGGTGCGCGCATCTGCACGGTGGCGAGCGTCGCCGGGCTGCGCGGTGGCGGGGTCGGCGGCACCGGCGCTTATGCCGCAAGCAAGGGCGCGGTCGTGGCGCTCAGCAAGAATGCGGCACGCTCGCTCGCCGAGAAGAAGATTTCCGTCAACTGCGTCGCTCCCGGTCCGATCGAGACGCCGATGCTGGAGAGCATCTGGCGCTTTCCCGGCGTGCAGCAGCGCGCCCTGAGCATGGTTCCGCAAGGCCGCGCCGGGCGGCCCGAGGAGGTGGCCGAGACCATCGCCTGGCTGCTGTCGCCCGCCGCCTCTTATATCGATGGCGCCACGCTGACCGTCGATGGCGGTCTGGTGATGCCCTGAAGCAAGAAACCTGATCCAAAAAAGCGAGGAAACCGATGTCCGAGTTAAGCCGCAGAGCCTTTGTCGCCACCGCCGCCGGTGCTGCCGCCGGCGCCATGCTGCTGCCGCGCCGCGCGCGCGCCGCCGAGTTCAGCTACAAATACGCCAACAACGCGCCGATCGATCACCCGATGAATGTCCGCGCGCGCGAGGCGGTGGCGAAGATCAAGGACGAGTCGAAGGGGAGGATCGAGATCGAGATCTTCCCCAACAACCAGCTCGGCGGCGATACCGACATGCTGTCGCAGGTGCGGACCGGCGGCATCGAGTTCTTCACCCTCTCCGGCCTCATCCTCGCGACCCTGGTGCCGGTCGCCTCGATCAACGGCATCGGCTTCGCTTTCAAGAGCTATGACCAGGTCTGGCCGGCGATGGATGGCGAGCTCGGCGCCTATGTGCGCGGCGCGATCGACAAGGCCGGGCTCCACGCCTTCGACAAGATGTGGGACAACGGCTATCGCCAGATCACCAGCAGCACGCATCCCATCAACACGCCCGAGGATCTGAAGGGCTTCAAGATCCGCGTGCCGGTGAGCCCGCTCTGGACCTCGATGTTCGAGGCGTTCAAGGCCTCGCCCGCCAGCATCAACTTCAACGAGGTCTATTCGGCGCTGCAGACCAAGGTGGTCGAGGGCCAGGAGAATCCGCTCTCCATCATCCAGATCGCCAAGCTCTACGAGGTTCAGAAATACTGCTCCACCACCAACCACATGTGGGACGGCTTCTGGATGCTGGCGAACCAGGCGGCGTGGCAGAAGCTGCCCAAGGATCTGCAGGAGATCGTCGCGCGCAACTGGAACGCGGCGGCGCTGCTGCAGCGCGACGACATCCGCAAGCTCAACGATGGGCTGCAGGGGAAGCTCGAGAGCGAAGGCATGGTCTTCAACAAGCCCGACGCCGAAGCCTTCCGCGCCGTGCTGAAACAGGCCGGCTTCTACACCGATTGGCGCACCAAATACGGCACCGAGGCGTGGAGCCTCTTGGAGAAATACGCCGGCGGACTGGCCTGAGATGGCGGGCGAGCGCGAGGCTCTCGCCACCGTCTCGGGATTGGAAGGCGCCGGCGCGGCCGAGCCGGGCGCCACCCAGCCGCAACGCGCGCTCTGGCTCGACCGCGCGCTCGCCCTCATCACCGAAGTGCCGGCGGCGATCCTGGTGGCGGTGGAGATCGTCGTGCTCTTCGCCGGCGTCGTCTCGCGCTACGTCTTCCACGCGCCGCTGACCTGGAGCGACGAGCTCGCCTCGATCCTGTTCCTCTGGCTCGCCATGCTCGGCGCCGTCATCGCGCTGCGGCGCGGCGAGCATATGCGCCTCACCGCCATCGTCACGCGCTTGCCGGAGCGCGGGCGCGCGCTGCTCGAGACCCTCGCCGCGCTGGTGGTCGCGGTCTTCGTCGTGCTGGTGCTGGTGCCGGCGCATGAATACACGCTCGACGAATGGGCGATCCTGACGCCGGCGCTGCAGCTGCACAACAGCCTGCGCGCCGCCGCCATCGAGGTCGGGGCGGTGCTGATGATGGTGATCGCGCTCGCCCGCCTCGTCGAGCGCGCGAGCCTCGGCCAGGCCGCGGCGGCGCTTGTCATCACCGGCGCCGTGGCGCTGGCGCTGCTGCTGCTGCGTCCGACGCTGCTGGCCATGGGCAATTGGAACCTCGTCGTCTTCTTTGTCGTGCTGGTGGCGCTCGCGGTCGCCATCGGCGTGCCGATCGCCTTCGCCTTCGGCGTCTCGACCTTGTCCTATCTCGCGCTGGTAACGCACGTGCCGCTCATCGTCGTGATGGGGCGCATGGATGAGGGCATGTCGCACATCATCCTGCTTGCCGTGCCGCTTTTCGTCTTCCTCGGCGTGCTGATCGAGATGACCGGGCTGGCGCGCGCCATGGTCGATTTCCTCGCCGCGCTGCTCGGCCATGTCCGCGGCGGCCTCTCCTATGTGCTGCTCGGCGCCATGTATCTCGTCTCCGGCATCTCCGGCTCCAAGGCGGCCGACATGGCGGCGGTGGCACCGGCGCTCTTTCCGGAGATGAAGCGCCGCGGCGCCGATCCGGGCGAGCTGGTGGCGCTGCTCTCCGCCTCGGGCGCCATGTCCGAGACGATTCCGCCGAGCCTGGTGCTGCTCACCATCGGCTCGGTCACCAACATCTCGATCGCGGCGCTGTTCACGGGCGGGCTGGTGCCGGCGGCGGTGCTGGCGCTGGCGCTCTGCGCGCTCGCCTGGTACCGCTCGCGTGGCGAGGATCTCTCGGGCGTCAGGCGCGCGAGCGGGCGCGAGATCGGCAAGAGTTTTCTGGTGGCGCTGCCGGCGCTGGTGCTGCCCTTCATCATCCGCGCCGCGGTGGTCGAAGGCGTCGCCACCGCCACCGAGGTTTCGACCATCGGAATCGCCTATGCGATGGTGGCAGGGCTCGTGCTCTATCGCCAATTCGATTGGCGGCGGCTCTACCCGATGCTGGTCGACACCGCCTCGCTCTCGGGCGCCATCCTGCTGATCATCGGCACCGCCACCGCGATGGCCTGGGCGCTGACGCAATCGGGCTTCTCCGGCCGGCTCGCCGCGGCGATGGCGGCGGTGCCCGGCGGCAAGGGCGGATTTCTCGCCATCTCCATCGTCGCCTTCGCCGTGCTCGGCTCGGTGCTCGAAGGGATTCCGGCGATCGTGCTGTTCGGGCCGCTGCTGTTTCCGGTGTCGCGCGCACTCCATATCCATGACGTGCATTACGCCATGGTGGTGATCCTCGCCATGGGGATCGGGCTCTTCGCGCCGCCGTTCGGCGTCGGCTTCTACGCCGCCTGCGCCATCGGCCGGGTCTCACCGGATGCGGCGATGGGCCGGGTCTGGCCCTATCTCGGCGCGCTGCTGCTGGCGCTCATCCTGGTCGCGGCGCTGCCCTGGCTGTCGATCGGGTTCCTCTAGGACGCGCCGCTCACATCTTCGTGAGTGCGCTTCGAAGAGCTACAGCGAGGAGAGCCGCGAGGTCAGAGCGAGCGAACCCGAGCGGCGCTGCTCGACGGCGACGGGGTTCGCGAGATGCTCGGCGTGACGGGCGAACTCCCAGGCATCGGCGAAGAGCCGCACCGGCGCGCTGCCCTCCGGCAGGAGCCGCAACGCCACGCGCTTCGGCCGGCACGACAGCAGCAGCCGCAGCGCTTTCGCCAAGGCCGGCAACGGCACGGAGCTGCCGTGGAACGCGACCTCGGCGCCGCTCCGCGTCAAGCCGATATAGACGAAGCCACCGGGAGGCTCCGGCGTGGCGGCGGCGCGGACTTCACCGCGGGCGTCGATCAACAAGGCTCTACGCATTCTCGCTCCCATACGGGCAAGACGCTCCATTCGAGCCCAAGCGGGTAAAGAATTCGACAAGCCATGCGCGCGCGTTCTTCACCGATGTTTTACCCTAACGCGCCGGTAAGGAGAGCGCGGCGAGGCCGTTTCGAATCGCGCCTGCGCCGCGTCACCGCTCGATCAACCCGAGCTCGATCCGCTTTTTCCTGGACAGCCCGCGCGCGACGATGAGATGCGATTGGCGAATGTAGTCCTTCAGATCATCGTCCGAGAGCCCTGGCTTGGCGAAATGCTGGATCCACGTCATGCCGCGGGATGCGAGATAGGGGGCGGGACGCAAGCCCGGCCGCGTCCTCAGCATCTCATATGCGATCTTCGTCACCTTGAAGGTGAAACCCGCCTCGTCATCCTGCCAACCGCCGATGGCGAACACCTTGCCGCCGACCTTCCAGGCATGCGATCCACCCCACTGCACCACATAGGTCGCAGCCGGAAGAGCGCCGCAGAACACGTTGAATTCTTCGTAGGTCATCCGGCGGCGCCGCCGGTCTAGATCACGCCGTCGCGGCGCAAAGCGGCGATGCGCTCGGGCGTGAGCCCGCAATCGCGCAACACGGCGTCGGTATCGGCACCGAGCGTCGGCGCCGGGCGCTTCGGCGGCGTCGCGCCGCACGCGACGGGCGATCCCAGCATGCGGAAATCCGGCCGCTCGGGATGCGGCACCGGCCAGATGAGGCCGCGCTCGTGCAGGAACGGATTTTCCAGCGCCGCACCGAGATCGTTCACCGGCGCCGCGGGGACGCGCCCGGCAAAGGCCGCGAGCCATTCCGCCGTGGTCTTGCGGCCGAGCGCCTCGTCGAGCAGCGCGGTGAGCGCAGCGCGGTGGGCGAGGCGATCGGCGAAGCGATGGAAGCGCGGATCGGCCGCGAGATCCGGGCGGCAGAGCACGTCGCAGAGCGCCGTCCAGAACTTCTCCTTGTTGCACATGAGAAAGATCCAGCCATCGCCGGTGCGATAGAGCTGGCTCGGCGTGATCGAGGGATGGCTCGAGCGCGCTTCGCGCCCTTGCACATGACCCTCGTTCAGGTACCAGGTGGCGAGATAGCTCAGATTCTGCATGGCGCAGTCGAAGAGGCTCACATCGACGTCGCGGCCTTGGCCGGCGGCGCGCGCGGCGATCACGCCCGAGAGCAGGCCGAGCCCGGCGAAGAGGCCGGTCATGTAGTCGACGACCGAGAGGCCCATCCGCGCCGGCGGACCGTCCGGCTCGCCGGTGAGCATGAGATAGCCCGCTTCCGCCTGCATGAGATAATCGTAGCCGGGCCAATGGGCGCGCGAGCCCTCGCGGCCATAGGCGGAGAGATGGACGCAGACGATGCGCGGATTGGCGTCCTTCAGCGCCGCATAGGTGAGCCCGAGCTGCGCCGGCAGGTCGCCGCGGAGATTGTCGAGCAACGCGTCGGCATGCTTCGCCAAGGCGTGCAGCACCTCGCGCGCGCCGGGCTGCTTCAGATCGAGGGTGACGCTGCGCTTGTTGCGGTTGAAGCTCTGGAAGAAATCGCTGTCATCGTCGCCGAGATGGAACGGCCCGACGTAGCGCGAGGTGTCGCCGCCGTCGCGCGGATTCTCGATCTTGATCACCTCGGCGCCGAGATCGGCGAGCTGCAGCGTGCCGAAGGGGCCGGCGCCGTATTGCTCGACCGCGATGATGCGCAAGCCTTGGAGCGGCAGCATCAGACGGGATTCCGCTCGATGAGCTGGCGCGCGATGATGATGCGCTGCAGCTCGTTGGTGCCTTCGCCGATGACGAGAAGCGGCGCGTCGCGATAGAGCCGCTCGACCGTGAACTCCTTGGAATAGCCGTAGCCGCCATGGATGCGCATCGCTTCGAGGCTGCAGGAGACGGCGGCCTCGCTGGCGAAAAGCTTCGCCATGCCGGCCTCCATGTCGCAGCGCTCGCCGCGGTCATAGGCGTGCGCCGCATCCTGGACGAGGAGCCGCGCGGCGCGCACCTGCGTCGCCATGTCGGCGAGCTTCAGCTGGATCGCCTGATGCTCGCAGATCGGCTTGCCGAAGGTCTTGCGCACCTGGCTGTAGGCGACCGCCTGGTCAAGCGCCGCCTGCGCCACGCCGACGCCGCGCGCTGCGACATTGATGCGGCCGAGCTCGAGCCCGCCGAGCGCATGCTTCAGCCCCAGCCCTTCGCTGCCGCCAATGAGCCGATCGGCGGGAATGCGGTAATCGGTGAAGACCAGCTCCGCCGAATCGATGCCCTTGTAGCCGAGCTTCTCGAGCTTGCGGCTCACCGCGAAGCCGGGACCCTTCTCAGCCAGGAAGAGGCTCATGCCGCGATGGCGCGGCTGCGCGGCGGGGTCGGTCTTGACCAGCAGGGCGAAGCACTGGCCATGGATGCCGTTCGAGATCCAGGTCTTGGTGCCGTTGACGCGGTAGTGATCGCCGTCGCGCCGCGCCGTGGTGCGGATCGCCTGCAGATCCGTGCCGCAATCGGGCTCGGTCAAAGCGAGGCCGCCGCGCAGCTCGCCCGAGGCGAAGCGCGGCAGGAAGTGCCGCTTCTGCGCCTCCGTGCCAAAGCGCTGCACCGCCGCGGCCATGATGAGATGCGAGTTGAAGATGCCGGAGAGCGACATCCACACCGTCGAGACCAGCTCGACGATCCGCGCATAAGTCGTGGTCGAGAGGCCGAGCCCGCCATACTCCGCCGCGATCGTCGCGCCGAAGAGGCCGAGCGCTTTCATCCCGGCGACGATCTCCTCGGGATAGACATCGTCATGCTCGAGCTGGTGGACGTGGGGCTTCACCTCGCGGTCGAGAAAGCGCCGCACGCTGTCGAGGATGAGCCTATCCTGATCGTCGGCTTGCGCCGCTGCATTCGCCGCCGTGCTTTCCGTCATGATGGGCCTTCTCCAACTTGTACGGACATGTTTGTCGCGCTCGCCGCGGGCGCCGTCAAGCGCCGCTCAGCGGTGGCGGCGCAAGGTGAGCGAATAGCTGAAGCGATCGGCCGGATGCAGGTTGAATGCGATCTCCGCCAGCTCGCCGGTGGCGAGCCGATAGGAGCGGCGGAGCTCGATGGCGGGGCCGCCGGGGGCGACGCGCAGACCCTCCGCCGCCGCGCCGGGCATGGCGATGACGCGCAAGGTCTGCTCGATCTCCCTCACCTTCTCGCCGTAGATCTCCTCGATCAAGGCATAGATCGGGCCGGCCTTCTTGCCGACCACCTCGGCAACGCCGGCATAGGCGGCGCTGACATAGACCTGGGTCCAACAGAACGGCAGATCGTCGCCCGGCACATAGCGAAAGCCTTCGAGCCGCAGCCATTGCGTGCCGCTCGCACAGCCCAGCCGCTGCGCAAGCTCGCGGTCGGCGGCGATGGCGCCGGTGCTCTTGGCGCGATAGCGCGTCGCGACGGCGTATTGCACCAGCTCGTCGATCGAGCTCACGGAATGCGTATAGAGCGGCGGCGCCGGAGATTTGCGCACCACGGTGGTTCCGGCGCCCTGGCGCGAGCTCACCAGACCCTCCTCGCGCAGCTTGCGCAGCGCCTCCCGGACGGTGTGGCGGCTGACGCGGAACTGGCCGCAAAGCTCTTCTTCGGAGGGCAGCCGCGTGCCGACGGCGATACGGCCCGCGGCAATCTCCTGGTTCAGGGCGGCGACCACGCGGCTATAGAGCGGCACATCGCCGTCGCGCCGAAACTCGACCCGTTGCGTCTTTCGCCGCATCTCTCCCTCGAGATGGCTCCGCGCGCCGGCAATCGGAGACTTGACCGACCGACCGTGGCAGGATAGCGTACTTGTCCGGACAAGTACAGGCGCAGCTGCACGCGCCAGGGAGGAAAAGTTGGTCGCCACCGCAAAGCAAGTCGGGCCCTCCCGCTGGCGCGAGAGTTACGGGCGCTATTACGAGGATTTCAACATCGGCGATGTCTATGAGCATCGCCCCGGCCGCACCATCAGCGAGACCGACAATACCTGGTTCACGCTGCTCACCATGAACCAGCATCCCGTGCATTTCGACGCGGCCTATGCGGCGAAGTCGGAGTTCGGGCGGCTGCTGGTGAACAGCTGCCTCACCCTCTCGATCGTCGCCGGCATGAGCGTCAGCGATGTCAGCCAGAAGGCCATCGGCAATCTCGGCTGGAATGACATTCGCCTGGTCGCGCCGGTCTTCGTCGGCGACACCATCTACGCCGAGTCCGAGGTCATCGCGAAACGCGAGTCGGCGAAACGCCCGACGCAGGGCGTCGTCACCGTGCGCACCACCGGACGCAAGGCCGACGGCACGATCTTCATGACCTATGAGCGGATCGTGCTCGTGCCGAAGCGCGGGCATGCAGTCGACGATCGCGCCGACTACTGACGTCGACGCAACCATAGCGACAGCGAAAGCCGGCTTCAGCGGGAGGAGAACATGACGGCGGTAAATGCAGGAGCGCGGCTCGATCGCCTGCCGATCGCGGCCTTTCACTATCGTGTGCTCGGCCTCATTGCCGCCGGCATGTTTCTCGACGCTTTCGAGATCTATCTGCAAGGCTCCGTCCTGGCCAGCCTGGTCGCGGAGAAATGGTCGACGCCGGCGCTCAACGCCAATTTCATCTCGGTGACCTTCGGCGGGATGGTGGTCGGCGCGTGGATTGCCGGCGTCCTCGGCGACCGTTTCGGGCGGCGTTATTCCTATCAGATCAATCTTCTGGTGTTCGGGCTCGCCTCGCTCGCCGGCGCGGCGGCGCCGAGCATGACCTGGCTGATCGCGGCGCGCTTCGTGATGGGGCTCGGTCTCGGCGCCGAAATCGTCGTCGGCTATGTCGCGTTGAGCGAGTTCGTTCCGCCCCGCAGCCGCGGCCGCTGGGGCACTGCGCTCGCCGTGATCACCAATTCGGCCCTGTTCGTCTCGGCGCTGCTGGGCCGCGTGGTCATTCCCAATTGGGGCTGGCGATGGATGTTCGTCATCGTCGGCATCGGTGCCGTGATCGTGTGGTATCTGCGCAAATCCATGCCGGAATCGCCGCGCTGGCTCGAGGCCAAGGGCCACGTCGAAGAGGCGGAGCGCGTGCTCGCCGCCATCGAGCAGGAAGTGGGCCGCGGCCGCGCGCTGCCGCCGGCAGCACCGAGCGCCGTGCCCCTGCTGCGCCGGCCGTCGCTGGCGACGCTGTTCTCGCCCGGGCTGATCCTGCGCACGATCACCGGCAGCGTGCTGCTGATCGCCCTCAACACCGCGATTTACGGCTTCATCGCCTTTCTGCCGACCTTCATGGTCAAGCAGGGCATGAATATCGTCACCTCGCTCGACTACACCATGATCATGTCGGGAGGCGGGCCGGTCGGTGCGCTCATCGGCATGTGGCTCGGCGACCGCGCCGGGCGCAAGCCATGCATCATCGGCGGCGCGGTTCTCGCCATCGTCTTCGGCGCGCTCTATCCGACCATGACCGATCCGGCGGCGCTGACCCTCGTCGGCTTCCTGCTCGTCACCTCGGTCTATGTGCTCGTCGCCATCGCCTGGGGCCTCTACGTCCCCGAGCTGTTCCCGACCGAGGTGCGCATGCGCGGCGCCGGCTTCTGCAACACCGCCGGCCGCATGATGACGATTCTGACGCCGCAACTGACGGTGCCGCTGTTTGCCGCTTTCGGGGTGATCGGCGTCATCGCCATGGTCGGCGCGCTGCTCGCGCTTCAGGGGTTGCTAGTTGCGTTCTTCGGCATCGAGACCAAGGGACGCCCGCTCGAAGCCCTGGTCCCCGCAGCGGCGAAAGCGCCGGCAGCCGTGACGGAAGCCGCGGCCGATCCGGCGCAATAGGCGTTCCTACGTCGGGGTATCGCCATGAAACTCGCGGGCCTGCGCGTCGTCGATCTCTCCTATTTCCTGCCCGGCCCCTATCTCACCTTGACCCTGGCCGATCACGGCGCCGAGGTGATCAAGATCGAAGCGCCGGGCGAAGGCGATCCCGGCCGTTCGATCGGCCTTGCCGATGGCGACACCACCGTCTTCTTCCGCACCTTGAATCGCGGCAAGAAGAGCGTCGTGCTCGATCTCAAATCGCCGCTCGGGCAGCAGGCGCTGCACGCGCTCTGCCGCAGCGCCGATGTGTTCGTCGAGAGCTTCCGCCCCGGGGTGATGCAGCGGCTCAATGCCGATTATGCGACGCTCGCCGCGCTCAACCCGCGCCTCGTCTATTGCTCGATCAGCGCCTTCGGCCAGGCCGGGCCTTATCGCGAGCGGCCGGCGCATGATCTCGCCGTCGAGGCGCTCGCCGGCTCGGTCGGGTTGAGCTTGGGCGAAGACGGCGCGCCGGCGATCCCGGGGCTGGCCGCGGCGGATATGCTGGCGGCGCTGCAGGGCCTTTCGGCCGTGCTGATGGCGCTTTATCGGCGCGAAAGCAGCGGGCGCGGCGACTATATCGATATGGCGATGCATGACGCGGCGCTGGGCGGCTTGCCCAATTCGCTCGGCCCGGTCTTCGCCGAGCGCCGCGCGCCGGTGGCAAAGCATGAGCGCTCGACCGGCGGCGCGGCGTTCTATCACCTCTATCAGACGCGTGACGGGCGCCACATCGCGCTGGGCGGGCAGGAGATGAAGTTCGTGCGCACGCTGCTGGGCGCGCTCGGCCGGCTCGATCTCGCGCCGCTCGCCGAGCGCGGCCCGGGCCCGCATCAGCAGCCGCTCATCGCGTATCTCGCCCAAGTCTTCCGCGAGCGCAGCCAGGCCGAATGGATCGAATGGTTCCGCGGCCGCGATGTCTGCTTTGCGCCGGTCAACGATTTGCGCGAGGCCGTCGACGACCCGCAAGCGCGGGCGCGCGGCATGATCCTCGTCGACGAGGCGGGACGCGAGCATCTCGGGCCGGTGATCAAATTCCGCGACGAGCCGCCGGCCCCGCGCCTCACCGCGCCGCGCCTCGGCGAGCACACCGCCGCGGTCCTTGCCGAACTGGGACTGGCTTCGGAGCAGTGAAAAAGCATTTACCACAGAGACACAGAGACATTGAGAAGAAAAGAATTGACGCGCTTCGTGCGCCAGCGATCTCTTCTCACTGCCTCACTGTCTCCGTGGTGATTCTTCTCTTACGCCCACGAGGAGCGTGCGCTCGCGGCGGCGGACGGTCTCGCGCCAGACGATGTAGAGGCCGGAACCGATGACGATGGCCGAGCCGGCGAGAAGCCGCGCCGTCGGCCTATCGCCCCAGACGAGAAAGCCGATGATCGTCGCCCAGACCAGCGACAGGTAGTTGAACGGCGTCACCGCCGAGGGCGGCGCCAGATGCAGCGACTTCGTCCACCAGTATTGCGCGACGCCGTTGCCGAGGCCGGCGACCACCATCATCAGCGCGTCCCGGCCGCGCGGCACGGCAAAGCCCAGCGGCAACAGGCAAGCGGTGAAGAGGGCGATGAGCGTCAGCTGATAGAAGGTCAGGGTCTCGATCGATTCGGTGACGCTCATACGGCGGATGGCGATCGCCACGGTCGAGGTCAGCACGGCATTCGACAAAGCGAAGATCGCGCCGGACTGCAGCATGCCGGCACCCGGCCGGGTGACGCAGAGCACGCCGATGAATCCCACCAGCAGCGCGCTCCAGCGATGAACGCCGACCCGCTCCTTGAGGATGAGGATGGACAGCAAGGTGGTGAAGAGCGGCGCCGAGAAGCTGATGGCGATGGCGCCGGCGAGCGGCATCAGCTGGAACGCCAGGAAGATGCTCATCATCGAGCAGAACTGCGACAGCGCCCGTTTGACATGGTCGAAGCGGCGCTCGGTGCGCAGCACGGCGAAGCCGAGACGCGGCAGCGTCAGGAGATAACAGGGGATCAGCGAGAACAGCGAGCGGACGAAGGCCACCTCGCCGACGGGATAGAGCGCCACCTCCCATTTCACCAAGGCGTTGACCCCGGCAAAGGCGAGCGTCGAGCCGACCATGTAGAGGATGCCGAGCGGAATCTGCTCGTGGCGCGGCGAAAATACGGGTGGGGCCATGTCCTCGGGGCGACGCTTGCGGGCGCGGCAGAATGCCACGGGCCCGCCGGCGTCAAAAGCGCTCATTTGCTTTCCCTCGCGCCCTGATTGACAGAGCGGCTGCCAGGGAGTTTGGTAGGGCCGTTTCATGCGCCCGCTTCGGCAGACATCGATGATCGGCGTGGCCGCCCTCTGGCGCGCGCGCCGCCTGCGCCGCGCCGCCGCGCTGTTCGGCACGCTCGGCCTGCTGATACAAGCCGTGATCACGGCCTGGCACCAGCCGGCGGTCGCGGCGTCGGGAGCGCCCTTCGGGCTCGCGCTCTGCCATGTCGGACCCGTCGGGCCGGCTGGCAAGCCGGGTCAGGGCCCGGCGAAGGGCGCGCCCTGCCCGATCTGTCAGGCGCTGGCCGCCGGCGGCAGCGCCGTCATGCCCGACGGCGCGGCGCTTCGACTGCCGGCAGCGGTCCCGGCGCTCCTGACCCTGGAGGCGCGGCTCAATCCCCTACCCCGCTTCGGCCATAGCGCTGCACAGCCGCGCGGGCCGCCGCCCGCGGTCTGACAGCGCGGCCGCCGCCCGCCGGGAACCGGCGCAGCGGTCGGCCAACCGGACCTGGACGCTACCGTCCCGCTCGTGCCGCCGTTCCCCGGCAAGGCTCGGGCCGGCGGTGCCCGCTTTTGCGGAGATCACGTGATGTCATCGAAGCCCCTGCTCGTCCTCTGCACCGCCGCCATGCTGCTCGTCGCCGGCATTGCCGGCGCGACCTGGCTGGTGACGACCCGAACCGGCGCGAGCGCCGCCGCGGCACCGGCCGCCGCGGCGATCGGCGGGCCTTTCACCTTGACCGCCGCCGATGGCGCGACCGTGACCGACGAGAGCTACCGCGGCAAATGGCTGCTGGTCTATTTCGGCTATACCTTCTGCCCGGATGCCTGTCCGACGGCGCTCACCAATATCAGCGCCGCGCTGCAGCAGCTGGGGCCGCTGGCCGACCGCGTGCAACCCCTCTTCATCACCGTCGATCCGCATCGCGACACGCCCAAGGTGATGGCCGACTATGTGAAGGCCTTCGACCACCGCATCATCGGCCTCACCGGCAGCACCGCCGCCATCGCGGCCGTCACCAAGGAATACGGCGTCTATGTCGCGCCGCAAAAGAGCGATGGCGACGATTACCTCATCGACCACAGCTCCTTCATCTATCTCATGAACCCGGACGGCAAGTTCGTCGCCACTTTGTCGGGGGCGGCGACCGGGGCGCAACTCGCGGCGCGGCTGCAGACGCTGCTGTCGCAAACCTCTTGAGGAGAACAGCGATGCGATCGCTCTTCATTGCCTGTCTTTTGAGCCTCGTTGCCGCCGCCGGCCCTGCGATGGCGCAAACCCCGACGCAGCCCGCCATCCACGTCCATGCGGTCTGGTCGCGCGCGACACCCGGCGGCGCCAAGACCGCGGTCGTCTACATGACGCTCACCGCCGAGGGCGGGGCCGACCGCCTCGTCGGCGCGTCGACCCCGGTCGCCGACAAGGCGCAGCTGCACAGCGAGAGCATGTCGGGCGGGGTGATGGAGATGCGGCCGCTCGCGTCACTCGAGGTGAAGCCCGGCACCACGACCGCGCTGAAGCCCGGCGGCAACCACCTCATGCTGATCGGCCTCAAGCACCCGCTCAAGGCAGGGGACAGCTTCCCGCTGACGCTCGCCTTCGAGAAATCCGGCAAGCAAGAGGTAACGGTGCATGTCGAGAAGGTGGGCGCGATGGGCACGGACATGGAGGGGATGAAAGACATGCCGGGGATGCAGGGCGGCGCGACGACGGGGCATTGACGCAGCGCGCTTCCCGTCCCTCGCAGAGGAGCATGAGATGACCCGCTTGCAGCGGAAGAACCTGACGATCGTCGCCGGCCTCAGCGGCATTCTGGCGGTGATGATTACGCTGGTGTCGTTTTCGGTGCCGCTCTATCGCCTGTTCTGCGCCGCCACCGGCTTCGAAGGCACGACGCAGCGCGCCGCCGAAGATACGGCCACGGTCTCGAAGCATATGGTCACGGTGCGTTTCGACACGCAAGTCGCCGACAATCTGCCCTGGCAATTCGAGCCGGTGCAGAACGCGGTCCAGGTGCATCTCGGCGAAGAGAAGCTGGTGTTCTTCCGCGCCAAGAATCTCAGCGACCACGCCATCATCGGCCACGCCACCTTCAACGTGACGCCGTCCAAGGTGGGGCTCTATTTCGACAAGATCCAGTGCTTCTGCTTCAGCGACGAGCGTCTCGAGCCGGGCGAGAGCGTCGACATGCCGGTCGATTTCTTCGTCGATCCGGCGCTGCTGAAGGATGCCAATGCGCGCGAGGTCGACACCATCACGCTCTCCTACACCTTCTTCCCCTCGGCGGCGCCGACCGATGTCGAGGAGCTCTCGCGCTTCGCGCCCAATGCGCCGCCCAGCGCCGCGCGCGGCGCGCAGCTGTTCGCCGATCGCTGCGCCGCCTGTCACGCCCTCGACCAGAACCGCGTCGGGCCGATGCTCGGCGGCGTGGTCGGCCGCCGCGCCGCCAGCATCGAGGGATATCCCTATTCGCCGGCGCTCCGTCAGTCCGGCATCGCCTGGAATGCCGAGACGCTCGATCAGTGGCTCTCCGGGCCGCGCCACATGGTGCCCGGCGCCAAAATGCCGGTCCGCGTGCTCGAAGCGAACTCGCGGCGCGATCTCATCGCTTATCTGGAGCAGCAGAGCAAGAAGCCGGCCGCCGCGACAGAGACGGCGGGGAAGTGAGCGATACGGCGGTGCGGCAGGCCATTTCTTTGGGCTTGAAGCATCGAACTTGCGTCACCCCCCTCCCTTCCCTCCCCCTCAAGGGGGGAGGGGGTGACTGACTTACTCCGCCGGCACCTCGTGGATGTGCACGTCGTGGCCGGCGTGGCGCAGGATGTCGAGGGCGCGGGTTTCGGCGGCGACGTCGGGGGTTCTGACCCAGAGCAGAACGCCGCCGCGGTCGAGCTGCTCTTTGATGAAGGTCTGCTGCCCGGCACCGTAGGCTTTGCCGAGCAACGCGCCGGCGCCGCCGACACCGACGGCCGCCGCCGCGGCCGCGCCGGCGGCGAGCGCAGTGGCGCCGCCGGTCATGACGGTGAAACCCGCCGCGGCAAAGGCGGCGATCACCGTCGCCATGCTGATTTCGAGCGTGCGGCGCTGGCGGATATCGGTGTCGACGATGACGGCATCGCGCGGCGCCGCCGGATCGTCCGCGGCCTGTCGCACATCGCTATAGTTCGTCTTCAAATGCCCTTCGAAACCGTCGCGCGCGAGAAAGCTGATATCGGCGCGGTCGAAGCCGTTGCTCTGCAAGTCGGAAACCGCCGCTCTCAGCGCTTCGGGATCGTCGAAGGCCGCAACCGCCTCGCGCAGTGTCGTCGCTGCCATAATGCCGCTCCGTTGCTCCTCTTAGGGATAACGAAGCGCCGCGGCGCGAGGTTCAGCCGACGGAAACCGGGGCGCTCGCCAGCCAGTCGAGCGTGCGGCGCAGCTTCACCGCCTCGCCGAGGGCGACGATCGCCGGCGGCTCGATGCCGGCGGCGGCGACATCGGCGGCGGCGCGCTCCAGCACCGTCTCGAGCACGCGCTGCGCCGGTGTGGTTGCTTTGCTCACCACCGCCACCGGCTCGTCGGGGCGCCGCCCGGCGGCGATGAGGCGCTGGGCGATCGCGTCGAGATGCTTCAGCGCCATGTAGAGCACCAGCACCGGGGCGCCGCGCGCCAGCGCGGTCCAGTCGAGCCCATCCGGCAGCGCGCCATTGCTGGCATGGCCGGTGATGAAGGTCACCGCGGAGTTGACGTCGCGATGCGTGGCGGGAATGCCGGCATAGGCGAGCCCACCGATCGCCGCCGTGATCCCCGGCACGACGCGGAAGGGAATGCCGGCGGCAGCGAGCGTCAGCGCCTCTTCACCGCCGCGACCGAAGACGAAGGGGTCGCCGCCTTTGAGGCGCAGCACGCGCTGCCCGGCGCGCGCGAGACGTACCAGGCGCTCGGAGATATCGGGCTGCTGCGGCGAAGGCTTGCCGCCGCGCTTGCCGGCATAGTCGAGCGCCGCTCCCGGGCGCGCCAAGGCCAGGATGCGCGGATCGACCAACGCGTCATAGACGACGGTATCGGCATGGCGGAGCGCATGCAGCGCCAGCAGCGACAAGAGGCCGGGATCGCCCGGCCCGGCACCGACCAGCCACACCGTACCGGGCAGGAAGTCGGGGAAATCGACAGAGGGCAGCTCCATCGCCGGAGACTACACCGGCCCACCCGGCGTGGCTAATATCGGGGCATGTCACGGCGACCGGCGGGCGAGCTCAGGCGCGGCTGGACCACGGGCGCCTGCGCCGCGGCGGCGGCGCGGGCGGCGCTCAGCGCGCTGCTCACCGGACGCTTTCCCGATCCCGTGACGATCCGCTTGCCGCAGGGCGAGCGCCCGTCCTTCGCGCTGGCGCTGGCCGAGCGCGGCGAGCGCAGCGCCCGCGCCGGCATCGTCAAGGATGCCGGCGATGATCCCGACGTGACCCATGGCGTGCTGGTCATCGCCGAAATCGCCTATGGGCCGCCGGGCAGTGGGCTCGTCTTCCACGCCGGCAGCGGCGTCGGCAGGGTGACGCGGCCGGGCCTGCCGATCGCGATCGGCGAAGCCGCGATCACCGCCGGCCCGCGCGCGATGATCGCGGCGGCGCTCGACGATGCGGCCGCCGACAGCGAGAGCGAGCGGCCTGCCGATCTTGCCGTCACCCTGTCGATTCCCGGCGGAGAGGCGCTGGCGGCGAAGACGCTCAATGCGCGACTCGGCATCATCGGCGGCTTGTCGATCCTCGGCACCACCGGGATCGTGACGCCTTATTCCTGCGCAGCCTGGATCCATTCGATCCATCGCGGCATCGACGTCGCGCGCGCGGCGGGGCTGACGCATATCGCGGCTGCGACCGGCTCGACCTCGGAGCAGGCGGTGCAACGGCTCTTCGCGCTGCCGGAGACGGCGCTCATCGATATGGGCGACTTCGTCGGCGGCACGCTCAAATATCTGCGCCGTCACCCGGTGCCGCGCCTCACGCTTGCCGGCGGCTTCGCCAAGCTGGCCAAGCTGGCGTCAGGGCATCTCGATCTCCATTCCGGCGAGAGCAAGGTCGATGCGGCGGCGCTCGCGGCGATGCTGGGCGCGCTCGGCGGCGATGCGGCGAGCATCGCCGCGGCGCAAGAGGCCAAAAGCGCGGGCGAAGTGCTGGCGCTGGCCGGTGCGCAACGCGAGGCGCTGGCGCTGGCCGTGGCACGCCAGGCGCGCGAGGTGGCGCTGGCGACCTTGGCGGGCGGCATCGCCGTCGATGTCGCGGTGTTCGATCGCGCGGGAAAGCTCCTCGCCCATGCCGGAGGCTGACGGCGCAGCGCATCTCCTGATCCTTGGCGGCACGGCCGAAGCGGCTGCGCTCGCGGGCGCGGCACTGCAGCGCTTCGGGGCTGGGCTCTTCGTCACCACCTCGCTTGCCGGCCGCACCGAGCACCCGGCGCCGCTGCCGGGGCAAGTGCGTCTCGGCGGCTTCGGCGGCGCCGACGGGCTTGCCGCCTACCTCGCGGCCGAGCGCGTCGATTGCGTCATCGACGCCACCCATCCGTTCGCAGCGCAAATCTCGGCACAAGCCGCCACGGCGTGCGATGCCGCGCGCGTGCCGCGCCTCGTGCTGCTGCGTCCGCCGTGGAAGCGGCACCCGCTCGACCGCTGGATCGAAGTCGGCGATGTCGCCGGCGCGGCGGCGGTTCTACCGCGGCTCGGTCGGCGCGTCTGGCTCACCATCGGCCAACGCGAGCTCGGTGCTTTCGCCGGCCTCACCGGGCATCATTTCCTGGTGCGGCTCGTCGAGGCGCCGGCCGCGCCGCTGCCGCTTGCTTCCGCCGAGCTGCTGCTGGGTCGCGGCCCCTTCAACCTGGCGGAGGAGCGACGTATCCTGGAACGTCACGCGGTGGAGGTGCTGGTCGCGAAAGCGAGCGGCGGCGCCGCCACCGAACCGAAGCTGGTCGCCGCGCGCGAGCGCGACCTGCCGGTGGTAATGGTGCGCCGCCCGCCGCCGCCGCCGGGCGAGCGCGTCGAGTCTGTCGCGGCGGCACTCGATTGGCTCGGCGCGCGGCTCGATCGGCCGGCGCGCGCGGGCGAGGAGAGATCATGAGCCTTGTCGTTTCCCGCCGTGCCGCGCTCCGCCTCATTGCCACCACCATGACCTTGGCCGCGGCGCTGGCGCCGCGGCCCGGCCGGGCGCAGCTGTTCAATTTCCCCGACTGGTACACGCTCGCCAATGCTTGCAACAACAACAAGCCGGGCGAGGTCGCATTTCTCTTGCGCCGCGGCGACAATCCCAATTTCAGCGACCCGGACGGCCGCACGCCGCTCGACTACGCCGCCGAACACGGCAATACCGAGATCATCAGGATGCTGCTCGATGGCGGCGCGCGCACCGATTATCGCGACAAGTTCGGCTCGACCGCGCTGCATTGGGCGGCCGAGCGCGGCCATGTCGAGGCGGTCGAAGTGCTGGTCGCCGCCAAAGCCCCGGTCGACGCGCAGAACCGGCAGGGAATCACGCCGCTGATGCTGGCGGCGAGCGGCAACAAGGTCGAGGTGGTGAAGGTGCTGCTCAAGGCCGGCGCCGATCCTAAGAAGCAGGACTACACCGGCCGCGACGCTTTCGGCTGGGCGGCCGACCGCCCCGATGCGCTGCGCGTGCTACAGGACGCGACGTCGGGGTGAGCTGTCAGCTCTCAGCTGTCAGCCGTCAGCTTTCAGCCAAGTCGTCAGTTTTCAGTGGTCAGTTTTCAGTTCCGATCGCCGCAGGAACCGAGAACTGACGACTGACAACTCAGCTGACAGCTGATGGCTGACAGCTACCTAGCGAGCGCCAGTGCCATGCCGGCAAGGGCGCTGAAGAGGACGACGATGAGCGGTGCCGTGCGCCAGACGGTGAGGAGGACGAAGCCGGCCAGCGCGACGGCGAAGTCGGGCGGCGTCCGGACGGAGCTCGTCCAGACCGGATTGTAGAGCGCGGCTGCGAGCAAGCCCACCACGGCGGCGTTGACGCCGCGCATCGCCGCTTGCGCCACGGCGCGCTTGCGGAACGCTTCCCAGAAGGGCAGCGTCCCCACCAGGATCAGAATGCCGGGCAGGAAGATCGCCAGCAGGCCCAGCACCGCGCCGGGGAGCCCGTGCGGTGTCGCGCGGACGACCGTGCCGAGATAGGCCGAGAAGGTGAAGAGCGGGCCCGGCACGGCTTGCGCCGCGCCATAACCGGCGAGGAAGGCATCGTCGCTGACCCAACCGGGCGTGACGAAGGCTTGACGCAGCAAGGGCAGCACGACATGGCCGCCGCCAAAAACAAGCGCGCCCGAGCGGTAGAACGCGTCGAACAGCGCCAAACCCGGCGCGGTGACAAAGCTCTGCACAAGGG
Organism: Allostellaceae bacterium; assembly: GCA_035509275.1. Lineage (GTDB taxonomy): Bacteria > Pseudomonadota > Alphaproteobacteria > ATCC43930 > CGMCC-115725 > DAHUYF01. The sequence goes on along the minus strand of DATJLU010000177.1, from coordinate 24,673 downwards.
GAATGCCGAGCAGGAGGAGGAAGAAGAGGGCGAGCGCCGCCACGCCGGCCTTGCGTGAGACCGGCACGGACATGTGCCCCTGCATCGCCGGCGGCGCGCCGCGGCAGAGCCAGAGCCCCGCGATCCCGCCGAGCAGGATCGCGCCGATCTGGGCGAGCGAGGAGGAGCTGAACAGGATCAGCACGGCCGCCAGCGCCGCGATGCTGGCGCGCTCGCGATCGGGGCAGAGCGTCCGCGCCATCCCCCACACCGCCTGAGCGACAATGGCGACGGCGACCAGCTTGAGCCCGTGCAGCAGCCCGCTCCCGAGCGGGCCGACCAGCGCGCCGGCACCATAGGCGAAGAGCACGAGCAAAAGGGCGGAAGGCAGCGTAAAACCGGTCCAGGCGGCAAGGCCGCCGAGATAGCCGGCGCGCATCAGGCCGATCGAAAACCCGACCTGGCTGCTCGCCGGCCCGGGCAGGAACTGGCAGAGCGCGACAAGATCGACATAGGCCTGCTCGTCGAGCCAGCGCCGCCGCTCGACGAATTCGGCGCGGAAATAGCCGATATGCGCGATCGGGCCGCCAAAGCAGCTGAGCCCGAGTTTGAGAAAAACGCGCAGGACGTCGAGCGCCGAGCCGGTTCGGCGGTCCTCTGTCGCAGCGCGCGCGGCCGTCGTCATCGGCTCCTTCTCATCGCCGGGGCCAGGCGCTCAACGCCGCCGCGTCAACACGTCGGGGTTCACGACATTGATGGGCGCGCCCGCGGCATAAGCATTGATCTGGTCGAAGATGTCGCTGAACTGCAGCTCGTATTCCTCGCGCGTGACATAGCCGATATGCGGCGTGCAGATGAGATTGTCGAGCGCGAGCAGCGGATCGCGCGGATCGGTCAGCGGTTCCGTCTCGTAAACATCGACCGCCGCCATGCCCGGACGACCGGCGCGCAGCGCGGCCGGGAGCGCGCCCGGCTCGATCAGCCCGGCGCGGCTGGTATTGACCAGCACCGATGTCGGCTTCATGCGCGCGAGATCGGCGGCGGTGACGATGCCGCGGGTCGCCGGCACGAGGCGCATATGCAGCGAGATGACGTCGCATTCCTCGAAGAACGCCGCCTTGCTGCGCGCGACCGCGATACCGTCGGCCGTAGCGCGGGCCAGCGACGCCTCGCGCGCCCAGGCGAGCACCTTCATGCCGAAGGCCTTGCCGTAGCCCGCGACCGCGCCGCCGATCCGGCCATAGCCGTAAATGCCCAGCGTCTTGTCGCGCAGGCTGGTGCCGACGCCGATCTGCCAATGCCCGGCCTTGAGCGATGCCATCTGTTGCGGGATCTGGCGAAACGCCGCCAGCACCAGGCCCCAGGTGAGCTCGGCCGTGGCATAGGAAGGCGTGCCGGCATGCATGTTGGACGAGACGATCACACCGAGCCTCGTGCAGGCCTCGATGTCGATATGCGGATAGACGCTGCGCTGGCTGATGAGCTTCAGCTTGGGCAAGCGCTCGAGCAGCGGCGCGCGGATCTGGGTCCGCTCGCGGATCAGCACGAGCGCCTCCGTCTCGGCGAGGCGCCCGGCGAGGCGATCCACCTCCTGGACGTGATCGTTCCAGATCTTGACCTCGTGCCCGGCCAGCTTGGCGAAGCAGGGCAGCGTGCGCAGCGTGTCGAAATAATCGTCGAGGATGGACACCTTCATCGTCGCGCTCCCCATCGGGGCGGCAGCCCCCACCGGCCCGTTCTTCCCCGGCCCGGGTTGTAATTCGGACCACCATGTGGGAGCAAGGCTGCGCCGTCGCGGCCTAGAGCGTCTTCCGGTTAGTTTGAATCGCTTGCTTCCTTATAACTGTCATTCCCGCGAAAAGCGGGAATCCACGACCATGGACCCCCGCTTTCGCGGGGGCGACGAAAGAGAGCGGTTACATTTGAGCGGATACGGCGCGAATTCGCGGCCGAAACCACGATCTTTCGACAAGAGACTTTGGTGAGATCGAGAAAAAGCGGGGACCCGGAAGGGGTCCCCGCTTCGATCGGCAGGACGTCAGTACTCGGAGACCAGGGTGAGCTGCGGCACCAGCTCCTTGCCCTTCGTCTCCGGGCTGAACAGCAGTGTGACGACGAATACGAATGCAGCGCCGCAGGTCGCGACCAGCATCGGCACGGCGAAGCCGAGCGGCTGGCCGACGGCGAAGATGGTGAGCAACGGCCCGGCGAAGCCCGCCCAGATCGCCCCTTGGTGATAGCAGAAGCCGGCGGCGGTGGCGCGCACCTCGGTCGGGAAGCGCTCCGAGAGATAGCTCGGATTCTGCCCGTAGATCGCGCCGAGGAAGGCGCCCTGCACGATGAAGGCGGCGACGATGATAGTGTAGGAGGCGGTGAAGAGATAAAGCGGCGTGATGAAGAAGCCGATCGCCGCCGGAATGATCATCGCCCAACGGCGGCCCAGCCTATCCGCGACCCAGCCCCAGAAACCGCTGGCCACGAACGCCACCAGATTGGCGAGCGCGATCGGCAGCGCGACCATCGCGGCGTCGAGATGCAGATCCTTCTGCAGATGAGTCGCGAACATGCCATAGACCGAGTAGTAGATGACGAAGCCGCTCGCCATCCACAAGCAGGCCATCAAGGTGTTCGGCAGCAGCCGCAGGCGGAAGATGTGGAGCAGCGGCGCACGGAATTCCTGCTTCTGCTCGCGTTGGATCCGGTTGTTTTCCTTCCAGACCTCGGGCTCCTTGACATAGTAGCGGATCCAGACGACGGCGAGCGCCGGGACGATGCCGAGCATGAGCAGGCCGCGCCAGCCGATGACGTCATAGAGCAGGCCGTAAGCCGCGCTCGAGAGCAGGAAGCCGATGCTCCAGGAGCCCTGCAGCACGCCGCTCATGAAGCCGCGCGAGCGCGAAGGCCAGGATTCCATCGCCAGCGCCGCGCCGGCAGGCCATTCCGCGCCCATGCCGATACCGAGCGCCGCGCGGAAGAAGAACAGCATCGCGAAGCTGGGCGCGAGGCCGGCGGCGAAGTTGCAGATCGAGTACCAGAGGATCGAAATCATCAGCGGCTTCTTGCGGCCGATGCGGTCGGCGAGCCAGCCGGAGCCGACCGCGCCCACCAAACGCAGCCAGAGCGTGATCGTGAACACGGCGGTCACGGCGACGAGCGGCACCCCGAAGGAGTTTGCGATCGGCACCATGATGAGGAGGAAGATGGTGAAATCGAAAGCATCGAGCGTCCAACCCAACCAAGCCGCCGTCCAGGCGAGCCATTGTTCTTTCGTCGGCTCTCTCCACCAGGGAACCTGAACGGCCGTTTCTATGGATGCTGATGCTGCCATCTGACGTCCTCCCTTGCTGTGTTGTCCTCCCAGACCGACCAAGACGTGTCGGCGGCGTCGCCCGAGGCGCGCCGTACTTCTGACACTCGAAAAACGTTTTTTCTTCTTCTCGTCCTGCACCCGGCGTCGTCACGGGGCCGCCGCGATCAACGTCGCCGCGCAGGAGCATGCAGCATCAACCGGAACGTCGCGAATTGGCAAATAAATAATTTTTAGCCGCGGTGGGGGCAGGGCGGCGAAAGACCGCCGCCGCGATTGAGCCAGTCTCCCTGTCCGATTGGCGCAAGGTTGTCGAGGTCCGTTGCCCAAGGTTCGGTTAGGCACTTCACCATGTGTGCGATCGTGCGCTTCGATGCACAGACATAAGAACGAACGCTCGATGCGTTGCGCTGGGACGTGCCAGATAGGGCCGAGGATCTCTCATTGGGCGACAAGGCATCACGCGCACGCCGAAACGTGGCCACGAGCCTATCATCGCCGAGGGCGACAACCGGCATCGGCGCGCTGTGCCACGCTCCGTGCGCGGCACATAGGATCTCTGCCGCTGCTCTACTCCAGGACGAAGGTTATCTCGATGGTAGCGCGGTATTCCGAGATTCGGTTGTCCTCGACCTTGGCTTTTTGCTCTATGACCTCGAGGCCGGTGATGCCGCGGAGGGTTTTGGCCGCGCGCTTGAGACCTGCATCGACAGCGTCTTGAAAGCTCTTCGTCGACGCCGCGGTGATCTTGGTGACGCGTGCAACTGCTTCTGTCATGGCGTCCTCCTCGATTGCAGCACGAGCTGCCTCGGCTCGCTTAGCCTCGTTGGGTCTTGCCTAACTACGGCGGGCGCGTGCACAACGGTCAATCGGGTGAATTCCCGATAAATCGGTCTGGCGCGGGCGCACGGGCGCGCAACCTGCCGCCTCCCGTTTGGGTAGGCAAGGCGCCTCAGTGCACCGCTGCGTACATGATCTTCTCCTGGGTCGCCTCGCGCGGGTCGAATTCGGCAACGATCTGGCCGCCGCGCGCCACCAGGATGCGGTCGGAGATCTTCAGTATCTCCGGCAGATAGGACGAGATCACGACCACCGCCTTCCCTTCGCGGGCGAGGCCACGGATGATCTCGTGGATCTCTTGGACGGAGCCCACGTCCACGCCGCGCGTCGGCTCGTCCAGAATGATGAGGCGAGGCTCTTGCGCGAGGCTTTTGGCCACCACGACCTTCTGTTGATTGCCGCCCGACAGCTCGATAACGCGGCTCTGGCGATTGATCGACGTGATGCGCGTCTTGCCGATCCAGTTGGCAGCGATCTTGTCGCGGTGGCGCTTCACGTAAATATGCCGACGCCGTCCCGCGAGCGACGCGAGCCAGCCGGTGTAGATGTTCTCGTCCGTCGTCATGGTTTCAAAGAAACCGGCGATCTTCCGGTCCTCGGTCACGTAAGCGATTCCGTCCCGCACGGCCTGCGCTGGCACGCGGTAGCGCACCGGCCGGTCGCCGAGATAGATCATCCCGCCGTGCAGCAGATTGCGCTTGCGCGCTCCCGCGATCACCTGCGCGATCTCCGAACGGCCGGAGCCGACGAGGCCCGCGATTCCCAACACCTCGCCCGCGAACACCGAGAATGACATGTTCTTGACCATCGTGCCGGAGATGACGTTCTGCACGCGCAGCACTCGGTCTCCCCGCGGCCCGGCGCCGCTGCCGCGTCCGGTCTCGCTCTCCGCCAGCTTGCGGCCCACCATCTGCTCGACCAGCGTCGCGCGCGTAAAATCCTTCGCCGCCCCGGTAATGACCCGCCGCGAATCCCGCAGCACCGTGATCCGGTCGGCGATGCTCAGCGCCTCCTCCAACGCGTGTGAAATATAGACGATCGCGATCCCCCGCCGGCGAAGGTCATCGATCAGCAGGAACAAATGCTGCGTTTCCTCCGGCGTCAGGCTCGCCGTCGGTTCGTCGAAGATGATCACCTCCGCCTGGTAGTAGACGGCGCGCGCAATCTCGACCATCTGCCGCTTGGCGGTCCCGAGCGTCGCCACCACGTCGCTGGGCTCGACGTTGAAGCTCATCGACTGCAGCAGCTGCTGCGCGCTGATATTGATACGGCGGAAGGTGGTCAGGAATCGCTCGCGACCAAGCTGCACGTTCTGCGCCACCGTCATGGTCGGCACCAGGCTGTCCTCCTGGTACACCATCGCGATGCCGCGCCGCAGCGCATCCGCGGGCGAGATGAATTGGCACGGCTCGCCGTCGATCAGGATGTCGCCGGACGTAAGCTGCACCGCGCCGGCGATCGCCTTGCACAGCGTCGATTTTCCGGCGCCGTTCTCGCCGACGAGCGCATGGACCTCGCCGGCGTGCAGGTCGAAATCGACGTTCTGAATCGCGGCCACGCCTTCATATAGTTTCGTCGCCTGCCGGACGCGCAGCTTCGGCATCGCCCCGGCGCCGGCAGGCGGCACCGCGCCGGTCCCTTCCTGCGGCCCATGGTTCATGCGCGGCCTCCCGCGAGGTCCAGGTTACATGCGCGCAATCGGCCGTCGCCCTTGGACACCACGATCAGCCGCCCACCCACCTCGCGCGCCGCAGTCACCCCGTGACAGTGCCCGTCCACCCGGCTATGCATCGAGGACAGCGGTTCGGCCTCGGCATCGAGCCGAACCACGAGCCCGTAGGAACGCGGCGGCGCCCACGGCTTGCGGATGCCGAGCTTCTTTATGCCGCCGCCCTGCAACGGCTCGAGATGCGAGCCCGTGGCGCGCAGCGACGGCCGCACCCACAGTTCCGGAGCGACGGCACGCATCATCTCTTGCCGGAACTGCGTTTCGCGCAGCACCAGTTCGATCAGTTGCGTGCGCATCCCGAAGATCGCGAGCCAGTGTCCGCCGCCGGCCGCCGGTGCGATGCGCGCCGGATAGCCTGGCAGGTTGTCGATTACGGTTTCGACTGGGGCCGACCTTGTGGCGCCGATCCGGTACCGCATCAGGCTATGCGTCCAACTCTGCGTGAATAGAAGGCTCTCGCCGCCGGCCTCCACCTCCAGGCCGTTCGGATAGGGCAGACCGTGGAGCAAAACCTCCGCCCTGCCACCGTCCGGCGGCCAGTAGCCGAGCAACCCCGCGCTGTTGCGCTCCATCAGGTCCCAGACCCAATCCTCGGCGTCGTGGCGGAGGGTGCCGACGGCAAAGAACACGCCGCCCCGCGCGGGATCTTCCGCGATCGCAGTGACGCAGCGGAGCGGGGCGGCGCCGAGTTGGGCGAGTGCCGCCTCAACCGTCCCGTCGGGGCGAAGGAGGCGCAGCCCGCCACCGTTGAGGCCCACGGCGAGCCGGCCGTCCGCAAGCGGTGCGAGCGCGGTGATCGGCCGATCGACCGCGGCGACCACCGCCTGTTCCCGCAGTTCCGGGCCGGACAGCCGAAGCAGGCGGTTCTGCGTACTCACGAGAAGCGTGCCATCGGTCCCGACCGCCACGTCGTCGGGACACACGAGATCGGGTCCGCAGATCGGCAGCATGTCCAAACGATCATTCGGAAGGTAGGCGCCATCCAGCGTCGGGATGGCGCGCTGACGACGGGGCGCAAACAGCAGCGGCCTGACGATGTCCAGTGCGCCCGGCATGGGGTGATCTCCGTTCCTAATGCGCCGCCCGGCGTTTGCCCCAGTAGCTGTCGCAACCCGTCCAGGTCGGATCGACATCGGTCAGCTTGATTCGCCCGATCCGGTTGTTCTCCAGCCCGCCGAGATAGAGATAGCCCCGGTCCTCCCGCATGGAGGTCAGCGACGGATGCGACTCCCCGCCCGGATCCCAGTATGACTCGACCGGCTGGCAGTCGGCGTTGAGCTTGACGATGCAGCCGTTATTGATGCCCGGAAACAACCACTCATCGATCGGCAGCTGCTTGATCATGCGCATGCGGAAGCCTGGCATCCGCATGGCCACGTCATAGACCGGCGTACGCATGGCCACCAGCGCGAGCCAGTAGCCGCCGTCGGACGCGCGGTTGATGTTATCGGGACAGCCCGGAAGATGATCGAGCGCAACCTCGGTCTTTCCCTTCCTCGGCCCGTCGATCCAATAGCGCATCAGGCGCAGCCCGAAGGTCTCGCAGAACAGGATCGATTGGGTGTCGTGCGTCAAGCAGACGCCGTTGCAGAAGCGCACATTGTGCACCACCGTGCGCGTCTTGCCGGTGGCCGGATCGTAGCAGACCAGGCGCCCGCTGCCGCGCCCTTCCAGCCCATCGACCGGCCAGGTGTGCATGTCGAAGCGAGTGGTGCCTTCGCTGAAGTAGATTCTCCCGTCCGGCGCGATGTCCACGTCGTCGGTCAGTTTCAGCCGCGAGTCGTCGATCAGCTTGAACCAACTCCGGTTGGTCTGGTCCGTCAGTTTGAAAACCGTCCCGTCGGGCTTCACCCCGTACAGCCCCATGAGCGCTGCGCAGACGATCAGGTTGTCGTCCTTGTCGAACGCGAGCCCCAGCGGTCGCCCGCCGATGCGGGCGAACAGTTCGCGCGTCCCGAAGTTCGGACCGGAAAATCGCAATATCCAACCCTGCCGCGTGCCGGTGTAGAGCCGCCCCTCGCGATCCAGGATAATGTCCTCGGGTCCCTCCACCTGATCGAGGGCGATCGCCTCCGCCCCGCGAAGACGGTCGTTCATGGCATAGGGCGTACCGCTGCCCTCGCGCGCGTCCGGCAGCGGGCCATAGTCCAGATAGGTCGGGTTGACATAGCTTTTCTGGATCGCCTTGCCGCGGTTCTTCGACCATTTCACGTCGATGCTGACCGCGAGCAGCAGGATCGCGCCGTTCACCGCGGTCGTCACCTGGCCGGGATAGCCCATCTGAATGAGCCCGTTGCCGAGCACGAAGATGATGCCTGCGCCGATGAGGCAGCGCCCAATCGTCCCCTTGCCGCCGGCGAGGCTCACCCCGCCGATCATCACCGCCGCCAAACTCTCGAAGGCGAAACCGTCGCCCGTCTGCGACCCGACGCTCGCAAGTCGCGCCGCGAAGAACACCGCCCCGAGCGCGGACAGCATGCCGCTCACGACATAGATCGAGAACAGCACCCAGCGGATGCTGATCCCGGCATGGCGCGCCGAGCGAGGGCTGGCGCCGACCGCCGTCAGATGCCAGCCCAGCCGCGACCGGCTGAGCAGCATGTGGCCGATGACGGCGATGATCACGAGCCCCCAGACGTCGCTCGGAATCCCCAAAATCCCGCCATTGCCGATCGCGTCCCAGAGCGCGCTCGATGCCGAAGACATCGCCATCTGCTCCGACCAGCGCAAGGTCAGCAGATCGAAGACCCCGCGATAGACGATGAGCGTCACCAAGGTCGAGAGAAAGGCCCGCGTGCGCAGGATGCCGACGAAGAAGCCGTTGACGGCGCCGAGCAGCGCCCCCGCCAGCACCGTCAGCACGACGACCAGGGGAACCGGAAGATTCCAGATGCCGAAACCCATCAGTGCAACGAAATCGGCCAACGCGAAGATCGAGCCGACGCTGAGGTCGATGCCGCCCGAGATCAGCGACAGCCCCATCGCGATCGCGACGAAGCCGAATTCCGCGAACTCGCGACCCATCGAGCCCGCATTGTAGGCGCTCGCATAATTCGGGACGATCGCGGAAAACACGAGCAGCAGCGCCACCAGAACCGTGAACGGAATCGCCGGCTCCATCCACGTCTTGGCGAACAGGTCGGCAAAGGTTTGTCGTGGCGACCAGTAGTACTGGAGCTGCTTCAGCCGCGCCGCGAACGGCGTCTCTGTGGAAATCGTGCTGCTCACCTGCCGGCCTCCATCGAGCGGGCGGACCGGGGCGCGGCGCGCCCCAGCCACGGCCGGACCCTATTTCTGCGACAGCTCGGTGCAGGACGTCGGCGTGACATTCTCCGCCGTCGTCGGAATCACCGGCGAGAAGATCGCCAGGTGCATCGTCCCTGGTTTCGTGTGGCTCTGCAGCAGCGTCATCGCCGTAGACATCATCTGGTCCGCCTGCAGCACGGCAGGATAGATGAAGTCCTCATAGAACAGGCCTTCCTTCAGGTACTGGCAGGCCGGCTGCTCGCCGCCATCGGTGGTGAAGATCTTCACCTTGTTCGAGAGCCCCGCCTGCTTCACCGCCTGCGCGATCCCGGAGTCCTGGCCCGACCACCAGCCCATATAGCCGCACAGGTCGGGATGCGCCTGCAGCACCGTCGCCGCCTTGTCGTGCGCGGTCTTGGAATCCCAGTTGGCCGCCTGATTGCTGACGATCTGGATGTCGGCGTGCTGCTTGAACACCGACGTCGCACCCTCCATGATGCCCAAGCTGTACGCAGACGTCACCTCGCCGTCCATGAGCGCGATCTTGTGCGAGGTTCCCGGCGCGTCGCACGCCTTCACCACGGCATCGGCCATCTCCACACCAAGTTCGTTCGGTTGCACGCCGATGAAGGCGTCGCTCTTGTAGCGGGACGCCATGTTGATCTGGATCACGTAGATTCCGGCGTTTTCCGCCCGCTGCAATGCCGGCGCCAGAACCTGCACATTCGGGTTGTGCACGATCAGAACGTCAGGATGCTGGCCGATCTCCGCCTCCAGCAGCTGCTCCTCGCGCTGGGTGTCGAAATTCGGGTCGCGGATCTCGTATTTGATGCCAAGGCGATCGGCAATCATCTGCATCCGCTCCCCCCAGATCCGCGTCAGCGGCACGGAATAGGCGACCGGAATGTAGACGACGGTCTTGCCCACCACGTCCTTGTTCCACTGCTCCTGCAATTGCTGCGCCGTGTTGCCCTGCGCCGCAGCCGTACCCGCATCCAGGCAGGCCAGCGCGGCGCCAGCGACCAGCGCCATGATTCCGCCAAGCAAAGGTTTCATCGTCGTGACCTCCTCCCTATAGCAAGCTCGTTATTGTCTAATCCCCGTGTCGCGCCGTCTCCTCGTCGCGCGGATGGAGCAGGTTGTCTCCCACGATGGCGGCGAGAAGCACGAGGCCACGAAAGATGTTCTGGGTATCGTTGCCAAGATTGAGCAGCGTCATGCCGTTCAGCATCACGCCGATCAGCAGCCCACCGGCGATCACGCTGAGGACGCTGCCGCGCCCGCCGACCAGGCTAACGCCACCCAGCACCGCGACGAGGATCACGTTGAAGATTTCCGTGCCCATGACGATCTGGGTATCGATGCTGGAGAGCGTGGCCATCAGCACGAGGCCGGCCAGATAGCCGATCACCGCGCACAGGCTGTATTCCAACACGGTCAGTGGCCGGGTGGGGATACCGCTGAGCCGCGCCGCTTCGGGGTTGTCGCCGTGGGCGTAGATGAAACGTCCGATCCGCGTACGGCTCAGGAACAGATGCACGATCAGCGCAAGCCCGAGGAAGATCAGCACCGGGATCGGCACGTCGGCGACATTGCGACCCAGCGCGAGGAAGCTCGCCGCCGACTTCGGCACGTACACCAACAGCGTCGAGCCGACGATGAAGATCTGCGCCAGGCCGAACATCAGGAGGTTGGTGGCCAGAGTGGCGAACAGCGGTGGCACCTCGATGAACGCGATCACCAGCCCGTTCACCAATCCGATCGCGAGTGACACCGCAAACCCGCAGCAGATCGCCCACGGAACGCTTCCGCCGGCCTGCATCACCACCGCGGCCATCGCCGCCCCGATGGCGAGCGAGGCCACCTGGGAAATATCCAGCCCGCGCCCGATGATGACGATGGCGGCGCCCAGCGACAGGATGCCGAGAACGGCGATGCTGTTGAGCAGCGTCAGGATGTTCCGGACAGTCGCGAACCCCGGAATCAGCACGGCGAAGACGCCGGCCAGCACCAGGGTGGTGATGAGGACGATCTGCTCCTGAGTGAGGCGCTTGAGCCGGCTCGGCGTCCTGGTTGGCAGCGCGACGCCAGCCGCGTCGCCAGCGGCGTTTATCCGAACGTCTTCGGCCGACTCCAGTCGCACCTCCCCCGCCTCCCGTCTGCGCACAGCTACGGCTGCGCGATCTGTTCTCATCGGCGGGGCATAACCCGGCGAAGCTTTGGTATTTATTCAGCGCGAAGCCAAGCCGGCTGTCAAGAACACGCAACTTTGCCGGTGATGTCTGAGGTTTTCTGTCGGAGGTCGAGCGAGCGACGGAAAGCCTTACGCATTCCGGCGCGGGCGCAGTACATGGCTGTGCGCGGCAGCGTAGAGCCGGCTTTCGCTACCGTCCCGCGCCGCCAGAACGCGGCCCACCAGGATAAGGGCGGTGCGGGTGAAGCCGGCTGCTTTCACTTGGTCGCGAATGGTGGCGAGCGTGCCGCGCAGGATCTTCTGGTCCGGCCAGCTCGCGCGCCACACCACCGCCACCGGGCAATCGGCGCCGTAAAGCGGCGCGAGCTCGCGCACCACCTTGGCCAGATTGTTGATCGAGAGATGCAGCACCAGCGTGGCGCCGCTGCGGCCGAGCACCGCCAGCTCTTCGCCCGCGGGCATCGGCGAGGCGCGCACCGCGGTCCGCGTCAGGATCACCGTCTGCGCCAGCTCCGGCAGCGTGAGCTCGACGCCGAGCGCGGCGGCAGCGGCCGCGAAAGCGGGAACGCCGGGCGTCAGATCATAGGGGATGCCGAGCGCCGCCAACCGGCGCATCTGCTCGGCGATGGCGCCGTAGAGCGAGATATCGCCGGAATGAAGGCGCGCCACGTCGTGGCCTGCCGAATGTGCCGCGGCAATCTCGGCGATGATCTCGTCCAAGGTGAGCGGCGCCGTGTCGACAAGGCGCGCGCCGGCCGGCGCCGCCGCCAGGATCTCGGTCGGGACCAGCGAGCCGGCATAGAGGCAGACCGGCGAGCGCTCGATGAGCCGCAGGCCGCGCAAGGTCAGAAGATCGGCAGCGCCGGGCCCGGCACCGATGAAATGCACGGTCACGGCACGCCGCGCTTTGCCGCATAGCCGCGCGGCGTATAGAGACGCGGCGGCGTGCCGGGGATCAGCCGCGTCGCGCTGCTGCCGATCAGCACCAGGGTCAGCATGTCGGCCTCGCCCGGGTCGAGCGCGGCGAGCGTGGTGATGCGGATACTCTCGCCGGCGCGGCCGAGATTGCGCGCCAACGCCACCGGCGTCTCGGCCGGGCGATGGCGCAGCAGGATGTCGCGCGCGGCAGCGAGCTGACCTTGCCGCCGCTCCGAGCGCGGATTGTAGAGCGCGAGGACGAAATCGCCTTCGGCCGCGGCGTGCAGCCGGCGCTCGATCACCGGCCAGGGCGTCAGCAGATCCGACAGCGACACGGCGCAGAAATCATGGCCGAGCGGCGCGCCGAGCCGGGCTGCCGCCGCCTGCAGCGCCGAAACGCCCGGCACGACGGCAATGTCGATCCGCCGCCATTCCGGATAGTCGCCGCGGTCGAGAAGCTCGAACACCAGCGCGGCGAGGCCATAGATGCCGGCATCGCCCGACGAGACCAGCGCCACCGGCCGCCCGGCTGCGGCCAGCGCGAGCGCCGCGCGGGCACGCGCCTCCTCGGCGCCGAGTGCTCCCTCATGCCGCGCTTTGCCGGCGATCGCCGCGCCCAGCAGGTCGAGATAGAGGCGATAGCCCACGACATCGCTGGCGGCGCTCAGCGCCGCATCGGCTTCGGCGGTGCGCCAGGCGGGATCGCCTGGGCCGATGCCGATGATGGCGAGGCTGCCGCGGGCATGGCCGATGACAGCCGCATCGAGCGGCGCCGCCGCGCGGGCGATGGCGCAGGTGGCGCGCGCCGATTTGCGCTTGGCGACGATGAGCTCACCCTCGGCGCCGACAGCGGCGAGCGCCGCGCCCTCGGCGACGCCCCAGCATCCGGTCTCGCGGAAGACCGCCTCGGACGGGTTTGCGAGCCGCTCGGTCTGGGCGAGCAGCTCGGCGGCGGTGAAGAAGCGCGCCGGGACGTCGAGGCGCCGCGCCAGCTCGTGCACCGCCGCTTCGTCGAGCTTCACATCGATCGATACGATTGCCGCCACCGCTTGCGGCGCGAGACCGGCCCCCGCCAAGCTCGCCTGCACGAGGGCGGCAAGCTCCTCGATGCTGCAGCCGCGCTCGCAGCCGACGCCCAGCGCCAGCACCGGCGGATGCAGCACCAGCGCGCGCTCGCCGGGAGGGGCGGCGCGGTCGGTGACGCGGATGGCGAGATCGGCCGCTTCGGCAAAGGGCAGATCCGCCGCGGTGAGCCACTCCGCGTTCCCCGCTTCGACCTTGAGCGCGACAGGCTCGCCGGCGATAAGCGCCGCGGCCACGGGCTTGGCGCGCTCCGGATTGGCGAGGCGCCAGCCCGGCGGCGGCTCGTCGAGTGCCAGACCCAAACGCAGCTCGCCGGCGGTGGTGATCGCGGCGATGCCGCCGGTGAGCGCCGCGACTTCGCGGGCAATGGCATTGGCGCCGCGATGGCCACCGAGCAGCGGCAGCGCCGCCGAGCCGTCTTCGGCCACCGCCACCACCGGCGGCTCCAACCGCTTGTCGTCGAGCAGCGGCGCCACGGCGCGGATGAGAATGCCGGCGGCGCAAAGCCCGACGATCGGCGTGCCGGCGGCAAAAAGCGCGGCGATATGAGCGGCGGCGTGATCGAAGGCGATATCGGCGGCAAGCCCGCGCGACGCCGGAGCGTGGAGGCGCGCGCCGGGCAGCAGCCGCTTGAGGCGCTCGGCCAGCGGCAGCGCGCTCGGGCCGAGCACGAGAATGGCGGCGTTCGGCGGCACGCCGCTCATCGCAGCGCGACCCCGCGGCGATGCAGCAGGATCATCGAGAAATACGGCACCTCCGCCTCGTTCACCTGATCCAGCGGCAGGACGCGCTCGCTGGCGAGGCTGGCATGCTCGACATAGCGCGCGGCGTCGGTGAGGCCGAGACGCTGCAGCACCGCGCGCACCTTCGCGAAATGGCGGCCGAGCTTGATGATGGCAACCGCCTCGGCCTCGGCGAGGCGGCAGAGCAGAACCGGCTCCGGCAGCGAGGCCGGCAGCACGCAGAGCGTGTCGAGGCGCGCGGCGAGCGGCCATTGCGCCGCCGCGGCGGCGGCACCGAGCGAAGAGACGCCGGGCACCACCTCGACCGGAAAGCGCTCGGCGAGGCGGGCGAAGAGATACATGAAGGAGCCGTAGAAGAAGGGATCGCCCTGGCACAGCACGGCGACGTCGCGCCCGGCTTCGAGCTCGGCAGCAAGACGCGCGGCCGCATCGTCATAGACCGCCTGCGCGGGAAAGCGCGCGCTCTCCATCGGCACGGCGATGACGATCTCGCGCTGGGCGGGCGACAGCCAGCGCGCGACGATGCGGCGCGCAAAGCTGGTGCCGCCTTCGGGCGCGGGATAGGCCACCACCGCCGCGTCGCGCAGCCGGCGCAGCGCCTTCACCGTAATCAGCTCGGGATCGCCGGGGCCGACGCCGAGGCCTGAGAGGCGGCCGCTCATCCCGGCGCCCCGGTGTAAAGCGTCAGCGCGAGGGCGTGACCGTTGGAATAGTCGAGCCCGGTGACGCGGCCGAGCTCGTGTGCTTCCCAGCCGCGCCGCTTCAGCGCTGCCTGGAATGCCGCATCATCGGCGCCGCTGACCAGCGCGGCGGCGCCTTGCGCCGAGGTGATGTATTGCGCTGCCGCGTCCGGCGAAAGCTGGCGCGTCGCCGTGCCGAGCAGGAAGACGAGGCTCGGCTCGTCATAGCCGACGGCGACCACGGGCGAGGCTTGCGGCGCGTGATAGCGCTGCACCAGCGCCGCCGCAGCGCGGCTGAGCCAGAGCCCGTTGAGCGAGGGCGCGACCAGCGCCACGGTCGGCGGCAGCACCAGCAGCGCCAGCAACGCCGCACGCACGACAATCCCGCCGCCACCCAGACGCCATTGCGCCAGCGCGAGCCGCGTGCCGAAGCCGAGCAGGATGGCGGCGGCGACCACGCCGGCAATGTCGAGAGCGCCGGTGAAGCGCGGCGGCAGCAGTACCAGCGCCGCCGCCAGCGCCAGCGTGACGATGAACCAGACCGCGCCGGTGATGCCGTCGAGCCAGCGCCAGCGCCTGAGCTCGCCGCGCGCCAGGGCCAGCGAGGCGCGGCCGGCGAGCAGCGCCAGCGCAGGATAGGCCGGCAGGATGTAATGCGGCAGCTTGGTCGGCACCAGCTCGAGCACGAGCCAGAAGGGCAGCGCCCAAGCGAGGAGAAACCGCGCGCCGATTTCGCGCCGCGCCTGCCAGCCCCAGGCGGCGGCCGGCCCGAGCAGCAGCGAGCCGGGCCAGAAGCTGACGAAGAGCAGGAGCAGGTAATAGCCGGGCCAGGCGCCGTGCGCTTCCTGCGCGCCGAGGAGCTTGCCGAGGAAATCATGGCCCACCGCCTGGTCGAGAAAGGCGCCGCCGGTCGCGCTGGTAATGGCGATGAACCAAGGCGCGGCGATCGCCAGCATCAGCGGCACGCCCCAGAGCGGCCGGAGGCCGGCGAGCCAGCGCGCGTCGCGATCGGCCGCCGCCAGCGCGCCGACGGTGATGAGGCTCAGAAACGGCACGATCGGGCCTTTCACCAGAATGGCGATGCCTTGCGCCACCCAGAACAGGACCGCCCAGCGCGCCGGCGCCGGCCCGTCGCCGCGCCGCGCCGCGCGATAGAGAAGGCCGAGCGCAGCTTGCGCCGCCACCGCCGTGGCGAGCAGCACCGCATCGGTCTTGGCGAGATGCGCCTCGGCGACGACGCCGATCGAGGCGCCGAGCAGCGCCGCGCCGAGCAGCGCCGCTTCGGCACCGACCAGCGCGCGGCCCAGTGCGAAGGTCAGCAGCACGGCGACGAGCGCGCCCGCCAGCGACGGCAGGCGATAGGGCCAGATGGCGGCGCTGTCGGGCGTGCTCAGCGCCGCGACCGCGGCGGCTTGCAGCCAATAGATGCCGACCGGCTTCTTGTTGCGCGCCTCATCCTGGAAGCGGATGCGGAGAAAATCGCCGCTTTCCAGCATCTGCCGCGTCGCCTGGGCGAAGCGCGCCTCGTCGCGGTCGGTCACCGGCAGGGCCGAGAGCCCGGGCAGATAGAGGCCGAAACACAGCAGCACGAGCAGCAGATAAGGCCGCCAGCCCGCGCTCCAGCGCTCGATCACGGCACCCCGTCCCGCGGCTTCGCCAGGACGAGCTGCGTTACCGGCAGCAGCGGGCGCCAGGCCTGGAAGCCGCCGAGGCGCTCGGCATGCGCGATGGCGAGCCGCGCGACTTCACCGCCCTGGCGCTGCTGGCGCTGCAGCAGCTCGGCTTCGGCTTCGAGCGTCACCGCATTGGCGACGATGCGTCCGCCCGGTTTCAAGGCGCGCCACAGCGCCTCCCAGAGCGAGGGATCGCTGACGCTGCCGCCGAGGAAGATGGCGTCGGGGGCCGGCAGATCGGCCACCGCCGCCGGCGCCGTGCCATGCACGACGCGCAGCTCCGGCACGCCCAGCGCCACGGCGTTGCGCGCGATCTGGGCGCAGCGCGCGGTGTCGCGCTCGACCGCGATGGCGCGCAAGGCGTGGTCGGCACGCAGCCATTCGATGGCAACGGAGCCGTTGCCGGCGCCGATATCCCACAGCAGCTCGCCCGGCAGCGGCGCCAGCGCCGCCAAGGTCGCCGCGCGCACCTCGCGCTTGGTGAGCTGCCCGTCATGCTCGAAGGCGCCGTCGGGCAGCCCGGCAAGGCGCGACAAGGGACGCGCCGCGGGACCCGGCTTGCACTCGACCGCGAGCGTGTTGAGCGCGGCGATGCGGCCCAACGGCCAGCTCTCGGCGGCGGCATCGATGCGCCGCTCGCGCTCGCCGCCCATATGGGCGAAGACGGTCATCGTGCTCGGCCCCCAACCGGCGTCGCTGAGGAGCTTTGCCACTTGCACCGGCGTGTCGCCATCGGTGGTGAGCAGCAGCAGCCGCGCGCCCGGCACGAGATGGACGCGCAGCGCCTCGAGCGGCCGGCCATGCAGGCTCAAGGTGACGCAATCCTCGAGCGGCCAGAGGAGGCGCGCCGCGGCGAGGCTGAAGGCGCTCGGCTGCGGCAGGATCGTCATCTCCGCGGCGGCGAAATTGCGCGCCAGCAGCGCGCCGACGCCATAGGACAAGGGATCGCCGCTCGCCAGCACCACGACGCGCGCGCCGCGCTTTGCCGAGATCAGCGCCACGGTGTCGGCGATCGGCTGGCGCCACACCAGGCGCTCCGCCGGCCCCCGCGGCACCAGCGCCAGATGCCGCTCGCCCCCGACCAGCAGCTCGGCGCCCTCGACCAGGGCGCGGGCGGCGGCGGAGAGGCCGGCAAGCCCATCCTCGCCAATGCCGATAACGGCAAGCCAGGGCGTCATGTGCGTCGATCCCTCTCAAATCACCAAAACAGGGAGGAGCTTAGTGAACCGGCACGCCCCGCGCCACGCTGCGATTGCCTCACGCCGGCGCGCCGGCGAGCGCGTTAACCGCCGCCGCCGCCAGGGCGCTGCCGCCGCGCCGCCCGGCGAGCGCGATGAAGGGCAGGCCGAAGGGGTTGGCCGAAAGCGCCGATTTCGCCTCGGCGGCGCCGACGAAGCCCACGGGAAAGCCCAGGACCAGCGCCGGGCGCGGCGCGCCGGCGGCGATCAGCTCGAGCAGGTGAAAGAGCGCCGTCGGCGCATTGCCGATGGCGACCACGGCGCCGGCGAGAACCGGGCGCCACAGCTCGACCGCCGCCGCCGAGCGGGTGGTGCCGAGCTGTTTTGCCAGCCCCGCCACGCGGCGATCGTCGAGGAAACAGAGCACCGGGTTGCGCCGCGGCAACAGGCGCGCCGTGATCCCGGCGCGCACCATCGCCGCATCGGCCAGGATCGGCGCCCCGGCGGCCAGCGCGGCGCGGCCCGCCGCCGCCGCGCCGTCGGACCAGACGAGATCCTGCGCCAGTGCCGGCTCGCCCGCGGCATGGACGAGACGGAGCACCACGGGGAGAAGCTCCGGCGGAAAGCGCGACAGGTCGAGCTCGGCGCGGATGCGGGCAAAGGATTCGCGGTAAATCTCATCGGGATTGCGGACGTAGGTGTAGCGGGCAGCGTCGATTTCCGTCCGATTGGACCCTCCACCTTCGTCACCCCCGCGAAAGCGGGGGTCCAAAGCCGTGGATTCCCGCTTTCGCGGGAATGACGAGAGGGGGGCGGCTGGCTCAGATTCCTCGGTCGGCGCGTCGCCGCGCGGCACGCCCAGAATCCAGCTTTCCTCGTTTTCGATGCGTGCGCGCTCGTCCGCCGTCAGGTCGGGGGCGCCGGCAAAGAGGCTGGCAAGAGCGCCGGCATCGTCCAGCGTCGCAAAATAAGCGGCGATCGTGCGTACCTGCGCCGCATCCTTGACCTCGCCATCGCGCCGCACGGGCGGGATCAGCGACGGGTAGACTTCGGCGAAAACGACGCTCGGCCGCTGCCGCGGACGCAGGACGGAGAGGCCGGTCTCGAACGGCCAGACGACCGAGGCATCGGCCAACGATGGATGATGGCGCAGCCAGTGCACGATGGGGATGCCGGTCAAGGCCTGGCTGCCGACCGCGCCGGCGCCGACCAGCTTCCAGACGGGCTGCGGCCCTTTGGTTCGGGCATCGGCAACGCGTTTTTCCGCCAGCGCGAGAACTTCGTGGCGCCGGTGATGCGTTGGCTGAAGGAACTCGCCCGCGCGCTGCGTCGGGCACCCCCAAAATGGCGCCGGCCCGCCACTGATCTGGCGATTGAGTGCCGCCGCAACCTCGAAGCGGTTGTTGTCGTTTTCCGGTTTCTCTTCGATGCGGCTGGCCAGCAGCTCCCAGACCGCTCGCCACGGCGGCCCGCCGAGCCCCAGCCGCGCCGCAAATCCGGCTGAATACCCGAACGGAAAATCGAAGCCGATCAAGGTCGACAAGCCCGCGGAAACGTTCGCCGCCAGCATGTCCAGCAAGCAAGCCCGCGCTTCCAGCCGCGTCGAGATATTGATCGACACCGGCGGCTGGAGGTCTCCTCCGACACGCCGCAAATGACAGATCCAGATGCTGTCCTTCCCCTTCCGCGGCACCGCCGCGGCGCTCCAATCCACCATGACATAGGCGTCGAAGAGCGGCTCCGCCGCCACGGCTCAGCTCTCGCGCGTGCCGTTTCGCGGCCGCGCCGCGCTCAGCGGGGGATGGTGATCGTGGTCGCCGCCGTGCCTATGATCGTGGCGATCGTCATGACCATTGCCGTGGTGGTGATCATGATGATGCACGGCGCGGTCGGCTTCGGTGCCGATGCCACGGACGTGATGGTGATGGGCCGCTTGCGGCGCCGCGTGATCGGCTTCGTAGCCGATGATCTGCGCGCGATATTTGCAGAGCGTGCAGTTCATCACCGGCTCGCCATCGACGGTCTCTTGGATGCGGTCGGCGAAGCAATCGAGCACCAGCGGGTGATCGTTGAGATAGGAGGCCTTCAGCAGCTCGATCTCGGGATGCCGTGCCGCGACGCGGTCGGCGGCGGCGTAGATGCGCTTCACCAGAACGCCGGTGAAGAGGAAATAGGGAAAGACGATGACGCGGCGAAAGCCGAGCCCCAGCGCGCGCTTCAGCGCCGGCTCGACCAGCGGATAGGCGACGCCGCTGAACGCCGCCTCGGCCCAGCCGAAGCCCATGCCCTCCCAGAGCAGCCGCGCCAGCTTGGCGATGTTGGAATTGGCATCGGGATCGTTGGTGCCGCGCCCCACCACCAGCAACAACGTCTCCCCGCGGGGGATGGCGCGGGAGCCCTGTTGCTCCGCGGCGGCGATGCGCTCCGCGGCGGCGCGCAGCAGCTTGGGCTCGATCGCCAGCTCGCGGCCGAAGCGCAGCGCCAGCGCCGGGTTCGCGGCAGCGAAACTGTTGATTTCCCAGGGCAAGTCGTTCTTCACATGGCTCGCGGCAAAGAGCATGCCGGGAATCGCGAGCAGGCGCTTGGCCCCCGACGCCTTCAGCCGCTCGAGCCCATCGCGGATGGTGGGCCGGGCGAATTCGAGATAGCCGGTCGCGATGTCGATCGCGGGCAGCTTGGCGCGGAGGCCGGCCGCCAGCTGCTCGAACTCGGCAATGGCTTCGCCGTCGCGGCTGCCATGACCGCAGAGCATTATACCTGTGTCCATTTTTGCCCCTGTCTCTCGCCGCGGTTGACGCCGCCACCGGCGGCGGCCAATGCTCCGCGCCTATGCTGTTTTTTGCCTCGTCGCCGCTCGATCCGCTGCTGCTGCTGCTGGCGGCGCAGGCGCTTGACATGGTGGTCGGCGACCTGCCGGTGGCGTTTCGCGTCATGCCGCATCCGGTGGTGCTGGTCGGCCGCGCCGTCACCTGGCTCGATGCGCGGCTCAACCGCGAGTGGCGCGACGAGCGGGTGCGGCGGGCGCGCGGCATCCTCGCCGTCGCCATGCTCGTGCTCGCGGCCACCTCGCTCGGCTTCGCGCTCGCGGTGCTGCTGCGCGCGGTGCGCTTCGGCTGGGTGATCGAGGTGATGCTGGTGGCGATCCTGCTGGCGCAGCGCAGCCTCTTCGAGCATGTCGCGGCGGTCGGCGAAGGGCTGGACGCCGGCGGCATCATGGGCGGGCGCGAGGCGGTGCAGCATATCGTCGGCCGCGACCCGCAGAGCCTCGACGAGCACGCCGTTGCCCGCGCCGCGATCGAATCCCTGGCGGAGAATTTCAGCGACGGCGTCGTCGGACCGGCGCTGTTCTACGCGGTGTTCGGTCTGCCCGGCATCTTCGTCTACAAGACCGTCAACACGCTGGACAGCATGATCGGCCACCGGACGCCGCGCTATCTGCAATTCGGCTGGGCGGCGGCGCGGCTCGACGATCTCCTCAACCTGGTGCCGGCGCGGCTCAGCGGCGTGCTGCTGGCGCTCGCCGCCCTCCCCGCGCCCGAGGCGCATGCCGGACCCGCCTTCCGCGTCATGCTGCGCGATGCGCGCAAGCACCGCTCGCCCAATGCCGGCTGGCCCGAAGCCGCCACCGCCGGCGCGCTCGGCCTCGCGCTGGCCGGACCCCGGCGCTATCACGGCCAGGTGGTGAACGATCCCTGGCTCGGCGACGGCCGCGCCCGCGCCACCATCGCCGACATCGCGCGCGCACTGCGGCTTTACGTCATCGCCTGCATCATGCAGGCGACTTTGGTGCTCGCCGCGTTTCTCCTGGTGCATGGGGTGCGGTTCTGAAGGCGAGCTACCGCGCATGTGCGATCTCCAACAGGCGCGGGATGTCGAGGCTTCTCTCGAGATGCGCCGCGAGCGCATCGAGCGTGGTCTCGACGCGCCGCTCGTAATCGAGCGCGCTGTCGCCGGCGCCGCCGAGACGCGCGAGAAAGGCGCGGCGGAAGACATCGCCGGCGAAGAGCCCGTGCAGATGGCAGCCGGCGATGCGGCCATCTTCGGACACCGCGCCGTCGGAGCGATCGCCCAGGCGCAACATCGGCCGCGCCGTATCGGGCCCGGCGGTGCGGCCGAGATGCATCTCATAGCCGCGCACCGGCGCGCCGCTTGCGCGCTCGACGCCGCTCGCCTCGACGAGCAGCTTCTCGCGGCCGAGCACGGTTTCTACGTCGAGCAGGCCGAGCCCCGGTGCGGCGCCGGCGCTGCCCTCGATGCCATCCGGATCGGCGATGCGGCGGCCGAGCATCTGATAGCCGGCGCAGAGGCCGAGCACCGCGCCGCCGCGGCGCGCATGGGCGAGGATGTCGATGTCCCAGCCGTTCCGGCGCAGCTCGGCGAGATCGGCGAGCGTCGCCTTCGAGCCGGGCAGCAGCACGAGATCGGCGAGCGGCAAGGGGCGGCCGGGCGGCACGAGCTCGAGCGCGACGTGAGGCTCGGCCGCAAGCGGATCGAGATCGTCGAAATTGGCGATGCGCGGCAGGCGCGGGACGACGATGCGGATGTGCCTGGGGCTCACCCCCTCCCCACCCTCCCCCCTCGAGGGGGAGGGGGAAAAAGAAGCCCTTCCCCCTCGAGGGGGAGGGTTGGGTGGGGGGTAAGCGCGATCGAGGGCCATGGCGTCTTCGGCAGGGAGCGCGTGGGCGGCGGGGAAGAAGGGGACGATGCCGAGGCAGTCGAGACCGGTGCGGCGGTGCAGGATATCGAGCGCGTTGTCGAAGAGACGAGGATCGCCGCGGAATTTGTTGACGATGTAGCCGCGGAGCCGCGCGCGCTCCCTGGGCTCGAGCAGCCCCACGGTGCCGGCGATCGCGGCGAGGACGCCGCCGCGGTCGATATCGCCGACCAGCACCACCGGCACATCCGCCGCCTCGGCGAAGCCCATATTGGCGATGTCGCCGTCGCGCAGATTGATTTCGGCCGCACTGCCGGCGCCTTCGACCAGCACGATATCGGCGGCTGCCGAAAGCCGATCGAAGCTGGCGAGAACGCGCGGCAGCAAGCTCGGCTTCAGCGCGTGGTAGTCGCGGGCGCTCGCCGCGCCGAGAACGCGGCCCTCGACGACCACTTGGGCGCCGCGCTCCGATTGCGGCTTGAGCAGCACCGGGTTCATGTCGGCGCTCGGCGGCACGCCGCAGGCGCGCGCCTGCAGCGCCTGGGCGCGGCCGATCTCGCCGCCCTCGGCCGTCACCGCGGCGTTGTTCGACATGTTCTGCGGTTTGAACGGCCGCACCCTGAGGCCGCGCCGCGTCAAAGCGCGCGCCAAGCCGGCGACCAGCAGCGACTTTCCGACATCGGAGCCGGTGCCCTGCAGCATCAGGGAAGGCGTGCGGCGCGGGTGGAGGATCATGTCAGAATTCGATCCCCGCTTGCGCTTTGACGCCGCTGCGGAAGGGGTGCTTCACCAAGGTCATCTCGGTGACGAGATCGGCGATCTCGATCAGCTCCGCCTTGGCGTTGCGGCCAGTGACGACGACATGGAGCGCGTGCGGCTTCTGGCGCAGGGTTTCGACCACCTCGGCGATGGGCAGGTAGTCGTAGCGCAGGACGATGTTGAGCTCGTCGAGCAGCACCAGGCGACACGCGGGATCGGCGATCATCGCCTTCGCCTGCTCCCAGGCGGCGCGCGCCGCGGCGATGTCGCGGGCACGATCCTGCGTTTCCCAGGTGAAGCCCTCGCCCATGGCGCGGCAGGTGACGAGCTCGGGGAAGCGCTGCAGCACATGGCGCTCGCCGGTCGCCCACGCGCCTTTGACGAATTGCACGATGCCGACGCGCATGCCGTGGCCGAGGCAGCGCATCACCATGCCGAAGGCGGCGGTCGATTTGCCCTTGCCGGTGCCGGTATGGACGATGATGAGGCCGCGCTCCTCGGTCTTGGTGGCGAGGATCTTGGCGCGCGCCGCTTTGCGCTTCGCCATCTTCTCGGCGTGGCGGCGGTTCAGCTCCGCTTCGCTCGGCGCGCTCTCGCTCATCGCTTCCCCCCGGCAAGCTCGTCGAGGCGGTGGCGCAGGCTGTTGCGCCGCGGCTGCCACAGCCCGCGGTCGATCGCCTCGCCGAGCCGCTGAGCGATCTCGGTCAGCGCCGCGGGATTGTGCTCGGCGAGGAAGCCGCGTATGCCGGCATTGTCGAGCCAGGCATCATAGACCGCGTCGAAATGATGGTCCTTCACCGCGCGCGCCGTGGCGGCGAAGGCGAAGAGGTAGTCGACGGTCGCCGCCATCTCGAAGCCGCCCTTGTAGCCATGGCGCATGATTCCGGCGAGCCATTTCGGATTGACGACGCGGGCATGAACGATGCGCGCCACCTCCTCTTCGAGGGTGCGGATGCGCGGGTTCTCGGGCCGCGAATGGTCGTTGTGATAGACGACGGGCGCGGCACCCGCGAGATGGCGCACGGCGACGGCGAGGCCGCCTTCGAACTGGTAGTAGTCGTCGCTGTCGAGCAGGTCGTGCTCGCGGTTGTCCTGGTTGTGCACCACCGCCTGCACGGTCTTGAGCCGGGTCTCGAACAAGCCCTGCGCGGCTTCGCCCTCGCGACCGGCACCATAGGCATAGCCGCCCCAGGCGACGTAGGCGCGGGCGAGATCGCCGCGCGCCGTCCAGCCGCGCTCGTCGATCAGCGCTTGCAGGCCCGCCCCATAGGCGCCGGGCTTGGAGCCGAACACGCGGCAGCCGGCGCGGCGGACGGCCGCCGCGTCGCCCGGCGCCGCCGCGATCTCCGCACGCACATGGGCGGCGAGCGGGTTCTGGTCCGCGGGCTCGTCGAGCGCCGCCACGGCCCGAGCGGTGGCATCGAACAGGTCGATCAAGCCGGGGAACGCATCGCGGAAGAATCCCGACACGCGCAACGTCACGTCGACGCGCGGCCGGTCGAGGACGGAGGGCGGCAGGATCTCGAAGCCGGTGACTCGCCGCGATGCGTCGTCCCAGGTCGGGCGCGCGCCGATCAGCGCCAGCGCCTGCGCGATGTCGTCGCCGCCCGTCCGCATGCAGCTCGTGCCCCACGCCGACAGGGCGAGCGTCGCCGGGTATTCGCCATGGTCCTGGGCGTGGCGCTCGACC
>DATJLU010000176.1:0-17427 GCA_035509275.1 Allostellaceae bacterium | reverse complement strand
CGGCGGCCATATCGGCCCGGTGTCGCTGAACGTGCTGGCGCAGGAGATCCTGCCACACATTCGTGATGTGCCGGTGTTCGTCGCCGGCGGCCTAGGCCGTGGCGAGGCGATCCTCGCGTACCTCGAAATGGGCGCGTCCGGCGCGCAGCTTGGCACGCGCTTTGCCGCGACCAAAGAGTCGATTGCCCATCCCAGGTTTAAGCAGGCTTTCATTCGCGCGGCGGCGCGGGATGCGGTACCGTCAGTGCAGCTTGACGAGCGGTTCGCGGTGATCCCGGTGCGCGGCTTGGTCAACGAAGGCACCAAGCGGTTCCTGCGCTTTCAGGGTGAGACGCGCGACCGGTTCCTGGCCGGGGAGCTGGACAAGGAAGCAGCACAGCTCGCGATCGAGCATTTCTGGGCCGGTGCGCTGCGCCGTGCGGTCATCGACGGCGACGTCGAGACGGGATCGCTGATGGCGGGGCAGAGCGTCGGCATGGTGACGCGCGAGCAGTCGACGCGGGAGATTGTCGGCGAACTGATCGAGCAGGCGGTCGAGGCGCTGCTGGCGCGCGGCTGCGGCGGCGCGGCGGAGAGCGAGAACAGCAGCCGCTCGCGAGCGGGGGTGTGATGGAAACCGGCGCGGCGGCCACCGGCTCCCGCCGCCTGCTCCGCCGGCTGCGGGACATCATGGCCGGCTCCGGCACGGCGCAGGAGCGGCTCAACCAGATCGTCAAGATCATCGCCGCCGACATGGTGGCGGAAGTCTGCTCCTGCTACGTCATGCGCGCGGGCGAGGTGCTCGAGCTCTTCGCCACCGAGGGTCTGCGCCCCGAAGCCGTGCACCGCACCCGTCTGCGCGTCGGCGAAGGCCTGGTCGGCGTCATCGCCGCCACCGCGCGTCCGCTCGCCCTCGCCGATGCGCAATCGCATCCCGACTTCGCCTACCGGCCCGAGACCGGCGAGGAGATCTATCATTCGCTGATGGGCGTGCCGGTGCTGCGCGGCGGCCGCGTGCTCGGCGTTCTCGTGGTGCAGAACCGCACGCAGCGCAACTACACCGAGGACGAGATCGAAGCGCTGCAGACCATCGCCATGGTGCTGGCCGAGCTCGCCGCCAGCGGCGATCTCGTCAGCCCGGTGGAGCTGCAGCCCACCAACGGCATCGGCCTGCTGCCGACGCGGCTCGACGGGATCAAGCTCAATGCCGGGCTCGCCCTCGGCGTCGCCGTGCTGCACGAGCCGCGCGTCGTCATCCGCCAGGTGGTGGCCGAGGATCCGCAGACCGAGCAGCTGCGGCTGAGCACCGCCATCGACGCCATGCAAAGCGCCATCGACGATCTGCTCGCGCGCAGCGACATCGCCGCCGGCGGCGAGCATCGCGACATTCTCGAGACCTATCGCATGTTCGCCGCCGACCGCGGCTGGCTGCAGCGCATGACCGACGCCGTGCGCAGCGGCCTCACCGCCGAGGCGGCGGTGCAGAAGGTGCAGGACGAGACGCGGGCGCGCATGAGCAAGGTGAGCGATCCCTATCTGCGCGAGCGCCTCGCCGATCTCGAGGATCTGACGAACCGGCTGCAGCAACACCTGGCCGGCCGGCATTTCGCCGCCGAGGCGGCGCTGCCGGCGGAGTTCATCCTCATCGCCCGCAGCATGGGGCCGGCGGAGCTGCTCGATTACGATCGCCGGCGGCTCAAGGGCCTGGTGCTCGAGGAAGGCTCGCCCACCGCGCATGTCGCCGTGGTCGCGCGCGCGCTCGACATTCCCGTCGTCGGCCGGGTGAAGGACGTGCTGGAGCGGGTCGAGGCGGGCGACCTCGTCATCGTCGATGCCGACGAGCAGCAGGTGTTCGTCCGTCCCGGCGAGGACATCCAGCAGGCGGCCAATGCGCGGCTCGAGGCGCGGCTCGGGCAGCGGCTTACCTACGCCGCGCTGCGCGATCTGCCGGCGGAGACGCGCAGCGGCCAGCGCGTGTCGTTGCAATTGAACGCCGGGCTGCTGCTCGATCTTCCCTATCTCGACGAGACCGGCGCCGAGGGCGTCGGGCTGTTCCGCACCGAGCTGCTGTTCATGATGCGCCACGATTTCCCCTCGGTCGGGCAGCAATCCTCGACCTATCGCCGCGTGCTCGAGCATGCCGGCGAGCGTCCCGTCACCTTCCGCACGCTCGACATCGGCGGCGACAAGATGCTGCCCTACATGTCCGAGACCGAAGACGAGAATCCGGCGATGGGCTGGCGCGCCATCCGCATCGCGCTCGATCGTCCGGCGATGCTGCGCCAGCAGCTGCGCGCGCTGATCCGTGCCGCCGCCGACCGGCGCCTGCGCGTGATGTTTCCGATGGTCGCCGAGATCGCCGAGTTCGATGCGGCGCGCGCCGTGCTCGATCTCGAGCTCGAACGCACCGCGGCGCGTGGCGGGGCGCTGCCGGCGAAGGTCGAGGTCGGCGTCATGTTCGAGGTGCCGGCCCTGCTCTGGGAGCTGCCGCAGCTGCTGCCCAAGCTCGATTTCCTGTCCGTCGGCACCAACGACCTCGTGCAGTTCCTGTTCGCCGCCGATCGCGGCAATCCGCGGCTGGCCGAGCGCTACGATCCGCTGTCGCTGCCGGTGCTGCGGCTTCTCGCCGAGGTGACGCGCGCCTGCGCCGTGGCCAAGGTGCCGCTGGCGGTCTGTGGCGAGATGGCGGGGCAGCCGCTCGACGCCATGGCGCTGCTCGGTGTCGGCGTCCGTGTGCTCTCCATGGCGCCGGCCTCGATCGGGCCGGTCAAGGCGATGATCCGCAGCCTCGACATGGGTCCGCTCGAGACGTTGATCGAGGCGGTCGCGACCCTGCCGCCGCGCGCCTTGCGCGGCAGGCTGCGCGATTTCGCGCGGGATCACGGCGTCGCGGTCTGATCTCGCGGTTGCGCGCCATCTCTCGTTGCGGTGGCGCGGGGGTGTTTGATACTCTCGCGCGTCAATCGCTCTTCGAGGCGCGTCGGTTTACCGTTTCTTCACCTTATCGCTGCCGAATTCAGTGGCGGCGGGTTCACATCGGTTCCAGGCAAATGGCGCTCTTTTCGCGACGCAAGGACACCCCGGAAGAGCCGGGCACCTCCGAACGACCCAAGGCGACGGCGGGGGATACCGTGGCCGAGCTCCGGCCGGCGCGGCGGCGCACGGTCGGCCAGCTGTTGCGCGAGACGCGCGAGAGCTATGGCAGCGACATTCCGCGCGTCGCGGCGGCGCTGCGCATCCGTGCCGCCTATCTCGAGGCGATCGAAGAGGGCAGCTACGACCGCCTTCCCGGACCCGTCTATGCGCTGGGCTTCGTCCGCGCCTACGCCGTGCATCTCGGCCTCGACGGCGAGGAGGCGGTTCGCCGCTTCAAGCTCGAGGCCGAGGGCTTCGAGGCGCAGCGCGATCTCAGCTTCCCCGTGCCGCTCGCCGAACGCAGCATGCCCGGCGGCGCGATGGTGCTGGCGGCGCTGATGCTGGCGGTCTGCGCCTATGGCATCTGGTACTACCTCTCGTCGACCAACCGGTCGCGCCCGGAGCGGGTGAGCCCGGTGCCGGCCGAGCTCGCCAAGCCCGCGCAACCCCCCGCCGGTGCGCCCGCGATTGCCGCCACCGCCGCACCCGCTCCTGCCGCCGCGCCGCCGGGGGGCGTCGCGCCGGCGCCCGAGCCAACCGAAGCGACCGCGCCGCCGCCGGCCGCCGCCGTCCCGCCTGCGGCGCCGACCGCTGCGCCCGTGGCCGCGGTTCCCCCGGCTGCCGAACCCGTCGACACGCCGCCGCCACCGCCCACTCCCGCCGTTGCGGCGGCGCCGCCGGTCGCGCCGTCACCCGTTCCGGCCGGCGCCAAACCCGCCGCTGAAGCCCTGCCGCCCGCAGCGACCGCTCCCGCTCCGTCCGCCGCCGAGTCGCCGCCGCCGCCAGTGCCGCCGGTCTCGTCGGCGCAAACCGCCGCTCTCCCCACCCCGACGGGCGGGGCGACGCCGGTGCCCGATCAAGCGCATGTCTACGGCCTTGCCAATGGCGAGACGCGTATCGTCATCAGCGCCATCAAGGACAGCTGGATCCAGGTTCGCGACAAGGATCAAAAGCCGCTCTTCACCCGCGAGCTGCACGCCGGCGACGTCTACCACGTGCCGAACGAGCCGGGGCTGACGATGAAGACCGGCATGGGCTCGGGGCTGGTGATCACGGTCGATGGCCGCCAAACGCCGCCAATCGGCGGCGCCGTGCGCCCCGAGGTCCTGCTCGACCCCGACCACCTCCTCGCCGGTACCGCCGTCCAATAGCGCGTGGCGGCCTCGCGCTGCCGCCGGGCGTGAGGTCCGGCACGCTTTTGCTCGAATCGGAAACGCGCTATATAGCGCTGGCGTTTCCTCGTCATCGGCCGCGGCAAAAGAGGTTCTCCGATGAGCGTCCGTCCTTATCGTGACATCGATCGGCGCAAGAGCCGGCAAGTCCATGTCGGCAAGGTGCCGGTGGGCGGCGGCGCGCCGATCACGGTGCAGTCGATGACCAACACCCTCACTTACGACGTGCCGGCAACGGTGGCGCAGATCAAGGCGCTGGAAAACGCCGGCGCCGATATCGTGCGCGTCTCCTGCCCGGACCAGGAATCGGCGTTGGCGCTGAGGGATATCGTGCGCCAAGTCGAAGTGCCGATCGTCGCCGACATCCACTTCCACTACAAGCGGGCGATCGAGGCGGCGGAAAGCGGCGCTGCCTGCCTGCGCATCAACCCCGGCAATATCGGCTCGGCCGAGCGGGTTCGCGAGGTGGTGAAGGCGGCCAAGGATCACGGCTGCTCGATGCGCATCGGCGTCAATGCCGGCTCGCTCGAGCGCGATCTGCTGGAGCGGTATGGCGAGCCTTGCCCCGAAGCCATGGTCGAGAGCGCGCTCACGCATGCGAAAATCCTCGAGGACAACGACTTCTTCGAGTTCAAGATCTCGTGCAAGGCATCGGACGTGTTCCTCGCCGTCGCCGCCTATCAGCAGCTGGCGGAGGCTTGCGACTATCCGCTCCATCTCGGCATCACCGAGGCGGGCGGCTTGACGACAGGCACGGTGAAGTCGGCGATCGGCATGGGCTCGCTGCTCTGGGCCGGCATTGGCGACACCATCCGCGTCTCGCTTTCGGCCGACCCCGTCGAGGAGATTCGCGTCGGCTACGAGATTCTGAAGGCGCTCGGCCTGCGGCGGCGCGGCGTCAGCGTCATCTCCTGCCCGTCCTGCGCGCGCCAGAATTTCGAGGTGATCAAGACGGTGGAGCTGCTCGAGCAGCGCCTCGCGCATATCACCACCCCGATGACGCTGTCGGTGATCGGCTGCGTCGTCAACGGCCCCGGCGAGGCGCGCGAGACCGATATCGGATTGACCGGCGGCGGCAACAACACGCACCAGGTCTATGTCGCCGGCGTGCCGCATCACCGCCTCAAGGATCAGAGCATCGTCGACCATCTCGTCGAGATGGTGGAGAAGAAGGCGGCCGAGATCGAGGCGCAGAAGCGCGCGCAGGTGGCCGCCGACGCGGCCGCATCCTGACGCGACGTTCGGATGCCCGCTCTCCAGCCGGTTCGCGGCACTCAGGATCTGTTGGCGGAGGAACAGCGGCGCCATCGCGCGGTGATCGACACGGCGCGCGGCATCGCCGAGCGCTACGGCTATCAGGAAATCGCGACGCCGATCTTCGAGTTCACCGAGGTCTTCGCCCGGCCGATCGGCGAGACCTCGGACATCGTCACCAAGGAGATGTACACCTTCGCCGATCGCGGCGGCGAGGAGGTGACGCTGCGGCCGGAATATACCGCCGGCATCGTGCGCGCCGTCATTTCCAACGGGCTGACGCAAAGCCTGCCGCTCAAATTCTTTGCCAGCGGGCCGATGTTCCGCTACGAGCGCCCGCAAAAGGGCCGGTTCCGCCAATTCCACCAGATCGATGTCGAGCTCATCGGCGCCGCGCAGCCACAGGCGGATATCGAGGTGATCGCGCTCGCGGCCGATGTTCTCGCCGCGCTCGGCGTGCTGAAGCACGCCGTGCTCGAGCTTAACACGCTCGGCGATCAGGCGAGCCGGCACGCCTATCGCGAGGCGCTTGTCGGCTATTACGCCCGGCACCGCGCCGGTCTTTCGGAGGACAGCCGCAACCGGCTCGAGCGCAACCCGCTGCGCATTCTCGATTCCAAAGATGGCGGCGACAAGGCGATCAATGCCGAGGCGCCGAATTTCGGCGACTATCTGACGCCGGAGGCGCGGCAGTTCTTCGCCGATGTGCGTGCCGGCCTCGATCTGCTCGGCATCGCGTACCGCCTCAATCCGCGCTTGGTGCGCGGGCTCGACTACTACTGCCATACCGCTTTCGAGTTCGTTACGACCGAGCTCGGGGCGCAGGGGACGGTGCTCGGCGGCGGTCGCTATGACGGGCTCATGGCGCTCATGGGCGGTCCCGAGACGCCGGGCGTCGGCTGGGCCGCGGGCATCGAGCGGCTGGCTCTCCTGATCGCGCCGCCCGCGCCGCCGCCGCGGCCGATCGCCGTCATCCCGATGGGCGAGCGCGGCGATGCGGCGGCGCTGACCTTGGCGCGGGAGCTGCGGCACGACGGCTTCGCCGTCGAGCTCGGCTATTCCGGCAATATCGGCCGGCGCTTGAAGCGGGCCAACAAGATCGGCGCGCGCGCCGCCGTGATCTTGGGCGAGGACGAGTTGGCGCGCGCGGCCGCGACCTTGCGCGATCTTGATACCGGCGAGCAGATCGAAGTGCCGCTCGCGGCACTCAAGGACCGGCTCGCGCCTTTCCGCTAGCGTGCCGCCATGCCCGGCACCAGCGAAGCCGGGACGGGTATCGGTTTGCTCGTCATCGGCATCAGTCATCGCACCGCGCCGCGCGAGCTGCGCGATAATTTCGCGCTGATCGAGGCGGAGCTCGCCCTGGCGCTGGAGGACCTCCGCGGCGCGAGCCCGGGCGAAGCCGTGCTCATCGCCACCTGCGACCGCATCGAGCTCGTCACCACGGCGCTCAATGCCGCCGGCGCCGACACCGCTTTGCTCGCGCTCCTCGCCCGGCGCGGCGGCGGCGCCTCTGCCGAGGGCCTCGGACGCGCGCTCTATCGCCATCAGGGCATGGCGGCGCTCCGCCACCTCTTCGCGGTGGCGAGCGCGCTCGACAGCCTCGTCATCGGCGAGCCGCAGGTGCTGGGCCAGGTGAAGGAGGCGCATCGGCTCGCCGCCGAGCTCGGACTCGCCGGCGCCGAGCTCGAAGGCGTGTTCGCCGCCGCCTACGCCGCGGCGCGGCGCGTGCGCCGCGAGACGCGCATCGCCGAGCGGCCGGTATCGATCGCCGCCGCGGCGCTGCAGCTCGCCCGCGACATCCATGGCGAGCTTGCGCGCTGCAGCGCGCTGCTGCTGGGACCCGGGGAGATGGGCGAGCTGATGGGCGAGCAGTTTCAGCGCGCCGGGCTCGGGCATTTCGTCGTCTGCGGCCCGGCGGCCCGCGCCGAGCGTGCGGCGCGGCGCTTGCGCTGCAATGTCGCGCCGCTCGATGCGCTCGATCAGGCCCTGGCCGCCGCCGACATCGTCATCGCCGCGCTCGGCAGCGGCGCTGCCGTGCTGACCGCGCCACGGGTTGCCGCCGCCTTGCGGCGGCGCCCGACCCGGCCCATCTTCGTCATCGACGCGGCGATTCCCGCCGATGCCGAGCCGTCGGTGAATGATCTCGACGGCGCTTTTCTTTATGATCTCGGCGATCTCGAGCGGGTGGCGCTGGCCGGGCAGGCGACGCGCGCGGCCGCCTCGACCGAAGCCTGGCGGATCATCGAGGCGGAGCTCGAGCGCTTCGTTCGCCGCCGCGCCGAGCGCCGGGCCGTGCCCGCGGTGTCGGCGCTGCGCGACCATGTCGAGGCGCTGCGGCGGCAGGCGCTGGCCGAGGCCGGCGGCGATGCCGAGGCGGCGACGCGGCTTCTGGCCAATCGCCTGCTGCACGACCCCTCGGAAGTGCTGCGCAATCTGATGGGCGCCATGCCCGACGAGGCGGAGAGGATGGAGACTTTGCTGCGCCGATTGTTCCGGCTGGACGGCGCCGAGGAGAAGAGCGAGTGACTGTGCAAAGCTCGTTGGATGAAAAGCTCGATCGGCTCGTGCGTCGCCACAGCGAGCTGCGCGATTCACTGGGCGATCCGGCATTGCCGGGCGGCGAGGTGGCGAAGCTGTCGAAGGAATACAGCGATCTCACGCCGGTGGTGGAGAGCATCGCCGCGCTCCGCCGCCTGCAAGCGGAGATCGCCGATCTCGGCCCGCTCGCCGAGGATGCCGGCGATGCCGAGATGCGCGCATTGGCGCAAGCCGAGCTGCAGGGCCTCAAGGCGAAACTGCCCCAGCTCGAGCAGGAGGTGAAGCTGCTGCTGCTGCCCAAGGACGAGGCGGATGAGCGCAATGCCATCCTCGAAGTGCGCGCCGGCACCGGCGGCGAAGAGGCGGCGCTGTTCGCCGCCGATCTCTTCCGCATGTATCAGCGCTACGCGGCGCAGCGCGGCTGGCGCTTCGAGGTGATGGAGGTGTCGGAGACCGGGCTGGGCGGCTTCAAGGAAGCGTTCGCCTCGATCACCGGCCGCGACGTGTTCCTGCGGCTCAAATTCGAATCGGGGGTGCATCGCGTGCAGCGCGTGCCGGAAACCGAGGGGAGCGGGCGCATTCACACTTCCGCCGCTACGGTCGCCGTTCTCCCCGAAGCGGAGGAGGTCGATATCCATATCGACGAGAAGGATCTGCGCATCGACGTTTTCCGCTCGAGCGGGCCGGGCGGCCAATCGGTCAACACCACCGACAGCGCGGTGCGCATCACCCATCTGCCGACCGGTATCGTCGTCTCGCAGCAGGACGAGAAGTCGCAGCACAAGAACAAAGCGAAGGCGCTCAAGGTGCTGCGCGCCAGGCTCTACGAGCGCGAGCGCCAGGCGCGCGAGGCCGAGCGGGCTGCTTCGCGCCGCAGCCAGGTCGGTAGCGGCGACCGCTCGGAGCGCATCCGCACCTACAATTTCCCCCAGGGGCGCGTCACCGACCATCGCATCAATCTGACGCTCTACAAGATCGACAAGGTGGTGAGCGGCGAAGCGCTCGATGAATTCATCGATGCGCTGCTCGCGGAGGATCAGGCGGCGCGGCTGGCGGAGGTCGAATGAGCGTGAGGGACAGCGGCGCGCCATCCCGCTCTTTCGGCGAAGCCGTCGCATCGCTGACGCCGCGACTGGCGGCTGCCGGCATCGCGCAAGCGCGGCGTGAAGCGCGGCTCCTGGTTGCGCTGGCGGCGCGGGTAGAGCCGGCGGCGGTGCTGGGCTGGCCCGAACGCCGCCTCGATGCCGCGGCCGAAACGCGTCTCGCCGAGCTTGCCGGACGGCGCGCGGCGCGCGAGCCCTATGCGCGGCTGGCCGGGCGGCGCCAGTTCTGGAGCCTCGATTTCGCGCTGTCGCCCGACACGCTCGATCCGCGGCCCGACAGCGAGACGGTGATCGAAGCGGCGTTGGCGAGGCTGCCCGATCGCCGCGCCGCGCTCCGCCTGCTCGATCTCGGTACCGGCAGCGGCTGCCTGTTGCTGGCGCTGCTGTCGGAGCTCGACCATGCTTTCGGCATCGGCATCGATCTGCTGCCCGGCGCCGCGGAAACCGCGCGGCGTAATGCCGCATCGCTGGGGCTCGCCGATCGGGCGGTTTTCGCCGTTGGTCATTGGGGACAGGCTTTGGCGGGAACGGTGGATGTTATTCTCGCCAATCCACCCTATATATGTTCGGAATTGATCGACAGTCTTGCGCCCGAAGTCGCCCGGCATGAGCCGCGGGCGGCACTCGATGGCGGCGGCGACGGGCTCGACTCCTATCGCGCGCTCGCCGGCGAGACGAAACGGCTGCTCAAGCGGGACGGTATCGCGCTCTTCGAGCTGGGAGCGGGCCAAGGGGCGGTCGTGGCGGCGCTGATGACCGAGGCCGGGCTGGCGCCCGAAGGCACCCGGCGCGACCTAGCGGGGATTGAACGGGTTCTGATTGTGACGCGCCATTAGAGCAAGCGAGGTATCCAAAAAAACTTGTTGGAATACGCGGTCTTCCCGTCTAGGGTGGAGCCCGCGAAGAGTAAGGAGCCAAGGGCTCCTGCGCCACTGGGCGCCGGTATCGCTCCCCTATCGATAATGGTGCCGTCCGCCGCGGCGGACGGACGCCGTGGGAGTATCCGCAGCAATCACAAAAGTCGTGGCATGATGTCGTATCGCGATTTCAAAGGTGTCATGAGACCAGGCCAGAACAAGCGGCACCGGGGCCGCAACGGCGGCGGGGGAGGAGGTGGGGGGAACAATCCCAACCGGGGCCCGCGTCCGCCACACCGGATGCAAACCTTCGACAGCAACGGCCCGAACGTGAAGATTCGCGGCAACGCGTATCAGGTGTTCGAGCGCTATGTCGCCTTGGCCCGCGAAGCGGCCTCGGCCGGCGATCGCATCGCCGCCGAGAATCTTTACCAGCATGCGGAGCACTATTTCCGAATCATGAATGCCGACGGGCATGGCTCCGGCATTGCGCCGCCGCGGCCGATGACGCCTGCGGACCAGGAGATGACCGGGCCGGATACCGAGGCCGAGGCTC
Source organism: Allostellaceae bacterium (assembly GCA_035509275.1). Taxonomy (GTDB): domain Bacteria; phylum Pseudomonadota; class Alphaproteobacteria; order ATCC43930; family CGMCC-115725; genus DAHUYF01. The sequence goes on along the minus strand of DATJLU010000176.1, from coordinate 6,830 downwards.
AGCCGGCACCGCAACCGGCACCGCCGCCAAGCGATCCCGAGCTTCCGCCCACCGCCTGATCGAGTCCTCGCGCGACCCGCGTAGCGGGAGTGGTGAGCTCGCTCGCCCGTCTTTGCGAGCCGAGCCTCGTCGCCCTTGGTAGCCGGATGACCGCTCCCCATATGGGGGAGTCGGAAGGCGGGCCAGGTTGCCTCGATGAGGGGCCGGCGCGTCGGTTCATCACGGGGGTCCCATGGACTTCGACAAATACACGGAGCGCTCGAAGGGTTTCGTGCAGGCGGCGCAAACCCTGGCGCAACGGTTGGGCAACCAACAGATCACGCCTGACCATCTGCTGAAGGTTCTGCTCGACGACAAGGAGGGCTTGGCGTCGAATCTCATTCGCGCCGCGGGCGGCGATCCGGCGCGCGCCGCGGCGGCGGTCGAGGCGGCGCTGAAAAAGCTGCCGCGCATCGAAGGCAGCGGTGCGGGCCAGGTCTATCTCGCGCCGGAAACGGCTCGGCTTTTCGGCGAGGCCGAAAAGATCGCGGAGAAAGCCGGCGACAGCTTCGTCACGGTCGAGCGTCTGCTGCTCGCCATCGCCTTGCTTAAAGGATCTGGTGCGGCGCAAGCGCTTGCCGATGCCGGCGTCACCGCGCAAGGCCTCAACCGCGCCATCGAGGAGGTGCGCAAAGGCCGCCGCGCCGACAGTGCGAGCGCGGAGGAAGGCTATGACGCGCTCAAGAAATACGCGCGCGACCTCACCGCCGCGGCGCGCGACGGCAAGCTCGATCCGGTCATCGGCCGCGACGAGGAGATTCGCCGCACCATCCAGGTTCTGTCGCGCCGCACCAAGAACAATCCGGTGCTGATCGGCGAGCCCGGCGTTGGCAAGACGGCAATCGTCGAAGGCCTGGCGCTGCGCATTGTCCATGGCGATGTGCCGGACAGCCTCAAGGACAAGCGGCTGCTGGCGCTCGATCTCGGCGCGCTGGTCGCCGGCGCCAAGTTCCGCGGCGAGTTCGAGGAACGCCTCAAGGCGGTGCTGCAGGAGATCACCGCCGCCGAGGGCGAGATCATCGTCTTCATTGACGAGCTGCACACGCTTGTCGGCGCCGGCAAGGCGGAAGGCGCGATGGACGCCTCCAACATGCTGAAGCCGGCGCTGGCGCGCGGCGAGCTGCATTGCGTCGGCGCCACCACGCTCGACGAATACCGCAAGCACATCGAAAAGGATGCGGCGCTGGCGCGGCGCTTCCAGCCGGTCTTCGTCAGTGAGCCGACGGTCGAGGATACGATCTCGATCCTGCGCGGTATCAAGGAGAAGTACGAGCTGCATCACGGCGTGCGCATCACCGATGGCGCCATCGTCGCCGCGGCAACCTTGTCGAATCGCTACATCACCGACCGCTTCCTGCCGGACAAGGCGATCGACCTCATGGACGAGGCCGCCGCCCGGCTGCGTATGGCGGCCGAGTCGAAGCCGGAGGCGATCGACGAGCTCGACCGCCGCATCATCCAGCTCAAGATCGAACGCGAAGCGCTCAAGAAAGAGAGCGACCAGGCGTCGCGCGAGCGGCTCGAAAAGCTCGAGGGCGAGCTGGCCGAGGCAGAGCAGAAGCTCGCCGAGCTCAGCGCGCAGTGGCGCGCCGAGAAGGATCAGCTCGCCGGCGCCAAGAAGCTGAAGGAGCAGCTCGACCAGGCGCGCGGCGAGCTCGAGCAGGTGCAGCGCAAGGGCGATTGGGCGCGCGCCGGCGAGCTTACCTATGGCGTCATCCCCGAGCTCGAGCGCAAGCTCAAGGCGGCGGAGGCGGCCGAAAGCCATCGCATGATCGACGAAGCCGTCACGGCCGAGCACATCGCCGCGGTGGTGTCGCGCTGGACGGGCGTTCCCGTCGACAAAATGCTCGAGGGCGAGCGCGAGAAGCTGCTCTCGATGGAACAGAACCTGAAGCGTCGCGTCATCGGTCAGGACGAGGCCGTCGTCGCGGTGTCGAACGCCATCCGCCGTGCCCGTGCCGGGCTGCAGGACCCGAACCGGCCGATCGGCTCGTTCCTCTTCCTCGGCCCGACCGGCGTCGGCAAGACCGAGCTCACCAAAGCGCTCGCCGAGTTCCTGTTCGACGATGAGAGCGCGATGATCCGCATCGACATGTCGGAGTACATGGAGAAGCATGCGGTCGCTCGCCTCATCGGCGCGCCGCCGGGCTATGTCGGCTACGAAGAGGGTGGCGCCCTGACCGAGGCGGTGCGGCGCCGGCCGTATCAGGTGATCCTGTTCGACGAGGTCGAGAAGGCGCATCCCGACGTCTTCAACGTGCTGCTGCAGGTGCTCGATGATGGCCGGCTCACCGATGGCCAGGGCCGCACCGTCGATTTTCGCAATACGCTGATCGTGCTGACCTCCAACCTCGGCAGCGAGATCCTGGCAAGCCTGCCGGAGAATGCCGAGGTGGCAAGCGTGCGCGAGCCGGTGATGGAGATCGTACGCGCCGCGTTCCGGCCGGAATTCCTCAACCGGCTCGACGAGATTTTGCTCTTCCGCCGGCTCAACCGCGCCGACATGCAGGGCATCGTCGACATTCAGCTGCAGCGGCTGCAGAAGCTGCTGCAGGATCGCAAGATCACGCTCGACCTCGACGACGCGGCCAAGCGGTGGCTCGCCGATACCGGCTACGATCCGGTCTATGGCGCGCGGCCGCTCAAGCGCGTCATTCAACGCTCGCTGCAAAATCCGCTCGCCGAGCTTATCCTCGCCGGCCGCATCACCGATGGCGAGACGGTACAGGTGAGCGTCGGCGAAGGCGGGCTCGCCATCGCCGGCCACGTCGCCCGGGCGGCGGAGTAGGGCGGCCTCTCGTTCCGGCAAAGGGCGCGGCGCTCGCCGCGCCCTTTTTCTTTGCTGCCCACCGGACGGGCAGGGACGGCGCGCGATCGGGCAGCGCGGGTGGGGAACGGGGCGCCGGAAGCCGCGGGGCGTGGCATGGGCGTTGCACGGCAGGGCGCATCGGATCGGCGTGCCTGGCACGCCGGACAGCAGAGGAGGCCCCGATGACGCGCGCGGAACTCACCGAGAAGATCGCCGTCCTGAAACGCCAGCGCGGATTGTCCTGGCAAGGGATCGCCGCCGAGCTCGGCCCGGGCTCGCCGGTCTACTACACCGCCGCGCTGCTCGGGCAGATGAAGCTCTCGAAATCCGAGGCCGAAGCGGCCGGCAAGCTGCTCGGCCTCGATGCCGACGAGGTGGCGCTGCTGCAGGAGGTGCCCTATCGCGGCTCGTTGCCGACGGCGGTGCCGACCGATCCGCTGATCTATCGCTTCTATGAGCTGGTGCAGGTCTATGGCACGACCTGGAAGGCGCTCATTCAGGAAGAGTTCGGCGACGGCATCATGAGCGCCATCGATTTCGATATGGCGCTCGAACGACAGCCCGATCAAAAGGGCGACCGCGTGCGCATCACCATGAGCGGCAAGTTCCTGCCTTATAAGCAATACTGAGCCGGCGACGCGGCGGCGGCTCGAGCGCGGCGCGGTGCTCGGGATCAGTGAAGCGCGGGACCAGAAATCGCTTTTGCTAGGGCGCCAGTACCGCGGCCGCGGCCGCGCCGTTCATCGCGAGCTGTCGGTGTGCGAGAGCGAGAAAGCCGGCGGTGACGGCGATCCCAATGAAGCTGAGCAACAGGTCGAGTTCGGTTGCTGCCATCACCTGCAGGGGCGAGGGTGCAGGGATGACGTTCCGGCCCTCCTGCGCCGCGATCCAGAGCTGCCAGACGGGAACGCTCACGGCCTTTTCGATGACCAGCTTGATCCCCTCGAAAGGAGCCAGGCAGAGCATCACGCCAAGCGCGAGCTGGATGCCGTTCCCGCGCGCGCGCTGCCAGGCGCGGCTCAGCACGCCATCTTGTTCGTCCTCGGCAAGCGCCGGCAGCGCGAGCAAGACCCCGGCGACCGGAATCAGCAGCACGACCAGCGCGATGATCTGGAAGGGATCGGTCACCGACGGCGTCAGCGGCGCGAGGTGATAAAGCAATACCGTGAGGCTGAGGAAAACAACCAGAAGCGATCCGCCGAAAAAGACGACGCCGCGGACGATCGCGACCACCAGAATGACGTAAGCGACGAAGCGTAGCTCGCGCCGGCCGAGCCGCGGCAACGCGCGCGGCCTCTCGTCTCTCAGCACGCTTCTCAGCCAGGCGAAAGACAACAGGGCCTCGCCCAGCATTTCTCCGATCCGCAGGATTGCCGGCAGAACGGACGCGAACGGGAGTGCGGTCGGCGCGACCATGAAAAGCGCCGCGAGCGCCGTCAACGCAATGAGCGACGCTCCGGCGGCGAGCAGGAACCGGCCGGGATTGGCGAAGACGATTTCATAGGCATCGCCCACCGTTTTCCAGAGAGCGATCTTTGTCACGGCGAGCGGCACGGGCATCCTGCTGCAGCGAAACCGGTTGGCGCGGCCGCAATCCTGCGGTGGACGATGGCGCGTCCACAAGGCGATTTGACCGGCATTTTATCGGTATTGCCGCGATCTCTCCGCGGGGAGAACCGCTGGCGTTAAAAGAATCGCAACGGGTTCGGCCCGAGATTGTGCCTAAAGCTGGACATTGGAGAGAGAGGGCTCTTCCGTCATGCGTCTCATGATCGGGATCATTGTCATCTGCGGTCTTGCCTTCTGGCTCCTCACGCCGCATGTGTCGCCGGTGCAGCCCGATCCGAGGCTGCGGACATTCAGTCAGGCCAAGGAAGACTCGGTGGCGCTTGCGAATGCCGCCGCCGCCGGCAAGCTCCACGAAGACCCGCAGCGCCACGCGCTTCGGCAGGCGCTGATCTATGCGAGCGGCCGTGTCGAATCATCGCCCTGCGACAACCAGCTCCGGCAGGGACTGAAGGACGCGGTCGCGGCTTACCTCAGCTACCTGAAGCAAACGCATGACGATCCGGTCGAGACCTTCACGCTCGATGATGGCACCGTGATCGACGCCACCGGCTATCTCTCCCAGCCCGCCCGCGACGCCATGCACCGTGCGCAAGCGGCGCGCTGCGATGGAGGCTCCTCGGGGTGAGGGCGCGATGCGCGCTTGGATTTGGCTGCTCGTCGTCGCCGGTCTGGCCGCTTGGCTCGCCGGACCCAGTCTCGCGCCGCATTCGCCGGATCCGCGACTCTGGACCTATCAACGCTACGAGCAGGACCAGCAGAGCTTCGAGATCGCGCGGGCGCAGGGGCAACTGCACGAGGATCCCGAGCGCAAAGAGCTGCGTCAGGCGGTGCTCACCGCGGCCGCCCGGCTCGAATATTCGCCCTGCGACAAGCAATTGATACCGCCGTTGCGCGACGCCATCGGCAAGCATCTCCTGGAGTTGCGCAACACCGTCCAGCAGCGGCTGGAAACCGCCCGCATCGCGGGTCACGACGTCGATGCGACCGACTTCCTCAACACGGAGACCTCGCAGGTCATCCGTGAGGCGGTCAACGCCGGGCTCGTCTATCGCGAGGATGTACCGGCGGAAGTCGGCATCCTCTTTCCCCCTCGACCGCCCCGCCCGGACCATAGCTGGTACACGGGACGCTTCGCCTGCGGGAGCGGCGATCGCGAGTAGCGTCCGCCCGGCATCGCACGGCTGCCGGATGCGCCAAGTTGCCATGAAGCGGCGCCGCCGCCATCATGCCGCGTCGGCAAGAGGGCAGGGAGGCGCGCGTGCTGCAGGGAAAGGTCGCTTGGATCACGGGCGCGGGCAGCGGCATCGGCCGCGCCGGCGCGATCGAACTGGCCCAGGCCGGCGCGCGCGTCGTGCTCAGCGGCCGGCGCTCGGGACAACTCGACGAGGTGGCGGCGGAAATCCGCAATGCCGGCGGCGCGGCCGAAGCGGTGCCGCTCGATGTCGGCAGCAAGAGCGCTGTCGCTGAAGCGGCGGCGGGGATCCTGTCGCGGCATGGGCCGGTCGACATTCTCGTCAACAGCGCCGGCATCAACTTGCCGACGCGCTTCTGGAAAAATCTGACGCCCGACAGCTTCCAGCAGATCGTCGATATCAATCTCAACGGCGCGCTCTACTGCATTCACGCCGTGCTGCCGGCGATGCGTGCGCGCAAGGATGGGCTCGTCATCAATGTCTCGTCCTGGGCGGGGCGCTTCGAGACCTACATGACCGGCCCCGCTTACAATGCGAGCAAGCATGCGATGGCGGCGCTCACCATGTCGCTCAACGATGAGGAATGCGTCAACGGCATCCGCGCCACGGTGATCTATCCCGGCGAGGTGGCGACGCCGATCCTCAAGAACCGGCCGAAGCCGCCTTCGCCGGAAGAGATCGCGCGGATGCTGCAGGCGGAAGATCTCGGCCGCACCATCCGCTTCATCGCCGAGATGCCGCCGCGCGTCTGCATCAACGAAGTGCTGATCAGTCCGACCTGGAACCGGCTCTTCGTCGGCGGTGCCGATATCGCGCGCGGTTGAGTCGCGCCCCGGCCGCGGCGGCAGGGGCTTGGCAGGGCCGCGGCGGTTTCCTATCTAACGCGCTGCCGCGCTTGCGTGGCCTCCCACCCCTGCTCCGCCAGCGGCGCTACCGCGCAGAAAGGCGCCGATGCGCGTCTGTCGCAAGCGCCGATTTCTGTGGAGAACACAGCGAATCGCTGTTGACTTGGCGGGGGTCGAGGCTTATAAGCGCGGCTCCTTCGGGGGAGCCAGGCGCGAGCGTGGTTTCCGAAGCTGTTCTTTGACATTGTAGAGAAGAGGAAGGGATGCGCAGGCGGCGGCGCCGTAAGTGGTGCTGTTTGAATGCGCATCTTGGTAGGAATTGTCTTGTCAATTCCGGACGCAAGAGTGCGATCGAGCGGTGCCAGGACTTGGGTG
>DATJLU010000175.1:0-21672 GCA_035509275.1 Allostellaceae bacterium | reverse complement strand
TCGCCCCAATAGGGCCGGTCCAAGGCCCAGCCCACTTCGAGGCCGGGCCAGCCCTCCGGCTGCCACAGGCCGATGCGCCCGAGGAACGCGCCGTCGGTTTTGCGCTCGACGACCCAGAAGCCATAGCCGCGCAGCGCCCAGTGTCCGATGATGAAGGCCAGCGCCCGCCACGTATCGGCGCGCGAATGCACGCCGCCGATGAAGCGCATGACCTCGCCATCGGCCATCATCCGGCAAAGCGGTTCGAAATCCTGGTCGCGCCAGCCGCGCAGGCGGAGGCGCTCAGTCTCGAGCGTGGGGATAGCGTCCATGCGCGGCGCTAGCCTCCGCGTCCGAGCCAATCCTCGATCAACCGGCGCGCGATCGAATCGCGGCGCGGCATGCGGAATTCGTCATCATCCTGGTGGGTCAGCAAAAAGCTGCGATCGAACCATTGCGCATCCTGCAGCTCGCTGTGATCGACGCGGATCTCCGTCGTCCGCGCGCGGGCGTGGAAGCCCAGCATGATCGAGGCCGGGAACGGCCAGGGCTGCGAGGAATGGTAGGCCACCTGGTCGACGCGAATCGCCGTCTCCTCCTCGACCTCGCGCGCCACGGCTTCTTCGAGGCTTTCGCCCGGCTCGACGAAGCCCGCCAAGGTCGAATGCATCCCGGCGAGCCAGACGCGCTGGCGTCCCAGGAGGCAGCGGTCGCCATCATGCACCAGCATAATCACCGCCGGGTCGGTGCGGGGAAAGTGCGGCGCGTTGCATGATGGGTTGGTGCAGCGCCGGACATGGCCGCCTTCCTCGCTGCGCGTCGCGCTGCCGCAGACGCCGCAGAAGCGATGGCGGCTGTGCCAATAGGTGATGCCGCGCGCATAGGCGAGGAGCGAGCCCTCGTGCCGCGCGAGCAGCGGCCCGACCCGCCGCAGATCGGTGAACTCGAACGGCACCTCGCCGCGCAGCGCCTCGAGCGGCGTCTCGACATGGCTCAAATCGACGGCGAAAAAGGCGCGCTCCTCAACCATGCCGAGCAGCACGCACTCACCCTCGGCGATGACATTGTGGTGCTGGAGAAAGGCGGCTTGCGGCGCCGCGCCGGCGAGGCTCAGCACCAGATTCTGGCTGCGCCAGACGGGAACGAAGCGGCTCTCGGGATCGGTGAGGCGCGCGGCCAGCCAATCCGGGTCCTTGCGCCGCCAGCCGGCGCGGTCGACGATGCCTGCCGCGGCGTAAAAGTTGGGGGCTTTCATCTCGGCCGAGACACTGGCACATGGAGCGGCCCCGGGGCAAGCGGCGGCTCCGTCGCGGCGCCGCCCCCATCCCCCGCGGCGAACGGCCTTGCCGGTCCCGCCGCCGGACCTGATATAGTGGCCCTGGGAGGCTGGCGGTGGACAGGTCCCTCGCCAACCCGGTCAGGTCCGGAAGGAAGCAGCCGTAACGAGTTTCGGTCTGGGTCGTCGTCCAGCCTCCCACCGGCTTCCCCTGACGCCATGCTTAACAAATCCGATGAGCTGTCATGACTGAGCCGGGCGCCCCTTACCGCGTCCTGGCGCGCAAATACCGGCCGAGCACCTTCGCCGAGCTGATCGGCCAGGAGGCGATGGTGAAGACCCTCACCAACGCCATTGCTACCGGCCGCATCGCGCATGCCTTCATCCTCACCGGTGTCCGCGGCGTCGGCAAGACCACCACGGCCCGCATCCTGGCGCGCGCGCTCAACTGCGTCGGCCCCGACGGCAGCGGCGGGCCCACCATCGCGCCCTGCGGCCAATGCGAGCCCTGCCGCGCCATCGCCGAGGACCGGCATGTCGATGTGATGGAGATGGACGCCGCCTCACGCACCGGTGTCGACGATATCCGCGAGCTCACCGACGGCGTCCGCTACAAGCCGGTAGCGGCACGCTACAAGATCTACATCATCGACGAAGTGCACATGCTGTCGAAGAACGCCTTCAACGCCTTGTTGAAGACGCTCGAGGAGCCGCCGGCCGACGTCATCTTCATCTTCGCCACCACCGAGATCCACAAGGTGCCGATCACCGTGCTGTCGCGCTGCCAGCGCTTTTCGCTGCGCCGCGTGCCGGTCGAGCTGCTGATCGAGCATTACCGCGCCATCGCCGAGCAGGAAGGCGTCGCGGCCGAGCCGGCAGCGATCGCGCTGATCGCGCGCGCCGCCGATGGCTCGGTGCGCGACGGGCTGTCGCTGCTCGACCAGGCGATCGCGCTGGGCGGCAATGGGATCGCCGAGAGCGCGGTGCGCGACATGCTCGGCATCGCCGATCGCAGCCTTGTCTTCGACCTCTTCGAGACGGTGCTGCGCGGCGATGCCGCCGATGCCTTGCGGCGGATGGGCGTGCTCTATGAGGGCGGCGCCGATCCGCTGATGGTGCTGCAGGATCTGCTCGAGCTCGCGCATTTCATCACCCGGCTGAAGCTCGTGCCGGGCGCCGGCGAGGACGATCCCGCGCTCGCCGGCGAGCGTCAACGCGGCTTGGGCCTGGCCCAGCGCTTGGGCTTGCCGGTATTGGCGCGCGCCTGGCAGATGCTGCTCAAAGGCATCGCCGAGGTGCAGACCGCGCCGTCGCCGCTGCAGGCGGCGGAGATGGTGCTGGTACGCCTCGCTTATGTCGCCGATCTGCCGGCGCCCGCCGATCTCGTCCGCGAGCTGCAGCGCGGCGGTGAGCCTGGCGCGGCCGCGCCCGCCCGCGCACCAGCACCAGCGCCGGCGGCGAGCCTCGGCGGTCCGCGTGTCGCGCTTCCCGCCGAGAGCGGCGGCAGCGCCGCGCCTCGCCTCGCCTTGAGCGAGCCGGCCGCAGCGCCGGCCTTGCCGCAGCCGCAGAGCTTCCTCGAGGTGATCGAGCTGTTCGACCGGAACCGCGAGGCGATGCTGCGCTGGCATCTCTACGCCCATGTCCATGTCGTCAGTTTCGAGCCCGGGCGCATCGAATTCCGTCCGGGCGAAGGCGCGCCGCGCGAGCTGCCGAACCGGCTCGGCCAGCTCTTGACGGAGTGGACGGGGACGCGCTGGATCGTCACCGTCTCCCGCGAGGACGGGCAGCCGACCTTGCGCGAGGAGGCGGAGGCGCGCGACGCTTCGCTCAAGAACGAGGCGGCGCAGCATCCGCTCGTGCGCAAGGTGCTCGAAGCCTTTCCCGGCGCGCGCATCGAGGCGGTGCGCGAGCTCGGCCAGGCCGAACCGGCCGAGAGCGACGAGGAATCCGGCGAAGGAGATGAGTTCCGATGAAGAATCTCGGACAGATGATGAAGCAGGCGCAGCAGATGCAGGCCAAGATGGCGGAGATGCAGGCGCGCCTCGATCAAGTCGAGATGACCGGCGCCGCCGGCGCCGGCATGGTGCAGGTAACGCTGACCGGCAAGGGCGAGATGCGCAAAATCACGATCGACAAGTCGCTGGTCGATGCCAACGAGGTCGAAGTGCTCGAGGACCTCATCGTCGCCGCCTTCAACGACGCCAAGCAGCGCGTCGAGAGCCACGTCGCCGAGGAAATGAGCAAACTCACCGGCGGCCTGAAGCTGCCGCCGGGGATGAAGCTGCCGTTTTGAAGTTGTCGGTTTTGAGTTGTCAGTCGTCAGTTCTCAGTTGTCAGCCCAACGGACAACTGAGAACTGATGACTGAGAACTGACAACTCGCAACGCGCCATGGCTGACCTGACCCACCTCATCCAACTCCTCGCCAGGCTGCCGGGGCTCGGGCCGCGCTCGGCGCGGCGGGCGGCACTGTTCCTGTTGAAGCGGCGCGAGAGCTTGATGGAGCCGCTGGCCGCTTCCATGGCGGAGACGGCGCGGCGGATCCGGCCCTGCGGCATCTGCGGCAATCTCGACACGCTCGACCCGTGCGCCGTCTGCCGCGACCCCGAGCGCGATGCCGGCCTCGTCTGCGTCGTCGAGGATGTCGCCGATCTCTGGGCGATCGAGCGTACCGGCGCTTATGCCGGCCGCTATCACGTGCTCGGCGGCACGCTGTCGGCGCTGGAAGGCATCGGCCCCGAGGAGCTGCATATCGACGCGCTGATCGCGCGTTGCAGCGCGGGCGGCGTGCGCGAGGTCATTCTCGCCATGAACGCCACCGTCGAAGGCCAGACCACGGCGCACTACATCATCGACCGCCTCGCCGGCAGCGCCGTTGCCGTCTCGCGCCTCGCCCATGGCGTGCCGGTCGGCGGCGAGCTCGATTATCTCGACGAGGGCACCTTGGCGGCGGCGCTGGCCGCGCGCCAGACGTTGAAGGGGTAGTGCAAAAAGCAAGAGGCCGGGACCCCCGTCCCGGCCTCGCTTCTCCCGCTGGCGCTGCGGGTTACTTCATTTCCGCCGTCCACAGCGGCTTGCCGTCGTCGCCCTTGAAGGTGGTGTGCCAGAAGGCCTCGATCTGCGCCACCACCGGATCCGGCATCGGCACATAGTCGAGCGCTTTCGCCTGCTCCTGACCGTGCTTCAGGCACCAATCGAGGAATTTGAGCACCGGCTCGTTCTGCGCCGCGGGATAATCCGTGCGCATCAGCATGTAGGTCGCCGCCGTGATCGGCCAGCTCTTGTCGCCGGGCTGGTCGGTGAGGATGAGATAGAAATCCTCCACCTTGGTGAAGTCGGCATTGGCCGCCGCCGCCTGGAAGCTTTCCATGGTCGGGTTGATCGTCTTGCCGTCCCGGTTCACCATCTTGGTGTAGACGAGATGGTTCTCCATGACATAGGCGTATTCGACATAGCCGATCGCGCCCTGGATTTGCTGCACATAGGACGCGACGCCGGCATTGCCCTTGCCGCCGACGCCGTTCGGCCAGGAGACCGAGACGTCATCGCCGACCGTCTTGTCCCATTCCGGGCTGACCTTGGAGAGGTAGTTGGTGAAGTTGAAGGTCGTGCCCGAGCCGTCGGAGCGGTGCACGGTCGAGATCTTGGTGTGCGGCAGGTTGACGCCCGGGTTCAGCTTCTTGATCGCCGGGTCATCCCATTCGGTGAGCTTGCCGAGATAGATGTTCGCGAGCGTCGGGCCGTCGAGCGTCAACTCGCCGGGCTTGATCCCCGGCAGGTTCACCACGGGCGTGATCGAGATGATCACGGCGGGGAACTGCGCGACATGCATCTGCGTCAGCTCTTCCGGCTTGAGCGGCTTGTCGCTGTTGGCGAAGTCGACGGTCTTGGCCTTGATCTGGGCGATACCGCCGCCGGAGCCGATCGCCTGATAGTTGACGGCGACACCGGTCGCCTTCTGGTAGTCCGCCGACCATTTGGCGAGGACGGGATAGATTGCCGTGCCACCTGCGCCGTTGAGGTCTTTGGCATGCGACGCGGTCGCTGTCAGCGCGATCGCTGCCACCGCCAGCATGCTGATAGCCAGTCGCTTCATCATCCTGATTTCCCCCGTGAGTTCGTCCCTTGGAACGCGCACGCCAGCACGAAACCAGGGCACTGGGCGGGCACTCTAGGCGCCGCGGGCGACTGTTTTATCTCAGTATTGTGTAAGTTATATGACAGACAAGCGCCGCGCTATCACACGACTTGCCTGGTGCGCGTCTTAGTCTCCCCCGACGGCAACGACATTCTACCCGTCGGCAAAAGATCAGTCTTGGCAAATATAAGCTTAGACAAATATTAATCTTAGGTAATAGTTGTATTAGTGTAACAAATCTGTCGCACGGCAGCTGTAGATTCGCGCCGCCAACGAAAGCGCCGCCGCTCTCCCGAGTCGGGAGCCGGGCCGCGACATGGCCATCGCGGAGCGCTCCAGATCGACCGAAGGAGGATAGCTTGAACACGAAAAAACATAGCACGCGCGTGGAAGCCGGCATGGTTGGCGTCGCTCTGGCGGCGCTGGTCGCCGCGGGCGCGCTGGTGGCGAGCGGCGACGCCTTTGCGGCGCAAACCCAAGTGCTCGAGACCGGCTCGACGCTGCTCTATCCGCTCTTCAACCTCTGGGTCCCGGCCTATTCCGAGAAGCATGGCGACGTGAAAATCACCACCCAGGGCACCGGCAGCGGCACCGGCATCTCTGAAGCGATCTCGAAAGTCGCGCAGATCGGCGCGTCCGACGCTTATATGAGCGATGCGCAGATGAAGGCCAACAAAGGCATCCTGAACATCCCGCTCGCCATCTCCTCGCAGATGATCAACTACAACATCCCGGGGCTCAACGGCGAGCATCTGAAGCTGAGCGGTCCGGTCCTCGCCGGCATCTATGATGGCCATGTGACGTATTGGGACGATCCGGCCATCGCCAAGCTCAATGCCGGGGTGAAGCTGCCGCATCAGCAGATCGTTCCGGTGCATCGCACCGATGGCAGCGGCGACACCTTCATCTTCTCCCAATACCTGTCCTTCAGCACGCCGGGCTGGTCGAAATCGGTCGGCTACGGCACCACGGTGAGCTGGCCGGCGGTGGAGGGCGGCATCGGCGCCGAAGGCAATCCGGGCATGGTCAATGCGGCGAAAGGCACGCCTTATTCGATTGCCTATATCGGCATCAGCTTCAAGAAGGCTACCGAGCAGGCGGGGCTGGGCGAGGCGGCGCTCGAGAACAAGGACGGCAAGTTCGTCCTGGCTAATCAGAAGACCGTGGGAGCGGCGGTCGAAGCGACAGCCGGGAAGACTCCCGCCAACGAGCGCATCAGCCTGATCTTCGCGCCCGGCGCCGAATCCTATCCGATCATCAATTATGAATACGCCATCGTAAACACCGCGCAGATGCCTGAAATGGCGGCGGCGCTCAAAAGCTTCTTCACCTGGGCGATCAACCCGAAAGGCGGCAGTTCCGAGCATTTCATGAAGGCGGTCGGTTTCGTGCCGCTGCCGCCGCAAATCCGCGCGCTCAGCGAGAAGCAGATCGCGATGATCCACTGACGCAATGATGGAAGCTCGGACCGCCGGCGCCGCTTGACGGCAGCGCCGGCGGTTTCGTTGGACTGCTATATGCGGCGACAGAGCCGGATCCCGATGACCTCTTTCAGAGCGTGGCTCGCGATCCTTGCGGGAGCGCTTCCGGCCAGCCTCGTGGCCGTGTTGCTGTTCATTACCCTCTATGCTTGGCCGGCAATCCATTTCAACGGCTGGGGCTTCGTCGTGCGCGACACCTGGAACCTCGGCAATGCCTATGGCAGCCCGGTCGAGGTCGGCGGAACGTCCATTTTGCCCGGCGCTAGTTACGGCATTCTCTTCCTGATCGTCGGCACGCTGCTCTCCACCTTGATCGCGCTGCTGCTGGCGGTGCCGGTGGGCGTTGGCGCGGCAATCTTCCTCGCCGAGGCGGTCACCGGCGCACTCCGCATCTGGATTTCGTTCTTCGTCGAGTTGCTTGCCGCGATCCCGAGCGTCGTCTTCGGCCTCTGGGGCTACGTCATCCTTATCCCGATCCTGAGCCACTATGTTTTCCCCGTATTGAGCGGTGCCCTCGGCTTCATTCCGATCTTCGCCGGACCCACGGGCAGCGGTTACGGTCTGCTGACCGCGGGCGTGCTTCTGTCGCTGATGATCGTACCCTTCATCGCGGCAACCTTGCGCGACGCGCTGGTGAGCCAGCCGGCACCCTTGCGCGAAGCGGCCATGGCGATGGGCGCCACTCGTTTCGAGACGATCTGGCGCGTCATTCTGCCGGGCACAGTCAAGATTCTGATCAGCGCGACCTTCCTCGCGCTGGGCCGCGCGTTGGGCGAGACCATGGCGGTGCTCATGGTCAGCGGCAACGCGCTCAACTACCTGCCCCAGAATGTCTACGCGCCGATCTCGACCATGGCGGCCTTCATCGTCTCCCAACTCGACAGCGCGCTGCAGGACCCGACCGGGATGGCGGTACGCTCGCTCGCCGAGATCGCTCTCGTCCTGGCGATCATCTCGATCATCATCAATGCCCTGGCGCGGCTCATGCTGGTGGTGTGGGGCCGGGTTGCGATCCCCGGAGGGAGGTCCTAGGCGATGGCAACCGCCGTGCAATCGCCGCTCGCCCCGGGCATGCGCGCCTCGCGTCGGGTCTTCAGCATCCTGGGCTGGCTGCTCACCGGCCTCTCCCTGGTGCTGCTGTCGATTGCCATGGTGTGGATTCTGGAGGTGGTGTTCGTCCGCGGCATCAGCGCGCTGACGCCGACGATCTTCACCACCGTGACGATGGGCTCCGGTGGCGGCTTGCTCAACGCCATCGAAGGTACCGTCGTTCTCTCCGTCGGTGCGATGCTGCTGTCCGTGCCGCTGGGCATCTGCGCCGGAATTTACGTGTCCGAGTTCGGCTTCGGTCGCTGGGCGTTCAGCATCCGTTTCCTCGCCGACGTGCTTGTCGGCGTCCCGTCGATCGTGATGGGGTATTTCGGTTATGTCACGATGGTGGAGTGGGCGGGCTGGAACTTTTCTGTCGCCGCCGCCTCGATCGTGCTGGCGATCATCTGCCTTCCCTATATTTGCCGCACCACCGAGCTGGCCTTGCACCAGATCCCCGCCGATCTGCGTGAGGCGGCCTACGCGCTCGGTGCCGGCGATGGTCGGGTAATCCTGCGGATCTGCGTGCCGGCGGCGCTTCCGGCCATTCTCACGGGAGTCCTGCTGGCGCTCGCCGTCTCGGTGGGCGAGACGGCGCCCTTGCTCTATACCGCCGGCTGGTCGAGCTATCTCTGGAATGGCGCGCTTACCCATTCGCCGATCGGCTACCTCACCTACGCCATCTGGACCTTCATCAACGAGCCCTTCGCCTCGGCCAACGCGCTTGCCTATGCGGCGGCCGTCCTGGTCACCGCTTTCGTCCTCGCCATCAACATTCTGGCACGCTTCATCCTCGGCCGCGGCCGCTATTGAGCCCCTGCCGCGAGCTCCGGGTGAAGCTGCAGGAAGGCGCGCGTTGCCGCCTCGGCGCGGCGCTCGATCTCGTCCGCCTTCGGGCGGACGGCGCGCCCCAGCAGCAAGCTGACCAGCAGACCCTCCCACAGGAGGGCGAGATACTGGAGCGCCATCGCCGAAGGCTCGCCGGTGCCGATCAACCCGGCGGATTGGGCCTGCCCCAGCAGCGCGGCCACGGCCTGGAGAGCCGCATCGCGGCCGGCATCCTGCAGGGTTTGCGCAACCTCCGGCGAGCGCGTCGCTTCGGCGATGGCGAGGCGGAACATCGCGATCACCGAGGGGTGTGAGACCTCGTCCAGCAGCGTGGCGCCAAAGCCTTTCAGCGCCGCCGCCAGCATCGCCCGGGTCTGCGGCACGGGCAGGTCCGGCGACAGCCGCATCCGCGCGGTCCGGTTCTTGATGCAGGCGACCAGAACGGCCTGCTTGCTGCCGAAATTCGCATAGAGATCGCGCTTCGAGACTTTGGCGCGGGTCGCGATCTCGAGCGTGCTGGTCCCGGCATAGCCGTTCTCCGTGAACGCCTTGAACGCAGCACCAAGAATCCGCCGGCTGATCGGCATCTCGGTGTCGGCGTTTGGATCGGGGTTGAGGTGCTTCTTCATGGCTGCAAGATCGAACCCGCTCTGATGGTACTATTTGGTACCATTGGCCCCTCTCCCGCGCAAGCGGCAGAGGGAGGGTGAGGGCCCGCGCTACTTCACCAGCCGCGGCAGCGGCGGCGTCTCGCTGTCGACCAGGTCGGCCTCGCCCTCGATCAGCAGCTCGCTCTCTTGCGCATGGACGTTGTAGGCGGGGAGGTTGGCGGGCAGCGGCTTGTTGGGCTGGACGCCGAACTTCGCCAGGCTGCGGGCGCGCGGCAGCAGCCGCTGGTTCACCGAGGCGGTGAGCTTGGCGAAGCTGTCGGCCGCCGCCTTGATGCCGCGGCCGAGGCTTGCCGCATGGCCCAAGGTCACGGCAATCCCGTCGAGCAGCGCCCGTGTGGCGTCGATGATCTTGTGATGGCTCTCGACCTGCCGCATCAGGTTGATCTCGGCCGAGGCGAGCGAGAGGGCGCAATGGAGGCCGGCCGGACCGGCCGGGATGATGTCGCGCTCGCGCGCCTTGCGCGTGAAATCGGGATCGGCGCGGTTGAGCCGCTCCAGCGCCGCCTCGTTGACGAGGTACATCACCGAGAGGATTCGCGCCATCTCGCCGGCGCGGCCGGATTGCCGCCAGGCGGCGAGGATGGCGCTGCGGTAATCCTTCTCGGCCAGCGCGCGCAGATGCTGGTTCATGGTGCGTGCCAGGTTGCGATAGGCCTCCGCCTCGGCGTCGCTGCCTTCGGCGCGGGCGATGTCGATGAGGAATTTCGACGCTTTGCAGTCGATGACGAGCACGCTGTTGCCGGGCAGGAACACCACCGCATCGGGGCGCAGCCGCCGGCCTTCCTCGTCTTCGGTGGTGTGCTGCAGCACGAAGTCGCGCTCGGGCTCGAGCCCGAAGGCGGCCAGGGTGTTGGCCAGCCCGATCTCGGCCGCCTGGCCGGCGCCGCCGGGACTCGACAGCGCCCGCCACAGCGTGTCGAGCGCCGCGCCCTTCTCCTGGACCTGCCCGTGCAGCTGCTGCACCGCCTTGGCGATGTCGTCCATCTGCTTGACCAGCGCCGCGCTGGCCTCGCGCACCCGCTCCTCGGCCCCTTGCTTGGCTTCGGCAGTCTCGCGCTTATGGTCGTCGAGGAGCTTCGACGAGATCTGCTGCGCCGTCGCCAGAACCGCGGCCTGCGCCGCTTGCAGGCTCTCGCCGCGCAGCCGCTCGAAATCGGCGATGCGGCGCTCGCCATCGAGCAGCTGTTGGCGCAAGGTCGCGGCCTCGCGCTCCGCGGCGAGTCGCGCCGCCGCCGACCGCGCCAACAGCACCGCGAGCACCACCGCCAGGATTACCGCCAGCACCGCCAAGGCAACGAGGAGAGGCAGCAGATTGAGGCCAACCAACGTTCCGTCCATCACCCATCTCCTCGGCGGCCGCCCATCCTACCAGGACGAAACCAGAACGGAAGCCAGTTGACGGCGGTCGCCGAAATGCATACCTAAACCCGGTTCCACTGTCCTTAGAGCAGCCCCTTCCCCATGGCCCTGTTGCCGATCATCACCGCCCCCGATCCGCGCCTCAAAATCAAAGCCAAGCCGGTCAAGGCGGTCGATGACCAGATTCGCCGACTGATGGACGAGATGCTGGAGACCATGTATGCCGCGCCCGGCATTGGCTTGGCCGCACCCCAGGTCGGGGTGGCAAAGCGCGTCCTCGTCGTCGATGTCGCCCGGGAAAACGAGCCGCCGCAGCCGCTCCGCATCGCCAATCCCGAGATCCTGTGGCGCTCGGAAGAGCTCGCCACATACAGTGAGGGCTGCCTGTCGCTGCCCGAGCATTACGCCGATGTCTCGCGCCCGGCCCGCATCAAACTGCGCTATCTCGACCATGAGAACGAGATCCGCGAGGTCGAGCTCGAGGGCCTGCTCGCCACCTGCGTCCAGCACGAGATGGACCATCTCGAAGGCGTGCTCTTCGTCGATCACATCTCGCCGCTGAAGCGCAACATCATCCTGCGCAAGCTCGCCAAGCTGAAGCGCCAGAAGACGACGGAGACGGTCGGCGCCTGAACCGGCCAGGCCGACTGGCGGCGGGTGCGGTTGCGCCTGCCGCGATTTGCGCTCATCTTCCGGCGCCACGCAACCGAATGACTGGGATGACCCGCCTTCGCCTCGCCTTCATGGGGACGCCGGATTTCGCGGTGCCGAGCCTGGAGGCGCTGATCGCCGCCGGCCATGACATCGCGGCCGTCTATTGCCAGCCGCCCCGGCCGGCGGGGCGCGGCCATCGCCCGGTCGCCTCGCCGGTGCAGCGCGCGGCAGAAGCGGCGGGCATCCCGGTGCGCGTGCCGGAGCGACTCGACGCAACTGCTGCCGCCGATTTTGCTGCGCTGGCGCTCGATGCCGCCGTGGTCGCCGCCTATGGCCTCATCCTGCCGAAGGCGGTGCTTGCGGCACCGCGCCTGGGCTGCGTCAATATTCACGCCTCGCTGCTGCCGCGCTGGCGCGGCGCCGCGCCGATTCAGCGCGCCCTCCTCGCCGGCGATGCCGAGTCCGGCATCACCATCATGCAGATGGATGAAGGGCTGGATACCGGGCCGATGCTGATGAAAGAGGCGGTCCCGATCGGCCCTTCCATGACCGCGCAAGCGCTCCAGGACCGCCTTGCGGCGCTGGGCGCGCGCCTCATCCTCGCTGCTCTCGACGGTCTCGCCGCCGGCCGGCTGGTGGCCGAGCCGCAGCCGGCGGCGGGCGCCACCTATGCGAAGAAGCTCCGGCGCGACGAAGCGGCGCTCGACTGGCGGCTTCCGGCGGCGGCGCTCGAGCGTCAGGTGCGCGCCTTCGACCCCTGGCCCGGCGCCGTCTTCGCCTATGCCGGCGAGCGCATCAAAGTGCTGGCCGCGTCGGTCGAGCCTGCCGCCGCCGGCGCCGCGCCCGGTACGGTGCTCGACGCTGCGCTCGCGATCGCCTGCGGCGAAGGCGTGCTGCGGCTGCTGCGGCTGCAGCGTCCCGGCCGCACGCCGCTGCCGGCCGAGGCCTTTCTGCGCGGCTATCCGATCGCCGCCGGAACGGCGCTGCCATGCCCCGCTACAAGCTGACACTCGAATATGACGGCAGCGGCCTTGTCGGCTGGCAGCGTCAGGCCAACGGCCTCTCCGTGCAGGAAGTGTTGGAAGCGGCGGTCGAGCGCTTTTGCGGCGCGCCCGTCACCGTCCACGGCGCCGGCCGCACCGATGCCGGCGTCCATGCGCTGGCCCAGACGGCGCATCTCGACCTGGCGCGCGAGGCGAGCCCGGACGTCATTCGCAACGCGCTCAACCATCATGTGAAGCCGCATGCCGTCGCCGTGCTGGCGGTCGAGCGCGTCGACGAGCATTTCGATGCGCGGCGCTCGGCGCGGGGCCGCGTCTATCTCTATCGCATCCTCAACCGGCGGCCGCCGCCGGCGGTGGAGCGCGGGCGCGTCTGGCATGTCGGGCCGCGCCTCGATGCCGAGGCGATGCAGGAAGCGGCGCGTCTGCTCATCGGCAAGCATGATTTCACCACCTTCCGCGATTCGCTCTGCCAGGCGAAATCGCCGGTGAAGACTTTGGACCGGCTCGAGGTGGCGCGGCTCGGCGACGAGCTCCGCATCGAGGCGCGTGCGCGTTCTTTCCTGCACCATCAGGTACGCAACATGGTGGGGACCTTGAAGCTCGTCGGCGCCGGCAAATGGCGCGTCGCCGATGTGGCGGCGGCGCTGGCCGCGCGCGACCGCCGCGCCGGCGGCCCGACCGCCCCGCCCGACGGGCTCTACCTCGTCGAGGTGCTTTACGCGCCGCGTTAGCTCAAACGCTCCGCCACGTGCAGCAGCTCGGCGCCGGCGAAGATCAGCACGGTGTTCCACAGCGTCGCGGCCAGGCCGGCGACGATGCCGGCGAGCAGCGCCGCGCCGTCGGCTTCGAGCTGGCCCAAGGCGATGACGATGATGCTGAGCGCCACCGGCATGTTGCCGAACGGCACCGGCAGTGCCAGCACCGCGCTCAAGGCGATGAGGGTGACGCCGACCAGCCGCTCGCCCGGGCCGTCGGTAAGCGTCGAGGGCCGGAACTTCAGCCAACGCTCGAGCCGCAACAGCAGCGGCTCGGTGCGATCGACCATGCGGCGAAAGCGCGCGCCGTCCATCGACAGGCGCTGCAGGCGTCGCGGCAGACGCGGCGTGTGCATCCCCAAGGCGAGCTGCAGCCCGAGCGCGGCGATGCCAAGCGCGAAGGGCACGGAGAAGCCGGGGATGAGCGGGCCGGGCACTGCGTTGGGCAGCGCCAGCAGCAGCAGCAGCAGGCCGAAGCCGTGATCGCTCAGGGCCGAGAGCAGATCGGCGATCGAAATTCGCGGCGCGCGGCGGTCCTCGGCGAGGCGACGCAAGGTCGCGGCGGTGCTGCGGCGCGTCCCCTCGCTACCGGGCTCGCTCAATAGAGGCTCTGGGTGACCTGCGCCACCGCCTCGCTGAGCACGAGGTCGATGAGGACGACGGTGGTCGCGGCGACGCCGCCGGCCTCGAGCGCGGTGCGGGCAATGAACCACTCGTAGGTGAGCCGCGCGAGCAGCAACACCAGGTAGACCGGCAGGCCCGCGGCCGGGGTGAGAAAGCGGAAGGCGATGAGACCGATCAGCGCCAGCACGGTCTGCAGCACCTGCGACCAGTTATAGGCGGTGATGAAGTCGAGGCATTGCTCGTCGCGCTCGAGCCAGCGGCAGAAGGGCAGCATGATCAGCGGGAAGGCGGTCCAGGCCACGACATAGCCGATGCTCTCGACCAGCATGATGCGGAAGCCGCCCGCTTCCGCCCATTGCTCCGGCGCTACCATCAGCGATACCAGCAGGACGAAGCCGGGATAGGCGATCGCCGCCGCCCAGAAGGAGCGCCAGACGCCCTCGACGCCGCGCGCGAACCAGTTCATCGCCGCCGGGTCGAGGCAGGCGAGCCGCCAGGCGCCATACATCCCGTTCGAGACTTCGCGCAGGCTCGGCACCATCGTCACGCCGCCGGAAAATAGCGGTCGAGCACGGCGTGGTAGATCTCGGTGAGCGCCGCCATGTCGGCGACCGGCACGCGCTCGTCCACCTTGTGCATGGTGAGACCGACGAGGCCGAACTCGGCGACCTCGCAATAGCGATGGATGAAGCGCGCATCCGAGGTGCCGCCGGTGGTGCTGAGCTCTGGCTGGCTGCCGGTGACCTGCGCGATGGAAGCGGCGACGATCTGGCTGAGCTCGCCCGGCGGCGTCAGGAAGGATTCGCCACTGACATGGATGTCGAGCGTGTAGCGGCCGCCGACCGCATCGAACTTGGCCTTGAGCCAGTCCCTGAGGCTCGCGCTCGTCCAGCGGTCGTTGAAGCGGATGTTGAAGACGGCGCGCGCGCGGCCGGGAATGACATTGGCGGCGGGATTGCCGATGTCGATGGTCGAGACCTGCAGGGTCGAAGGCTGGAAATGCGCCGTCGCCTCATCGAGCGGCGTCGCCGTCAGCGCCTGCAGCATGGCGATGAGGCGATGCGCGGCATTGTCGGCGAGATGCGGATAAGCCGTATGCCCCTGCACGCCCTCGACGGTGAGCGTGCCGTTCATGCTGCCGCGCCGGCCGATCTTCACCATGTCGCCCATCCTCTGGGCGTTGGTCGGCTCGCCGACGACGCAGGCATCGAGCCGCTCGCCGCGCGCCGCCAGCCAGTCGAGCAGCTTCTTCGTGCCGTTGATCGAGACGCCTTCCTCATCGCCGGTGATGAGGAGGCTGATCGAGCCTTGAAAGCCGGCGCCGCGCTCGGCGAGGAAGCGCGCGGCGGCGGCGGCGAAGCAGGCGATCGCGCCTTTCATGTCGGCGGCGCCGCGGCCATGCAGCGTGCCGTTCTCGATCTGACCGGTGAACGGCGCGATCGTCCAGGCCGCCAGATCGCCTGGGGGCACGACATCGGTATGGCCGGCAAAGCAGAAATTGCGTCCGCCCGTGCCGAAGCGGGCATAGAGGTTGAGCACCGGCTCGGTGCCGGGCTCGCTGAAGGTCTGCAGCTCGCAGGCAAAGCCGAGCCCCTCCAGCACGCGCGCCAGATGCGGAATGGCGCCTTCATCCCGAGGCGTGACGCTCGGCCGGCGGATCAGCTCGGCGGCAAGCGCGACGGGATCGACCGGCTCGTTGCGGCGGATCAAGGTCATCAATCGCGCAACAGCTCGTTGATCGAGGTCTTGCTCCGCGTGCGCTCGTCCACCTGCTTGATGATGACGGCGCAATAGAGGCTCGGGCTCGGGCTGCCATCGGCAAAGGGGCGGCCCGGCAGGCTGCCGGGAACGACGACGGAATAGGCCGGCACGCGGCCTTGATGGATGCGGCCGCTGGCGCGGTCGACGATCTTGGTGGTGGCGCTGATGAAGGTGCCCATCGCCAGCACCGCGCCGGTCTCGACGATGACGCCCTCGACCACCTCGCTGCGCGCGCCGATGAAGCAATTATGCTCGATGATCACCGGCTCGGCCTGCAGCGGCTCGAGCACGCCGCCGATGCCGACGCCGCCCGAGAGGTGACAATTCTTGCCGATCTGCGCGCAGGAGCCGACCGTCGCCCAGGTATCGACCATCGTATTGCTGCCGACATAGGCGCCGACATTGACGAAGGACGGCATCAGCACCACGCCCGGCGCGATATAGGCCGAGCGGCGGACGATGCAATTCGGCACGGCGCGGAAGCCGGCTTCGCGGAAGCGCCTGGCGCCCCAGCCGGCGAATTTCGAGGGCACCTTGTCCCACCAGCTCGCGCCGCCCTTGGCCGGGTCGACCGGACCGCCGGCGATCTCCGTCATGTCGTTGAGGCGGAAGGAGAGCAGCACCGCCTTCTTCAGCCACTGATGCACCTGCCAGCGCCCGTCATGCTTCTCGGCGACGCGCAGCCGGCCGGAATCGAGCCCCTCCAGCGCCGCCTCGACCGCCTCGCGCACCGCCCCTGTCGTGGCGGCGCCGAGCGACTCGCGCGCTTCCCAGGCGGCGTCGATGGTGGCGGCGAGATCGTGTTCAGTCATGCGGCAGAGGAGCCCAAAGCTGTCGGGGCGGCCGAACCATGCGGCAGGGGCCGAAGCCTGTCAACCCAAGGCGAACGCGCTTCGCGCGTTCGTCCTTGGCGGCGTCAGCGATTGCGCAGCAATCGCGAGAGCCGCACCGTCCGGGCTAGCCTCGGCGCGAGATGAAGGGTGGGGGGTAGCCGCCGCACGGCTTCGCCTTGCGAGCACCGACGATCGAAATGACGCTCGCGCCTACGGCGCGAGCGACCCCCCCTCCCTAGCCCTCCCCCTCAAGGGGGGAGGGGCTTCGATCTTGGCTGATCGCTGACAGCTATCCACCCCGCAGCGCCGCCCTCAGCCACGGCGCCAGGTCGTCGATGACATGGTGGATGTCCTCGGCACCGGCGCCCTCGCGCGCCCAGTCCTTGGGGGTCTGCACCCAGGCGGTGGTCATGCCGAGCGCTGCTGCCGGCACCAGGTTGCGCGCCATGTCCTCGACCATCAGCGCCGTGCCCGGCTCGATCCCGTGCCGCTCGATCAGCGCGGCATAGCCGCTGGGATCGGGCTTCGGCAGGTAGCCGCAGGCGATGATGTCGTGAATGGCGAGGAAATGCCCGCTGAGGCCGATGCGGGCGATGACGCGCTCGGCATAATCCTCGGTGCCGTTGGTGAAAATGAGCTTGCGGCCGGGCAGCGCCGCGATGGCGTCGACCAGCGCCGGGTCGGGCGGCACCGGCGACAGATCGATGTCATGGACATAATCGAGGAAAGCCTTGGGCGCGATGCCATGCTCGAGCATCAGGCCGCGCAAGGTGGTGCCGTGATCGAGAAAGAAGCGGCGGCGCAGCGCGTGCGCATCCTCGACGGTGAGGGCGAGGCCGAGCTCATGGACGATGAACTCGGCCATGCGCGCCTCGGCCTCGGCGAAGAGATTGCAGCGCGACGGGTAAAGCGTGTTGTCGAGATCGAAGATCCAGGTCTCGATCTCGTGCAGCGGGCGGCCGCGCGGCTTGTGATCGGGGGAAGCGGACATCATCGGTGTGGACGGCTCAGCTGACCACGAGATAGACACAGAATACCGAGGCGAGCAATGCCAGCCCGGCGGCGGTCAGCACCTCGATGCGCCCGCTGCCCTCGCGCACCTCGGGATCGTCGATCAGTCGGTCGGTGCGAATATAGCGCAGGCCGCCGATCAGCATGATGAGGACGCCGACGATCATCAGCGCCAGACCCTCGTCGCGGCCGAGCGGGCCGGCGAGCCGCTCGAGATGGCTCATGAGGTCCGGCCGCGTCGTCGCCGTCGACACGATGGCGAGCAGGAAGACGTTAAATTTCTCGATGACGAAGCCGAAGCCCAGCACGGCGATGCCGGTGCGGATCCAGGCGAGAAAGGTCCGCTCATTGGCGGCATGGTCGCTGAAGCTGCGCAGCATGGCGGTGGCTCTCCGGTTAGCGGTGAGTCATGGCTGCGGCGGGCCTTTGAGCTCGACGACATTGCCGTCGGGATCGCTGATATAGAGCGACGGGCCGCTGCCTTCAGCGCCATAGCGCTGCGCCACCTCGCCGGCGGCGATGCCGTGCGCGGCGAGATGGGCGCGAAGCGATGCCGCGTCGAAGGGCGCGATGCGCAGGCAGAAATGGTCGAGATTGCGCCCCTCGCGTCCCGCCGCCGCGCCCCCGGCGCGGCCGAGCGGACCCTCGAGCGTGACGAGGTCGATGAGCGACGCGCCGGCGCGCAGCTGCAACAGGCCGAGCGGCTCCTGCCATTTCTCGACGGTGCAGCCGAGTACGTCGCAATAAAAGGCTTGCGCGCGCGCGAGATCGGGCGTGCGCAGCACCACGTGATCGAGGGCGAGCAGGCGGAATCCGGCGGTCACAGCTCTCCTCCCGGCGGGCGACGTGCCCGCCGGGAGAATAGCCCCCCACCCCCCAACGCGAAAAGGAACGCGAAAAACCCCGTCAGTCCCCGGCCGCCGCGTCCCGGGCACCGACCAGCAGCGGCTGCGGCTCGCTCGGCCGCGCCATCACCCAATAGCCGACGCCCATGATGCCGGCGCCGCTGACGATGTTGCCGAGCGTCACCCAGAGCAGATTGTGCACCAGACCCGCGATCGAGACGGTGTCGGGATGCTCGCCCATCAGCGCGATGGCGAGCAGCGTCATGTTGGCGACCGAATGCTCATAGCCGCTGCCGATGAAGGCGAAGAGGCACCAGAAGATGGCGATGCATTTGGCGGCATCGCTGGTCATTCGCGCCGACATCCAGATGGCGAGGCAGACCAGCCAGTTGCAGAGGATGGCGCGGGCGAAGAGCATGAGCGCCGGCGCCGTCATCTTGGCCGCGGCCACGGTCATGATCAGGCCGCTCTTGGCATGCAGCACGAGGCCGCCGCCGCCGATCACGAAGATCACGGCCAGCAGCGCCGCTCCCGCCAGATTGCCGAGCCAGGAGACGGCCCAGCAGGAGAGCAGCTCGCCCCAGCCGACGCGCCGGCGCAGCAGCCCCAGCGGCATGAACATGGTGTGGCCGGTGAAGAGATCGGAGCCGGCGAAGATGACGAGGGTGAGGGCGATGCCGAACGAGGCGCCCATGATCAGCGGGCGATAGGCCGGATCGGCATCGGAGCCGACGCTGAAGATGAGGATGATGCCAAGCCCGACATAAGCGCCGGCCATCATCGCGCTCACCCAGAAGCCGAGAGGCGAGCGCTTCAGGAAGAGGCTGCGCTTCTCCGCGACCTCGGCGAAGTGGTCGACCGTCTCGAGATACATCCGGGGCCTCCCGCTGTCTTCGGCGCGATTTTCCGCAAGAAGCGTGCCATCGCGGGAAGCCCGGGATCCCGCCCCGTCGGCTCCGACCGCGGGTTGATCTGCTCAAATTGCCGCGGGCCGCTGATCGATTCCTGGGCAGGGCGGCGGCTGCGCAAAATCGGGGCAGGTGCGATCGAGGCGCGCCGCAAGAACAGGCAGGGCCTGCCCATGCCGCTCTCCGACCGCCCCGGCCGCGCGCCATAACGCCTTGGCTCGCCTGGGGTTTGCCCGATTTCAGCGCTGCTGGCATCGGGCTTGCTTCGAGGGGCGAGGGGCAAGGCAGTTGGGCGATGGATTCTGATCTCGGCTTTACCGAGGAGCAGAAACAGTATCTCGAAGGGTTTCTGGGCGGTGTGATGGCGCGGCGCGCGGCACAGGGGGTGGCCGCCGCGCCATCCGCTGCGCCGGGGCCGGTCGATATCCGCCGGGCGGCGCAGGATCGCGTCATCGCCGCCGGCGGCAAGCTCGTGCCCGAGGAGCAGGCCAAGCGCGAGCAGGAGCCGCTCGACCTCTGGGACGCGATGCGCGAGAACGCCGCTTCCGGCCGCTTTCCCAAAGGCCTCGACGTCTTCCGCCACAAGTTCCACGGCCTCTTCTACGTCGCGCCGGCGCAGAACGCCTTCATGTGCCGTCTGCGCATGCCGAATGGCATCCTCACCGCGGCACAATTCCGCGGCCTCGCCGATCTCGCGCTCCGCTTCGGCGGCGGCTATGCCGATGTAACGACGCGCGCCAATCTGCAGATCCGCGAGATCGGCGCCGCGCACGCCATCGACATGCTGACCGGCATTCAGGATCTGGGGCTCACCTCGCGCGGCGCCGGCGCCGACAATATCCGCAACATCACCGGCAGCCCGACCGCCGGCATCGACCGCGCCGAGCTCATCGACACGCGCCCGCTGGCCCGCGAGCTGCATTACTACATCCTCAATCACCGCGAGCTTTACGGCCTGCCGCGCAAGTTCAACATCGCCTTCGACGGCGGCGGCCAGATCGGCGTGCTCGAGGACACCAACGATATCGGCTTTGCCGCCGTCGCCGTCGGCGCCGGGCAAGCGGTGCCGCAAGGGGTTTATTTCCGCTTGCAGCTCGGCGGCATCACCGGGCATGGCGATTTCGCGCGCGATGCCGGCGTCGTGGTGAAGCCGGAGCACTGCCTGGCGGTTGCCGCCGCCGTGCTGCGCGTCTTCATCGCCGAAGGCGATCGCACCGATCGCCACCGCGCGCGCCTTAAATACGTGCTCGATCGTCTCGGCCATGAGCGCTTCCTCGCTGAGACCGAGAAGCTGCTGCCCTTCGCGCTCGACCGCTTGCCGCTCGAGGCCTGCCTGCCGCGCGCGCCGCGCCTGAAGCACGGCCATGTCGGCATTCACGCGCAGCGCCAGGCCGGGCTTTCCTATATCGGCGTGGTGCTGCCGGTCGGGCGCATGACCGCGGCGCAGCTGCGCGGCCTCGCCGATATCGCCGAACGCTACGGCAGCGGCACGATCCGCCTCACCGTCTGGCAGAACCTGCTGATCTCCGATGTCGCCGATGCCGCGTTGCCGGAAGCCGAAGCGGCGATCGCCGCACTCGGCCTCGATTGGCGCGCGAGCAATATCCGCGGCGCGCTCGTCGCCTGCACCGGCAACACCGGCTGCAAATTCTCCGCCACCGACACCAAGGGCCAGGCCCAGATCCTGGCCGCGCATCTCGACAGCCGCCTCGCGCTCGATCAGCCCGTCAACATCCATCTCACGGGATGCCCGCATTCCTGCGCGCAGCATTACGTCGGCGATATCGGCCTGCTCGGCACCAAGCTCGGCGAGGACGCCGTCGAAGGCTACGTCATCTATGTCGGCGGCGGCGCCGGCGAGGAGCGCGGGCTCGGCCGCGAGCTCTATCCCGGGCTGCCCATGGCCGAGGTGCCGCGCCGCATCGAAGGGCTGCTCCGCCACTATCTCGCCCGCCGCGATGCCGGCGAGAGCTTCCACGATTTCGCCGCGCGCTTTACGCCGGAAGAGCTGCGCCAAGGCGCTGAAGCTGCGCTCGTCGGGGTGAATTGACGCCATGAGCTACATCGCGCCCCTCATCCCCGAGAACGCGCCCTTCACCGCCGCTCAGCGCGCCTGGCTCAATGGCTGGCTCGCCGCCTATCTCGGCACCGAGACGGCGGCCGCCGCCGCCCCGCCGACGGCAGCGCTGCCGCCGGCCGAGCCGGAAGAGGAGTTTCCCTGGCACGATCCCGCTTTGCCGCTCGAGGAGCGCCTCAGCCTCGCCCAGGGCCGCAAGCGCGAGCGGCTGCTCATGGCGGCCATGGCGCAGCTCGATTGCGGGCAATGCGGCTATCTCTGCCGGACTTATGCCGAGGCGCTTGCCGGCGGCGCCGAAACCAGCCTCAGCCGCTGCGTTCCCGGCGGCAAAGAGACGGCGCGCGCGTTGAAGGTGTTGCTGGAGCAGGCCCCGACTGCTC
>DATJLU010000174.1:0-8246 GCA_035509275.1 Allostellaceae bacterium | reverse complement strand
CTCGAGGTGCTGCGCGAGGACAATCGCGCCATCGTGCGGGCGGCGAGTGCCGCCTCCAAGGCGGCGGACTATCTGCTCGCCTTTCGTCCCGAACCCGATGAACCCGTTGCTGGCGCCACCGCGGCCGACGAGCAGGAGGCGGCCTGATGTTCCGCCGTTGCGCCAGTCATCAGCCGCGCCCAGGACGCGGGCGTCTTCGAGAGGAAGAGGGCTGCGCCGGTTTTCGCGACGGGTTGGAAGTCGAGAGAGAGTCTCTCGGCGCCCGTCGGGGAGATTACCGACATGGCTACCGCTGTTCAGAAGATCACCCTCAGCGCCTCGCGCGACATCCCCTTCAACAAGCTGGTCCTGAGTCAGGGTAACGTCCGGCGCGTGAAGGCCGGCGTCTCGATCGAGGAGCTGGCCGAGGACATCGTCCGGAGAACGCTCCTGCAAGGCCTTAGCGTCCGGCCGATCCTCGACGCCGAAGGCCAGGAAACCGGCATGTTCGAGGTCCCGGCCGGCGGCCGCCGCTACCGGGCGCTCGAACTGCTTGTCAAGCAGAAGCGCCTGACCAAGACCGTGCCGGTCCCCTGTGTCGTGCGCGACCCGAGCACGGATATTTCGGCGGACGAGGACTCGCTCTCCGAGAATGTCCAGCGCGTCGCCCTGCATCCGCTCGACCAGTTCCGTGCCTTTCAGGCCCTGCGCGACAAGGGCCTCGGCGAGGAGGAGATCGCGGCGCGCTTCTTCGTCGCGCCGACCGTGGTGAAACAGCGCCTGCGGCTCGCCGCCGTCTCCGGGAAGCTCCTCGACGTCTATGCCGAGGACGGCATGACGCTGGAGCAGTTGATGGCGTTCACCGTCACCAGCGACCATGCGCGCCAGGAGCAGGTTTGGGAGGGACTGTCTCGCTCCCACAACAGGGAAGCCTACTTCATCCGCCGCCAGCTCACCGAAGGCGCTGTCCGGGCGACGGACCGGCGCGCGCAATTCGTCGGCACCGACACCTATGAGGCCGCCGGCGGCGTGGTCATGCGCGACCTCTTCGAGCATGACGATGGCGGTTGGTTGCAGGACCCGGCGTTGCTCGACCGGCTGGTGATCGAGAAGCTTCAGGGCGAGGCCGAAACGTTGCGTGCCGAGGGGTGGAAATGGATCGCGGTCGCTTGCGACTTCCCCTACGGCCACACCGCTGGCCTGCGCCGCCTGACCGGCGACACTGTCGGCCTCACCGACGAGGAGGACGCCAGCCTTACCGCACTCACGGCCGAGAACGACGCTCTTGAGGCGCAATACGCCGAAGCCGAAGAACTGCCGGACGAGGTCGATCAGCGCCTCGGCGAGATCGAAACCGCCGTCACGGCACTCGAAGACCGGCCTGTCCGCTACGATCCCGCCGAGATCGCCCGTGCCGGCGTTTTCGTCAGCATCGACGGCGAGGGCGCGTTGCGCGTCGAGCGCGGCTTCGTCCGGCCCGAGGACGAAGCGCCGGCTGCCCCGGTCGCGGGTGGCGAGACCGAAGGCGGCGGCGAGGTGACGGTCGCTGCCACGGAGGGCGCCGTGCAGCGGGCAGTCATCACCATTGGTGGTGCGCCGGCCAGCCCCGACCCGGAGACCGCCGAGGAGGACGAGACGATCCGTCCGCTTTCGGATCGTCTGGTGACCGAACTGACCGCCCATCGGACCCTCGCGCTGCGAGACGCCGTGGCGAACGATCCGCATATCGCCTTCCAGGCGGTCCTGCATGCGCTCTGCCTCCAGGTCTTTTACCGCTACGCCCCCGACACCTGCCTCGAGATCACGGCGAAGCATTCGGGCTTCAGCGCCCAGGCGCCGGGCCTGGCGGACACCCCGTCGGCCAAGGCGATCGAGGCGCGGCACGCCCAATGGGGCAGGCAGTTGCCCGAGACGCCCGCCGACCTCTGGGACGCTCTGACGGCGTTCGACGGCGACAGCCAGGCGGCGCTGTTCGCGCACTGCGCCTCGCTTGCCGTGAACGTCGTCAAGGAACCCTGGAACCGGCGGCCGGGGGCATTGGCGCATGGCGATCAGTTGGCGCGGACCGTCAACCTCGACATGGCGGCGGCCGGCTGGAGTCCGACCGTCGACAACTATCTCGGCCGGGTGCCCAAGGTTCGCATCCTCGAGGCGGTGCGCGAAGCCAAAGGCGAGCAATCGGCGCAGCTCATCGATCATCTCAAGAAGGCCGACATGGCCAAGGAGGCCGAGCGGCTGCTGGGCGGCACGGGCTGGCTGCCCGAACCGCTCCGCCTGGCCGACGCCGAGTCTGGCACACAGGCAACCCGTGAGGGCGAGACCGAGGCGCTGCCGGCCTTCCTCGCCGGCGAGGGCGAGGCGGGATCAGACGCCGACGAACCGCAATCCCACGCCATCGCGGCCGAATGACCGCACCAGCGGGGCGGCTTCGGTCGCCCCGCTGCTCCTCCCCAATCCGAGCCAAGCCAGAGCCCGGCCACCTGCGCTTGTCACAGGGGCGCCGGGCTCTGCCGCATCCAGGAGCCTGCCATGACCGAACTACTTTCCACCACTCCCGTTTCGGCCGCGTCATTGTCCGACTGGGAGATCAAGCGCGCCGAGCATGAGCGCCGCGACGCCGAGTTGCGAGCCGTCAACAAGACGGCCGTGTTCGACGCGCTCGCCGCCGCCGGAATCACCATCGTCGTCGTCGCCTTCGACGGCTATGGCGACAGCGGCCAGATCGAGAACGTCGAGGCGAAGGCCGGCGACGAGATCGTCGCCTTGCCATCCGGACAGGTCGAGATCGCGTCGGCTGTCTGGGACCAGGCCGAGCCCGAAAGCACGGCGATGACCGTCCACGACGCCATCGAGCGGCTCGTCTTTGACTTCCTCGTGATGACCCATGACGGCTGGGAAAACAGCGACGGGGCCTATGGCGACTTCACCTTCGACGTCGCCGAACGGACGATCACGCTCGACTACAACGAGCGCTACATGCAGTCGGAATATTCCCAGCATGTCTTTTGAGGAGGCAGAGATGGGACATTGTTATCACCACGCGCTTTCCTCGGTGAGGAAATGGGGCGGCACGGCCGAGGATTATCTGCCGTTGCACCAGTGGTTCGACGAGTCGAAAGCGATCACCGCCGATTTTCGTCATCGCGCGCTTCGCCATCATGCCGAAGGCATCTTCATGCTGGTTATATGGACACGCAAGAGCGGTTTGATTTTGGCGCCGACAGAGATGGTCGTCCCGGTAGTCCATAGGAGGGGCCCCGCCGTCCGCGTAGCGCGGATCAGCGCGCAAGCGGAGCGGACGGCGGGGAGGTGCCTGTGGACCCACCGGGGCGAGCACCGGGCCGCACGCGCTGTCGCCACCTCAATCTAGTCCTTCTCCAAGATCTGTAAGCAACTGCTCGATGCGGCGCGCGACCGCGCAGTGCCGTTCGACCTCGCGCGGCCAGGACCGCTCGCGCGCATCGTCTGCAAGCGACAGCTCGAGCCGATGGCGCTCCCTCAACCGTGGAGCATAGGTCGGTGTCGTCACGAACCGCGAGCAACTCAGATGGAGATCACATTCGCACGGCCCTTCCGAGGGCAGCCGCAGGCAATGCCCCAGCTCGAGTTCGGTCTTCAGGAAGTTGGTGCGCAACCAATCGATCGCACTGTCGCTGAGGGCGCCGGCACGGATCGCCTCGGCTCCCGCACCGGCGATCATGGCGCCTGGTTCGAGCACCGAGCGATAGTCGCGCAATACCTCGGCATCGCTGATCCGCGCATAGACCATCGTCATCTGTGGACTCTCATGGCCGAGGATGCTCATGATCGTGTGCAGCTTCGCGCCGCGCTCGGCAAGTTCGGTGCCGAGCGTATGGCGAAAGCGATGCATGGTGATCGTCGGTTTGCCGACGGCGTCGACAAGACTCGCTGCTTCGCATGCGCGCCTGAGCGGCGTCCCGAACAGATGCCGATCGCTCATGAGCTTGCCCCGCCAGACGAACACGAACCGGACCAGATCGCCGGTTCGCTCGTCGGGCAAGCGTCGGTCGGCGACCTCCGCGCGGATCGCCAGCACCGCGCGCAGAGCGTCGGCCGCCTCGTCGTGGAGTGGGATCATACGTTCGCGTGCGGTCTTGCCGACCGGAATGCGCAGTCGGGCCGTGCCGTCCGGATAGTTGTCGAGGCAGTCGGTCGTAAGGCGCCGCACCTCGCTGCGCCGCGCGCCCGACCAGCGTGCGACGATCATCGCAGCCCGCTGAAACGAGTCGGGAAGCGCCCTGACAGCATCCATCAGTCGTTCGAGGTCAGCGCGAGGAATGTAACGTGGGATGCGATCTGGGACGCGCGGTAGATCGCGCTTGGCGATCAGCGGCCATCTCGGCACGTTGTGCCATGCCCAATCCTCGGCATCCTTGAAAAACTGCGCCAGACGAATGACGCGCTCACGCTGCGACCGTGCGGTGAGCGGCCGTCCCGTCTTCGGCGACAGCTCGGTCGCCATCGCATCCATCCAGCTGACAATGTGATCGTGCTTTACGTCGGCGAAGGTCTGGACCTGCGGATGAGACTCGGCGAGATGCCCGAGAAACCGCCGTGCCGTCAGCGCATAATGATATGTGGTCGCTGGTCGCAAGGCAGGCGCACGACGTTCAAGCCACGCATCGACCAGCACGCCCATCGCCGGTTGCCCGGCACGCAGGTCAGCCGACGGCATTATCTTACGCGGTACCTCCTGAACTTGGCCGCGATGATAGAGCACGAGCCTGAGCTGGCTGATCTTCGTGATCCAGCTCTTGGAAACCTGCCGATAACGCTCGGCCGACGTCCAGTAAGCGGCAAGATCCGGCCGCTTGCTGAACTCGCGAACCGCGACGAGCATCTGGTCGATGTCGTTGTCATTGAGCCTGTCGATCGATCGTGGACCGCCGTGAACGGCGATGCGGCCCAGCGCCCAACGCATCGCAAGCTGCGCGTTCTCGTGGCGAAGGCCGAGCGCGGCGGCCTCGGTCGCGAGCGTATCCGCCCCCAGATCGAGGCGCATATGATAGGCGACATCGTGGACACACAGGTCGCCGATCGCGAGCAGCCACGGATAGTCGAGCCGCAGGTGACCGCTGAGCGCCAGATAATAGAGATAGGCGCGCGCGTAATAGGATGGCCGGTTGGTGAGCATGCGTCGTGTCTGCCCGTCCATTCGGCCAATGCGATCGGGAAGTGGTGCGTGAAGCCACTCTTCGAGATCGGGCCAGGCTTCGACGAAGAGCTTGCGATGACTGCGGCGCTGCTGGACGAAGTGCTTGGCGACGTCGCAGCCGGCGAGAAACGCGTCATATTCGTCCGCCGAGCAGTGACGGCTCCGAACCTTCCGCGGCTCTTCGGCTGCGCGCGCCTGCATTGCGGCCGCCGAGACCGGGCCCGCCCTCACGATGCTGTGGTCCCCGGCTCGGCTGCAGGCGCGTCGCCGAGGCCGAGAGCGCGTCGATACTCGGCGACGACGAGCGGGTCCGAAACGCGCGTGTAGACGCGGGTCGCTTCGGGAGAGGCGTGACCGAGCCGCCGCTGGAGCGCAAGCTCGCGCATGCCGCCCTCCCACATGCGGGTCGCATGGGTGTGACGCAGCGCGTGTGGCGTAATCCACGGCGTCCGAATGCCAGCGCGGGTGCAGGCCCGCGCGAACAGCTTGACCAACGCCGAATAGGACAATGCCTCGTGACGGCGCGGGCCGCCTCCGCCAACGAGAAAGAGATGCGGAGCATCGGTATCCTGCGGCCGCTCGCGCATCACATAGGCGCTCACAGCTTCCAGCGTCGCCGCCTCGTGGAGATCGACGACGCGCTCGGTCCTAGACTTGCTGCGCACGCCGCGCGGATGATCGAAGCGGATCCTGATCGTCACCCGCCGCCTGCCGTAGGCGAGATCGGTCAGCTGAAGGCCAAGCACTTCGCCGGGACGAAGACCGCCGTCGAGCATCAAGCGAATAATCGCCAGATCGCGACGGCAGCGGAGCTGCGCGATCAGCGTGTCGACATCCTCGTTCGACATCGGGCGGGGCACGCGATGTACCTGTCGGAGCCGCACCAGGCTGCGCATCGGGCGCAGCGGCGCAATGCCGGTCAGGAACGGCCGATGACGTTCCGAGACCCGAGCGGCGGCACGATCGTGAACCCGTATGATTGGGTTGGGGCCATCGAACCGCTCGGTGATCCTGGCCCACTCGTAGAATGACGACACGGCGGCCAACACCCGGTTGATCGTCGCGGTGCTGAGACGAGCGCCTCGCTCGCCGTTGACTGTCGCGAGCGAGGGATACTGGGCAGCACCGCGACGATGGCTCCGCTTGCTCCGAAGATGAACCAGCAGATCGACCGCAAGTGCGGGCGTGAGGTTCGGCCATTCCAAACCTTGTTCAACCAGAAAGGATCGAAGATGCGAAAGGTCTTGAGCATATGCGCGCACGGTGTTCGGCGAGCATCCCAACGCATCGAGATACACAGAAAACCGCGTTGCAGTCGGGGCGAACCCATCCAACGCAGGGGCGTCAACACTCGTAGGATCGTTCGACATCGCAGGCCTCCAGCCCAGTCGCGCTCCTCGTCGAGCCTACGCCGAAAGCGCTCCCTGGCAGAGCCTGTCCATATAATGCTGGAGCAGATTTTCGGTGTGACCATCACCAACTCCCGCGGACGGATCATTCCAGTCCGTCTGATCGGCGAACAGCATGTGCGGGAGGACCTGGGCCGTATCCCGTCTTTCGCAGATTGGGTGCGGCACATCCGCCCAGAGCCATGGATGGGGCGGGTGGGGCATCTCGAAGAGGAAGCGAGCGGCGCAATTACGGAGACCGTCAATGGCTGACTATTTCTGCCAGTTTTCATGCGTGCTCGATGTCGGCTCGTCAGAGTCGGCAGAGCAGGCCGACGCCATCCGCGGCGAACTGGCGGCTGAGCTCGACCGCCACGACGGCGTAGCACTCGGCTTCGAGATGGAGATCCACCACGAGAGCGGCCCCGGCGCTCTCTGGATTCACGCCGACGAGTGCGGCGAGCCGGAACACGTGACGCGCTTCGTGCTCAGATGCGCTGAAGCCTTCGATCTCAAGGGTACCTGGGGATTCTGCTGGAGCCTGCTCAGCTCGAAGGCGCGCATCGACGCGTTCGGCGGTGGCGGGCTCATCGTGGATCTCACAGCGCGCGAGACGATGGCCGGCATCGACTGCCCCGACTGGCTCGCTCAGCACATGACCGACACCGGTGAACCCGCCGGTCATCGACAGCGAGAAGCCACAGGGGAAAACGGTCCGCAATCCGAATAGAGCGAGGATTGATCTACCGCATCACCGCCGGCCCGCCGCAAGGGTCCGGCGCTCCGCGCCCGCGGCAGTGCCGCGCCCTTGCCCCGGGCGGACGGGATGCGGGGTCGGGAGGTGTTCAGCCCAAGAAAAGGGAAGCACCGATGAACATCCCGGAATTCGCGACTGTGCTGACGGCGGTCATGCGCCACAACATGCGCCTGCACGACGAAGGCGTCTCGATCAAGGACTACCTGGTGCCGATGGCATGGGGCGACCCCGGCCTCGGCAAGAGCGACATCGCCGAGGCGGTCGCGGACGATCTCGGCTGGGAGATGGTCTACGCCGATCTCGCCACGCGGGATCCCGCTGATCTGGGCGGCATGCCGTGGGTCACGGACGGCCGGACCGTGCGGTGCCGGCCGGATTGGCTGCCGACCGAGGGCAGGGGGATCCTGTTTCTCGATGAACTGCCGCAGGCCGGCCTCGCCAACCTCAACATCGCTGCAACACTGATCCGGGAGCATCGCATCGGCGAGCACCGGCTGCCGCCGACCTGGATGGTGACGTGCGCCGGCAACTACCAGCACAATCGCGCCGGCACCACGACGATGCCAAGTCACGTGCGGAACCGGCTGTTGCATCTGGACATCAATGCCGATGCGAATGCCTGGGCAAAATGGGCGAGCGCCCGTGGTATCAACCCGATGCTGATCGCCTACAACCGCTATCGCGCCCAGGAGTACCATCACAAGTTCTCGGCGACGGACAACGCCTACCCGACGCCACGGAGCTGGACCGCCAGTCACCAGGTGCTGCGGCTTGATCTGCCGGAAGCTCTGAAACGCGAATGCACCGGTGGAATGATCGGTCCGAGTGCCAGCGCGGATTTTGCCGGGTTCTGCGACATCTATACGCATTTGCCGGATGTCAGCGCGATCGTCGCCGATCCCGATCACGGGATCATTCCGAGCGATCCGATGACGAGCCACGCATT
>DATJLU010000173.1:0-21900 GCA_035509275.1 Allostellaceae bacterium | reverse complement strand
ACCGTTCGACCTCTCGCCAAGATGCGCGGCAACCGCGAGGACGCCGCGCCGGGAACCTGAGCGCCATGACCGCCAAGGCCAAGCGTAGCAAAGCACGGACGGGCGACGCTGCGAACCCCCTCTGGGGCGGACGATTCGCCGCAGCTCCGGCCGAGATCATGGCCGAGATCAACGCCTCGATCGGTTTCGACCGCCGGCTCTATGCCCAGGACATCGCCGCGTCCGAGGCCCATGCCGCCATGCTCGCCGCCACGGGCATCATCTCGAGGAAAGATGGGCAGTCGATCGCCCGCGGTCTAGAGCAGATCCGCAAGGAGATCGAGGACGGCCGCTTCCGCTTCTCGAAGGCGCTCGAGGATATCCATATGAACGTCGAGCAGCGTCTCGCCGAGCTCATCGGCGAGCCGGCCGGCCGCCTCCATACCGCGCGCTCGCGCAACGACCAGGTGGCGACCGACTTCCGCCTCTGGGTGCGCGACGCGATCGACGCGCTCGAGCCGGCGCTCAAGGATCTGCAAGCGGCCCTCCTCGCCCAGGCGGAGCGCCATGCCTCGACGCTGATGCCCGGCTTCACCCATCTCCAGCCGGCCCAGCCGGTCACCCTCGGACACCATCTCCTCGCCTATGTGGAGATGTTCGGGCGCGACCGCGGCCGCTTCGCCGATTGCCGCGCGCGTCTCGACGAATGCCCGCTCGGTGCTGCTGCCCTTGCCGGCACCTCCTTCCCCATCGACCGCGAGATGACGGCCAAGGCGCTCGGCTTCGCGCGTCCCATGGCGAACTCGATCGACGCCGTCTCGGACCGCGATTTCGCGCTCGAGTTCCTCGCCGCCGCCGCCATCCTTGCCGCGCATCTTTCGCGGCTGGCCGAGGAGATCGTCCTCTGGGCGAGCCCCGGCTTCGGCTTCATTCGCCTCTCGGATGCCTTCACCACCGGCAGCTCGATCATGCCGCAGAAGCGCAATCCCGACGCCGCCGAGCTGGTGCGTGCCAAGACCGGGCGGCTGTTGGGCGCGCTCACCCAGCTGCTGACGGTGATGAAGGGCCTGCCGCTCGCCTACAGCAAGGACATGCAGGAGGACAAAATCCCGGTCTTCGATGCCGCCGATACGCTCGAGCTGGCGCTTGCCGCGACCGCCGGCATGGTCGGCGATCTCGAGCCCGATGCGGCGGCAATGCGCCGGGTCGCGGCGAGCGGCTTCAGCACCGCCACCGATCTCGCCGATTGGCTGGTGCGGGTGCTCGGCCTGCCGTTCCGCGAGGCGCATCGGCTCACCGGCGCGCTGGTGAAGCGCGCCGAGACGCTTGGGCTAGCGCTCGCCGATCTGCCGCTCGCCGAGATGCAAAAGCTCGAGCCGCGCATCACCGACGCCGTCTTCGCCGTGCTGACGGTGGAGAAATCGGTGGCGAGCCGCGCCAGCTTCGGCGGTACCGCGCCGGCCAATGTCGCCGCCGCCGCCGCCGAGGCGAAGCAACGCTTTCTACGCGAGGCATGATGACCGCTTCCGCACCTTCTATGCGCCGGCGCTGCGCCTGGCTCGCGCTGCTGCTGTTGCTCCTGGCCGCCGCCGCGCCGCTCGCCGCCTGCGGCAAGAAATCCGACCCGAGTCCGCCGGCCGGCCAGCCCGACGTTTATCAACAGCTCAAATATCCGCGTGAGTGACCTCGGCATGACCGACGGCAGCGACAGCGAGAGCGCGCCGGGCGCGCCGGAATTCGCCTATCGTGCGGGCGAGCTGCATGCCGAGGCGGTGCCGCTGGCGCGCATCGCCGCGGCAGTCGGCACGCCGTTCTATTGCTATTCCAGCACCGCGATCGAGCGGCGCTACCGCCGCTTCGCCGCCGCTTTCGCCGATCGCCGGGCCGGCCTCTGCTACGCCTTGAAGGCGAACTCGAACCTTGCCGTGGTCCGCCTTTTGGCGCGGCTCGGCGCCGGCGCCGATGTCGTCTCGGAGGGCGAGCTCCGGCGCGCGCTCGCGGCGGGCGTGCCGGCCGAGCGCATCGTCTTCTCCGGCGTCGGCAAGACGGCGGCCGAGATGCGCTGTGCGCTCGAGGCCGGCATCCGCCAGATCAATGTCGAATCCGAGCCCGAGCTGTCGCTGCTCAGCGAGGTGGCGAGCGGCATGGGACGGACGGCCGAGATCGCCATCCGCATCAATCCCGATGTCGATGCGCGTACCCATGCCAAGATCGCCACCGGCAAGAAGGAGAACAAATTCGGCATCGATCTCGCGCATGCGCCCGGCGCGTTTCGCCGCGCGGCGCAGTTGCCTGGCCTCGCCGTCACCGGCATCGCCCTCCATATCGGCTCGCAGCTCACCGATCTCGGCCCGTTCGAGCTCGCCTATCGCCGCGCCGTCGAGCTGCTGCGCGCGCTCGCCGGCGAGGGCATCCTCCTGTCCCGTCTCGATTTCGGCGGCGGGCTCGGCATCCGCTACCACAATGAGCGCCCGCCCGCGATCGAGGATTACGCCGCCCTGGTGAAGCGCGTCACCGGCGATCTCGACATCGAGCTCGAATTCGAGCCCGGCCGTTGGCTGGTCGGCAATGCCGGCGTGCTGGTCGCGCGCGTCCTCTATGTCAAAGAGGGGGCATCGCGGCGCTTCCTGGTCCAGGACGCGGCAATGAACGACCTGATCCGCCCGTCGCTCTATGAGGCTTGGCACGACATCGTGCCGGTCGCGGCGCCCGCTGCCGGCGCCGAGCGCCGGCCGGTCGATGTGGTCGGCCCGGTCTGCGAGACCGGCGACAGCTTTGCCGCGCAACGGCCGCTGCCGCCGATCGCCGCAGGCGACCTGCTGGCGGTAATGTCGGCAGGAGCCTATGGCGCGGCGATGAGTTCCAGCTACAATAGCCGCCTGCTGGTGCCGGAAGTGCTGGTGCAGGGCGATCGTTTCGCGGTGATCCGCGCGCGCCCGTCCTATGAGGAGCTCCTGTCGCAGGACAGGATGCCGGATTGGCTCGCCGAACGTTGATGGCGAGGGGTGACGAATGAGCGACGGCGCAAAGACGCAACAAGCGGTTGAGAGCCCCGCTCTCGGCGGACGGCTGAGGCTTGCCGGGGCGGCGTTGCTGTGGGAGCGGCTCTGGCCGTCGCTTTGGCCGGCCACCGGCATCCTCGGTGCGTTCCTGGCGCTTGCCCTGTTCGATCTGCCGGCGCGGCTACCAGGCGCGCTGCATGCGGCGCTGCTCGTGCTCGTGGCGGCAGCGCTGGTCGCGGCGCTGGTGCCGGCGATCCGCGGCTTCCGCCTGCCCGATCGCAGCGCCGAGCGCCGGCGCGTCGAGCAGGCGAGCGGCCTCACGCATCGGCCGCTGACCGCGCTCGAGGACCGCTTGAGCGGCGGCGGCGATGATCCGGCGGCGCAGGCGCTGTGGCAGGCGCATCGCGCGCGCATGGCGGCGCAGCTGCGCAGCTTGCGCGTCGGCTTGCCCGCCGCCGGGCTGGTGCGGCGCGATCCTTTCGGCCTGCGCGCGGCGCTGGCGCTGGTGCTGCTGATCGCCGCGGTCGATGCCGGCCCGGATTGGTCGCAGCGGCTGCTGCGTTCGCTCTCGCCCAGCTTCGAGCCCTGGAGCGGCGGGGCGCAGGCGAGCCTCGACATCTGGGTGACGCCGCCCGAATACACCGGCCTGCCGCCGCAATTCCTGCCGGCGACGGCGCCCGACCAGCCCATCGCCGTGCCGACCGGCAGCACCGTGCTGGCGCAAGTCCATGGCGGCGGCAGCCCGCCGCAACTCGAGATCGACGGCAAGGCGAAAGCGTTCAGCCGCATCGATGCGGAGAATTTCAAAGGGGCGGCGGCGCTCGCGGCGGGAAGCAAGCTCGCCGTCGAGCAGGATGGCCGCACGCTCGGCGCCTGGCCGATCACCATCATTCCCGATTTGCCGCCCAAGATCGACTTCGCCAAGCCGCCGCAGCACACCGATCGCGCGGTGCTGCGGCTCGAATACGTGGCGACCGACGATTACGGGGTCGAGAGCGCCCGGGCGGTGATCACCCGGCCCGGCGACAAGAGCCCGCCGATCATCCTCGACCTGCCGCTGCCGGGCGAGCACCTCAGAGACGTGCATGACACGAGCTTCAACGACCTGACCGCGCATCCCTGGGCCGGGCTGCCGGTCGACATCCATCTCGAGGCGAAGGACGCGCTCGGCCAGACCGGCGAGAGCGACACGCTGCGCATCACCTTGCCGGAGCGCGCCTTCCACAACCCGGTGGCGCGCGCGATCATCGACCAGAGGAAGCAGCTCACCCTCGACCCGACGCAGCGCGAGGTCGTCGCCGAAACGCTCTCCGACCTGTCGCTGCGCCCCGCCATGTTCAACGACGACAAGGTCGTGTTCCTGGCGCTGCGCACGGCGCAAGCGCGGCTCGTCCTCGACAAGGACGCCCAGGCGGTGCCGGCGGTGCAGCAGCTGTTGTGGGACACGGCGGTGCGCATCGAGGATGGCCGCACGACGCTGGTGCAGCGCGACCTGCGCGACGCGATGAAGGCGCTGCAGGATGCGCTGGCGCGCAACGCGCCCGATGCGGAGATCGAGAAGCTGATGCAGCAGCTGCAACAGGCGATCAACCGCTACCTGCAGGCGCTGGCGCAGAACGCGCAGCAGCAGGATCAGCAGAACCAAGCGCCGATCGACCCGTCGCGGCTGCTCAGCCAGCAGGATCTGCAACGCATGCTCGACCGCGCGCGAGAGCTGGCGCGCACCGGATCGCGCGACGCCGCCCGCGATCTGCTGTCGCAGCTGCAGGACATGCTGGAGAATCTCCGCATGGCGCGGCCCGGCCAGATGGGCAATGGCGCCAGCCAGGCGATGCAGGAGATGCAGCAGA
Source organism: Allostellaceae bacterium (assembly GCA_035509275.1). Classification (GTDB taxonomy): domain Bacteria; phylum Pseudomonadota; class Alphaproteobacteria; order ATCC43930; family CGMCC-115725; genus DAHUYF01. The sequence goes on along the minus strand of DATJLU010000173.1, from coordinate 17,069 downwards.
TGATGGAGCGCCAGCAGCAGCTCCTCGACAAGAGCTTCCGCTCGCGCGGCCAATCGGGACAGATGGGGCGGTCAGGCCAGATGGGCCAGGACAACATGGCGGGCGACCAGGAGGCGCTGCGGCGCGAGCTCGGCGAGATGATGCGCCGCCTCGGCGAGCAATCCGGTGACCTGCCGCAATCGCTGGGCCGCGCCGAACGCGCCATGCGCGGCGCCACCAGCGCGCTGCAGCAGGGCCAGCCGGGCGATGCCATCGGACCGCAGACCGAGGCGCTCGACCAGCTGCAACAAGCGGCGCGCAGCCTTGCCCAGCAATTGCTGGGAGAGATGAGCAACGGCGCGCCCGGCAACGATAGCGGCGACCGCGACGGAATGCGCGAGACGGACCGCGATCCGTTCGGCCGGCTCAATCCGCAGGACGACGCCAATGGCGGCATCGACGAGGGCGGGCGGATGCGGATGGGCGGCCCGACCAGCAACTACGCCGTCGAGAAGGCGAAGACCATTCTCGACGAGCTGCGGCGCCGTGCCGGCGAGCGCGACCGGCCGGAGATCGAGCACGACTATATCGATCGGCTGCTGAAGCAGTTTTGACCGCTCGCCCGCGCAGCGCGGCGGAGACGTTCGCGGAGGTAGCCCCATGAAGGTCGGCGTCATCGGCGCCGGTGCGGTCGGATCGGCCTGCGCCTTCGCGCTGGTCATGCGCGGCAGCGCGCGGCACATCATCCTCGTCGATCGCACCCCCGCCCGCGCCAAGGCGGTCGCGACCGATATGCGCTACGGCGCGCCGCTCTCCTCGCCGGTCGAGATCGCGGCAGGCGATTACGGCGATCTCCGCGGCTGCGCTCTGGTGATGATCACCTCGGGGGTCAACGAGAAATCGGGCGGCGCCACCGATCGCGCCGATGCGGCCGGAAGGCTGAAGCTGCTCGACACCAATGCCGGCATCTATCGCGACATCGTGCCGCGCGTCGTCGCCGCCGCGCCGGACGCGGTCATCCTTGTCGTCACCGATCCGCCGGACCCGCTCGCCGATCTCGCCCGCGCGCTCGCCGGTCATGCGCGCCTCCTCAGTACCGGCACCTATCTCGACAGCCTCAGGCTCCGCGTCCATATCGGCGCGGCGCTCGGCGTCGCGGCCGCCGAGGTCGAGGCCCAGATCCTGGGCGAGCACGGCACCTCGGAGGTGTTCGTTTGGTCGGGCGCGCGCATCGCCGGCGTGCCGCTCGCCGATGCGCTCGCCCAGCGCCGCCTCGCCCCGGACGCGTTCCGCGCCGGGATCGAGCGCGAGGTCCGCTACGCCAACATCACCATCATCGAAGGCAACAATGCCAGCCAATACGGCATCGGCATGGTGTCGGCGCGCATCGCCGAAATGGTACTGCGCGACGAGCGCGCGGCGATCCCGATCGGCGTCTACAGCGAACGCTACGGCGCGACCCTCTCCCTCCCCGCCATCATCGGCCGCGCCGGCGCCGCTGAGGTCCTGGCGCCGCGGCTCGACCCCGCAGAGGAGCAAGCGCTGCAGAAGAGCGCCGACACCTTGCGGCAGGCTTACGCGCGGATTCGGTAAAGCAGTACATATCGCGCGGCGGCGCCCTGCCCCTGTCATCGCCTTGCCCGCGAAAGCGGGCATCCAGCGCTTCAGCTCCGGCGAGCGGAGCGCGCGGCTCTCTGGTTTCCCGCTTTCGCGGGAAAGGCGGAAAAAAAGACGGTGGGATGGTAGCGGCGCCTTCGCAGCGAGTCCCGAGACCGCTACTGCCCCAGCGCGTCCTCGACGGCGAGGCAGATCTGGTCGAGGGTGAAGGGCTTTTCGATGACGCGGTGGATGAGGGCTTCGAGGTTGTGCGCGCGCTGGCGCTCGCTGGCGAAGCCGGTCATCAGCAGGATCCGCATCTCCGGGTGATCCTTGCTGGCCTTGAGCGCCAAGGCGATGCCGTCGAGATTGGGCATGACGATGTCGGTGAGCAAGAGGTCGAAGCGCTCGCCGGCGAGAGCGCCGAGCGCTTCCGAACCGTCCGCCACGGTCGTCACCTCATGGCCGCGGTGCTGCAGCGCCCGCGCGACGAAGGCGCTGACCGCCTTTTCGTCCTCCGCCACCAGAATCTTTGCCACGCTATCAAGCCACGCTGTTAACCGTTACCTGCGACCGAAACCTTGATCATCGTTGCCGCTTCGTTGGGCTGGGCAATGCTCGTGCGGAAGGGGATGCTGGCGCCCGGCAGCAGCCGGTCGTCGCTGACGGTGAATTCCCAGGATTGCAGCTCGTGATTGCTGCCGTCGAGCAGCGTGACTTTGAGCTTCGGCACGCGCCGCGCCACTTTCGAGACATTGACCACGTCGCCCTGGATGACCAGCGTCGGCAGACCGTTCTCAGTATCGCGCGTCGGCGTCACGTTGTGGAAGTCGAAGCTGCCCTCGGCCGTCTCCACGGGAATGCCGACCATCTGATAGTAGCGCCCCATCGCCGGCCAGCGGCTCACCAGCTGGTCGCGCGTCAACCACAGGCCGCCGGCGAGAATACCGGCGAGGACGATCAGATAGGCGACCCAACCGGCGGCCGAAACCCGCCGCCGCGGCGGCGTCAAGGCCGGGAGCTGCACCCTGCCGGCGCCGCGCAGCGTCATCTCCGGGGCGGCGGCGGGCAGCGGCTCGGGCGGGGGCAGATCGACCCGCCGCGGCGCATCGTCGGCGGGCTCCTGATGCCATGTATGGGCGCAGCTCGCGCAGCGCACGAGTCGGCCGGCCTCGCCCAGCGCGCGCGGGTCGACCAGATATCGGGTGGAGCAGGCCGGACAGGTTACGATCATTAGTGCCGCAGCGCCTTTTTATCCTTATAGGGCTCAATCGTCGCGCGAAGCAAAGGAAACCTCGTCCTGACGGCCGGCCTTCGCGCTCGCCGGCAACCGCCGACGATTCGCGACTCGCCGCCAGCCCCGCGAGCGCCTTCTGCCGACTCGCCGGTGCGATCGGCAGCCCGGCCAGGACCGGCACGCAGGCCACCGGGGCGGCGCCCCGGCGCGCGTCAAAATGCCCGGGATTGCCGCGGGAATCCACGGGGATTCGCGGCGCCTGCCGATCCCTCGTGCGGGCGTGGCGGCGCGGCAACGGTGGCCACGGCCGCTTCTGGACGTGCACCGGCGCATCGTGCCATCTTGCCGCTGCGGCGAGGGTCGATGCCGCGGTGCGACGGAGAGCGCGCTCCTTGGTTCGCTTCGAAAATGTCGGCATGCGGTACGGCGCGGGCCCCGAGGTGCTGCGCGACATCACCATGGAACTCGCCGCAGGCTCCTTCCACTTCCTCACCGGGCCGAGCGGCGCCGGCAAGACCAGCCTGTTGAAGCTCATCTATCTGGCGGAGCGGCCCTCGCGCGGCCTGATCTCGCTCTTCGGCCGCGACATCGCCACGACGCCGCGGCGCGAGCTGCCGGCGCTGCGGCGCAAGGTCGGCGTCGTGTTCCAGGATTTCCGCCTCATCGACCATCTTTCCGCCTTCGACAATGTGGCGCTGCCGCTGCGCGTCGCCGGCCTCCCGGAAGATCAGATCCGCGAGCATGTGACCGAGCTGCTGCGCTGGGTCGGATTGGCCGACAAGCTCAACGCCCGGCCGGCGACGCTCTCGGGCGGGCAGCAGCAGCGCGTCGCGATCGCCCGCGCGGTCATCGGCCGGCCGAGCCTGCTGCTCGCCGACGAGCCGACCGGCAACGTCGATGACGAGATGGCGCTGCGCCTCTTGCGCCTCTTCGAGGAGATGAACAAGCTCGGCACCACCCTCGTCATCGCCACCCATAACGAGGCGCTGGTGACGCGTTTCGGCCATGCCCGGCTCCATCTCGAGAATGGCGAGCTCACCCAGCTGCGCGCCCGCGAACGGCAAGCGGGCTAGCGCGCCATGCTGTCGCGCCGGCTCGACATCCCGCTCAACCGCGACGGCTCGGTCCGGTTCCTGCCGTGGATCATCGCGCTCATGGTCTATCTCGCCGGCCTCGCCTTGGCCGGAACGCTGATGCTGCACGACGCGCTGCAGCGCTGGGATGCGAGCCTCGCCGGCACGCTTACCGTGCAGGTGCCGCCGCCCGCGAGCGAGACCACCGACGCGCTTCCCGCCGTGCTGGAGCTGCTGCGCGAAACCCGGGGCGTTACCAGCGCCGAGGCGCTGTCGCGCGAGGCGACGGCAAAGCTGATCGAGCCCTGGCTCGGCACGACGCTCACCCCTGATGAGCTGGCGCTGCCGCGGCTTATCGACCTGCGCATCAATGAGGCCGCGCCGCCCGATCTCGCCGCGCTCAAGACGCGGCTCACCGCCACCGCGCCGGGCGCCGAGCTCGACGATCACCACTTGTGGCTCGACCGGCTCGCCGCGCTGGTGCTGTCGATCGAAGCGACGGCCCTCGCCGTCGTGCTGCTGATCGGCGGCGCGGCCGTGCTCACGGTGGTCTTCACCACCCGCGCCGGGCTTGCCGTGCACCATGCGGTGATCGAGGTGTTGCACCTCATCGGCGCGCGCGACGGCTACATCGCCGGCCAGTTCCAGCGCCAGGCGCTGGAGCTCGGCCTGCGCGGCGGGCTCGCCGGGTTGGTGCTGACGGTGCTGACCTTGATCGGCATCGGCCGCGCCAGCGCCGCCACCGCGCTCTTCGGCGAGCGGGTGCGGCTGTTGCCGGCGCTGCAGCTCGCGCCGTGGCATTGGCTGCTGCTGCTGGCCCTGCCCTTCATCGCCGCGCTCATCGCCATGCTCACGGCGCGCCTCACCGTGATGCGGGCGCTGAAGCGCATGCCATGAGCCTGCGCGCGGCGGAGCGAGCGGGCAGGTTGCGTTGGCGCTGGCTGGGTCTGCCCGTGGCCGTGCTGGCGGTGCTGGGCGTGCTGTGGCTCGGCGGCCTCGTCTGGTTCGCGCGCGCGATCCCGGCCGAGGTCGCCGATGCTGAAAGCAAAACCGACGCGATCGTCGTGCTCACCGGCGGCAGCCTCCGCGTCCAGAGCGGCCTCGCCCTGCTCGCCGCCGGCAAGGCGCAGAAGCTGTTCATCTCCGGCGTTTACCATTCGACCGATGTGGCGGCGCTGCTGCATATCGCACGCCAATCGCCCGAGCATGTGGCCTGCTGCATCGTCCTCGGCCACGCGGCCGACAATACGTTCGGCAACGCGCTCGAGACGGCGCAATGGATGCACAGCGAGGGCTTCCACTCGCTGCGGCTGGTGACGGCGAGCTATCACATGCCGAGGAGCCTGCTCGAGTTCTCGCGCGTCATGCCGGATATCCGCATCATCCCCAACCCGGTCTTCCCCGAGCAGGTGAAGCAGCGGCGCTGGTGGGCCTTCCCCGGCACCGCCATGCTCTTCCTCGGCGAATACAATAAGTACCTGGCGGCGCTGGTGCGGCCGTTTGTGCTGGGCAAGGCCGTCGACGAGGCGTCGCCATGATCGTGCTGCGCTCGCTCGCCTTCAACCTCGCGCTTTACCTCGTCACCGTCGCGCAGGCGATCCTGGGGCTGCCGGTCATGCTGCTGCCGCGGCGTCTCGCCTACCGCTTCGGGCGCAGCTGGGCCGATCTGATCCTGCGGCTCTGCGCGGCCATCGCCGGTCTCGGCTACGAGGTGCGCGGGCGCGAGCATTTGCCGAAGGGGCCGGCGATCATCGCGATGAAGCACCAATCGGCCTGGGACACGTTTGCCGTCGCCGTAGTCTTCGACGACCCCGCCATCGTGCTCAAGCAAGAATTGATGTGGATCCCGTTCTATGGCTGGTATCTCTGGAAGTCCGGCATGATCGCCATCGACCGTAAGGCCGGCCCGCAGGCGCTGCGCAAGCTGGTGGCCGCCGGCAAGCGCGCCGCCGCGATCGGCCGGCCGCTGGTGATCTTTCCGGAAGGGACGCGCACGCCCCCCGGCACGCACCGCCCCTACCAGCCCGGCGTCGCTGCGCTCTACCGCCAGCTCGACCTGCCGCTGGTGCCGGTGGCGGTGAATAGCGGCCTCTTCTGGGGGCGGCGCAGCTTCCTGAAGCGGCCGGGCCGCATCACCCTCGAGATCCTGCCGCCGATCCCGCCGGGCGGCGACCGCCACCAGGTGATGCAGGAGCTGGAGCGGCGGATCGAAACGGCGACGGCGCGGCTGGTGGCGGAGGGGCAGCCCGGCCCGTCGCGGCGCGGCAAATCCGGCAACCTCGCCCAGCCCTGACCTCTCAGGCCCGGTGCGGAATTTCCCGCGCCGCATTGCCCCCGGCGATGTAGCCCTGACAAATGGCGCGGGCGAGACCGTGCTGGCTGAACCCGCCGGCGCATTCGCCCCCGGCATAGAGGCCGGGGATGATCTCGCCGGCCATGTCGATCACCTGGCCTTTGGCATTGATGCGCAGGCCGGCCCGCGTGTCGTGCGGAACCGGCGTCGCCCAAGCGGCATAGAAGGGCGGCTTCGTCAGCGTGTAAAGCGGCTTGGGCTTGCCAAAATCCGCATCCACGCCGGTTTCGACAAAACCGTTGTAGCGCGTCACCGTCGCCTCCAGCGCCTCAGGCGGCATCTTCACGCGCTGATAGTTCATCTGAATCTTGGTGGCGAGCTCGGCGAGCGAGCCCGCGGCAAAGAAGAAGCCGCGCTCGACATCGACGTGCGGCGGCTGCGGCTCCCATCGCTCCCGGGCCGCTGCGTCGGCATCGAAGATTGCCCAGATCGGGCCGCCGCCATTGTGCCCGTCGCCGATCCCCGCCATGGCGGCGTCGATGAACAAGCTGGGGTTCCACTGATTGTGTCTGGCGTTCAAATAGCTGTCCTGAATGTAGGGCTCGATCGAGCGATAGTCGTTGGCGGGGTACTGCCCGGCGGTCTCGTCGTAGAAGCGGTTCCCGATCATGTTCACCAGGATCAGATTCTGCCAGTTGGCCACTTTTAGGCCGGTCGCGCGGGCCTTGTCGAAGACCGGGCTGCCGGGCATCCATTGCAGATTGCGGTAGCCGTATTGGCTGCCGATCGTGCCCGGCTTGGTGATGTTGTAACCGAACTCGCCGGTCTGATTGTAAAGCCCCCAAAGCGATGCGCCGACCGCCAGCCCGGCAAGCTCGCCGCTCGCATCCTGGTCCGACCAGGGCTGGCCAGCGACGCCACAGTATTCCTCGGTCAGCTGCGGATTGAACATGCGGCGGAAATTGACGTTGCTGCTCGATCCGCCGGTGCCGAGGATCACCGCCTTGCGGGCACCGATCGTAACCGGCGCACCGCGGAACTCTGCGGCAATGCCATACACCCGCCCGCCGAAGGGCTGCTCGCGGAAGAGATGGGTCATGCGGTGCTCGAGCAGAATCTGCACCCCCGCCCGACGCGCCGCCGCCGCCAAAGGGCGCATCAGGCCGTTGCCCGAGGAGGTGGTGTTGCGCATGCCCTCCGCGGGCGCTCCGGTCTGCACCATCGGCCAGTCCATGACCGCGCAATGATTCTCGCGTGGGACGGAATTGCCGACCGAGTTGCCGCCCCGCGCATCGGGCGGCGTCTCGATGAACACGACGCCATGCGCGACGAGAAAATCGAAGGCCGCAACGTTGTGGTCGGCGAAAGCGCGGATGAGCTCGCGATCGTTGTAGCGATAATCGGGAAAGCCGTTCGGCTCGACGACGCTCCAGTCGGTGAGGTCGCGGAAGAGGAGATCGGGCGAATCGGCAATGCCGTATTTCTTTTGTCGGCTGGTACCGCCGCCGAGCGGCACATTTCCGCCGCTGCAGATCGCGTGGCCGCCGATATCGGGCTGCGTCTCGACGATGATGACCGAGCAGCCGGCCTCGCGCGCGACGATCGCCGCCGGAATGCCGGTGGCCCCGCTGCCGACCACCACGACGTCCGCCTGATGCGTCCATTTCGGCGGCGGCGGCTCGCCCTGAGCCAAAGCGGGCTCGGTCAGGACGCCGGCGGTGAGCGCCGCCGCGACCCCGCTCGTCTTCAGCATATCCCGCCGGCTGATGGTCATGATCATCTCCGATGCGTGCGCGCCTCACCTCAGGGTGGGTCTTTCGCAGCCAGTTGACAACGGCGGTCGCGTGGCGGGTCACGGCTTGCTCCCGGGCCGGCCGCGTGGAAGAGTGCCGCGCCAACGGACCTGCATAACGAGGAGGGAGCACCATGCCCGAACGGCTATTTACGCGCGAGGATCTCGAGACGCTCAAGCAATGGGACGTGCCGACGATCTGCAATGCGCTCGAGATCGTCATGCCGGAGCGCCGCGCCTTGGGCTTCACGGTCGAACCCATGGTAGCGGTCGACCCGAAGCTGCCGCCGATCGTCGGCCTGGCGCGCACCGGCACGATTCGCGCCAAAGAGCCGCCGCGTGGGCCGGTCGCCAATCGGCTCGACTGGTACGATTACGTCGCCAAGGCCGACCTCCCGACGGTGGTGGTGCTGCAGGATATCGACCACCCGCCCGGCTTCGGCGCCTATTGGGGGGAGGTGCAGTCGACGGTGCACAAGGCGCTGGGTGCGCTGGGTTGCGTCACCAACGGCTCGTTCCGCGACCTCACCGCCTGGGCGCGCGACTTCCAGATGATCGGCGGCCGCGTCGGGCCGAGCCATGCGCATGTCCACATGGTCGATTTCGGCAAGCCGGTGAACGTCTTCGGCATGCAGGCGACGCATGACGACGTGATCCATGCCGATTACCACGGCGCGGTCGTCATCCCGGCCGAAGCGGTGAAGAAGCTCCCCGCCGCGGTCGACCTCGTGGCGCGGCGCGAGAAGGTCATCCTCGACATCTGCCGGAGCCCCGAATTCTCCGTCGCGGCCCTGCGCGACGCGATCAAGCGCGCCGGCGAGATCCACTAGGTCTCGCCCTTCCCTCTCGCGCGGGCGTTCTCCTCGGGAGAACGTTTCGCGCGCGGGGATTTGTCTGTGGACGAATACAGGTTGGGGATTCTGGGGAAGCCGGGGATCAGCTTGCCGAGGCTAGGTTTCTTAACCATTTAGAGGCTATTCCTGGTGTGGAGGACGCGAGGACAAACCAGGAACATTTCTGTTGTAGCAAGGGCTGAGCGCTGCTAGGGGTAGGGCAGCCCGCCCGCAGCGTTGAGGATTCGTTCCCATGCCTATCGTCGCCTCGATCTCGCAGCAGATCTGGGACATGAAATACCGGCTCAAAGGGCCGGACGGGGCGGCGGTCGACAAGACGATCGAGGATACCTGGCGCCGGGTGGCCAAGGCGCTGGCCGAGCCGGAGCAGGATCGGGCGCTGTGGACGGAGCGCTTCTACGACGCAATGACGGGCTTCAAGTTCCTGCCGGCGGGACGAGTCGTCGCCGGCGCCGGCAGCGCCCGCAACGTCACCCTCTTCAACTGTTTCGTCATGGGCACGATCCCGGACGACATGGCCGGGATCTTCAGCCATCTGCGCGAGGCCGCGCTCACCATGCAGCAGGGCGGCGGCATCGGCTACGATTTCTCGACGCTGCGGCCCAAGGGCGCGCCGGTCAAAGGTGTCGGCGCCGACGCTTCGGGGCCGCTCTCCTTCATGGATGTGTGGGACGCGATGTGCCGCACCATCATGAGCGCGGGCTATCGCCGCGGCGCGATGATGGCGACCTTGCGCTGCGACCATCCCGATATCGAGGATTTCATCGAGGCGAAGCAGGCGGCAGGCCGGCTGCGCATGTTCAACCTCTCCGTCCTCGTCACCGACGCCTTCATGCAGGCGGTGAAGGAGGACGCACCCTGGGAGCTCAAATTCGGCGGCACCACGTTCAAGGTCGTGCCGGCACGCGCGCTCTGGGAGCGCATCATGCGCGCGACCTACGCCTATGCCGAACCGGGCGTGATCTTCATCGACCGCATCAACCGCCGCAACAATCTGCATTATTGCGAGACGATCAGCGCGACCAACCCATGCGGAGAGCAGCCGCTTCCGCCCTACGGCGCCTGCTTGCTCGGCTCGATCAATCTTGCGGCGCTGGTGCGCGATCCGTTTTCGCCGCAGGCGCGGCTCGATCTGGCGGAGCTGCAGCGGCTGGTGCCGGTCGCGGTGCGCCTCATGGACAATGTCGTCGATGTCTCGCGCTTTCCGCTGGCGGAGCAGACGCATGAGGCGAAGGCGAAGCGGCGCATCGGCCTGGGCATCACCGGGCTTGCCGATGCGCTCATCCTGTGCGGTGCGCGCTACGGCTCGGCGCAGGCGGTGGAGCTGACGGAGCAGTGGCTGAAGGCGATCGAGCGCGAGTCCTATCTCGCCTCGGCGCAGCTCGCCGCCGAGAAGGGCTCCTTCCCGCTCTTCGAGCGCGAGCACTATCTCGCCGGCGAGACGGTGGCTAGCCTCGATGCCGATGTGCGCGAGGCCATTGCCACGCATGGCATCCGCAACGCGCTCCTCACCTCGGTCGCGCCCACCGGCACGATCTCGCTCTTCGCCGATAATGTCAGCTCCGGCCTCGAGCCGGTGTTCAGCTTCAGCTACACGCGCCGCGTGCTGATGCCCGACGGCTCGCGCAAGGAGGAGGAGGTGACCGATTATGCCTATCGCCTCTTCCGCCGCCTCAAAGGCGAGGGCGCACCCTTGCCGGATTATTTCGTCGACGCGCAGCAGCTGATGCCGGCGGACCACCTGGTCATGCAGGCGGCGGTGCAGAAATACGTCGACAGCTCGATCTCGAAGACGATCAACATCCCCGCCGACTTTCCCTTCGAGCGCTTCAAGGATGTCTATCTCCAGGCCTATGAGCTGGGCTGCAAGGGCTGCACCACCTATCGGCCGAACGAGGTGACGGGCGCGGTGCTCGAGGTGAAGAAGGAGACCAGCGGCAAGCTGCAGCCGGAGCTGCCGCTGCCGCGGCCGCAGCCGGTGGCGAAGCCGAGCGATGCCTGGGATGCCGGCGTCGTCTACATGACGCAACCGTTGAGCCGGCCGGAAGAGCTGCCGGGCAAGACCTACAAGATCCGCTGGCCCGAGAACGAGCACGCGCTCTACATCACCGTCAACGACATCGTCCAGGACGGCCGCCGGCGCCCCTTCGAGATCTTCATCAACTCGAAGAACATGGAGCATTACGCCTGGACGGTGGGCCTCACCCGCATGATCAGCGCCGTGTTCCGCCGCGGCGGCGACGTCTCCTTCGTCGTCGAGGAGCTGAAAGCGGTGTTCGATCCGCGCGGCGGCGCCTGGATGGAAGGCCGCTACGTGCCGTCGCTGCTGGCGGCGATCGGCGATGTGATCGAGCGGCACATGATCGATATCGGCTTCATGCCGGCCAAGCGCAGCGCTACGCCCGAGCTCACCGAGCGCAAAGTGGTGAACCTGCCGCCCGGCGACGGCGGACAGCGCCCGCGCCTCGCGCAATGCCCGAAATGCGGCGAAGCGGCGCTGATCCGCGTCGAAGGCTGCGATCAGTGCACGAGCTGCGACTATTCGAAATGCGGGTGAGGCGCGCAACGTCCTGGTGAGCGACGCGCGGCGAAGTTGCGCCCGCCCCGTCAGTTCAATGGCGAGCTGAATGCCGAATCGCCCACGTCATAGCGGCGTTAGGCGGGCATGACAGTGTTGTACGGAAGCCTGCCGGACAGTCAGATCTGGGCCGAGAAGGCGACGGCGCTCCGCGCCGCCGCCGCGCGCGAACGGGATGCGGTGGCGCAGCAGACCCTGCTTTGCCTTGCCGAGGATTGCGACGCGATCGCCGGGGAGATCGAAGCCCAGCAGCCGGGCAAACCGAAGCCGCCCGGCAATCCGCCGCAAAAGCCCGAGCCCGAGATCCCGCCGCCGATCGACGAGCCACCGCGGCCCATTCCATCGCCGCGCCCGGAGCCGCCGCCGGTACCGATACGGGCGCGGAAGTAGGAGAACCCCTCGCCCGCGTGCGGGAGCCCGCGCCGGGTGAGGGAGCGGCGCGGTTTGGCTAATCGGCACGGTGCGGCTCTCGCGGTTGCTCACGCAACCGCTGTCGCCGCCGCGGACGAACGCGCGATGCGCGGTCGCCTTGACGCGTTCGCGTTAACCCGGGGGCAAACGCTTGAAGCACTCCATGCCGGCGGATTGCATGGCATCACAGCCGAGCACGCTGACGCTGCCGGCCTGGTCGGGATGGAGCGCCACGGCGTAGCTCTTGCCGTCGGCGCAGCGCACGCTCCAATAGGCGTCGCCGCGATCGGCATCATGCCGGCCGATCCCCATGGGGAAGGCGGCGACGCCGGTGCAGCCATGGCCGATCACCTTGCCGAGCACGACCGCCTGCTCGGTCGAGGGCAGATCGGCGAGCCGCGCATTGGCGGGATTGTCGGCGCGCGGCACATCCGGCCGCGGCGGCTCCAGCGAGACGATGCCGCGCACCGGCGGCACCGCCGTCACCGGCGCCACCTCTGCGACATGGGTGATCCAGACGGCGACGACCACGACCGCCGCCAGAAGGGCGAGCAGCGTTACGCCGATGAGGGTGCGTCTCATGCTCCATCTTAGCCCGGATCTCCGGGCGAGGCACGATTCAGCGCGCGCAAGGCAGCGCGACCGCTGCCAGCTCTTTCACCTTCTCTTCGAGCCGGTGCAGCGGGCCGTCGACGAGGCCGAGCTTTTTCAGCTCGGCGACGGTGTTCTCGAGATATTGCCGGCATGGGCCGCGGGCGCCGATCCCTTGCAAAATGAGCCGCGCCGTCTCGTCGAGCGACAGGCGCCCGGCATAGCTCGGATGCGTGCGATCGACGACGAAAGCCTGCGCTTCGACCGTGTCCCCGGGCGTCGTCACGGTCAGCGCGCGCAGGTGATAGGTACGGTTCGTCATCTCGCGTTCCCAGAGATAGTGCAGCGCCGGCGCGACATCGACCCGCGGTACGCGATAGGCGATGCCTTTGCAGGCGCCGCCGCGGTCGAGGCCGAGCACTAGCCCTGGCCGCTCGGGCGTGCCGCGATAGGTGTGGGAGTAGACGCAGAAGCGGCGGTGATAGCCGCGCAGCAGCGCCGGCTGCGCCTCGACATAGGCAAAGCCGGGATCCCACATCAGCGAGCCATAGCCGAAGATCCAGACATCGCAGGCGCGCGCGATGCAATGGGCGATTTCCGGCGCCGGCACCGGCGGCAGCTCGGACGCGATGGCGCTCTCGCGTTCCATGGACGTCAAACCTCGTTCCTCTGCGGCCCTAAACCACGCTGTCCGGGAAGAGCAAAAACCGGGTTAACGCCGGGCGCCACCGCCGCAAGAGCGTGCGGCGGCGCGGGAGGCGCGAGACGGCCGAGAGGAGGAGAAACGGGGGTCACCGAAGGCGCTGCGGTCAAAGCCGCGAAGTATCTGGGCAGCCGCCCGCCGCCAGCAAGCGCGTCGCGCGCATTGCCGATCTGCGCTTTCGCATCGACGGCGCATGGCGCGGCGGCCTATAACTCGCGCATGCGCCGCTTCGTTCTCCCGCTGTTCCTGCTGCTGCTTCTCGCCGGCGGTGGCTACACCGCCTATTGGTTCGTCCTCGCCCACCGGATCGAGGCAGGTCTCGGCCCTTGGGCCGAGTCCCAGCGCGCCCAAGGCACCGAGCTCGCCTGGCAAAGCGTGGCCATGGCAGGATTTCCCGGCGCCTTCCAACTGCGCTTCACCGCTGCGAGCGCCACGGGCGCGAAGCCGGTCCACCTCACCGCAACGGCGCCGTTGCTGCTCGCCGAGGCCCCGGTCTGGGATTTGAAGCATTGGCGGCTCTCGGCACCGCAAGGCGCCAACCTGTCGCTCCCGGACGAGCTCGTCGGCTTTACCAGCAGCAGCGCCAGCGGCCGGATGAGCCTTGGCCGGGCCGCCGGCACCAGCCTCGAGCTTTCCGCCCAGGATATCGGGGGCAACGGGCTTGCCGAAGGCTGGCGGACCGCGGGCGCTGACGTGGCGCTCGAGCTGCCCGACCACGCGCCGGCAAACCACACCGAGCCCAGCCTCGCCGTCTCGATCCAGCTCAACCAGCTGACCCTGCCCGCCGCCGTGGCGCCGTTCGGCAAACAGATCGAGACGCTGAACCTCGCCGCGACGCTGAAGGGTGCGGTGCCCCCGGGCAAGCTGCGCGATGCGCTCGCCGCCTGGCGCCAGGATGGCGGCACGATCGAGCTCACCGACGGCACGCTGCACTGGGGCGCGCTGGAGGCGAGCGCCAACGGCACGCTCGCCCTCGACGACAAGCTGCAGCCGATCGGCGCGCTCACCGCCACGGTCGAAAACCACGACGCCATCGTCGACGCGGCGGTGGCGAGCGGCAATTTGCGCGCGCGGGATGCCGGGCTGCTCAAGATCGTGCTCGGCCTGATGGCCAAGCCGGGCGCCGATGGCAGGAAGCGGCTCACCCTGCCGGTGAGCCTGCAGAACGACCACGTCTATCTCGGCCCGGCACAGATCGCGGTGCTGCCGCGCTTCAGCTGGCAATAGCGGCGGCGGCGAGGGTCCCTTAGCGCGGAACGATCGGCGGCGGATCGAACGCACCGACCGGCGACGGCTCGCCGTCGAAGCGCTCGACCTCGACGAGACAGCTGTGGGCGATCGGTGCCTGCGCCAACTTGGAGCTGCCCTTGTCGAGCGTCAGCACATTCGGGTTGCCGTGCCGCTCGAGCGCGCCGACCGCGCCGGGCTCCGCGGGATCGTACCAGGCGCCGGTCGGCAGGACGACAACGCGCGGCAGCACATCGTCGGTAACCCGCGCCGCCGCCAGGCAGGCGCCACGGTCGTTGAACACGCGGACGAGATCGCCCGTCGCGATGCCGCGGGCCGCGGCATCCTCCGGATGAAGGCGCAGCACCTCGCGCCCCGCGATCCGTGCCGCTTCGCAGTGCGGCCCGAGATCGTACTGGCTGTGCAGCTTCGTCGCCGGCTGGTTCGAGACGAGGTGCAGCGGGTAGCGTCGCGCTTGCGCTGCGCCGAGCCACTCCGCGGGCTCGAGCCAGACCGGGTGGCCGGGACAGTCGTCATAGCCGAATGAGGCGATCGTCTCGGAAAAGATCTCGATCCGTCCCGACGGTGTCCGCAGCGGCGCCTTCACCGGCTCAGCACGGAACTCTTCCATCAGCACCTGAGGCTGCGTGCGAGGCGGCAGCCGGAACACGCCCCGCTCCCAGAATTCGGCGAATTCCGGCATGTCGATGGCTTGCTGTGCCGCCCGTTGGCGCGCAAGGGTGTAGAGCCAGCGCAGCCACTCCCCCTCGTCGCGACCCTGGGTGAACGCTTCGCGCGCGCCGAAGCGGTCCGCCACGGCAGCGAAGATGCTATGGTCGTCCCGCGCCTCGCCCACCGGGGCGACGAGCCGGTGCATGGCGACGAGGTGGTCGTCGCGCGCCGTGCAGGCGATGTCGTTGCGCTCGAAAGGCGTGGTGACCGGCAGCACGATATCGGCGTGCTTGGCCAGCGCATTCCAGAAGATCTCGTTCACGATGATGGTCTCCGGCCGACGCCAAGCGCGCACGAGCCGGTTGAGGTCCTGGTGGTGATGGAACGGGTTGCCGCCGGCCCACCACACCATCCGGATGTCGGGATAGGTCAGAGGACGCCCGTCGAAGTCGAAGGGCTCGCCCGGATGCAGCAGCATGTCGCTGATCCGTGCCACCGGAATAAAGGACTCGACCGGGTTGTGGCCCTGCGGCAAGGACGGCCACGGGAAGGCGCGGACCTGGCTGCCGATGCTGTTGACGGAGCCGTAACCGAAGCCGAACCCGCCGCCGGGCAGGCCGATCTGCCCGAGCATGGCGGCGACCGTGATCGCCAGCCAGTACGGTTGCTCGCCGTGGTCGGTGCGCTGCACCGACCAGCTGACCGCGATCAGCGTCCGTGCCGCCGCCATCTCGCGGGCGAGCGCCCGGATCCGCCCGGCGTCGATGCCGGTGATCGCGGCGGCCCAATCGGCGTCCTTCGGTCGCCCGTCCTGTCGGCCCATCAGGTAGGCCTCAAAGCGGTCGAAGCCCGCCGTGTAGCGCGCGAGGAAGGCGCGGTCGTGGAGACCTTCGGCGACAAGCGTATGCGCGAGGCCGAGCAGAAGGGCGGCGTCGGTGCTCGGGCGCAGCGGGAGCCATTCGGCGTCGAGCGCACCGAACGCGTCCTCGCGCAGCGGGCTGAGGAGGACGAAGCGGGCGCCGCGTGCCTTGGCGCGCTGCAGATGCTCGCGCACGCCATGGCGGCCCATACCGCCGGGATCGACTTGCGCGTTCTTGAGCGGCATGCCGCCAAGCATCAGCATGAGCTCGGTGTGCTCCTCGATCGAGGGCCAGGAGGTGTGCTGGCCGAGCAGCCCGCGGGCGTCGCCGAGGACGCGCGGCACGATCACCTGGGCGGCAGCGTAGGAGTAGGCGTTCACCGAGCGGGTATAGCCGCCCGCGCAATTGAGGAAGCGGTGGAGCTGGCTCTGGGCGTGGTGAAAGCGCCCGGCGCTCGCCCAGCCGTAGGAGCCGCCGAAGATGGCCTCGTTGCCGTGGGCGGCACGCACCCGCTCGACCTCACGCGCAACGAGGTCGATGGCCGTGTTCCAGTCGACCTCGACGAACGCCTCGCGGCCGCGCTCCTCGCCGCCCGCGGCCTTGCCCTTCTCGAGAAACGAGCGGCGGATGGCGGGGCGGCGGATGCGGCACGGATGCTCGAGGCTCGCCGGGATGTTGCTGGCGATCGGCGAGGGATCGGCGTCGCCCTCGTAGGGGTGCAGCGACACGAGGCGGCCACCGCGCACCTCGCCGCGGTATGTGCCCCAGTGCGTTGCCGTGGTCGGCAGAATGGCCGCCGATTCGTTCATCTCGAGCCTCTCGCCGCCAGCGGAACCCTCACTCACACCTTAGCGGCGTCGGCTGACGAGTACAGACCTAGGCCTGCGGTGCCTCAGTCCTGTCGTAAAGCCCGTATTGGCGCACCACCTCGACCACACTGAGGCGGTAATCGGCGAAGATCTCGGTGCGGCCGCGCTGCTGGGCGTGGCGATGCTGCGCCTGCTCGCGCCAGCGCTGTACCGCCGCAGCATCACGCCAGAAGGATAGCGACAGGATCTTGCCCTCGGTGGCGAGGCTCTGAAAGCGCTCGATCGAGATGAAGCCGTCGATCTTTTCGAGCTCGGGGCGGAGCGCGGCGGCGATGTCGAGATAATCCTGTTTCCGTCCCGGCTTCGGCTGGACCTCGAAGATCACGGCGTACAT
>DATJLU010000172.1:0-46559 GCA_035509275.1 Allostellaceae bacterium | reverse complement strand
GCGCCGGCGGCACACCGTGATTGACGATGAAATAAAAGCCGATCTCGGTCAGCGCAAAACGCAGCTCTTCAGCAGCACGATCAAGCGCGCCCGGCGCTTCAGCCAGGTAAGGGCCGAGATCGATGACCGGGATCGTGACGCTGTCGGGCATCAAAGGCTCCGTGCCCCGTTCGGGCGCCCCTACCGCCTTAGGCGCAATGATGCGCGAGTGTCAAGCTCCGGCGATAAACGAGAACGACAGATCGCGGCCGCACCAGCACCGGGAGCCGCTCGGCAGTTGGGGAGACACATGCATGGCCATGTGACCAGGCCGCCACGACAGGCTCAGGAGAGACTTTCAGAAAACGAATACTATCTTTAGTTGCGTCCCTCCGAGAAAAGTGGTTAGCCTTAGGGGGGCAATGAAGGGGGCGTACCATGGCCTCAATTACTCCCGCCAGCATTCTGGTAGCCCTTCTCCTCACCGGGATGCTCGGCATGGTCGGCCAGGGTGTCCGGGCCATTGCCGGCCTGAAGAAAATGAATGATGACGCCACCAGGCAGAACGCCAGCTCGGCGGACTTGTTTATCGCCGCGCGGCTCGTTGTCAGCTTGCTGATCGGATTTGTGGCGGGGGTCGTCGCAGGCATAGGACTAGGTCTCGCCGAAGTGACCTCGCTCAATGGTCAGAGCGTCGATGTATTGCTCGGGGTCATGGCCGCCGGTTACGCCGGGACCGATTTCGTCGAGGCCTTCCTGCCGACGATCGCCAAGCGATCGCCCGTGCCAGCGGCTCCCGACGCTGTCATGCCTCCCCCCACCGCGGCGCTGAGAGAGGCGGCGGCGGTCAGGCCAGCTCAACTTCTGCCCCCGGCGCCCGCATTCAACGCCAAGTACGGCGTCACGTTCTGCTCGCTTGTCCCAGGCGGCTATTATTGCGACGACCCTGATGACCTGCGCATCCATCGCTCGGTTCGCACGAACAACCCCGGCGCTTTGAATTTTAGTTCATGGCAGAAGGCTCGGCCGGGTTATGTGGCGGTCACCCAACCCGACAACTCCCCTGACCACAATGTCACGACGATCTATCGATCGCCCGAGCACGGCGTTGCGGCGTGGTATCACCTGCTCGCCGTCCGATATGGCTTTCCCAACGGCATGTTCACGATGCGAGACTTGGCGGTCCGTTATGCCGGCGGCGCGGGAAGCGCGGCGGCCGTCCAGCGTTACCTCGAGGGCTGGAGTCGATGGATGCATCCCGCGCCCGAGGCCACAGCGCAAATCTCCGTCAAGGATCAATCCGCGATGCAGTCGCTCGGCAAGGCAATGTTTTCGCACGAAGCGGGCGCAGCGACGCCGCTGCACGACGACCAGATCGCGTTCGGCATCGAGCGCGAAATAGCGGGCACCTTGCCCCCCTAGGGATGCAACCCGGTGCCGGATTTTATCATAACCGCTCGCGCACAGGACGCCGCCGGAGCTTTCACCGATAACCCCGGCCCGACCACGTTCCTGACCGTGCCCGACGGCGCTTTGGACTATTCGCAAGCGACGATCCTCGCGCCCGATGATTGGATCGACCGCGTCGTGGCGCTTGCGGGCACCGCTCGGGACGCCACCGGCGCGATACGCGGTGATGTGCTGGTTTTCATCCATGGCTACAACAACACCATTTCAGATGTGCTGACCCGTCACCGTCTATTGAAGACAGGACTTCCGCTTCACGGATTTGGCGGCATGGTGGTCAGCTTCGATTGGCCCTGCGATGATGTAGCGCTCTCTTATCTGCCCGACCGCGAGCGAGCCAAGCTGACGGCGTTTCAGCTGGTCCGGGACTGCATTCTGCTCCTCGCGCAGCGGCAGACGGCGGGCGGCTGCGATACCAATGTCCACCTGCTCGCGCATTCGACGGGCGCCTACGTCATCCGCGAGGCTTTCGACGATGCCGACGATCGCCCGGCGATTGCGGCGGCAAACTGGACCGTGAGCCAACTCGCGCTCATCGGCGGGGACGTGTCCAGCGGCTCCATGGCGGCCGGAAATTCCGCCTCGGAATCGATCTACCGCCACTGCATGCGGCTGACGAACTATTCGAACCCCTACGACGAGGTGCTGCAGCTCTCCAACGTCAAGCGGCTCGGCGTCGCGTCGCGCGTCGGAAGAATCGGCCTGCCCGCACCGTCACCGGCAAATGCGGTCAATGTCGATTGCGGAAACTACTATCAACGGACGATGCAGCTGCCGCCACCGGCGACGCTGGTCGGGGTCCGATCGCATTCGTGGTACTTTGGGGATCCGGTTTTCACGGAGGATCTCGCTCAGACGCTCAATGGGGACCTGGATCGCGGCGTCATCACCACAAGAGAATTGATCTCGCCGGGAAGGTACACGCTTCAGGCGCCGCCGGCCTAGCACGTGCTGCGCGCGCCAGGTCGAAGCGCCTCTTGAGGCCCGTGGCGGAGAGGGAGTCCGCCTGAAATTGGCAGAAAATGTCGGATTAGAGCCATTCGGTGCGAGCCCAAACGCCTGTAGAGCGAGCCGCTGTTGTCGGCGTTGGAACCCAAGCGCGTATTCCGTGTTTTCAATGCGCCTAGTGCGGTTCGTCCGATAGTCTCTGCTATCAGCTTGGGGGAAACAGCCATGAAAATGATTGCGCTCGCGTTGAGTGTCATCGGCCTAACTGCGGTTGCGATGGGCGGCTGCGACAACGCACTAAACCAACCGATGCCCGGCCAGACGCCGACAGCCTCGGCGGCTCCTGGTCAGAATGCTGCGGGCGCTCCACTCGTTCCAGCGAATAGCCCGCCCCCCGGACCTGCCGTGCCGCGCTGGAATCATTGAAGGCGAAGAACAGAGGGCCAGTCGGCTGGCTCTGGCGGCTCATCTAGAAGACCTGGCCCGAAGCTCGCCGAGCGGGGCGATGCTTCGTGCTATGAACCCGCCGGGCCTGATCTTGCCATAGAGGCCTCGTGCCTGACGTAATCGAGATGCGTTTTCGGCTTCGATCCAGACTTGTCTGATCGCCGGAACACGCGGCCGACCTCGCGGTGGTCAGATGCGCCGGCGATCCCAGGGCCGTTTCTGTCGTTTCTGGTGACTCGTCACCGTCGGCGGTGGTGCCAGTGAGTTCCGTCGAAGGAGATAAGCTCGCCAGTCGGAAAGTCGAAGTCGACGGATTTGGTTGAACCGCGCTCGATGATCACCCCTGGATGCTCCGCGTGCCAGGCCTCGACGATTTTGCGACTGATCTGCTCCACTGGCAGTCGCTGCTTGTTCATGGCCAAGACTTCAAAGTAGATCTCTTGCACCGTCTTCATCGGCCTGCTCCTTCCGCGCCAATTAGCGAAGCACTCCAGTCTCGGTCAGCGCTGAATTTACGAGCTCGGCGAACCGCAGCTTGAGAATGATCCCTACCGCCTCCAGCGCCGCATATTCCAGTGCGTATTCGGGGTGCATCCGCTGCCATAGCTCCACCCCCGCCCGATAGCACTCGACGGATGAGCGGCCGGCCCTACGGGCGGCGATGAAAGCGTCCCGCACGGCGTTACGGTCCGATTCGCCGTCGATTTCGCTTGCTTGAACCAGAGTCGGAGCCTCCAAATTGTCGGGACAATCGAAAGAAGTGGTGGTGCCGGCCTTTGCCAAGCTGCACCAGCGAAGACGGGACGGGAGCTGAGACCGACAATGGAGCGAGGTGTGTCGCTCGGAACTCGCCCCGTCATCAATGCTCATCAATTCGTTTGTAGCCGCCCCCCAACATCCAACGACATCAGGCGAACACCGGGTATCCCACGCCGCGAACCCGTAAGCGCTGCCGATGCGATAAGGCAGGTCTTGCATCTGGAGTAGCTACAGATTGTAGGGTGCCGGGATAGCCGCTCGGGGAAATAAGGGTGCCGCGACCTAAGAAAATTGAGCGAGCGTCGTCTCGTTATCGATCGCCCGCAGCTCGCGAACCTGGCGCAGCCCAAGGGCTGACCCGACGAGAGCGCGGTAGCTGACAACGCTCGATGACGCTTGTAGTCTTTGTGCTGGTATCGCCGGAGGCATCCAAAGTCGGCCGGTGAGCCCAAAGCGATATTGCGCTGCGCTGGAGTTTGAGTGTGGATTTGAGGCGTTTCGAGCTGACGCCTCGGCAGGTTGCCGAGGCGGAGAGCGTCCTAAACTATCAGCCGTTCATCATCACGGACGATGTCCAAACCGGCGTCGCCTACTCGTGGCTCCACGCACACGATCCGCGGGTTAAGCCGCCGCTATTGTTTCGCCGCGGCGATCCTACCTGGGACAAAGCTGCCGAGGCGAACGAACGTCTGCGGAAACTCTACGACGGCTTCATCGAACAGATCGCCGCCCGGTTCCCCGGCGGCAGCCTATTTGATGTTGGGTGTAGCAACGGCTACTTCCCCGTGCGTGCCGAAACCCTAGGAATGAGGGGTATCGGCTCCGACATCTGGCGCGGCCGCGCTCGCTCCATAGCCTTCCTGAACAGCGTGCTCGGGACGAAGGCGCGGTTCGTGTGGGCACCTTATTGGCCGCAATGGGGTCGCGTTTTGACCATGCGTAAGTCCGACGTGGTCACGGCATCGGCGATCATGTGTCATCTGCCAAGTCCGCTGGACTTTCTGCACGCGCTCTCGCGTGTTGCACAGCGCGCCGTTTTCATCTGGGGCCAGTTTGAGCCAGGCGATGGCATGGCCATCTTCTACGAGCCGCCATTCCACGGGTGGGGACGGATGCGGCCATTCCCATACTGTTTCAACGACGGCACGCGAATGACGCGACCACTCTTTGATTTCGCCATGCGCGAGCTGGGATTCGGCGAGGTCGTAGAGCTTGTCGAGCCGAGCGGCACCCTCCGGCTGCCACACCACCATGGGCTGCTGGCAATCAGGTCCTAATGATGTCGTTGACAATGAGGACGCCGGCCGCGACGAGCTCATCGTCGCGTGCGAGGCCGGCACCTGGACCGCTCCTACGCCGCACCGCGCGCAAAGCCTTCATCTGGCGCTCCGAGCCTAACGTCGTGCGGAGCTGTCAGCCCCGTCATCCAAACGTGGGTCGCGAAGGATATTGCACGCGCTGCCGATTGCGGTCTCGGCGGCGGCTAGAATGCCGTATCTCTCGATGTCGCCAGCGAGCTTGGCCGCATTCACCGCTTCTATGATCCGGGCTCGCAAGAGCATAGAAGCCTCGAGCAAAGCGCCGACTTCGATCATCGATCCCTCCACGTCGGGCGGAGCCCGAAGGGTGAGCCCTGCCCAATTCTTTGGGCAGGGCTCAGGGCTTGAGGTGCCCGGCGGGAACCGGGCGGCTGATAATCGGTGCGGCGAGTTAATATGGTGTGACCGAAAAGTCGGAGGCGCCAGCGCCTTACCCGAGCCGGATGTACTTATCGATAGTCAGGCATCAGGAACACGACGACAGCGGCACGGCGATAGCCGTGTTCACGTCTTTGAAGCAGCCATCGTGCCAAGCACCGTTGAATGTGAAGTTTGACGTAGTATATCGACCCTGACCATTCGGCTGGTCATCGCGCCACTCACCCTCGTAGCGGTCGCCATTCGCCCAGGTGAAGACGCCGTGGCCGTTCTTCCTGTTGTCGCGATACTCGCCATCGTAACGGTTGCCGGCCCACGTTTCGACACCGTGGCCGTTCCTTTTGTTGTCTCGGTACTCGCCCTCATACCGATTGCCGTCCGCCCATATGAACACGCCGTGGCCGTTCCTCTTGTCGTCCCGAAACTCACCGTCGTAGCGGTCGCCGCTGGCCGTCCAGGTTTGGATGCCGTGGCCGTTCCTCTTACCGTCGTGCCACTCGCCCTCGTAGAGAAGGCCATCGGGCCACGTGGCTCTCCCGCGACCGTTCGCCTTTCCGTCGCGCATGTCGCCCTTGTAGGCAATCTCCTCGCCCCCCCTTCGCCAAATCACGGTTCCCCGCCCCGTTGCGAGGTGATCCGCACAACCGCCGCTCCAGGCGGCTGTTTCACTTGGCTGAGGATTGTCGTCCCGAACAAAGCAACCGCCGCCCGCGGCTATCCAGCCAAGCGGCGGCTGTGCAGGTGCCGTCATCATCCAGCCCGCCAGCGATGCGACCAACAGGGTGGCAAGCCCGAATGACAAGAAAATCGCGCTGCGGCGGAAGCCCGAGTGCTTCCTTTCCGGCGGCGGCAAGCTATCGGTCGAGGGCTTCTGACGTGCGCTCATACGTTCTCCGGAACCCAGAACACCCGTACAGCCCTTTAAACAAACACGCGAGCCAACTGGTTCCGTATTCGCGCATGCCGCTCATTGCCGGGTCGTGGGAGGCGTTGAGGAAAGGGTCGGCAACGCCAGCCGGGCTGATGCGGCTGGGCGAGGACGAGGTCAGAGAGAATCGTCGACAACCGACCGGCGCTGCGGAAAACTGCTGAACGCAATGTGATGCGAAAGTGGCCGGGGCTTCGCCAAGCGGCTCAAGAGGGAGGAAAATCCAAATGAAATCTGCGCATGGGAGCCGGTCTGTAGGGCGCCGGAACATCCTCAAAGCGGGCGCCGCGATCGGCGCCTTGCAAGTGGCATCGCCCTTCATCATTGAGGCGCGCGGCGAAGGGACGGTGAAGATCGGGATGGTCGATCCGTTGACCGGCATTTACTCCGCGTTTGCCCAAAGTGAGGTCGAGGGCGCCAAGTACGCCCTGGCCGAGATCAATCAGAAGGGCGGCATCCTCGGGCGCCAAGTCGAGCTGCTCGTCGAGGACTCCGCAAACGATGTCGGCACCGGCGTCCAGAAGACACGCAAACTGATCGACCGCGACCAGGTCGACGTGATCTTCGGCGACGTCAATTCGGGCATCGCCTATGCGATGTCGCAGGTGACCAACGAGAAAAAGGTCTTTCACATCGTCCCGGGCGGCCATACCGACCCGATCACCGGGAAGGATTGCAAGTGGAACGTCTTCCGCATCTGCAACACGACCTCGATGGATGCGGCCGCGATCACGCCGGAGCTGGTGAAGAAGTTCGGCAAGAAGTGGTTCTTCATCACGCCCGACTACGCCTACGGCCATACGCTCCAGGACGCCTTCATCAAGAATTTGACGAAGGCCGGCGGCACCTATGAAGGCGACATGCTGCCGATCAACACTTCGGATTTCTCGGCGACGCTGATCAAGGCCAAGACCTATCAGCCCAACGTCCTGCTCAACAACATGGCCGGTCTCGCACAGGTCGACTGCATGAAGCAGTTCAGCCAATTCGGGATGGGAAAATCCATGGGGTTGGGCGGCGCTCTTTACGAGCTTGAGAGCGTCAAGTCAGTACCAGCGGATGCGCAGACCGGCTGGTGGGTGATGGAGTGGTGGTGGAACCAGCCGAATGTGCCGCATGTCGCCGATTTCGTCGCCGGCATGCGCAAGGCGACGGGCAAGACGCCCTCCGCGCGCTCCTGGTTCGGCTTTGTGGCGGTGCATTCGGTGCGGCTCGCGGCGGAAAAGGCAAAATCGCTGTCCGGCCCGAAGATGTCGGCCGCGATGGAAGGGATGGAGCTGCCGCCCGAGGTAGCGCTCCAGCCGGGCAAGGTGTTCTATCGTGCCGGCGACCACGAGCTGATGCCCAACATCTTCGTCGGCGAGGTCCATCCGCCGCAGGGCAATCCGGACAACGTCTTCACCGCCTCGGCGCTGGTGCCGGGCGAGCAGGCGGCGGGCACGGTGGAAGACACCGGCTGCAAGATGACCCACCCCGCGACCTGACATTCATCGACAGGCATCCCGCTGCGCCGCGCGTTGGGCGCGGGCCGAGGATGGCGAGGAGCCGCCTCCGGCCGGGTATGACCTCATTGGTGCGCGTCGCCGTAGGGAATAGCTGGCGGAGAGGGAGGGATTCGAACCCTCGAGACCCCGCAAAGGGCCTAACGGTTTTCGAGACCGCCCCGATCGACCACTCCGGCACCTCTCCGCGAGGCGGCGCGATCAAAAGGCGCAGGCATTGCGCCCGGCGCCGGTCGACGCAAGGGGCCGGAGCCTAACCTAAGGCCTGTCCTGCCGCAACCCGCCGCGCGGCCGCTGCGTCACCGGCACCGGGACCGGACGCGATGCCAAGCCGGCGCCATAGGGACAGCGCTCGTTGAGCGCCTCGATGCCGGCGACGATCGCCGCGGCGGCGAGCACCGAGATGATGTAACCGCCCATCTGCAAAAGGGCTTCCATCTGAGCCTCCACGCGGCCAATGAACTTGAACAACAGGGCGGAAGCGATCCAAGATTTCCGCTCGCGAATATTGAGCCCTGCCGCAGAACTCCCGTCAAGCATGTCCGGATAAGGCCACAGATGCCCAAGTATTCGCGGGATTATCGTCAATTTTTATTAAGCATTTTAATGGGGCGGGACGCCGGCCGGGGCGGAAGAGGCCGGTACCCGGCTGTGCCCGGGCAAGGCGGTTGACAGCGGCGGCGTCCTGGCTATAGTGCGCCTCCTTCGGACGGGGCTTCGCCCGTCCGTTCGATTTTCAGCGCAAAGCACCGCTCATGTTCGCAGTGATCCGCACCGGCGGCAAACAGTACACAGTCGCCAAAGACGACGTCATCACCGTCGAGAAGCTCGCCGGCGAGCCCGGCGCCACGCTCACCCTCGAGGATGTGCTCCTCGTCGGCGAGGGCGCCGACGCCAAGACCAAGCCGGCCGGCGCTCAGGTCACCGCCGAGGTGGTGCGCCAGATCAAGGGCGACAAGGTGCTGATCTTCAAGAAGCGGCGGCGCCACAATTACCGCCGCAAGAACGGCCACCGGCAGCCCTTGACGGTGCTGCGCGTCACCGGTATCAGCGCCGGTCGGTAAGGAGAAAGACGATGGCGCATAAGAAAGCAGGCGGCTCTTCGCGCAACGGGCGCGACAGCGCCGGCCGCCGTCTCGGCGTCAAGAAGTTCGGCGGCGAAACCGTGCTGGCCGGCAACATCCTCGTGCGCCAGCGCGGCACCAAGTACCACCCGGGCGACAATGTCGACATGGGGCGCGACCACACCCTGTTCTCGAAGGTCGACGGCCAGGTGGTCTTCCATACCAGCACGGGCGGGCGCACTTATGTCTCCGTGGCGCCGCTCCCGGCGGAGGCCGCGGAATAGGTCGTTCCACCCGGCGCCGTCGCGCCAGCGAGAGTTCCAAGGGGGAATGGCCGCATTCCCCCTTTTTCATTGGGCCAGAAGCGGATGAAGTTCCTCGACGAAGCCAAGATCTATGTCAGGAGCGGCGATGGCGGCGCCGGTGCGGTGAGCTTCCGGCGCGAGAAGTTCATCGAGTTCGGCGGGCCCGATGGCGGCGATGGCGGGCGCGGCGGCGATGTGATCGTCGAAGCGGCGGCCAATCTCAACACCCTCATCGACTACCGCTATCAGCAGCATTTCAAGGCCGAGAAAGGCCATCACGGCATGGGCGCCAACCGCAGCGGCGGCGCCGGCGCCGATATCGTGCTGCGCGTGCCCGTCGGCACCGAGATCCGCGACGAGACGAATGAGCAGGTGCTGCTCGACCTTACCCGCGCCGGCGAGCGGCATGTGCTGCTGAAAGGCGGCGATGGCGGCTTCGGCAATACGCATTACAAGAGCTCGACCAACCGCGCGCCGCGCCGCGCCGATCCCGGCTGGCCCGGCGAGGAGCGCTGGCTCTGGCTGCGCTTGAAGCTGATTGCCGATGCCGGGCTGGTCGGACTGCCCAATGCCGGGAAATCGACTTTCCTTGCCGCGAGCTCGCGCGCCCGGCCCAAGATCGCGGATTACCCCTTCACCACCTTGCGGCCGCAGCTCGGCGTCGTCGCCGCTCATGGTGAGGAGTTCGTCATCGCGGATCTGCCCGGGCTCATCGAAGGCGCGAGCGAAGGCGCCGGCCTCGGCCATCGCTTCCTCGGCCATGTCGAGCGCTGCGCCGTGATCCTGCATCTCGTCGACGCGACCGAGACGGATGTCGTCGGCAATTACCGCAAGGTCCGCCGCGAGCTCGCAGCCTATGGCCACGGCCTCGCCGAGAAGCCGGAGATCATCGGCCTCAACAAAGCCGACGCGGTGCCGGTCGAAGAACTGGCGAAGAAGCGTCAGAAGTTGAAGCGCGCGGCAAAACAGCCGGTGCTGGCGCTGTCGGGCGCGACGGGAAAGGGCGTGCCGGAGACGCTGGCGGCGCTGTTCGACATCATCACAGCCGCGCGCGCCAAGGCGGCCGCGGCCGCCAGCGCCGCGGCGGAGCCGGTGCCGTGAGCCACGACCTTGCCGCCGCGCACCGGCTCATCGTCAAGATCGGCTCGGCGCTGCTCGTCGACGATACCAGCGGCGATATCCGCCGCGCCTGGCTGCAGGCGCTCAGCGAGGATCTCGCCCGCTGCCGCGCGCGCGGGCAGGAGGTGCTCATCGTGTCGTCGGGCGCGATCGCCGTCGGCCGCCGCCATCTCGGCCTCACCGGCCGCGCCTTGAAGCTCGAAGAGAAGCAGGCCGCCGCCGCCACCGGCCAGATTCGCCTCGCCCACGCCTATCAGGAGGCGCTGGCGAAGCACGGCCTCAGCGTGGCGCAGATCCTGCTCACCCCTGAGGATACCGAGGAGCGCCGGCGGCATTTGAATGCGCGCGCCACCTTGGAGCAGCTTCTGGCGCTGGGCGCGGTGCCGGTGATCAACGAGAACGATACGGTGGCGACCACCGAGATCCGCTTCGGCGACAATGACCGGCTCGCGGCGCGCGTCGCGCAAATGATCAGCGCCGACACGCTGGTGCTGCTCTCCGACATCGACGGGCTCTACACCGCCGATCCGCGCAAGGATCCTGCGGCGCGCCACATCCCGGACGTGCGCGAGCTGACGCCGGAGATCGAGGCGATGGGCGGTGCCGCGCCGCAAGGCTACAGCTCCGGCGGCATGGTGACGAAGCTCGCCGCCGCGCGCATCGCGCTCGCCGCCGGCTGCCGCATGGTGATCGCCGAGGGGCATGGCCTCCATCCGCTCGCCGCCATCGAGCAGGGCGCGCGCTGCACCTGGTTTCTGCCCGCGGCCGAGCCGCGCACGGCCCGGAAGCGCTGGATCGCCGGTACGCTCAATCCGATGGGCGCGCTGGTCGTCGATGACGGCGCGGCCGCGGCGCTGAAGCGCGGCACCAGCCTGTTGCCGGCTGGCGTCGTCGCCGTCGAGGGCAGCTTCGAGCGCGGCGATGCCGTGATCGTGCGCAACGGCGGTGGCCGCGAGGTGGCGCGCGGACTTTCCGCCTATTCCAGCGCCGATGCCCGCGCCATTGCCGGCCATAAAAGCGGTGAAATCGAAGCCATCCTCGGCTACCGTGGGCGCCACGAGATGATCCATCGCGACGATCTGGTGGTGGTCTGAGATGCCGGCGCTCGACTCGACCAACGATCTCTATGCCGAGATGCGCGGCATCGGCGCCGCCGCGCGCCGCGCCGCGGCGCTGATGGCGCAAGCGCCGGTGGAGCGCAAGACCGCGGCGCTGCAGGCGGCGGCAGCCGAGATTCGCGCGCGTCAGCCGGAGATCCTCGCGGCCAATGCGCAAGATCTCGCCGAGGCGGGCCAGCACGGGCTCTCGCCGGCGATGGTCGATCGCCTGATGCTCGACGCCAAGCGCATCGACGCGATCGCGGCGGGGCTCGATGAGGTCGCGGCACTGCCCGATCCCGTCGGCAAAGTGCTGGCGCGCTGGACGCGGCCCAACCGGCTCGACATCGCGCGCGTCAGCGTTCCGCTCGGCGTCATCGGCATCATCTATGAATCGCGACCCAACGTCACCGCCGATGCCGGCGGCCTTTCCTTGCGTGCCGGCAATGCCGCGATCCTGCGCGGCGGCTCCGAGAGCTTCCATTCCTCGCGCGCCATCGCCGCCGCGGTGCGGCGCGGGCTGGAGCAGGCGGGGCTCCCCGCCGATGCGGTGCAGCTGGTGCCGACGCGCGACCGTGCCGCGGTCGGGATGATGCTGACGCTCACCGAATTCATCGACATCATCGTGCCGCGCGGCGGCCGCTCGCTGATCGAGCGGGTCCAGCGCGAGAGCCGCATGCCGGTCATCGCCCATCTCGAAGGCGTCTGCCACGTCTATGTCGATCGCGCCGCCGATCTCGACAAGGCGCGGCGCATCGTCCTCAACGCCAAGATGCGCCGCACCGGCGTCTGCGGCGCCGCCGAGACGCTGCTCGTCGACGGCGCGGTGGCGCAACAATACCTGCCGCCGATCCTCGCCGATCTGCATGGCGCGGGCTGCGAGATCCGCGGCGATGCGGCGGTGCAGGCGCTCGATCCGCAAGCGGTGCCGGCGAGCGAGGCGGATTGGAGCGCGGAATATCTCGACGCCATCCTCGCCGTCGCCGTCGTCGACGGCGTCGGCGCCGCAATCGAGCACATCAACCGCTATGGCTCGCATCACACCGACGCCATCGTCACCGAGGACCAGGCGACGGCCGAGCGCTTCCTCGCCGAAATCGACAGCGCCATCGTGCTGCAGAACGCCTCGACGCAATTCGCCGATGGCGGCGAGTTCGGCATGGGCGCCGAGATCGGCATCTCGACCGGACGGCTGCCGCCGCGCGGCCCCGTCGGCGCCGAGCAGCTCGTCAGCTATAAATATGTCGTCCGCGGCGACGGTCAGATCAGGCCTTAGCAGCACCACAGCCGCAGCAAGGCCGGCCGCCGCTCATCAGCCGACCCGATTGAGCGGGGCCTCGCCGGCGGCGACGCGCCGAATGTTTTCGGCGATGTGCTGAGCGCGGGTTTCCAGCATGCCATCGGTCCAGCCCGAGACGTGCGGCGTCATCAGCACATTCGGCAATTCGTGAAACGGGCAGGTGGCCGGGAATGTGAGACCGGCCTCGCGCGGATAGCGATACCACACATCGAGCGCCGCTCCGGCCATGCGGCGCGCCGCGAGCGCCTCGTAGAGCGCCCGCTCATCGACGATTTCCGCCCTCGCCACATTGATGAGGAACGCCGTCGATTTCATCAGACTGAGGCGGCGGCGGTCGATGAACCCGATCGTGTCGGGAGCCGCCGGCATCGATAGCAGCACGTAGTCGGAGCGTGCGATAATCTCGTCGGCCGCATCGGGGCCGCCGAGAAAGTCGAGACCGTCGTCGGTCGGGCGTCGGACGTCCCGACGCGTGGCGCAGAGCGTCATATCGAAAGCGCGGGCGCGGCGCGCCACCGCTTGGCCGATCCGGCCATAGCCGAGAATGCCGAGAGTCTTGCCGGCGAGCTCGGGCCACACCGGGGGCGGCGCAACGTCGACCGCCCATTGGCTCTGCCAGCTCCCCTGCCGGCGCGCCGCATCGAGACGAACGAAGTCGCGCGTCAGCGCCAGCATCGCCCCGATCACGTATTCGGCGATGCCGTTCTCGTGTCCGTAGACGTTGGCGAGACACGCGCCGTGCGGAAGCGCCGAGCGGTCGATCCGGTCGAGGCCCGCGCCCGGCACCTGAACGAGCTTGAGGCGCGGAGAGGCGCGCGCCATCTCGTGGGTCAGCACCATCGTGACCAACACGTCGATCTCCGCGAGCTCCGAGACGACCACCTCACAAGGTATCGTGAGACGCCGGCGTATCGCAGCTTCGAGACTGAGAGCAAAGGTGCCGACGAGGGCGACGCGCAGCATGGCTGTTCTCCCCGCTGGGACGGGGCCAATGCTGACCGCCAGGCCGCCGGCGCTCAATTACCTCGCAGGGAATTGGTGGCACGACACGGGCAGTCCTGGTCTACCCGCCGCGCCCGCCCTCCTCTATCATGGCCGCCCGGGTTCAATCGGCCGAGACCATGGCTCTTCCGCTCAGCGTTTGTCCGCCCGCTCTGCCCAGCACAACCGCGCGAGGGGTGCGCCCCTGACACCCGCCGGTCTCGGGATCGGCGCGCCCGTGCCGCGCCGCGTCGGGCTCCTCGGCGGCTCCTTCAACCCGGCGCATGAGGGGCATCTCCATATCAGCCGCGAGGCGCTGAAGCGGCTCGACCTCGACGAGGTCTGGTGGCTGGTGGCGCCGCAGAATCCGCTGAAGCCGGTGCGCGGCATGGCGCCGTTCGCCAAGCGCTTCGCGGCGGCGCGTGTGCTCGCCCGCCATCCGCGCCTGCGTGTGCTCGACCTCGAAGCGCGGCTCGGTACCCGCTACACCGTCGATACCGTAACGGCTCTGCAACGAATCTTTCCGCGAACGCGTTTCGTTTTCATCATCGGCGCCGATATTTTGGCACAAATCCGCCAGTGGAAGCGCTGGACCGATATCTTCGCGCGCCTCCCCATTGCAGTCCTGGCGCGCCCTACCTATTGTTTTAAGGGACTGGCCGAGCTGGCGGCGCAGCGTTATGCGCGGCACCGGTTGGCACCCGCCGCGGCGCAGAGCCTGGCCGAGCGGGAACCACCGGCCTGGGTCTTCCTGCCCATAAAGCTCGACGTTCACTCGGCCACGGAAATCCGCTCCCATGCCGGGCCCGAACGCGCGGCGCGGGGGCGGCGGAAGCAACGCCAAACGAGGTGACCCATACCGCGCAGCAAAGCCCAGCCGCGTCCCGCCGCGGCATCGAAGCCCCCGCTTCTCGCGCTCGTCGAGAAGACCCTCGAGGACGGCAAGGCAGAGGACCTGACCGTCATCGACCTCCAAGACAAATCCGGCATCGCCGATTATCTCGTCATCGCCACCGGACGCTCGCAGCGCCAGGTGGTGGCGCTCGCCGAGCGAATGCTCCAGGCGCTTAAGGATGGCGGCTACGGCAAACGCTCGGCCGAAGGGCTGCGTCAGGGCGATTGGGTGCTGATCGATGCCGGCGACCTCATCATCCATCTCTTCCGCCCGGAAGTGCGCAGCTTCTACAACCTCGAAAAGATGTGGGGCGAAGCCCTCGGCGACACCGCCACGGCACTCGCCTAGCTCACTTCTGCGATGCGGCTCCATATCCTCGCCATCGGCCGGCTGAGGCCGGGGCCGCATGAAGCGCTGGCGCGGCATTACGCCGAGCGCATCAGCTGGCCGCTGACGCTGCGCGAGATCGAAGAAAAGCGGCCACTGCCGCCGGCCGAGCTCATCGAGCGCGAAGCGGCGTTGCTGCTCGCCGCCGTGCCGAAAGGCGCCGCGCTGGTGACACTCGACGCGCGCGGCAATTCGCTGGGCAGCGAGGCATTCGCGCAGCGCCTCGCGCGCTGGCGCGACAGCGGCACGAGCGACGTCGCCTTCATCATCGGCGGCGCCGAGGGGCTGGCGGAGCGGGTGCTCAAGGCGGCGCAGCTCGTGCTCGCGCTCGGCGCCATGACCTGGCCGCATCTCCTGGTGCGCGGCATGCTGCTGGAGCAGCTCTACCGCGCCCAGCAGATTCTCGCCGGGCACCCCTACCATAGACCATAGTATCTCCCGAAGAGCCCTCGCGAATCTCGCGAAGTGGTTAGCAAAGGCTTTACCCTGCCCAGGTATGTTCGTGCCGCGCTTGGCGCTTGGGGCCATGCCCGCTGCCGGCGGCGGCGACCGGGAGATGCGGGGCAAAGGCGACGGTGGACCGAAGCATCACACGACCTCGGCGGAAGAAGGCCGCGCTGCGCGCCGAGGAGCGGGCGCCGGAGACGCCACCCCTCGCCTTTCACGACAATCCGCTGCCGATGTGGATCGCCGATGCCGCAACCGGGCAGCTGCTCGACGTCAACGACAGCGCGCTGCGGCTCTACGGCCATGGCCGCGAGCCGTTCCTGGCGCTGACGGAAGCGGCGCTCGAAGCCCCGGAGGACGCGCTGGCCGGAACCCGCGCACGGCGCCATCGCAAGGCCGATGGCGGTCTCGTCGATGTCCGGCTTTCGGCGGTGGCGCTGGCCTGGGAGGGGCGCCCGGCGCGGCTGGTCTCGGTCGTCGACGTCACCGCCGAGCTCGATGCGATCCGCGAGGGGCTGCTGCGCGAGGAGCGCTATCAGCGGCTCTTTCTGGTTGCTTCGGACTGGTACTGGGAGCTCGATACGGAGCTGCGCATCACCTATGTGTCGCCCGGCATCGAGGCGATGTCGGGACTTGCGATCTCCTCCATGCTCGGCCGGCGCATCGACGAGGTCCCCGGCACCGAGATCGATCCGGAGATGACGCAGCGCGCCTACGCCGCCCTGGTCGGGCGCCAGCCCCTGCGCGATATCATCTACCGCACGCGGCCCTGGTCGGACGGCAAGCCGCGTTACGTCAAAACCAACGGCGTGCCGATGTTCGATCGCGACGGCGCCTTCCGCGGCTATTGCGGCGTCTCCAAGGACATCACGGCGCAGCTCGAGGCGGAGCGCTCGCTGCGCGAGAGCGAGCAGCGCTTCCGCCAGCACTACGAAGCCGGCTCGGACTATTTCTGGGAGATCGATGCGGAGATGCGCATCGTCTATCTCTCGCCCAACTTCACCGACATCGTCGGCATCTCGGTGCCCGAGCGGCTGGGCAAGCGCCTGCTGGATATCCCCGGACTTCAAGCCGAAGTCGACACGGCGCGGGAGTTCGTCGCCGCGATCACCGCGCGCAAGCCCTTCCGCGATCTCGCCTTCTCGCAGAAACCCCCGAACCGGCCGCAATTCTGGCTCAAGGTCAGCGGCGTGCCGTTCTTCGACGAGGCCGGCACCTTCAAGGGCTATCGGGGCGTCGGCACCGAGGTCACCGGGCAGCGCCGCGCCGCCGAAGCGGCGCGCCTCGCCGAAGGGCGGCTCGAGGAGGCCGTCGGCCATGTGCGACAGCCCTTCGCGCTCTACGACGCGGAGGACCGGCTGGTCGCGCTCAACCATGCCTTCGCCGATCTCCATCGCAACACCGATGCCGGCAACTTCGTCTATAAAGGCATGTCGTTCCGCCGGATCGCGGCGTTCCGCCTGCGCAACGGCTTCTACGCCGAGGGCCCGCAGGACGAGAGCATCGATCTCGAAACGCTGCTCGCCCGCCATGGCAGCGATGGCGAGCACATCTATCACCTCCGCGACGATCGCTGGATGCTGGTCGACCATCGCCGGCTGCCCGGCGGCGGCAGCCTCGATCTCTGGACCGACATCACCGCCGTGCGCCGCGCCAAGGACGCCGAAGCGGCCAACCGCGCCAAATCCGAATTCCTCGCACGGATGAGCCACGAACTGCGCACGCCGCTGAACGCCGTCATCGGCTATAGCGAGATGCTGCTCGAGGACGCCGTCGCGGCGGCGGGCGACGAGCAGCAGATCGCCGATCTGCGCCGCATCAACAGCGCCGGCAAGCATCTCCTGTCGCTGGTCACCGACGTTCTCGACCTCTCCAAGATCGAAGCCGGCAAGATGGAAGTCGCAGTGCTGCCCTTCGATCTCGAGGACTTCGTCGACGAGGTGGTGGCGACCTGCCGGCCGCTGGTCATGAATAACGGCAATGAGCTCGTGGTCGAGCGCGGCGCGGAGCTCGGCACCGCTCTCGGCGATGCCACCAAGCTCCGCCAGATCGTGCTCAACCTCTTGAGCAACGCCGCCAAATTCACCAAAGCCGGCCGCGTCACCCTCAGGGTTGCGCGCGAAGCCGATGCCGGCGGCGAGGAACGCATCGTCATCGCCGTGCGCGACACCGGCATCGGCATCAGCCCGGAGAATCTGCCGAAGCTGTTCCAGAACTTCAGCCAGATCGGCGCCGCCGGCAGCGGCCGCCAGGGCGGCACCGGCCTCGGGCTGGCGCTGAGCCAGAAGCTCTGCCGGTTGATGGGCGGCGAGATCACGGTGGCGAGCGAGCCGGGCAGCGGCTCGTGCTTTACGCTGCGCATTCCACAGGCGCTCGGCGCGGAGTCCGCGACTGCTGCATCGGGCGATGCCTGGAACAGCGCCGCAACGGCCTGATCGAACCGGCCGGACCATGGTCAGAGGCTGCCGCCCATGCTGACGCTCGACTGGCACTTGCTCCCGGTTTTCGCCAGCCTCGATCCGGCAACCGCCTATCGCGGCTCCTACAGCTTCGGCATGGTCGCGACCTCGCTGGCGATTGCGATCCTTGCGGCCTTGGTCGCGCTGTCGATCTCGGGGCGAATCATCGCCGCCAAATCCCCGCGCGCGCGTTGGGCCTGGACGACGGCCGGGGCCATCAGCATGGGCGGCGGCATCTGGTCGATGCATTTCATCGGCATGCTGTCGTTTTCGCTGCCCTGCGGCATCACCTACGACCCCGTCGGAACCGTGCTGTCAATGATCCCGGGGATCATCGCGAGCGGCATCGCGCTGGGCGTGATCAGCCGACCGCACGGGCCCGGCCTCGGCCGCCTCGCCATCGGTGCCGTGCTCATGGGAGCCGGCATCGGCGCGATGCATTATTCGGGAATGGCGGCGATGCTGCCCGAGGCACTGCTACTTTACAACCCGGGCGTCGTCGCGCTGTCGATCGTGGTCGCGGTCGTCCTCTCCTTCGTGGCGCTCGGCATCCGCTTCAGCTTCACGCAAATGCATCCCGTCCCGGCGACGATGATCGCCGCGACCATCATGGGCTGCGCCGTCGCCGGGATGCATTACACGGCGATGCAGGCGTCGATCTTCTTTCCGCTGCCCGAAGCCGCGTTCCACAGCATGGCGCTCTCGCCGCACCTGCTCGCTCTGCTGATCGCGATCTTTACCGTCCTGATCGGCGCCGGAACCCTGCTCGCGACCTTCGCCGGGCGGCAAAACGAGCTTGCCCTCACCCTCGCCGCCGAAGTCGCCCGGCGCCAGAACACCGAACAAGACCTGGTGCGGGCGCGCGAGGAGGCCGAAGCCGCCAACGACGCAAAATCGCATTTTCTCGCTGCCATGAGTCATGAGCTGCGCACGCCGCTCAACGCAGTCATCGGCTATAGCGAGCTGCTGCTCGAGGACGCCGCCGGCCAGGCGCGCGACGAGCAGCTGGTCCGCGATCTCCGACGCATCAACGCCGCCGGCAAGCACCTGCTGTCGCTGGTGACCGACGTGCTCGATCTCTCCAAGATCGAGGCCGGCAAGATGGAGCTCGCCCTCCAGCCCGTCGACATTGCCCGCCTCATCGACGATGTCGTCGCCACCTGCCGGCCGCTGGTCGCGCAGAACGGCAACGAGCTCATCGTCGAACGCGGCGACGGCCTTGGCGCCCTTATCGGCGACCCGACCAAGCTGCGCCAGGTCGTGCTCAACCTCTTGAGCAACGCCGCCAAATTCACCAAGGAAGGCCGCATCACCGTGACCGCCGCGCGGGAGCGGGCGGCGGGCGGCGACTGGATCGGCATTGCCGTCCGCGACACCGGCATCGGCATCAGCCGCGACAATCTGCCGGCGCTGTTCCAGGACTTCAGCCAGGTCGGGGGACCGGGCGGCCGCCAACCCGGTACCGGTCTCGGGCTGGCGTTGAGCCGGCGGCTGTGCCGGCTGATGGGCGGCGAGATCACGGTCGAGAGCGCGCCTGGGCAGGGCTCCTGCTTCACCGTCCGGCTTCCCGCCGCCCTTACCGCCGGCCTGAAACCGGCCGAGAGCACGCCCGCGCCCGCGTGACGCGGTTCGGAGCACTACCCCGGCGCCGGCCGTTCCTCTATAAGACATGTCCATGCAACAGGCTCCCCGACCCCGCCCGGTGGTGCTCTGCATCCTCGACGGCTGGGGCTGCCGCAGCGAGCGCGCCGACAATGCCATCCTCGCGGCGGCGACGCCCAATTGGCACCGTTTCCTCGAAACCGCGCCGCATGCCCGGCTCCAGGCGAGCGAGCTCTATGTCGGGCTGCCCGAAGGGCAGATGGGGAATTCCGAGGTCGGCCACATGAACATCGGCGCCGGCCGGGTGGTGATGCAGGACCTGCCGCGCATCGACCGGGCGATCGCCGATGGCAGCCTCGCCGCCAATCCGGCGCTGGCCGAGTTCATCGCCGCACTGAAGCGGAGCGGCGGCGCGGCGCATCTCCTGGGGCTGATGTCGCCGGGCGGCGTCCATTCGCATCAGGACCATCTGGCGGCGCTGGCGCGGCTTCTCGATCAAGCCGGCATTGCCGTCAAGGTGCACGCCTTCCTCGACGGCCGCGACGCGCCGCCCAAATCCGCCAGCGACTACATCGCCAAATTCGCCGCCGATACGGCGGCACTCGGCCGCACCGCCATCGCCACGGTGAGCGGGCGCTACTACGCGATGGACCGCGACAAGCGCTGGGACCGCGCGGAGAAAGCCTATCGCGCCCTGGTGCTGGGCGAAGGCGAACCGGCGGCGGATGCCGAAGCGGCGATACGGCAGGCCTATGAGGCGGGGAAGAGCGACGAGTTCGTGCTGCCGACGGTGATCGCCGGCTATGCCGGGATGCGCGACGGCGACGGCGTGCTCTGCGCCAATTTCCGCGCCGACCGCGTGCGCGAGATCCTGGCGGCGCTGCTCGATCCCGATTTTGCCGGCTTCCGCCGCGCGCGCGTGGTGAAGACCGCCGCGGCGCTCGGCCTTACCGAATATTCGACCGAGCTCAATCGCTTCCTGAGGACGCTGTTTCCGCCGGAAGATCTCACCGACACCTTCGGCGAGGTGGTGTCGCGCGCGGGGTTGACGCAGCTGCGCATCGCCGAGACCGAGAAATACGCGCATGTCACCTTTTTCTTCAATGGTGGGCGCGAGGCCGAGTTCCCCGGCGAGAGCCGCATCCTGGTGCCTTCGCCCAAGGTCGCGACCTATGATCTGAAGCCGGAGATGTCGGCGCCCGAAGTGACGGAGAAGCTGGTCGAGGCGATCGATCAGCGCCGCTTCGACGTCATCGTCGTCAATTTCGCCAATACCGACATGGTCGGCCATACCGGCGACATCGGCGCCGCGGTGAAAGCCGTCGAGACCGTCGATCGCTGTCTCGGCCGCCTCGCCGAGGCGGTGACGCGTGCCGGCGGCAGCCTGCTCATCACCGCCGATCACGGCAATGCCGAGATGATGCGCGATCCCGTCACCGGCCAGCCGCACACCGCGCATACGCTGAACCCGGTACCGCTCGTGCTCATCAACCCGCCGGCCGGCGTCACCGGCCTCGGCGAAGGGCGGCTCGCCGATATCGCGCCGACCCTGCTGCAGCTGCTGGGGCTGCGGCAACCTTCCGAAATGACCGGACGGTCGCTTCTGCGCCGCGCCGCCGAGCGTGCCACGGCCTGAGCGCTTCCGCCTCGCAACGCTGCCGCTGCTGCTGGCAGGCCTGCTGATTTGCGCAACCGCGCGCGCCGACGATACGCCGCAGCAGCAGCTCAAATCGGTGCAGCAGCAGCTCGAGGACAGCCGCGCGCAAGCGGCGGAATATGCCCGCCAGGCCGAAGCGCTCGCCGCCGAAATCGCGACTTTGCGCGCCAACAGCATCGCCGCCGCCAAGGCGGCGCAAGAGCATGAGGCGGTGCTCTCCGCGCTCGAGGATCAGCTCGCCACGCTCAACACCGCAGCGGCGCAGAAAGCGGCGGAGCTGCAGCGCCATCGCGCGGCGCAGCAGCAGCTCCTCATGGCGCTCGAACGGCTGGCGCGCAACCCGCCGGAGGGCCTGGCGCTGACGCCGGGCAACCCGGTCGATGCGATGCGCTCGGCCGTGCTGATGGGCGCCGCCGTGCCGCCGCTCGCGGCCGAGGCGCGGCGACTGAGCCAAGAGATCGACGAGCTTGCCGCCGTGCGCCGCCAGATCGCCGCGGACGAGGCCCGCCACCGCGCCGAGCGGCTCGGCCTGGAGCAGGAGCAGACCCAGCTCGACGCCCTCATCGCCCGGAAGGCGGTGCTGCAGGAGGACGCGCAGCACGGCGCCGAGGAGAGCGGCGAGCGCCAGCTGCAGCTGGCGGCGCAGGCATCCGATTTGCGCCAGCTCATCGAGAAGCTCGACGAGGCACGCCGCGAGCGCGACGCCGAGGCCGAGCGCCAGCGTGAAGCGGAAGAGCAGCGCCGCGCCGAGGCCGAGCGGCGCGAGAGCGAGCAGCTCATGGCACTCCAGCAGAAGCGGCCGGACGGCGCGGCGCCGAGCGTCATCGTCACGGCGCCGCCGCCGGTCATCCCCGATCCGAGCAAGCCGCCGCGGATACGCCCCTTCCGCGAGGCGCACGGCGCGCTGGTCTATCCCGCCAGCGGCCGCCTCATGCGCCGGTTTGGCGAAAATGACGATTTTGGCATGGCCTCCAAGGGCCTGACCTTCGAGACCCGCCCCGGCGCCCAAGTCGTCGCCCCGTTCGACGGCCGCGTGCTGTTCGCCGGCCCGTTCAAGGGCTACGGGCAAATATTGATCATCGAACATGGCGACGGCTATCATTCGCTGCTGGCCGGGCTCGATCGCGTCGAGGGCACGGTCGGGCAATGGCTGGTGGCCGGCGAGCCGGTGGGTACAATGCCGCGCGGCGAAGAAAAGCCCCACCTCTATCTCGAGCTGCGCCACGATGGCCAGCCGATCAACCCTCTGCCGTGGTTGGCAACCCACGATGAAAAGGTAAGCGGATGAAGCGTCTCGGTCTCAGCGCGGCTTGCGCCGCCACTCTCCTCCTGCTCGCTCCCGCATCGGCGCAGCAGCAGCCGCAACAACAGCAACAGCAGCAGCCGCAACAGCAGCAGCAACCGGCGCAACAGCAGCAGCAACAACCGGCGCCGCAATCGAGCTCCGACACCTATCGCCAGCTCGACCTCTTCGGCGAGGTGTTCGAGCGCGTGCGCGCCGACTATGTCGAGGAGGTCTCGGACCAGCAGCTGATCGAGGCGGCGATCAACGGCATGCTGAGCTCGCTCGACCCGCATTCGAGCTACATGAATGCCAAGAGCTTCAGCGACATGCAGGTGCAGGTGCGCGGCGAGTTCGGCGGCCTCGGCCTCGAGGTCACGATGGACAACGGCATCGTCAAGGTGGTGTCGCCGATCGACGACACGCCGGCCGCGAAGGCCGGGCTGAAGCCCGGCGATTTCATCACCGCGATCGATGGCGAGCCGGTGCTGGGCCTGTCGCTGAACGACGCGGTCGAGCACATGCGCGGGCCGGTCGACAGCCCGATCAAGCTCACCATCCGGCGCGAAGGCCGCGATCCCTTCGACGTCACCCTGAAGCGCGCGGTGATCAAGATCGAGTCGGTGAAGTCGCATCTCGAGGGCAACGATGTCGGCTATATCCGCATCACCAGCTTCAACGAGCAGGCCGACAGCGGCGTCAAAGCGGCGATGAAATCGCTGAAGCAGCAGGCCGGAGCTAATCTCAAGGGCATCGTGCTCGACCTGCGCAACAACCCCGGCGGGTTGCTCGACCAGGCGATCGCCGTCTCCAACGACTTCCTCGACAAGGGCGAGATCGTCTCGACCCGCGGGCGCCACAGCGAGGATGCGGCGCGCTATGACGCCAAGCCCGGCGGTGATCTTACCGGCGGGTTGCCGATGGTGGTGCTGATCAATGGCGGCTCGGCCTCCGCCTCGGAAATCGTCTCCGGCGCGCTGCAGGATCATCACCGCGCCGTGCTGCTCGGCACCCGCTCCTTCGGCAAGGGCTCGGTGCAGACCATCATCCAGCTCCCCGGCCATGGCGCGATGCGATTGACCACCGCGCGCTACTACACGCCGTCGGGCCGCTCGATCCAGGCGAAGGGCATCGAGCCCGACATCGTCGTCGAGCCGGCGAAGATCGAGAAGCTCGAGCTGGGCAAGTCCTTGCACGAGGCGGATCTGCCCGGCGCGCTCAAGAATACCGACGCGCCGACAACACCGCAGAGCAGCAACCGAGCGCCCAACGTGCCGCCGGGAACCCAGCCGGCAGCGCCGGAGGAAGCTGGCGCGGTCGACGCCGAGGTGCTTGGCACGGCGCAGGACTACCAGCTCGCACGCGCCGTCGACATGCTGCGCGGCGTCGCGTTGTTCAACGCCAAGGCGGCGAATTGACGGTGGCTTCGGCCGGCCTCGGCGCGATCCCGGCAATGCCGACGTCGCCACGCACCGCTTGGTGAACCCGGGCCGCATCGCCGCCACGCTGCTGCCGCTGGCGCTCGCCGGCGTTTTCGCGCTGCTGGCCCTTGGCGGGCCCGGCGGCGGGGCGCCGCCGCCAGCGACTGCGGCCAAGCCGGCCGAGACCATGCTGGCGATGCCGGCCCGACTGGCCCCACCCAAGCCGGTCACCGCCGCGATCCCGCCGCCGGCGCCGCCTGCGACGGCGGCGCCCGAGCCCGAGACGGCGCCGGTCGCCGCCTTGCCGCCGCCGCCGATGCCGCCCAAGCGCGATCAGAGCTCGGCGCAGCCGCTGCTGCCGGCGCCCGACCCGGCGCTGGTCGAAACCGGGCCGCAAGGGCCGCTGCCGATCATCGGCCGCGACGGCCGCCAGCCCTGGCGGGTCTATGGCCGGCCCTTCGACCGCGCCGACGGGCGGCCGCGCATCGCCCTCGTGATCAGCGGGCTCGGGCTTTCGGGCGACGCGACCCAGGCCGCGATCGACTCGCTCCCGGGCGCGGTCACGCTCGCTTTCGATCCCTATGGCCAGGCGCTGGGCGATTGGGTCAATCGGGCGCGCGCCGCGGGGCATGAGGTCCTGCTCGGCCTGCCGATGGAGCCGGTCGACTATCCGCGCCAGGATCCCGGCCCCTATACGCTGCTGACCTCGCTCTCCCCGGACGAGAATCGCGAGCGGCTCGATTGGGTGCTGAGCCGCGTCACCGGCTATGTCGGGGTCACCACCATGATGGGCTCGCGCTTTACCACCTCGCAGACCAATCTCCTGCCGGTGATGGACGAGTTGAAGAAGCGCGGGCTGATGTTCGTCGATGGCCGCGCCAGCGAGCAGAGCGTCGCCGGCGCGCTGGCCGAGACGATGGGGGTGCCGCGCGTCATCGCCGATGACACGATCGACGCCGACACGACGCGCGATGCCATCGACCGGCATCTGGCAAGCCTCGAAACCATGGCGCAGCAGGATGGCAGGGCGCTCGGCATCGGCTTCGCCTATCCCGTGACGTTGGAGCGCATCGCGCTCTGGGCCAAGACGCTCGACCAGAAGGGCATCGCGCTGGCGCCGGCGAGCGCGCTGCCGACGCTGCCGGGCGATGCGAAAGGCGCGGCGCAATGAGCGACGAGGTCGAGGCCGTGCGCGCTTCAGGCTACCGCGCCGGCGTCGGCGTCATGCTGCTCAACCGCGACAACCGCGTCTTCGTCGGGCGCCGCATCGATGTTCGCAGCGAGAACTGGCAGATGCCGCAAGGCGGCATCGATCGCGGCGAGACGCCGCGCCACGCGGCGCTGCGCGAGCTCAAGGAAGAGGCCGGCACCGACAAGGCCGAGATCCTGGCCGAGAGCAGCCGCTGGCTCAGCTACGACGTGCCGCGCGA
This sequence comes from Allostellaceae bacterium, assembly GCA_035509275.1. GTDB lineage: Bacteria > Pseudomonadota > Alphaproteobacteria > ATCC43930 > CGMCC-115725 > DAHUYF01. The sequence continues at coordinate 21,386 of DATJLU010000172.1, read as the reverse complement.
AATCGCCGGCCGGCTGTGGCGCGGCCGCTATCGCGGCCAGCGCCAGAAATGGTTCGCGATGCGCTTCACCGGCGAGGATCGCGACATCGCGCTCGACACGCACCATCCCGAATTCGACGCGTGGAAATGGATTGCGCCCGCCGAGCTGCCGGTGCTGATCGTGCCGTTCAAGCGCCAGCTCTATCGCGATGTGCTGGATGAGTTCGCGGCGCTGATCGCGCGGGATTGATCACGCGGTCAAGCGAAAAGCGCCGGGAGGGGTCTACGCCTCCGGTGTACGCCGGGAGCATTTTTTTCGGCTCGGTCTTCCGGGTCGGAGTGCCGGGTGATCGCGGCGCGAACGACGCCGTGACGGTCGATTACCGCGCGGGGCCTCGGGTGTCCTTTACGATGTCAAAGAGCGGTGGTCGAGAGATGCTACCACGGCACCCCTTGGACTAGGTTTAGACCATAAAGCGTGGCCGTCCCGGCTGCTTCCGGCCCCTTTCCAGACAGGGCCGCGACGAGAGGCTTGTCAGAGATGTGCCAAAAACTGACCAACGGATTGGTGAGCCCCGAATACCTCGTTCCGCCGCCGCCCGCAGTTAGCTAGCGCCCGTCGCTACCGAACTGCTGCTCCAACGCCGACCACAGCGCGATTGCTTCCCTGCTGGCCGCTGGATCTGCCGGCTTCGGACGAACGGCGGTATGGACCATCACGAGTTTCAAACCGGGATCGACGAAGATCATTTGCCCACGGATGCCAAGCAACACAAAGCGTCGCTTCGCCCCCGGCAGAAGCCAGACCTGAAAGCCGTACCCGTAAAAGCTTGTGGCGGCGCCAGGAGCGAGATAAGCGTCGGTGGGGTTGACCGTGGTCGCGTCAAGCAGCCACTGCCGCGGGATAAGCTGCCGGCCGTTCCAGGCGCCGTCATAGGCGAGCAAGCGGCCAAAGCGCGCATAGTCGCGGAGCACGGCGTTGAAGCAGCAGAAGGTTATCTCCTGACCGGTGCTGTCGATCGCCCAGGACGCGTCGGCCTCGGTTCCGATTGGCTGCCATATCTTGTCGCGAAGATACTCGCCGACCGACGTGCCGGTGGCTGCGCGCAGCACGAGACCCAATATCTCGGTCTCGATGCTGGCGTAATGCCACACCGTGCCTGGTGGGGCGATGCGGGTATTGAACTGGGCGACGCTGGCGACTGCGCTCTTTCCGCTCGCGCCGAAGAGCTCGCGGCCGAGCTGAGCAATATCGTCCTTGCCGTCATAAACCTCGTGGAACGCCACGCCGGAGGACATGTGGAGCAAGGCCCGGATCGGGGTCTTGCCGTATTCGGTGCCGGCGAGGCCGGGAACGTAGGCCTGGACGTCATCGTCGATGGATTTGATCTTGCCCTCGCCGACGGCGATGCCGACCAGCATCGAGGTGACGGTCTTAGCCATGGACTGCGAGAGGAACCGGTCGCGGTCGGTGCGCGCGTATTGATAGTGCTCGTAAAGAATCGTGTCGTCCTTGGCGATCAGTAGTCCGGTGACGGGATTGCGGCGTAGATAATCGTCGATGCTGTGGCGCTCACCTTGGAAGGTATAGTTCATATCCAGCTCCGCCGGCGCGCGTCGGAAGGACCAGGCTGTTGGTGCACGCGTTACCACGCGAACCCGCGCGATCTGGTCGAAACGGCTGTAGGTGCCGACGAGATAGCGCATCTGCGCGACGACGCTCAAACTGCCTACTGGATAGCCCTCCGACGCTCCATACTCGTCGGCATTGGGGCCGGTATCGGAGAAGACCGGCGTATCGGCTTCCGTCGCCCTCGCGGCGGGCAGCCCAAGCAGCGCCAGGCCGCACAATGCGAACGCAACAACCATCAATCGAGGCGCTGTATTCATGCGTACCTCCGCGGACGGCGGCGTCTTCATCGATCGGCGTCGCGCGCGAAGGCGGCTACGTCGCATTCGTGCCAACCCCGGACATTTCTCTGATCCGTGCGGCGTCGCACCCAAAGTACAGCGAGCGCTGCGCGGTTCGCGAACTGCTATTTGCCGTCGACTGAAAATGCGAGGAGAACATTGCCGGGCGCGCCACCGGCGAAGGCATATCCTGAATTGACGTAGAGCATCCCATCAACGACGACCGGCCCTGGCCCGTCGACCGAGCCACCCAAGGCCGTTGTCCCGTTGACAGTCTCGTAGGTCCCCTTTGTGTCGACGTCCCAGATGATCCGCCCGCTTGCCGCGTCGTAGGCGCGGAGATGGCCATCGACGCCGCCGGAAAAGACGACGCCGGGGATCGCTGTCACTGCCGCCGATTGCGCAGGGCTGCATCCCGGCGTGTCGCCGCAGCCAGGGTGCGGCGTGTGCCAGACCACTTCGCCGGTATCCAGCGCCAACGCAAACAGGCCGCCGCCCGCGGCTGGATCGAGTAGGAAGCTCGGGCCGAAGATCGATTTCTGGGCGCCCGTCGTAGAATTAGGAACCGGCCGCATCCGCACGTCCGACAGCGCGACATAGACATTACGATCGTCGACGGCCGCGCCCCACTCGACGCCACCCATCTTTCCGCCCTCGCCAACGCGGCGCTGCCAGATGATGGCGCCCTGCCGATCCGGGTCGACCGCGTAAACAACGCCCGACTTTTGAGCTGCGATGAGCGCGCGCTTGCCGTTTGCAAGCTGCACCAGGATCGGCGATGAGCCGAAATCGAAATCGGGGCCGCCGGCCTTGGGACAATTACCAGTGCCCGGCGCAACGCGGCCACAGGCGATGGTATAGGCGTCACCGGCCGTCATCTGGCGCGACCAAGCCTGCTCCCCGTTATCGAGGCGAAAGGCCAGGACCGCATCCGACGTGGCCGCCGCCGGATCGGAATAGCTATCGCTGGTCGTGGCGTAGAGCATGCCTCCAGCCGGATCGACGGCCGGAGAGGACCAAATCCCGGCTCCGGATGGCCCAAAGAGTTGAACGCCGAGCTGATTGATCCGCACCGGCTTCGGCGCCTCGGGGATGCTGTAACTCTTCCACAGCACCTTGCCGGTGGCGGCATCGAGCGCGACGATACTGCCGCGAAAGGTGCAGCATCGATAGTGCGGATCGGCACCGGTCACTTCCTCGTAAGAGGTGACGGGCACATAGAGCACCCCGTCGACGAGCGTCGGAGCCCCTGTGATGATGGCCGCGGGATGGTCGTCGACGTGCGTTATCCACCGCAGTTTGCCGGTGAGCGCGTCGACCGCGTACGCGTTCGCCCGGAAGTCTCCGAAATAGGCGGACCAGCCGCGGGCGTCGATGCCGATGCTGATCGCGGTTCGCGCCGGCGCGGGGGAGGTATCGAACATCCAAAGGGTGCAGCCGGTCGTGGCGTCCAGTGAATAGATCTTGCCGTTGGCGCTGCCGATGAAAAGGCGTCCAGCGACGATCGTCGGTTGGGCAAAGGCGCGGGTGACCCCGCCGAAGCCGAACGCCCACTTCAGCTTGAGCTTCGGCACGTCTGCAGCGGCGAGCTCTGCCATGGCCGCCGGCTGGAACCGGTGCTGCGCGGCATCGACGCCCCAGCCGTTCCAATGCGGCTCCGCAAATGCATCGGCCGGCACCGGGGGCGCCTCGGCGCAGGCCGCTGCCGCTTTTGCCGCCGGCGCCGAGGTGTTTCCCAGGAACCGGCTCACCGCGTCGATCTCGGCCGCGCTGAGCTCTTGGCCTTGCGCAATCATGCTGCCGCTGGTGAGCGCCGCTTTGATCGACGCCGCCGACAACTGCCGCAACGCAGAAACGTCTGGAGCGCGCATAACGCCGCCATTGTGGCATTTCGTGCAATGCGCACTAAAAACGGCTTCGCCCGCCGCGCCCTGCGTCTCTTCGCCAAGCGCCGGACAAGAGAGCGCGTAGAGGATAAGAAGGCAAACAACTGCTCTCATGCCTACTCCCGCACGCCACGCATCATGTGACTCGTGCACCGCCGCTAAATCGGCATGATGCCACCACCCCCGGTGCAAGTAAACGAAAGCCAAGTGGCTCGACCTGCTCAGCGACAAGCAGGCATCTGGTCATGTCCGAGACGGGTCAGCAGCCGCCTTCGCGCCGATCATGCAGCGGGTCGGAGAAGTGCGCTGTAGCAGACCTTCAAAGTACCGCTAGCATCCGGCAGCTCGGTGCCAGAACCGGACCTCTCGGGGATGCAGTTGGGGGTTTGGAACTCGGCTCCCGCGCACAAATTGGCATCGAACACGCTGGGGGCAGGCCCGTCTGCGCCAGGGTGTTATTCCTCAGCGTTGTTCCAAGCTAGAATTTGATAGAGGATGATAGCGCCGAATGTTGCGGTGCCTATTCCTCCCATTTTGAAAGCGCCGAACTTGAGGGTAAGGTCGCCGGCGCCGGCCGTAAGCGCCGCAGCGACGGTGATCAAATTTCTTGGGTTGGAGAAGTCTACCTTATTCTCCACCCAGATCCGGCCGGCCATGGCGGCTATCAACCCGAACAGCACGATCGACAAGCCGCCGATGACGGGACCCGGGATCGACAGGATGAGCGCACCAAATTTTGGCGAGAAGCCCAGCAGGACAGAGACGAGGGCGGCAACGACGAACAGAAGAGTCGAATAGACCTTTGTCGCCGCCATCACACCAATGTTCTCGGCGTAAGTCGTGACGCCGGTCCCGCCGCCGAAGGCGGATATAATCGTCGCCAGACTGTCTCCCAAAAACGCGCGACCCAGGAAGCTATCAAGACTTCTGCCTGTCATCGCGCCGACGGCCTTGATGTGACCAACGTTCTCGGCGACGAGAATGATCGCCACGGGCGCGATCAAGAAGATCGCATCAGCATGGAAGCTTGGGCTGGTAAATTTCGGCAAACCTATCCATGGCGCGGCAGCCAGCGCCGCAAAGTCGATGGGCTTCCCCCACCCGAAGACATTTGCGTGCAGCAAATACAGCAGATATCCGCCGATAGCTCCAAAGATGATTGGCAGTCTACGCCAGAGGCCCGGCGCTGCCACGGCAATCAACCCGACGATCAGAACTGTTAACAGCCCAATCCAAACATCGAATTGGCTTCCGTTCACGGATTTAATGGCCACAGGAGCGAGATTGAGGCCGATCACCGCGACCACCGCGCCCGTTACGACTGGCGGCATCAATCGCTCGACCCAGCCAATGCCGGAATGCATGACGATCAGAGCGACGACGCCGTAGAGCACACCGGCCACAACGATGCCGCCAAGCGCAACATCCAGGTTTGGGTTTGGCCCATGCCCGGAATAGCCGGTTGCGGCAATCACGACTGCAACAAAGGAGAAGCTCGAGCCCAGGTAACTCGGCACACGCCCTGCAACCACCACAAAGAAAACAAGAGTGCCGAGCCCCGAAAACAGCAATGCCAGATTGGGATCAAAACCCATGATGAGCGGTGCGATAATCGTTCCGCCCGACATTGCGACCCCGTGCTGCAGTCCAGAGACGATCGTCTGGCCCCACGTCAGGCGCTCCTCGGGCATGATCACGCCCGTGGTCTTCAGTTTCCAATGCGGAAAGTAACCTTCTTGTTGCACTTCAGGGACCGCGGCGGTCATATGTTCCTCACCCATTTCATTAACGCGCCAAGCGCATTAATGACGAGCGCGCGCGCTGGGCTACGAGCAGCTTATACCTGCGATGGAGTCGAACAAGCGTTCAATAAGGTGCGTCACAGTGATTCGGTTTTGCCGATGAAGTGATCGAATAGAGCGGGTGCTTCCGTTCAGGGCATTTCCGCAGCGCAGCTATTCCATCATCTCGACGGCCGAAGGAGCTTGTCGTAAGCCGTTGGAGCCGTTTATGCTTTGCCGAGCGATCCCCAGATGCGACACCTTTCAGCGCGCGCCTGCGGTCGCGAATGCTCTGTCAGTCAAGGTCGAACGTTGCGCTGCTGTTGTTCGAACTGCGCGTGTTTGCCGTGGAGAAAAGGATGACCGATATGACGCGGCGTGAATTCGTGCAAGCCGCAGGCGCGACCGCCGCCGCGGTCGCGGGCGCTGGCGTAGAGCTCGCGCGCGCGGCGACGAACGCCAACGAGATCTGCCGCATGGATGCGGTCACTTTGGCGCAGAAAATTCGCAGAAAAGAGCTTTCGCCAGTGGAGGTAACCGATGCCGTGCTGGCGCGGATGGAGAAGCTGAACCCGCTCATCGGTGCCTTCTGCACGCCGACGCCGGATTTGGCGCGGCAGCAAGCGAAGCAAGTCGAAGCCGCTATCGTGGCCGGCAAGCCAGTCGGGCCGTTGGCCGGCGTGCCGATCGGCATCAAGGACTTGGTGGAAACCAAAGGTATCAAGACCACGTCGGGGTCGATCCTCTATAAGGATTACATTCCGACCGAAGACGATGTCGCAGTCGAACGGCTCAAGAATGCCGGCGCGATCATCCTCGGAAAGACGAATGTGCCCGAATTGGGCTTCAGCGGCGCCAGCTACAACATGATCTTCCCGCCAACCAAGAATCCGTGGAATCTTGACCGCACGGCGGGCGGGTCAAGCTCGGGTTCGGGCGCGGCAGCGGCAGCGGGCATCGGACCCTTTGCACTCGGCGGCGATGCCGGCGGGTCGATTCGCATCCCCGCATCGATCAACGGACTCTATGGCCTCAAAGGCTCGATGGGTCGCGTACCGCTCTATCCCAGCACGAAGGACGAAACGGCGCCAGGCGTCTCGGGATGGGAATCACTCGCGCATAGCGGGCCGTTGTCGCGCACCGTCGCCGATGCCGCGCTCATGATGAGCGTCATTGCCGGCGCCGACGATCGTGATCGCCGCACCTTCCCGAACACGATCGACTGGGTGAACGTCCCGAAGAGCGGGATCAAGGGCTTGAAGGTCGCCTTCACGGAAGATTGGGGCTATCAGGCCGTCGATCCAGAAGTGCGCTCGTTGTGCTCTCAGGCGGCGAAGGTCTTCCAAAGCGATCTCGGCTGCGAGGTCGAGGCCGCGTCACCATGGAACGAGAACTATTCCGCCCTATTCTTCACCCTTGCGCTGGCGGACAATGACCTGAGAGGGTTGCGCGAACTGGTCAAGAAATACAAAAACCGGATGATGCCGCACCTCGTGGATGCCATCAACGGGCGGATGACCGACGAACAGATCACCGACGCGGTGATGACACGCAAAAAAGTGGCGAACCAGTCGTGGCGATTTATGCGCAAGTACGATCTGTTGCTGACGCCGACCATTGCGGTTCCGGCCTTCGCGCAAGGCATCCAAGGACCGGAGACCATCGAGGGCAAGAAGGTCTCTAGTCCGTTCGAATGGATTGCCTTCACGTACCACTTCAATTTGACGGGACAACCCGCTGCGTCGGTGCCGGTCGGCTTCACCAAGGATGGCTTGCCGGTCGGATTGCAGATCGTCGGCCGTCATTTAGATGACGTAACGGTGCTCAAGGCGTCCTATGCCTTCGAGATGGCGCGACCGTGGAAAGACAAGTGGCCACCCATATTGCCGTCGATGAATCTCTAGGGTTGGAAGCCCCGGTTACACTGGCTTCCGATCGGCTCCTCATTCGCGCCCCCTCGCGGCGAACGCGCCGCGGTTCCTTTTCCCCAGCGATCTATTCTACCACCCTGCGGCACGGCAGCGCGTGCGAAAGTTGACAGGGCCGCATCGCTATGCGCGAGCCTGGTCTTCCTCTCGCGCTCTTGGGCAGCGGGTCCGCATCGGGTCAGGAGCGGCGATCGCAGGAAGCTTCGCCGACAGTCAGCTTAATGCCAAAGAGCAGACCTGTTTCGGTGCCGGAGCTTAGGGCCGCTGAGTGCCAAGAGCGGCCATCCGCGTTAAAAGCAAAATAATCGCGCCTATCTCCAAGATCTTGAGATCGGGCAGGAAGTACGGCTATGTGCTTGGGCGCTGCGATCGCGATACAATAGGCAAATGGGTGGCGCCCTTGCGCATGTCAGCTGGGAGAATTGCCTGATCGATCCTCACCGCGACCGGGCGTTGGAATCCTATGCCCGGCGCAAGATGGGAGCGCCCTTCCCGACGGTGCGTTATTTCACTCCGGTGCCTTGGCTCGCGCGAGCGTTCGTCGACCTACATCCCGAGTTCGGCCTTCTGATGCATCTCGATCTGCATCAGTCCGACATCCTCGCGCTCGTCGTCAGTCAGGAAAATTCGTGCCGTTTCTGCTACGCCGCCGTTCGCATGCTCCTCTGGGCGCAGGGGATGAGCGAGACGCGAATTCAGCGCATCGAGCAAGCGTTGAGCAGCGGCGAGCTCGCCCCGAAAATGGCTGCCGCCATCGCGTTCGGGCGCAGCCAGTCTCGCGTCGGGCCTCAAGGCGCGGGTGAGGCGAGGCGGATGCTCCGCGAGGCAGGCTTCAGCGACGACGAGATGAAGGAGGTCGCATTCGTCGTCGGCGGCACCGACTTCTACAATCGCGTCAGCACCATTCCGGCCATCCCGGCGCACACGCTGGAGCGGATGCCCGATCAGATTCTGATGCGGCTGCTTCGTCCTTTGATCAAGCGCATTGTGGAAAAGCACCGAGTCCGAGGGCGGCCCGAGCCGCCGGAGCGTCCGCCTTCTTATCCCTATGGCGGCCTGATCAAGGCCTATGCGGGTTCGCCGATCGCGGCGGCGCTGGGGCGAACGATCGAAGAGATGTGGGCCTCCTCGATCCTCACACGCCGAGGCAAGCTCTTGATGCTGGCCGTCATCGCCCGAGGATTGGGCTGCGAGGTGTGCGCTATCGAGATCGGCGAAGCCCTGCAACGGGACGGCTTGGACGAATCGGCGCTCGGCCAAGTCCTGACGCATCTCGATGCTCCCGAACTCAATGACACCGAGCGCGCCTTGGTGCGCTTCGCACGCGAGACCATCTGGTACGAGCCGGCATCGCTTCAGCGGCGCGCCCGCGCCTTGCGCGACTGCCTATCGGGGCCGCAGCTCATCGAGGCCATCGGCGTGGCGTCACTCGCCAATGGCCTCTGTCGCATGGGCGCCATGGTGATGGGGCACTCATGACGTCGATCATCGTCGCGGGGGCCGCTCTGGTACTGATGATGATCCTCGCCGGTGCGTTCTATCGTCAATGGCGGCGGAACCAGGCTCTCCAGGCGCAGCTCCAAGCCGCTGCCGCCGACCTCGAGCACCTCCAGCTGGCATGCTCGCGGCTCGCGCCGGCAGGGGTCGTGCAGCAACTCGTTGCCGATGGGACGCGCGCCGTTACAGTAGCGGCTGCCGAGCGCAAGATCGCGACGGCGTTGTTCGTGGATCTCGTGGGCTTCACGGAGATGAGCGAGCGGCTGGAGCCGGCGGTCCTGGTGCGCGTCCTCAACGGCTACTACCAGCGCATGAGCGATGCCATCGACGAGCACCGAGGCCAGGTCGGGAGCTATGTTGGCGATGGCATCGTTGCCTATTTCGGCGCGCTCCAGCCGAATCCGTGGCAGTGCGACGACGCCGTCCGCGCCGCTCTCGCCATGCGCGAAGCGATCCGCGTCTACAATGTCGAGCTCGATCGCGAAGGCTTGCCACACCTTTCCATCGGTGTCGGTATCCACCGCGGCTTAGGGCTCGCGGGCCTTGTGGGTTCCCGCGAACGGAAGGAATTCTCTTTTCTCGGCAGCCCGGTGAATCTCGCCGCGCGCGTCCAAGCCCTGACGCGGCTTCACCAGGCAGACATCCTCGTCACCGAAGCGCTCCGTGCCGAGCTCGACAAGAACATCCTCCTCACGCCCATGCCGGCAGAGCGCGTGAAAGGATTCGCCGAACCCGTCGTGACCTACGCCGTGAAGGGCACGATCGAGTCGAGGCGGGGATGAGGTATAGCGAGGTACGTGGCTTGTTGGAGGGTTGTAAGCCGCCCTTCGCCGCAAGGGATCATTTCATCAAGGAGCACGGAACACTTCGGAACAGGGGCCGGCGTCTGCAGCCGCCGACCGCACCGCGCCAACTAAACGAGCTTGCCCCTCTGGACAATCGATCGGCTGCCTTGGTTCTCCGCGCCCTTTGCCGCCTTTTCCTCGGAAAAGTGCTTTTCGACTGCTTTGGCGATTGCAGCGTTGCGTTGCGCGCTGAAATCCGCGCGATTGGCCCGAAGCCAATCCATCGATTGTGCACGCCACGCATTGCGTTCCTCAAAGCGTGGTAGCACATAGCGCGCGAACATCTCATACGAACGCTTGGTCGCTTCCCAATCGGCCCAGTCATGGGCCAGCATCAAGATGCAACCGAAGCCGCCCGTCTGCCGCCAGTAATTCTCCAGGACGCGCAGGGCGTCGTCGGGCGTCCCGATGGCGCCGCGCCCACCTTCGTTGATGCCCTCGATGCTGGGCAAGCCTATGGCAGCGCCGCCGTCGGGATTGACCGAATAAGAATAGAGCTGCCACTTCTCGAAGCCGGCGCGGACGTTTTCGATTGCCTTCTCGCGCGTTTCGGCGATGTGGAACGGCGCCATGATGCGATAGTTGCGCCGATCCATGGCTCGGTCCTGGGCCGCCGCCTCGGCATTGGCGAGCTTCCAATTGTAGTCGAGAGCGTCGTAGCCGAGTGGGCTTCCCGCCGCGACGCAAAGGAGGCCCAGGTCGTAGCGCCCGGCCAGCTTGCCACCGTACGGGGTGACCGAGCTCGTGATCGCGAGGTGCGGGCGCGGCATACTGTAAGGGCGCAGTTGCAGCCTCGCCTCGCGCATCTCGTACCACTCGCTCTTCCGCGTGATGATCTCGCCCGCGAGGAGCCGCGTGATGATATCGATCGCATCCGCCATTCGGTCGCGCTGCGTCTCGGGATCAATGCCGAGCATTTTAGCGTCCGAGGTGAGCAGTCCGGGACCGAAGCCGAACATCGCGCGGCCGCGCGTCTGGTAGTCGAGCTGCACGATCCGGTCGGCCACCATGAAAGGGTGGTGATAGGGCAAGGAGATCACCCCGGTGCCGAGTCGGATGCGCCGTGTGCGCTCAGCGGCGGTTGCAATGAAGAGCTCCGGTTGGCCATAGATCTCGTAGCCACCCGAATGATGCTCACCGATCCATGCCTCGTCGTAATCGTGCTTCTCGAGCCACTGCATGAGCTCGAAGTCGCGCTCCATGCACAGCAATGGATCCTCGTCATTGGGGTGAAACGGCGGCAGGAAAACGCCTGCCCGCAACATCCGAGACTGTGTCATGTAATTGCCCTCCGCGGCGTGGCTTATAGTGCACTATTTATCGCGACCGAATAGATGCGCTATTTCGCGACGCGCCTTGCCTCCTCAGCGCGGCTCGCGGTCATGCTGGAAGAGTTTGCAGCGCTGATCGAGCGGGGTTGACTACGTACGTCGCCAGGTAGAGCTGCCGCGTCTTTACCCCCCACTCCTCCCTCCCCCTCAAGGAGGGAGGGGTTCTTTGCACATGAACTGGCATTCCCTTCCCCCCTTGAGGGGGAGGGTTGGGAGGGGGGTGCGACGACTCCCTGCCCCGCGATCACGCGACCCCCTGTCGCTCGACCCGCTGGCGCCGCGCTTTGCGCGCGGCGAGCCATTCTTCGAAGCTCTGGATGAGGACGAAGAAAGACGGCACGAACAGAACCGCGAGGCAGGTCGAGGCGAGCATGCCGGAAAACACGGTGATGCCGATCGACCGGCGCGCGCTGGCGCCGGCGCCGGTGGCGACGACCAGCGGCGCCACGCCGAGGATGAAGGCGAAGGACGTCATCAGGATGGGCCGCAGCCGCGCGCGTGCCGCCTCGACCGCCGATTCGAGCAGCGGCTTGCCCTCGTGCAAGCGCAGTTCGCGCGCCCGCTCGACGATCAGAATGGCGTTCTTGGCGGACAGCGCGATCAGCAGGATGAGGCCGATCTGGACATAGAGGTTGCTGTCGATGGTCAGCGCGTTGAGCACCGCCGCCGGCCCGAGCAAGGAGAGCGGCACGGCGAGCAGCACCGAGAGCGGCGAATACCAGCTGCCATACTGACCTGCGAGCGCCAGATAGACCAGCAGCACCGCCAGCCCGAAGGCCCAGTAGATCTGCGAGCCGGCAGCCTTCTCCTGGTAGGAGATCGCGGTCCATTCATAACCGGTGCCCGGCGGCAGCGTCTCCGCCGCGATCTGATCCATGAGGTCCATCGACTGGCCGGAGCTGAAGCCTTGCGCCGGCAGACCGATGACGGTCGAGGACGGATAGAGGTTGTAGAGGCTGATCAGCGACGGGCCGACCGCCGGCACAATCGTCACCAGCGCGCCGAGGGGAACCATGTCGCCTTGCTGGTTGCGCACCGTCAAATTGGCGATGTCCGACGGCCGCAACCGAAACCGCGAATCGGCCTGGACATAGATCTGGAAGGTGCGGCCGAACTTGTTGAACTGATCGACATAGCTGGAGCCGATATAGCCCGCGAGCGTGTCGAAGACCTGATCGAGCGATACGTGCGACGCTTGCGCCTTGGTGCGGTCGATCTCGACGGCGAACTGCGGGACGGTCGAGCGGAAGGGGGAAGAGACGCGCTGCAACCCGGTCTGCGTCTCGGCCTTGGCGACGACAGCATCGGTGACCGCATGCAGCCGGGTGAAATCGAAGCTGCCGTCGCGTTGCTCGAGCTGCATGGTGAAGCCGGCGGCATTGCCGATGCCCTGGATCGGCGGCGGCGGCAGCACGAGGATCCGGGCATCGAGAATGCCGGCGAGCGCCCGGTTGAGCTGGGTCACGACCGAGAGGAGACCCTGTCCGGCGCCGCGCTCGCTCCAATCCTTCAGCACGACATAGGCAACGCCCGCATTCGCCAGCGAGGCATTGTTGTCGAGCGGCGAGACGCCGGAAATGCCGATGACCTTATCGACCGCGGGCAACTTGCCGGCGATCGCCGCGATCTGATCGAGCACGCGCTGCGTCCGCTCCAGCGAGGCGCCATCGGGAAGCTGCACAGCGGTCAGAACATAGCCCTGATCCTCGGTCGGCAGAAAGCCGGTGGGCACCCGCACCATGGCGTAACCGGCGAGGGCCACCAGCAGCAAGGCAACCGCCGTCATGATGCGGCTATGCGCCACCATGCGCCCGATCACCCCGGCATACCAATGCTCGAATCGGTCGAAGACCGCGTTGAAGCCGCGATAGAAGAAATTGCGCTCGCCCGGCGGTACCGCCGGGCGCAGCCAGAGCGCGCATTGCGTCGGCTTCAAGGTCACCGCATTGATGGCGCTGATCAGCGCGGTCGCGGCGATCACCAGCGCGAATTGCGCATAGATCCGTCCGGTGAGCCCGGGCAGGAAGGCTGCCGGGATGAACACGGCCATCAGCACCAGGGTGATGCCGACGACGGGGCCGAAAAGCTGATCCATGGCGCGGATCGCGGCGTCGTGCGCCGAGACGCCGCGCTCGATGTGGTAGGCGGCGCCCTCGACGATGACGATCGCATCGTCGACGACGATGCCGATGGCCAGCACGATGGCGAACAAGGTCGAGAGGTTGACGCTGAAGCCGAGCGCCGCCATCGCGGCGAAGGCGCCGATGATGGTGACCGGAACGGTGGTCGCCGGCACCAGCATGGCGCGCCAATCCTGCAGGAAGACCAGGATCACGATGAGGACCAGGATCGCGGCTTCGATCAGCGTCTTGTAGACCTCGTTGATCGAGGCCGAGACGAATTTGGTGGTATCGAACGGGATCTCGTAGGTGAGGCCCGGCGGGAAGGCGCGCGCGAGCTCGGCCATCTTCGCCTTGACCGCGCGCGCGACATCGAGCGCGTTGGCGCCCGGCGTCTGGTAGATGCCGATACCGGCGGCGGGCTTGCCGTTGAGCGTGAAGGATTGCCCATAGGTCTGGGCGCCGAGCTCGACACGGCCGACATCGCTGAGGCGGGTGATCTCGCCATTGCTGCCGGTCTTGACGATGACCTTGGCGAATTGCGCGGCATCGCTCAGCCGGCCGGCGACATTGATCGTGTATTGGAACGCCTGTCCGCTCGGCGCCGGCGGCATGCCGATCTGGCCGGCGGCCACCGGCTGGCTCTGCTGCTGAACCGCCTGGATCACATCATTGGCGCTGAGGCCGCGCGCCTTCATCTTGTCGGGATCGAGCCAGATGCGCATCGAATACTGGGCCGCCCCGAACACGTTGACATTGCCGACGCCGGGCAGCCGGGCGATCTCGTCCTTGAGATTGATGGTCGCGTAGTTGGCGAGGAAGAGGCTGTCGTAGCGTGCGTCGGGCGAGGTCAAAGCGGCGAAAGCGAGGACAGCCGTCGACCGCTTCTGAACCGTCACGCCTTGCGCCTGCACCCCTTGCGGCAATTGCGACAGCGCCGTCGCCACCCGGTTCTGCACCAGGATCTGGGCGAAATCGAGATCGGTGCCGATCTTGAAGGTGACCGTGAGCGTATAGGTGCCGTCGGCGCCGCTATAGGACTGCATGTAGAGCATATCCTCGACGCCGTTCACTTGCTCCTCGATCGGCAAGGCCACGGTATCGGCGACGGTGCGCGCGCTGGCGCCGGGATAGCGCGTCGTCACTTGCACCGTGGGCGGCACGACATCGGGGTATTGCGCGACCGGCAAGGTGAACAGCGCGACGGCGCCGATCAACAGGGTGAGGAGCGCCAGCACATTGGCCAGAACCGGATGCTCGATGAAGTATTTCGAGATCACCGGGCGCGCCGCTATTTGGTCGCGGCGCCCGGCGAGGTGCTCGCCACCTGCAGCTCGGGCGCGACCTTCTCGCCGGGAATCGCGCGCAGGAGCCCGGCGACTATGACGCGGTCATCGGGCTTGATCCCGCCGGTGATCACGCGCAGCGAACCGACTTGCGTTCCGACCACGACGCGGCGCTGCTCGACGGTATTGTCGGGTTTGACCACCAGCAGATAGCGCCCGGCGAGATCGCTGCCGAGCGCCACATCGGGGACCAGCAGCGCGTCCTCGGTCGTGCCGGTGGGAACGCGAACCCGGACGAAATTGCCCGGCAGCAGCATGCGATCCGGATTGTTGAAGATGCCGCGCACGACATGCGTGCCGGTCGATTGGTCGACGACCGGCGAAAAATAGTCGACCGTGCCGTGATGAGGAAAGCCGGTCTCGGTCGGCAACGCGGCGTCGATGGGAATGGTTTTGAGCTGCTGGCGCAGCTCGGCGGTGGTGATGCCGCGCCGCGCCGCGTCTTCGCGCAGCCTTTGGACATCCTGGTCGGCCAAGGTGAAATTGATATAGATCGGATCGAGCTGAACGATCGTGGCGAGCTGGGTCGGCGTCGTGCCGGCGCCGACGAATTCACCGATCGAGACAAGATGCGCGGTGACGATCCCGTCGAACGGCGCTTTTACCTCGGTATATCCCAGATTGATCTGGGCGAGCCGGACATTGGCCGCATCCTGCTGCAGGCTTGCTTGCGCGGTATCGCGCGCCGCCCGCGCCTGATCGACCGCGGCTTGCGACGCATTGCCACGGCTGTTGAGGGCGGCCTGGCGCTGAAACTCAGGCGCGGCCTGGGCCAACGTCGCCTGGGCGGAGGCCTGGGTCGCCTCGGCCAGCGCCAGCTTTTGCTGATAGGGCTCGGGCTCGATGCGGAACAGCACGGTGCCGGCCTTGACGAAACCACCGTCCTGGTAATCGATCCCCTCCAGGAAGCCCTGAACGCGCGCGACCAGATCGACCGATTGTATCGCCGCAACGTAGCCGGTGGCGTCGAGATAGTTGGTGACCGACTGCTTGACCGGCATCGCCACCGCAACCTTGGGCGGCGGCGCCGGCACATAGGTGTTGCTCTTGCCGCAACCCCACAGCAACAGCAAGGCGGCCACAGTCGCCCATCGGCACAGACGGAGCTTCGGGGGGTCGTGCATCAGCGTCCTCGGGCGCCAACCTCGCGCGACGGTAGCTCAGCCGGGAGGCGCGGACCAGCGGCAATCATCAGAGGGATGGAGAAAGGGCGGCACTGCGCGGGCTCTCGCGGTTGCAAGAGCAACCGCTGCCGCCCGCCGGCGACAACGCTGCGCGTTGCGCCTACGCCGCCGCTTTCGTCAGCTGCTCGACGCGGCGGCGCATGCCCCACCAGATGAGCTGCGCCACCCAGAGGTTGAGGCGGGTATGCGGCTTCAGCCCGACCGCTTTGAAGATCATGGCGATGCCGCGCTCGACGTGATGCGGCCGGTAGACCGCATAGGCGCGCCGCGCATAGGCCCGGGCAAAGCGCGGGCGCTGATAGGCGGCGCCGTTCTCATTGGCCGTATAATAAGCGTAGGACAGCTCGTCATCCTCGGTTTCGCGGACACGGCCCACCGCGATCCTGAGCCGACCCCAGAAGCCGATGCCCTCGGCCGCGAGGTAGCGCTTGAGGTGCGTGTAAAAGAGCTTGTAGTGGCGCAGCTCGTCCGCGGCGATGCGGCGGCAGATCGCCTTCAGCACCGGCTCCTCGGTCGCGTCGCCAAGCGCCGCGTAGTAGGAGCTGGTGCCGGTCTCGACGATGCAGCGCGCCACCAGCTCGCCGCTGCGCGATCCCCGGACCGAGCGCGTGGGATCGAGCTGGATGCGAAACCCTTCGGTGAAGCGCCGCGACGCCGCGGCATGATCGAAGCCGGGATCGGCCAGCATCGCCCAGCGGCCGAGCGCCTGGCCGTGCTGGATCTCCTCTTCGCCCCAGCACCGCGCCACGGCCTGGAACGCCCCATCGTCGTGGAACACGCCGCAGAGATAGCGGGCGTAATCGCCGCCGTTCTGCTCGACCAGGCTCGCCGCTTTGACGAGGCGCAGGAGGTCCGGATCGACCCTGCTGCGGTCGAACTGCTCCCACGGAATATCGTCGAGCGTCCAGTGGCCCATGATCCAACCGTCAGCGGTGACGACGGTAATATATAGTTCAAGAACCGGGGGTGGGGGAACCCCCGGAGACGGTCAGTGGGCCGCGCCGGCCGCGAGCGCGGCCAGCTTCGCCGAAGCGACGGCGAGTCGCCGCTCGGCGGCGCGCAGCTCGAGCGCGGCGTGGTCGCGATCGGCGCCCTGGAAGCGCGCGACCTGCTCGCGCAAGGTGGCCATGCTACTTTCGATCGATTTCTGCTGCTGCTCGATATCGGCGCGGTCGAGCGACGCCATCGGCACCGCCTCATCGGCGAGCACGGTGCAGCGTTCCGGCGTCACCTCGGCAAAGCCGCCGGAGACGAAGATGCGCTCGCTCACCGCATTGGGCTCGTCGGCATAGACGTCGATGACGCCGGGCCGCACCGTCGAGATGAGGAGGCTGTGTCCGGGCAGCACGCCGAAATTGCCTTCGCCGCCGGGGACGACCACCATCGCCACCGCCTCGGAGAGCAGCAGCTTCTCCGGCGAGACCAGCTCGAATTGCAGCTTATCGGCCATCAGGCCGCCTCAGCCGCCATCTTGCGCGCCTTCTCCACCGCCTCTTCGATGGTGCCGACCATGTAGAAGGCGCTTTCCGGCAGGTCGTCATACTCGCCGGCGACGATGCTCTTGAAGGCCTTGATCGTGTCCTCGAGGTTGACGAAGACGCCGGGCGTGCCGGTGAAGACCTCGGCGACATGGAAGGGCTGCGACAGGAAGCGCTGGATCTTGCGCGCCCGCGCCACGGTGAGCTTGTCTTCTTCGGACAGCTCGTCCATGCCCAGAATGGCGATGATGTCCTGCAGCGACTTGTAGGTCTGCAGCACCCGCTGCACGTCGCGCGCCACTTTGTAATGCTCCTCGCCGACGACGCGCGGATCGAGCATGCGCGAGGTCGAATCGAGCGGGTCGACTGCGGGATAGATGCCGAGCTCGGCGATCTGGCGCGACAGCACGGTGGTGGCGTCGAGATGCGCGAAGGAGGTGGCGGGCGCCGGGTCGGTCAAATCGTCGGCCGGCACATAGATCGCCTGCACCGAGGTGATCGAGCCCTTCTTGGTGGTAGTGATGCGCTCCTGCAGCGCGCCCATATCGGTGGCGAGCGTCGGCTGATAGCCCACCGCCGAGGGGATGCGCCCGAGCAGCGCCGACACCTCGGAGCCCGCCTGGGTGAAGCGGAAGATGTTGTCGACGAAGAACAGCACGTCCTGGCCTTCCTCGTCGCGGAAATACTCGGCCAGGGTGAGGCCGGTGAGGCCGACGCGGGCGCGCGCGCCGGGCGGCTCGTTCATCTGGCCATAGACCAGCGCCGCCTTGGAGCCCGGACCGTCGGGGACGATGACCTTCGATTCCATCATCTCGTGGTAGAGGTCGTTGCCCTCGCGCGTGCGCTCGCCGACGCCGGCGAAGACGGAGTAGCCGCCATGCTTCTTGGCGATGTTGTTGATGAGCTCCATGATGATGACGGTCTTGCCGACGCCGGCGCCGCCGAAGAGCCCGATCTTGCCGCCGCGGGCATAAGGCGCCAGCAGGTCGACGACCTTGATGCCGGTGACCAGAATCTCGGCCTCGGTCGACTGGTCGACGAAGTCGGGCGCGGGCCGGTGGATGGGCGAGCGCAGCTTGGTCTTGACCGGCCCCCGCTCGTCGACCGGGTCACCGATGACGTTGATGATGCGGCCCAGCGTCTCGGGCCCGACGGGCACGGCGATCGGGCCGCCGGTATCGACCACCTCGGCACCGCGCACGAGGCCATCGGTGGTGTCCATGGCGATGGTGCGCACCGTGTTCTCGCCCAGCTGCTGCGCCACTTCGAGCACCAGCGTCTTGCCCTGATTCTGGGTGTGCAGGGCATTCAAGAGGTCAGGCAGCTCGCCCTCGAACTTGACGTCGACGACGGCGCCGATGACCTGAGAAATAGTGCCGACATTGTTCTTGGCCATGTGGGGCTTCCTCTTAATTCTCTCCGGGCGCTACACCCCCCTCCCCTCCCTCCCCCTCAAGGGGGGAGGGGGAAGGAAGCAGCGCCGCGCAATCCCCTCCCCCCTTGAGGGGGAGGGTTAGGGTGGGGGGTAGCAGCCAAATCGATTCGGTCGTCATCACAGCGCCTCGGCGCCGGAGATGATCTCGATGAGCTCCTTGGTGATCTGCGCCTGGCGGGTGCGGTTGTAGGTGATGCTGAGCTCGTCGATCATCTCGCCGGCGTTGCGCGTGGCATTGTCCATCGCCGTCATGCGCGCGCCCTGCTCGCTGGCCGCGTTCTCGAGCAGCGCGGCGAAGATTTGCACCGCGAGATTGCGCGGCAAGAGATCGCCCAGGATTTCGCCCTCTTCCGGCTCGAACTCGTAGATCGCGCCCGGCGCCGTGCCCGCCGGCTTCTCCTCCCCCTGCTGCCGCGGCGGCGCGAAGGGGATGAGCTGCTGCTTGGTCACGACCTGGGTGATGGCCGAACGGAAGCGGTTGTAGATGATGCTGCAGACGTCGAACTCGCCCGCCTCGAACAGCGTCAGCACCCGGTCGGCGATCGCCTGCGCATCCTCGAAGCTGAGCTTGAAGCGGCCGACATCGGTCTTGCTCTCGGCGATGAGACGGGCATAGTCGCGGCGCAGCCCGTCGCGCCCCTTGCGGCCAACGACGAAGAGCTTCACCGTCTTGCCGGCGCCTTGAAGCTCGCGGATCGTGCGCCGCGCCTCGCGCAAGATCGTCGCGTTGAAACCGCCGGCAAGACCGCGATCCGAGGTCGCAACGAGCAGCAGATGCGTCTGTTCGCGGCCGGTGCCGGCGAGCAGCTTCGGCGCATTGGTCTGGCCGCGGAGATTGGCCGCGAGCGAGGCGAGCATACGCTCCATGCGCGTCGAATAGGGCCGCGCCGCCTCGGCCTGCTCCTGCGCGCGCCGCAGCCGCGACGCCGCCACCATCTTCATCGCCGAGGTGATCTTCTGCGTCGAGCGGACGGAGCGGATGCGAAGCCGCAATTCCTTGAGCGTGGCCACGCGGCGGACCTTCCCTAAGCGAAGGTCTTGGCGAAACCGTCGAGGAAGGCGGCAAGCTCCTTCTCGGTATCGCCGCCCAGTTCGCGCTTGCTGCGGATCGCCTCGAGAAGAGCGGGCTTCTGCGTCTTGAGCTCGCCCAGCATGGCGGTTTCGAAGCGGGTCACCTGCGCGACCTCGACCTTGTCGAGATAGCCGCGGGTGCCGGCGAAGATCGACACCACCTGCTCCTCGACCGGCATCGGCGCGTATTGCGGCTGCTTCAACAGCTCGGTGAGGCGGGCGCCGCGCGCCAGCAAGCGCTGCGTCGAAGCGTCGAGGTCGCTGGCGAACTGCGCGAAAGCCGCCATCTCGCGGTATTGCGCGAGCTCGAGCTTGATGCGGCCGGCAACCTGCTTCATCGCCTTGATCTGCGCCGCCGAGCCGACGCGGCTCACGGAAAGGCCGACATTGATGGCGGGACGAATGCCGCGATAGAAGAGATCGGTCTCGAGGAAGATCTGGCCGTCGGTGATCGAGATGACGTTGGTCGGGATGTAGGCGGAAACGTCGCCCGCCTGGGTCTCGATCACCGGCAGCGCGGTGAGCGAGCCGGCGCCGTGATCGTCATTCATCTTGGCGGCGCGCTCCAGCAGCCGCGAATGGAGATAGAAGACGTCACCGGGATAGGCTTCGCGGCCGGGCGGGCGGCGCAGCAGCAGCGACATCTGCCGATAGGCTACCGCCTGCTTGGAAAGATCGTCATAGACGATGACCGCATGCATGCCGTTGTCGCGGAAGAACTCACCCATGGCGCAGCCGGCATAAGGCGCCAGGAACTGCAACGGCGCCGGCTCGGACGCGGTGGCGGCAACCACGATCGAATAGTCGAGCGCGCCGTAATCCTGCAGCGTCTTGACGATCTGCGCCACGGTCGAGCGCTTCTGGCCGACGGCGACATAGACGCAGTAGAGCTTGCGCTTCTCGTCGCCCGAGGCGTTGACGGTCTTCTGATTGAGGAAGGCGTCGATGGCGACGGCGGTCTTGCCGGTCTGGCGGTCGCCGATGATGAGCTCGCGCTGGCCGCGGCCGATCGGGATCATGGCGTCGATCGCCTTGAGGCCGGTCGCCATCGGCTCGTTGACCGACTTGCGCGGAATGATGCCGGGCGCCTTCACGTCGACGCGGGCGCGCTTCTCGTGCGGGATCGGCCCCTTGCCGTCGATCGGGTTGCCGAGCGCGTCGACCACCCGGCCGAGCAGCTCCTTGCCGATCGGCACGTCGACGATCGCCCCGGTGCGCTTGACGGTCTGGCCTTCCTTGATCTCGCGGTCGGCGCCGAAAATGACGATGCCGACGTTGTCGCTCTCGAGGTTCAGCGCCATGCCGCGCGTGCCGTTCTCGAATTCGACCATTTCGCCGGCCTGGACCTTGTCGAGGCCGTAGGCGCGGGCGATGCCGTCGCCGACGCTGAGCACCTGGCCGACTTCGGTCACCTGCGCTTCGGCGCCGAAATTGGCGATCTGGGTCTTGAGGATCGAGGAGATTTCTGCGGCGCGGATATCCATCAGCCGACCTCTTTCATGGCGAGTCGAATTGCGTTGAGCTTGGTTTTCAAGGAGCCGTCGACCATGCGCGAGCCGAGCTTGACGATCAAGCCGCCGATGATCGAAGGATC
>DATJLU010000171.1:0-15370 GCA_035509275.1 Allostellaceae bacterium | reverse complement strand
CGAGACATCGAGTGCGGCATACTGGTTCATGGCAGTTCCCCTTCCGAATGCGGAGCAAAGACTGATTCCTTGACAGCATCAGTCTGGGGAACTGCCTCCCAAAACGCCAGAGACATACCCCGCGATTACGCTAAGTGGTCCGGTTGGAATGTTAGTTCAGCGACGGGTTATCGGTCAATGGGAGCCCGGTTGAGGCTCTCGTCGCCGCACGGGTGGCTGGCATCGAGATCGTCGTTGATCGGGACGCGCTGGTCCTTGAAGCGCCCGCCTCGCCGCCACGCGACGTTCTGGACCTCTTGATGCATTTTGAGCCCGACATCGTCGCGCAGTTTCGCCAGTTTCCGGTCCCCTGGTCCGCAGAAGGTTGGCACGGTTTCTATGACGAGCGGGTAGCGATTCATCCGTTCGACGGAGCGCAACCAGAGTATCTGTCCGAACGTGCCGCGACCTTCTGATCGTCGCCATCTTCCTTAAAGAGTCCAACGAAGCTCATCCGCCCCAGAGTATCGAACGCTCGGACGCGCGCCATGTCGCCCTTCGCGGTCGTGGCCTTCTCCATGAGCCTCGAGATGATCAGAAACTTCAAGCGCGCGCGCTCGTGAAATGATTCGGCCTCCTGGCGCCTCCTCAGCTCCTCGACCCTTGCGGAGACCGAGGGGAGCCCAGCCAGACGCGACGCCTCCGGCCATAACGTGGTCGGCCTAATCCGCGACGCACCGTAAGCGCGCCGATAAGCTTCCGCCTAAGTATGGCCGGAAGCGAGCAGTACGGCAAAACGCACTTTTCGAGTAAAAAGAACCATGATGACAACTAATATATCAATCATCCCGGTATGACTAGACCCTCCATTGGCTCCGGGCCAAACCGTTTGATATGGTCAACTGGATCAATTTGGTCAGCGACATACTTCGGCGCTTCACCGGAGACACCGCAATTCGTGTCCGCGAAGCGGCGCGGTTGGCAATACCACTCGCCAAGGTAGCATTAATTAGATCTGTGGCACGAGCAAAAGCTGCCAGGGGGCAACTTGAACCAAGAAACCGGAGCATGACCGACCAGTTCTTCGAGCGTCCAATCCTCAATTCCCCCTATGCCTATCCGGGCCTACATTGGGAGCTCGACGCGGACGGCCAGCCGACGGACAGGATTCTCGACAACCCCCGGCCATGCGACCTGGTCACGCCAGTCCCGCTGCCGAAAAAAGACGGCGTCCGAAGAACCGGACGGAGATGATACTCGACGCCGGCACCGACCTCTCGACCGCCGAGTGGGAATGCAATCTCAGGCCGATTATCAACGGTTTCAACGGTCAACCGCTCGAGAAGATCGGCTTTTCGGAGCTGACCATCACCGAGCTCGACGTCTGAAGCGCATCCGGCTCAATCCAGGGGTGCGCTCGAGGCGATGCGCTCGGCGTTCGCCATGATCGTCAAGGCGATCGTGGTCGCCGGGATCGAGGGGAAAGTCGCCGCATCGACAAGATGGATGCGTTTGAGGCCCATGGGTCGTCCAATCACGTCGCTGTGGAGCGCGTCCGAACCGCTGCGGCGCATCGGGAACGAGCCGCCCAGGTGGCCGGTCGAGCCGGCTGGGCTCGTCAGCCGGAACGGCGCGAGAAACAGCGTGCCGAAGCGCAGCCCGAGGCGGGCAAGCGCCCAGGATGTCCGCCGCGCCGTGTGCCGCGCGCCTTCGTTAGTGCACACCGCGAGGCCGATCGACGGGCGACCGCCGACACCCTCGGGGTTGACCCGCAATTCGATCTCGTCTGACAGGCTCGAATGAAGGCTGCACCAGGCGACCAGCATGTGGCGCACGGCGGCCACGCGCGGGTCAATGCGGAAGCCTGGCGGTCCAGCGAGCGGCAAGCCGAGTCGTCGCAGGACATAATCGTTGGGCGCCGAGACCTGGAGGTGGACCCAATGGGGCGAATGGCGCGGCCAGCGCACCTCGATAAACAGTCCGGCCAAGCTATTAACGTGCGGCCATTCGACCGCGTGGCCGCGCCAGCGCACCATCGGCAGGGCGAACTTTCGGCTGTCCTTGAGCCGGACCGGCCGATCGAAAAGGTCGAGCGAGCGCAACATGATCGCCGTGCTGTTGATCGCCCCGGCGCCGAGAAAGACGCGGTCGAAGCGCATGGCGTGCGCCGCGCCGTCACCGCGCCGGCACAGCGACAGCTCGACCCCGTCGGCGTCCTCGCGAAGCGACTGCACGAGCATGCCGCCGAGATACTTGACCGCACCGCCGCGTTCTAGGGCGGTGAGCTCGGCATCGGCGCGATAGATTGAACCCAGTGGACAGCCTGCGAGACAAAGGCCGCAATAAACGCAGCCGTCGCCAGACGCATCGTTCTTAAGACGTACGGCGAGCCGCGCGCGGCCGTGCACGAACTCGCCCTGCGCAAACGACGGCGCCACGCGATCCAGATCCCGGCGCAGGCTTTCGATCGAGCGCGGTGCCGCGAGCGCGGACGGGCTCTGCCGATAGAGGGGAAATTCGCGCTCGAGCCGGTCGGATTCGGCAGCCAGCGGCAAAGCTGCAAGCACGCGCTCGTAATGGGGTGCTAGGTCGGCGCGGCCAATTGGCCAATCGCCGATGTCCCGGTCGTGCACCGGAAGCATCGCACCGCCCCAAACCGGCGTTAAGCCGCCACGCGCAAGGCACGGTGCCGCCCGGCAGTCGCCGCGCTCGATCGGCCAGTCCGCCCGATCGTGGGCGTATACAAAATCGGACCCGAAGGCAAGCTTGCGCGGCACCGCCTCCTTTCCGATGGTCGGATTTCGCAATAAGGCGTCGACGGTTCCGCGATCCCAGTCGGTCACGGGTTGCTTCCGGAGCCCATCCACCATCGCCTCGAGCGCGGGGTCAAGCGTTTCGCCGGCATCGATCATGGTCATGCGCACGCCGCGCCGGGCCAACGCGCGCGCGCACGATACCGCCGCCGGTCCTGACCCGATGACCGCAATCCTCATGCAGCCGTCTTTCCGAAGAAGCTTCGGATCACGCGCACCGTGCGCTCGACCTCGGCGGGTCCATAGCCAGGATAAGTCGGCAGGTAGATCAGCGTCCGCGCCACCGCGCGCGCGTTCGGACAGTCGCGCGCGTACTCGGCGAAGCACGGCAGGTCGGCGCAATTGCGGTGGTGGCTTTCCGCGATGTCACGGCCATGGCGCATGGCGTAGGCGACGAGCGCATGCCGATCATCGAATTGGATCGGAAAATGCCAATAGATGTGGGAGCCGTCGGCGCGTAGCGGCGGTAGGATGAGCTCCGGAATGTCGCGCAGGCCTTCGTGGTAGCGCCGCGCGGCCTCTATTCGAGCGGCCATGTCCGCTTCCACCCGGTCGAGCTGGGCCAGGATCAAGCGCGCCTGAAGCGGCGTCATGCGGCATAGATACGCATCCGGCATGCGGCGCCGCAGTTTCGGATCGACATCGATCTTCAGCCGGTTGTTGACGGCGTCGATGCGCCGGACGAACGCCTCCCTGAAGAGCCGGAAAAAGAGCGCGCCGAAGAGCGGCGGAAAAGTCACCGTGTCGGTGACGGCAGCCGAGGTCACCTTACGCAGGTAGCCCGGGATCGGCTGGAACGGCAAATCGCGCAGCGCACCAGCGAGTCGGTCGCGCAGGTCGGAGCGCGGAGTCACCACCATGCCGCCGAAGAACGCGTTCACGTTCTTGTACATGCCGAAGCTGAAGATTCCCGCATCGCCGAAGGTGCCGAGCGGCCGGCCGGCGAGGCGTCCGCCGAACGCCTGGGCGGCATCCTCGATCAGGGGCACGCCGTGACGCGCGCAGATGGCCGCGATGCGCGGCATATCGCAGGCGAGGCCATAGAAGTGGGTCGCGAGTACGGCCCCGGCGTCGCGGTCGATCTGTCGCTCGATCTCGGCCGGATCGATGTTGCAGGTCGCGCGCTCGACGTCGCAGAACACCGGGACGGCGCCGGCGCACACCACCATGTTAACGACATCGGCGATGGTGTAGGGCGAAAGAAGGACGCGTTGCCCCGGCCGGATCAAGCTGCGCACCACGTGGTAAATGCCGGCGCGCGCGAGCGGCATGGCGACCGCATAGGCAACGCCGAGCGAGCGCGCGAGCCGAGTCTCGAGCTCGGCGACCGAATCCCCGGCGGTTTGGCGGCCTAGGAGAACATCGCGTCCGACACGCCCATATTGGCCAAGGCTGGTGTAGAGGCGCAGCCGCGGAGCGGGTCCGAGCCGAAGGCCGCTCATGATCGCGGCCCTGCCGCCGGTGCGGGAGTCGCGCTCATCCCTGGCCGGCCTCCACGCCGTCGGTCTTGCGCGCCCAGCCCACGACCTGGAGCGCTTTGCCGCGGAGGCCCGGGAACCGGGCGGTCCAATCGTCGAAGCGGGCGAGCGTGCGCGCGATTGCGCGAATGCCCGGCACGAAGCGCAGCAGACGGTTGACCACCAGCACGTCGCTGTTCATCAGAAGGCAGAAGCCAAGCAGCCCGTAAGTGCGCCAGCGCCGGACCTCAAATCCGGCCTCGACCAGGAGTGGCACCGTCTCGTCGTAGCGCAGCGGACGCTCGGTCCGGTGATCGAGCGCAGGCGAGAGCCGGTAGATCACGGCGCGGAGAACGCGCCACAGGATCAGGTCGTCGCACGGCTCGCGAAAGTAAAGCGCGCCGCCCGGCTTCAGAACGCGCGCAATCTCGGCGAACAGCCGGCGCCGGTCGTTGACGTGATGGATGCCGCCATTGATGATCGCCGCGTCGAAGGCGCCCGTCGCGAGCGGCAAGTTGGTCGCATCGCCCTGGATGAACACGTAGCGTCCATCGGCGTAACGCGCGCGCGCGACCTCGAGCATACGCGCCGATATGTCCACCCCGACGCCGAGGTCAACGGGCGCGCGGAGCAATCCGAACCCCTCGCCCGCCCCGCAGCACAGCTCGACCACGGTGCCAAGCTTGCGCGTGCCAATCGCGTCGTTGAGCGCGCGGTCGAGATAGGCCGCGTATTCCTCGGTATGGGGGTAGGCGAGGTTGGCGAGATAGGCGGGCGCTACCCGGTCGTAATGACGCTGCTGAATCTCGGCGTCGGACGTCACTGCGATCTCCTCGAACAGCGCGATGCCGCTCGCGCTCACGTGGTAGCGGTGCACCCCGTCGAGGGAGACCAGCGCCGTGCCGTCGCGCCGCAGCGGCTGGCCCGACCGCGGACACCGCAGCAGCGCCAGCGGCAAGCCGCGCTCGGACGTCATGCCTCCATGAAGCGTCTCGCGCGCCGCGTCCGACAATATGTTCGCGTGACTAGCCATGGTCGCGATACGGACAGCGTCGCGCTGTCTCGGCCCCTACCTCGCTGAACGCGCCGCCAACGTGCCTGGTGATATAGCACCGTCCCCCCGACGCGAACAAGGACGCGCGGCCCGCTAGGCCGGCGGCGGCGTCAGATCCTTGTCCATGAGGCGGAATGCCGATCCGCGCGCCGTAAGCCGGCCAGCGTCGACGAAGCCGTGGCGCCGGTAGAAGCGCACCGCCGCATGGTCCTCCTGGTCGAAGGTCCGGATCAGGTAGCGCCGATCGCCGCGCGCCCGCAAGAACGCCTCGACGGCGGCGATCAGTTCCGCGCCTTGGCCCTGGCCGCGCGCGTGGGCATCGGTGAAGATCAGGATCAACTCGGGCGCATTCCGCCCGGTCGGCGCCGATCCAGGCGGCCGCGGCGTCCTGCGCAACGCATCGCGCGCGAGGGCGCGAAGCGGAAGCTGCGGAAGCCGCGCGACCATCCAAAGCAGCATTCGTGTCGCGCCCGCGAGCCGGCGCTCGAGAGTCGCGGGCGCCAAACTCAGCACGCAGGCCCCCGTGATCGCGTCCCCTTCGCCGCAGAGAACGAGGCGCTCGAGCGGCGAACGCGCGACGAAGCGATAAAACTCCCGCACGAACGGCATGCCGAGGATCGTGACGAGCGAGGAGGGCAGCGCGTCTGCGTGAAGCGCCGCGACGCGCTCGAGCGACGCGGTGGAGAGTCGATCGGTCGCCGGATCGATCATACGCGCCATGGATACACCGTCCGGGGTCGCGCGGCGTAGCGCGCCGTCTTGGGGCAAGGCCGGCCGACCGTCATCGCGCGCCGACCTCCCGCACCTCGAAACGCGCCAAGTCGCCGGCAGCGGGATTGAGCGTCACGCTCTGCCCGGGACCCACGCCCGCGCGCGGATAGATCGTCGCCCTGGTCCAGCCGTCCGGCAAGTTGAAAACGCGATCGAAAGTTACCGTCGTGGCGGGTCCGGCCGGCACGTGCACGGTCGCGGGCGCGGTCGCGATCGGTACGCGCCTGCCATCTCCTTCCGCCGCCATCAGCACGAGCGTGAGGTCCGCCCCGCCTGCCGAGCGCGCCGGCAGGGAAAGGAAGGCGCGGAATCGGCCGCCCTCCGGCGGCGCGACGACGACTGCCGCCAGCGCGCCGAAGGAAATGCCGTCGCGATCGGTCGGTTGTCGACCGTTCAAGACTAGCGGCGCCGTGAGCGCGTAGTTGCTTCCAAAGGTCGAAACCTGCGGCGCTCGCGCCGGGACGCCCGCGCCACGATCTGGCGACCGCAGCCGCGCCGCGAGCCAGGCCCACAGATCGGCAGCCGGCATGTTGGTGTTGACCTTCCCGGCAAGCTGCTCGAGTTTTACCGGCAGATCGCCCCAGCGCGTCAGACGATCGGGCAGCACGTCGGCGAGCGGCCGGCGGCCCCGGTCAGGGATGGCGCCGAGCGCCCGCATGTCCGCGACATCCTGCCAGCGGCACGACCCGTCGACGATGCTGGCCAGGTCGTGGATGCGCGCATCGAGCCTCTTGTCGAACAGCACGGCGGCGAGCCCAAAATCCGCGCGCAGGACGGCGATACCGTCGCGCTGGTCCGGTGCCAGACAATGGGAATACTGAATCGGCAGCAGCAAGAGGGAAACGCCATCGCTGGTCCCCGTGACATGAATGCCGCCGCGCGCGAACGTGAAGGCGCCCGACCGCGCCGCGACGAGCGGCGTTTTGAGGGTCTCGACGAGCACCACGTCGCGCCGAAAATCGAACGTCGGATCGCGCAGATGCGCCATTGTTTCCTTGGCGTCGCGCGACACCATGACCTTAGTCGGGCTGTAGTCGCCGGTGTTCGGATCGTCGAGCGCCGTGAGGCGAAAATGCCCAACCAGCGAGCCGTAGCGCGCGCGCAATGGTCCGCCCTGGTCTAGGTTCAGCATGCCGGCAACGCCCAAGACGCGGAAGACGCGGCGGTCGATATCGTCGAAGGCGAGGCGGCTGCTGCCGCCCGCGCCGCCGCTCAAAAGGAGACGCGAGACGAAGTAATAAGCTTCCGGCGTTATCACGCCGCTATATTCATTGAGCATTGGGATGCCGGCGCCGAGCAGGCCGATGCGCGTGAACTCCTCAATCCACTGTCCGCTCTCGATCATGGCGAGCTTGCCGTGGAACGGCTTGCCGGGCGCGAGGGCGATGGGCGCCAGCCGCTCGACGAGCGTCGAGATGTCGGGCCTAAGATCCGCGTGGCTGTCGGCCCAGAGGCTGCGCCAATGGGGAAGCAGCGCGAGCATGAACGCCGGCACTATCAGAAGGCCCCATGGCGCGCGCACGCCGCGCGCCGCCGCGGCGCCCGACTCGCCGCCGCCGGGTACGTCGCCGACCGTCTCGGCCATGCGCGCGCGCGCACTGGGCCAAAGTGCCGCCCAGCCGACCGTCGTGGTCGCGATATAAAGCGGGAGATAGGAATTCTCCGCATAGAGCGGCACGGGCAAGAACCAGCGGAAACGCGTAAAAAGGTACACGAAGATCTGCGCCGCGAGCCACGCCATGCAGACAAGCGCCATCACACCCACGAGGCGCGGCCGCCCTCTGAGCCGGACGACAGCGAGGATGCTACCCGCCGCGACGACGACGTAGAAGAAGAGAGGCACGCCGTAGGACGCGAACAGCATCGAGGTGTTCGCCGGTACCTGGACGCGCCCCATCTCGGCGTCGAAGTAAGAGCGAGCATTGTCGGCGGCGAAAGACAAGATGGAGCTCGCGAACCCCGACGCGAAGAGCAGCGCCCCCGCCAGCAGCAGTGCGCCGATCCGGCGCCCGATCGCGCGCCGGCTCCCGGCCGCCAGCACCGCGAATACGAATGCCGGCGCAAGGGTATAGGGATAGATTGAGCCCCAGACTGGATCGCAATAGAGCCCGTATCCAATGACGGCCGCGATCAGCGCGCCGTGCGTCGCGACGCTCCGCCAGGCCAGTGTCGTCGCGAACAGACTCGCGAGCGCGACGAGTGTCGTGGCGAGCGCCACTGCTACCGGCGGAATGAGCCAGAATTGGGAATGGAAGCCGAGCGCGAGGTAGAAGGGCGGAAAGACGAGGACGGTCGCCTGGGCGGCGGCGCAGGCGAGCCGGGCCGGGATTGTGAGCGCACGCAAAAGGGCGAAGACCGCGGCAGCGAGTACGAGGTACGACAGTACGACGGAGAGGACGGTCGCGGACCGGCCGGCCAGCGCGAGGAACGGCCAATAGCCCGGATTGGCCCAGATGTTGATCGGCGTGAGCGGCCCGCCCATGCCCGCGAGCGGATTAAGCGCGTCGATCGTGAACGGCGGCACATAGGCCTGGAAGATGCGCGCGAGAGCGCGAAAGCCGAGGCCGTCGTTCCAGCCGAAGGCGAGCGAACCGGTGGCGATCTCGAGAAACGCCTCGATCCCGACCACCGGCAGCATGCCGACGGCGAAAACGAGCCAAGGCTGGACGGTGGCCGAATGGCGAAGACCAAGCATGGCGAACGCGCGGGGAGCCATCCGAAACCCAAATGCGGAGTGGGGCGGAGCGCTCGACGACCGCTCGCGAGTCATGCGCCGAATATACTCAAAAGGCGGAGGCATTCAAGACGCGATCTTGCCAAGGCACCTCGCTCGCCGCCGCGCGCCGATTGACAATTGAAGGGCGTCGTTTAGGATCGGCTGCACGCAGTCGCCGAAAGCGCGAAAATCGATGTTGATCGAGACCGGCGGCCCGTCAGGCCGTCCAGGGTGCTATGCCGTTTTCATGGCAAATGAGGGCGCGATGTCGGAGCCGATTTACGCCGAGGACCGCGTTGCGCGTAGTCCGGCGAGCGCACCCGCGCCCGACCTCTCGGTCGTGATCCCCATTTACGACGAGGCGGAGACGATCCCCGAGTTGTGCCGCCGGCTGAGCGCGGCTCTCGAAGCCCTGGCGCTTTCCTACGAGGTGATCGCCGTCAACGACGGAAGCCTAGACACCTCGCTCGCCATCCTGGTCGCCGAAACCAAGACCTGGCCGCAGCTCAAGGTGATCAATTTCCGACGCAATTACGGCCAGACCGCGGCGCTCATGGCAGGCATGGATTTCGCGCGCGGCGAGCGCATCGTCACCATCGATGCCGATCTCCAGAACGATCCGCAGGACATCGGCGCGCTGCTCGAAAAGCTCGATGAGGGCTTCGATGTGGTGTCCGGCTGGCGCCGCGACCGGCGCGACGCCAACATCCGGCGCGTCTTGGTGAGCAAGATCGCCAATCGGCTGATCTCGCGCCTCTCCGGCGTGCAGCTCCATGATTACGGCTGCACCCTCAAGGCGTACCGGCGCGACATCATCAAGAACGTGCGCCTCTACGGCGAGATGCATCGCTTCATCCCGATTTTCGCCAAATGGCAGGGCGCTCGGGTGACTGAGCTCGAGGTGCGCCATTATCCGCGCCTGCTCGGCAAGTCGAAATACGGCCTCGGACGCGTGTACAAGGTCACGCTCGATATCGCAGTCGTCAAATTCTTCGAGCGGCATTTCGCGAAGCCAATCTACGTCTTCGGCGGATTCGGCCTCCTCTCGCTCGCGGCCTCGGTGCTGGTGTTCATCCTGATGGTTTATCTCAAGCTCAGCCGCGGCATCTCCCTGATCATGACGCCGCTGCCGCTCATGGTCGTCACCACCTTCATGCTCGGCGCCATGAGCTTCCTCATGGGCCTGCTGGCAGAGGTCCTGGTGCGCATCTATTACGAGTCGCAGAGGCTGCCCGCCTATCAGGTGCGCGACCTGATCAACTTCGAATAACGCCGTGTGCGGCATCGTGGGCTTTGTCGGAGCCGGCGACGAGCACGCGCTGCGCGCGATGGCGGCGGCGGTGGCCCATCGGGGGCCCGACGGCGAGAGCTTCCATATTGAGCGCGCCGAGCGCGTATTCCTTGGTCATCGCCGACTCGCGGTGCTCGATATCGCGGGCGGCGCGCAGCCGATGTGGAACGAGGACGGGACCGTCGCGGTCCTGTTCAACGGCGAAATCTACAATCACGCCGACCTGCGCGTCGAGCTCCAGGCGCGCGGCCACCGCTTCCGCTCGAACCATTCGGACACCGAGGTCCTGGTGCACGGCTACGAGGAGTGGGGCCATGGACTTCCAGGGCGCCTCAACGGCATGTTCGCCTTCGCGGTCTATGATGGGCCGCGGCGCCGATTCTTCCTCGCGCGTGACCGGTTCGGCGAGAAGCCGCTCTATTACGCGACGGGCCCCGACCTGTTCGCGTTCGGAAGCGAGCTCGGCGCCCTCGCCGCCCATCCCATGGTCGACCGCTCGATCGATCAGGCGTCGCTCCAGAAATATTTCGCATACGGCTTCCTTCCGGCGCCGCTCGCTCTTTATCGCCGAAGCCGCAAGCTCCCGGGCGGCTGCCATCTCACGCTCGATTTCGCCACGCGGACGCCGACCGTCGCGCGCTATTGGCAATTCCTGGTTGAGCCCGACGAGCGCCTCACCGCGCGCGGCGAGGCCGATCTCGCGGACGAGCTCGCCGAGCATCTGGTGCGCGCGACCGGCCGGAGGCTCGAGGCCGACGTCCCCTTGGGCCTGTTCCTGAGTGGCGGCGTCGATTCGAGCAGCGTGCTTGCCGCGGCGACGCGCCAACGCGCGCCCGCAGAGATCGATACCTTCACGATCGGCTTCAATGAGCCATCGTACGACGAATCGGCCCAAGCCGAGTCGGTCGCGCGCTTCTTCGGCACCCGGCATCATCAGCAGACCCTCGACTTGCGCACGTGCGAGGCGTTGATCGATTCCGTGCTCGGGCGTCTCGACGAGCCGCTCGGCGACGCCTCGATCCTGCCGACCCACCTCCTCTGCGCGTTCGCGCGCCGGAGGGTCACTGTTGCCCTCTCAGGCGACGGCGGCGACGAGATGTTCGCCGGCTACGACCCGTTTCGCGCGCTCGGGCCTGCACGGCTTTACAACGCCCTCGTGCCCACGGGCTTGCATCGGCTGTTCCTGCGCATGGCGAACCTACTGCCGGTCTCGCATGCGAACATGAGCTTCGATTTCAAGCTGCGGCGCGCGCTCACCGGCCTGTCCTACGGCACGGCGATGTGGAATCCGGTCTGGCTCTCGCCGCTTGAGCCCGCGCGCATCGCCGAGCTGTTCGACCAGCCGCTCGCGCCGGAGGAGCTCTATTCGGAAGCGCTCGCCGTGTGGCACGCGAACCGGACCGGCAACCTCGTCGATCGGACGCTCGAGTTCTACACGAACCTCTACCTCCAGGACGACATCCTGACTAAGACGGACCGCGCCGCCATGATGGTCTCTCTCGAGGCACGCGCGGTCTTCCTCGACAACGATCTGGTGGATTTCTGTCGCCGCCTGCCCCATCGAATGAAGTATCGCCGCGGCGAGCGGAAATATCTTCTGCGCAAGGCGATGGCGCGCCTTTTGCCGCGCGCGGTGCTCGAACGGCCGAAGAAGGGCTTTGGTATTCCGATCGTCGACTGGCTCCGGCGTTTGCCCCAGTTTACGGCCGAGCCGCTCCCAGGCGCGTCGTCCGAATGGGTCGCGGCGCGCTGGCAAGCGCATCGTGCGGGCGTGGCTGACGAACGCCTCTTCCTGTGGAGCTGGCTCTCGGCCAGCAAAATGCTCGGCCGCGATGCCTGTCCTCCGCCACTTGAGGGGACCGCGCGCGCGGCACTCGCGCCACATGTCGACGCGGCCGCGCGGCGATGGTGGGGACGATAACCTCTGGTGCCGGCGCGCGGTTACCGAGCGAGGCATGAGGGCGGACGGCATTGTAGTGACGGCGCCAGGTCTCGATGACGATCTGGGCTTCGCGCAGGCTGTAGAAGATTTCGCCGTTGAGCAGTTCGTCGCGCAGGCGGGCGTTGAAGCTCTCGATGAAGCCGTTCTCCCAAGGGCTCCCCCCGGGCGCGATGTAGGCGGTCCTGGCGCCGACCGCGATGATCCAGTCCTGGACCGCCAGAAATAGATCGGGCTCGGCGGCGTCAACGCGGCGTCCGTCATGTCACGCCTTCTATGCGAAGGCCTCGAAGATCACGGCCCAGGTGGCGTTGGTAAAGCTGACGTACGTCCCGGCCGATTTGTCGCCGGGGCGTACGTATTGGCGCCGAATTGGACGTTGAGATTGTTCGCGCCCGGCACGACGAGCGCGTTGCGCCCGTGGCAGCGGTAGTCGACGAAAATCCCATTGGAAATGAGCACCTCGTCGCCGACCGAATATTGTTCTCGGCCGTGAGGCAATGGACCTTGGTCACGACGAATTTTGGCTGGACGCCGAGCCCAACCAGGCGTTACTGCGCGGGCGGCGTAAAGAAGCGTTTTAAGTCAACCTCTGGGAACTTTATGCGCTCGATATCATTCGGCGCGTTTGTCACGATGGACAACGCACCCAAAATCTACCGTGCCAAAAGATCGACGAGTAACCCGCCGCCTCTATACGGGAAGAATTTCTCGTCCAGGGAGGCGCACCGCCAAAAAAGCGAGATACATTTTGTGATAATCTCCTTAATCGGGTATTCTCGCACATCTTTCTTGTTTTTGTATCAAAAGCGCCAGAACTTCATCCCGTAATTCCAGTCAGGGGGCATCAAATGGAGAAGCGTTTAGCGACAGCATTTTTGTTCGGTCTGGGTGCCCTGTTTTGGCTAACTCAGGCTGGGGCGCAGCCAAAGTTTGTCGGTAGCTGCATTAACAAAGGTCAGGTTATTCAGCTTTTCCAAAAGTACCGGGACGTTGAACAGATCGGTCCTTGGAATACGGAAGAAATCCAGGCCCGGAAAAAGGCTGTAACCAACCCTTCCACTCAAGGCGGACTTGGAGGATCGTATACGACGAGTGTCGATAAGGCAGAAAGAACGCTGCTTTTAACTAGAATTCCATCCGGCAAGACGATTGTTGCAACAATTTGTGGCGCATTACAGGAAGGCAAACGTAACGCCGTAGCTGAAAAGGGTGAAGAGAATTTGTATCCAATGGGAAAACCGGGGCATTGGTGTGCATACGGTGGTCCCAAAAAGGGCGTGTGCAGCGAGTTTAGTCAATCTTGGTTTCAAAGCTATGACTCGCGTGGACCTTCAGTCCATTTTGTCAACGCAGCCACAACGTATCTATACGGATTCGTATGGGCTTATGTTCGACCAACCGAAGATAGTGATTGAATTGGCGGTCGAGGCCGTTGTGAGTATTTAGTCGCTCAATGCCAATGATGCGATGCGCGACCCGGAGCACTCGTTCCCCGGCAACGGGCGACAGGGCCCGGAGCAAGCCGAGATCACTCGACTGAAGCGCGAAGTGGCGAGGCTGAAGGCCGAACGAGACATCCTAAAAATAGCCACGGCCTACTTCGCGAAGGAGAACACATGAAGTTCGCCTTCATCGCGAAGCACCGAGGAATCTGGCCGGCTTCATTCCTATGCGAGGCGCTCGGTGTCTCGCGCGGGGGCTTTTACGCCTGGCTCACGCGGCCGCGCAGCACGCGCAGTCGTGTGGCCGAGGAGCTGGCTGCCAAGGAGCGCGCCAGCTTCCTGGCGAGTGACCGCGCCGGCGGCGCCTGCCGCCCGATCTGGGTGAGCGGCAGGGCTCCGCCGTCGCTGCCAACATGCTCGACCGCGCCTTCGACGCCCCGGCGCCGAACCGCAAGTGGATCGCCGACTTCACATACATCTGGACCGCCGAGGGCTGGCTGTACGTCGCCGCCGTGATCGATCTGTGCTCGCGCCGCGTCGTGGGCTGGTCGATGAGCGCGACCATGACGGCCCAGCTCGTCACCGATGCCCTGATCATGGCGATCTGGCGCAGGGGCAAGCCCGATGCTCTGCCGCATCACTCGGATCGCGGGAGCCAGTACACCAGCGACCAGTTCCAGCGCCTGATGGCCGATCACGGGGTCACCTGCAGCATGAGCCGCTCGGGCAACGTCTCGGACAACGCCGCGATGGAAAGCTTCTTCTCGTCGTTGAAAACCGAGCGCACGGCGCGCAAGGTCTACCGGACCAGGAACGAGGCGAAGGCCGATGTGTTCGACTACATCGAACGCTTCTACAATCCGAAGCGTCGACACTCGACTATCGGATATCTCAGTCCGGCGACGTTCGAAAGGCAGGCCGGAGTAGCTTAGGATCGTGTCAACCAAACCGGGGGCAGGCCAAGCACAGAAGCACGACGGGCTGGTGGTACAGCGTCGATCCTCATCGGTGAGCTAAGCCAGACAGCACCCTAATTCCATCAAGAGTGAGTCAGAGCCCCTTTTGCACGCCGATGCGGGGTCCTATTTGCTTACGTTGCGTAATCGCGGGTGCTGCTGCCGGGCAATCATGATCCGATTTTGGCCAACTGCGTGTTCCGGCGCACGGGGCTACTCGATCTGCTGCATGTCCATGTGCTGGGCATGCACCGATCCGGACGGCATTATGCTGGGCGATAACGCGGTGGAAATCCGTGGTCGCGCGCATCACGGCTACGACGACATGTCGCCCTTCCATACGCCACGCCCGCGTGGTGCGCGCTGGCTGGTGGTGATGGCACACGGACACTATGTGCCCGACCACGAGTGGAAGCGAGAGGCCTACCGTGCATGGAAATTCGTTGATTCCGATATTGCCGCGACCGAAGCGGACTGCATCGCGCTGGATCACTGGGATCGCGCAGTACGTATTGGGGATGGCCGCGTGCCAGCCTATTATTCTGGCTCACCCGACCCTACCCGAACGGTCAATGTGATTCGTCTGCAAAGCGAACGCAGTGTGACTATCGATCGCACCAGTCTCATCTGGGTGTGATTGTCCCCGCAAGAGCCGACGCACCTACGCCAGCGATATAGAACACCTGCAACAGCTAGCTGTTGAACAGTTTCTGACCGATGTACTCGCCCTCTGCGACCCCGCCTGGGCATGCGAACAACCCGCTGCCAACGTGAGTCGTGTACTGGTTCAGTGAATCAAGCTTGGCCATATTTTCGAAAATGCGGATGAATCCGCTGCGCGGGTCACTCTGATAGGCAATGAAGAACAGACCAGCATCGTACTCTATTGCCTGCCGCCACGGCGGCCACCGTTCGGCGGTAAAGTTGCTGCCGTCGTTGTAGGAATAGG
>DATJLU010000170.1:0-53343 GCA_035509275.1 Allostellaceae bacterium | reverse complement strand
GCCCACCCATGCCCGTCTACCGCGCCCCGCTCGACGACTACCGCTTCCTGCTCCACGAGCTGTTCGAAGCGGAGAAGCAGACCGACCTGCCGCAATGCGCCGATCTCACCGCCGATACGATCGACGACATTCTCGCCAACGCCGGCAAGTTCTGCGAGGAGGTGCTGCATCCCTTGAACCAGTCGGGCGACGAGGAGGGCTGCCATTTCGAGAACGGCGTGGTGCGCACGCCCAAGGGCTTCAAAGAAGCCTACGACGTCTTCCGCCAGGGCGGCTGGACGGCGCTCGCCTGCGATCCCGAGTATGGCGGGCAAGGGCTGCCGCACACGCTGCAGTTCTTCGTCGAGGAGATGGTATCGTCGGCGAACATGTCGTTCGGCATGTATCCCGGCCTCTCCAACGGCGCTTACAGCGCCATCTACCGCCATGGTACCGCGGCGCAGAAGTCAACCTTCCTGCCGCACCTCGTCGATGGCAGCTGGAGCGGCACGATGTGCCTCACCGAGCCGCAATGCGGTACCGATCTCGGCCAGATCCGCACCCGCGCCGAGCCCGCCGGCACGAACGGCGTCTACAAGATCACCGGCACCAAGATCTTCATTTCCGCCGGCGAGCATGATCTGACCGACAACATCATCCATCTCGTGCTGGCGCGTATCGCCGGCGGCCCGCCCGGCATCCGCGGCATCAGCCTCTTCATCGTGCCGAAATTCCTGGTCAAGGCGGATGGCAGCGTCGGCGCGCGCAACGGCGTCCGCTGCGGCTCGATCGAGCACAAGATGGGGATCAAGGCCTCGGCCACCTGCGTCATCAATTTCGAGGAAGCCGAAGGCTATCTCGTCGGCGAGGCGCATAAAGGCATGCGCGCCATGTTCACGATGATGAACGCGGCGCGGCTCGGCGTCGGCTTGCAGGGCCTGGCGCTCGGCGAAACGGCTTATCAGACGGCGCGGCAATACGCCCAGGATCGCCTCCAGGGCCGCGCGCTCAAGGGCGAGCAATTCCCCGACAAGCCCGGCGATCCCATCATCGTTCATCCCGATGTGCGGCGCATGCTGCTCACCATGAAGGCCTATACCGAAGGCGCGCGGGCGCTCGCCGGCTGGGTGTCGCTGGCGCTCGACAAGGCCGATCGCCATCCCGATCCCGACGCGCGCGAGGAGGCCGAGGATTTCATCGGCCTGATGACGCCGATCGTCAAGGCGATGCTCACCGACAACGCCTTCGCCGTCGCCAATCTCGGCGTCCAGGTCTTCGGCGGCCACGGCTATATCCGCGAATGGGGCATGGAGCAGCTGGTGCGCGATGCCCGCATCACCATGCTTTACGAAGGCGCCAACGGCATTCAGG
This sequence comes from Allostellaceae bacterium, assembly GCA_035509275.1. Lineage (GTDB taxonomy): Bacteria > Pseudomonadota > Alphaproteobacteria > ATCC43930 > CGMCC-115725 > DAHUYF01. The sequence goes on along the minus strand of DATJLU010000170.1, from coordinate 51,993 downwards.
CGCTCGATCTCGTCGGCCGCAAAATGCCGATGCACAACGGCCGGCTGCTGCGGCGCTTCTTCCATCCCGTCGATGCCTGGCTCAAAGAGAAGACGAGCCGGCCGGAGCTGCAGGAATTCGTTGCGCCGGTGATCAAGGCCTTCGGCCGCTTGCAGCAGGTGACCGCGCTGGTGGCGCAGAAGGGTCTGGCGGATCCCGACGAGGCGGGCGCGGCGGCGAGCGAGTATCTCCGCGCCTTCGGTCTCGTTGCCATGGGCTATCTCTGGGCCCGCATCGCCGAGGTGGCCCTGACCAAGCTTGCCGGCGAGGAAGCGCTCTTTTACAAGGCGAAGCTCGCCACCGCCCGCTTCTACATCGCGCGCCTGCTGCCGGAAACCAACGCCCTCTTCGCCAACATCGCGGCCGGCGCCAAGCCGCTGATGGAGCTCGAGGCGGAGGCGTTCTAAGGCGGATCTCGTCCTCGACGAGCGGACGCAGCCCGCGATTGCCGCGCCGCGCGCGGCTTGGAACCGGGCATTCCCGCCAACGTTTTTCCCGTATCGCGAGAGCGGCGGCGCTCGCGTGTCGGCGGGAGATCGAGCGATGGCGGAGCAGCAGGCGGACGCGGCAGAGATCGGCAGGCGCGCGGCTGATGAGGCGATCGGCAGTGCCTCCCGAGGCGCGCAGCGCTTCGGCGAACAGATGCGCGATGCGGCGCAATCGGTGCTGAACGAGCAGAAGGGACGTGTGGCGGACGCGGTTCACGGCCTCGCCGAAGCGCTGCGCCACACCGCGCATACCCTTGAGCGCGACGAGAACCCGGCGGTCGCCCGCTACGCCGATCAGGCGGCGGCGCAGATCGACCGATTTTCCGAGACGGTGCGCCGGCGCGAACTCGCCGATCTCCTCGCCGGAACGGGGGATTTCGCGCGCCGCCGGCCCTCGCTCTTCGTCGCCGGCGCGGTCGCCACCGGTTTCGTCATCGGCCGCCTGCTGGCCCAGCCATCCGAAAGCGGCAGCGCGCCGCGCGGCTATGCCATGACCGGCGGCGAGGACGGCCACCATGCCGCCGAGGCGGCGGAAGAACCGCTCGCCGGCTACGGCCCGGGCGCCGGCGGCAGGGAGCCGCGGTGATGGTGGCGCGCGAGGATATCGGCACGCCGCCGCCGCGCCAGGAGCGTACCGTGGCCGGGCTCTTTGGCGATCTCGCGCGCGAGACATCGCGCCTCTTCCGCCAGGAAGTGGCGCTGGCCAAGGCCGAGCTCGTCGATAAGACCCGCCAGCTTGGCGCCGGCGCGGTCGAGATCGCCATCGGCGGCGTCATCCTCTATGCCGGCCTCTTGGTGCTGCTCGAAGCGGCGGTGTTCGCGCTCGCTCTGGTGCTGCCGATCTGGGCCGCCGCGCTCATCGTCGGCGGCGTTGCCGTTCTCGTCGGCGGCATTCTGATCTTGAAGGGCCGCGCCGATGTCGGGCCGCGCGCTCTCGTGCCCGACCGCGCGTTGCGCAGCCTGCGCGAGAATGCGGAATGGGCGCGCGAGCAGATGCGATGAGCGGCGAGGCTCCGGAGCTGTTGCCGCCCGACGATGGCAGGTACGACGCCACCGGCAAATCGCCGGAACAGATCGAAGCGGATCTCGCCAAGACGCGGGCGGGGATCGGCGAAATCCTCGATGCGATCGAGCGCCGCCTTGCGCCGCGCCATCTCTTGGGAAAGGGCATCGACATGGTGAAGGACACGATGAGCCGCGACGATGGCGGCTTCGGCGACATGCTGCGCAACCATCCCGTGCCGCTGGCGCTGATCGGCATGGGCGTCGGTTGGCTGCTGACGTCATCGACCGCCCGGGCGCGCCTCGCCGAATATGGTGGGGCGGTCAAGGAGCGCGTTGCCGACGCAACGCACAGCGCCGGCGGGCGCGCCGGCGAACTCGCCGGCCAGCTGCGCGACAAGGTGGCGGGCTGGGGTGCGGCCCACGAAGGCAGCGCCGCCGCGCGATACCCGACCGAATCCGCCGGCTATGCCTATGCGCGCCAGAAATCGGGCGAGGCTTTGGACAAAGCGTCCGACGCCGTGGCCGAAGCCGGCGGCAAGCTCGGCGACACCATCGAGCGCGGCAGAGCGGCGGGCAGCGCCGCTTGGCAGCAGGCGCGATCCCGGGCCAAGGATACCGGCGCGCATTTCTCCCGGGTGGACGACCGTTTCAGCGACCTGATGCAGGAGCATCCCCTGGCGGTGGGGGCACTCGGCTTCCTTGCCGGCGCGGTGATCGCTTTGCTGCTGCCGAAGAGCGGCCTCGAAGAGCGCGTCGGCGGCAACGCCGGTGATGCCCTGCGCGAGCGCGCCGCCGATCTCGGCCGCGCGGCGGCGGAGCGTGCCCGCACCGTCGCCGAGCACACCGCCGACGCCGCCGCGGATGCCGTGAAAGAAGCGACCGGTCAGGCGACCTCCGACAGCGCGTCCGATCTCGGCGAGCAGCGCGGGCAGGGGTAGCGCTAAAGCGCAAGGGCCGCCCGCTTGTCGCGGCGCGGCCCTGCGCCTGCGAAACGGACCGCTGGCGATCGCTAGGCGGCGGCCAGCCGCGCCAAGGCCCGGCCGGCGCGGCAGGCGGAATCCATCGCCTGCATCTCGCTCGCCGCTTCGCCCGACAGCACGATCTCGCCAGGTGCGGCAATAAGCCAATGCCAGCCGCCTTCCGGCTGGGCCTCAACCCGCATCTCGAAGCGCTTGCCAGCAATGGTGAGCGACCGGATCACCGGCTCGTTACAGCCGAAAACGCTTAAGCTTTTCATAAGGTTACTTTGGCATCCTGGGTTCTGGTGGGCGCTCCGCAAACGCTGCGCGGGCAAGGGGGGTTCCGACCCCTTCGGAGGCACATGGCGGCGCGACGTGACGAGAAAGACCGGCCGGTCCTGCTGCTGCCGGTTGAGGCGCTGGCGGGCTTTCCCGGCGCGGCGCTGTTGCTCGGCGGCGACGCTGCGATCGAGCCTGCCAATGCCGAAGGCGCGGCGGCGCTGGCCGCGGCGGAGTCGGAATTCCGCGCCGAGCTCGCCGCGCTTGCCGCCGGCGCGCGGCGCAACGGTGCGGCGAGCCGCGCCGCGCTGGCGGCTGCGCCGGGCACCGAGGCGCTGCTGCTGCCGCTGGGCGACGGTGCACGCGTGCTGGCCCTCCTCGACGATGCGGTGCTGACGCGCCATCTGCGCGAGGCGCTGATCGAGAGCCGCCGCCGCTACAAGGATCTCGTCGAGATCTCCAGCGACTTCGCCTGGGAGACCGATGAAGCCGGCCGCTTCACCTTCGTCTCGCCGCGCGGGGCGCTGGGCTGGAGCGCCGAGGCGCTGCTCGGTCGCAGCGCCGCAGAGTTCCTGGCCGAGCCCGGCGAGACGAATCTCTTCACGACGGCCGCACCGGTGGCCGAGGCCGAGCTGTGGTTCCGGCGCGCCGATGGCGGCAGTGCCCGGCTCGGCATCGTCGCCGCGCCGCTCACCGATGCCGGGGGGCGCGTCTGCGGCGCGCGCGGCATCGGTCGCGATTTGACGGCGGAGCGCGCGCGCGACGACGCGCTGGCGCATGCCCGGTTGCGCGATCGGCTCTTCAGCCATCTCGTGCGCGCCATCCGCGACGAGCTCGACCCGGCGGCGGCGCTCGAAGCCGCGGTCAGCGCCACCGGCCTCGCGCTCGGCGCCGCCGGCGGCGTCATCTTGCGCCGCAGCGGCGGCGGGTTCACTCCGGCCGCGCGCTGGGGCACCCCGGCGCAAGCGGCGCTGCTCGATGCGGCGGGCGCGGCGCTTCGGGCGGAAGACGCGGCGGCGCTTGCCGCCGAGGGCTGGCAGCTCATCGGCCAGGTCGCGCGCTATCGGCAAAGCGTCGAAGGCGCGATCCTGCTGTGGCGGCAGAGCGAGGATGGCGGCTTTCCCGACAGCGACCGCGCGCTCCTCGCCGATGTCGCCGATCAGCTCGGCGTTGCCATCGCCCAGGTGGCGCAGCATGAGCAGATGCTGGTGCTGTCGCGCACCGACCCGCTGACCGGTCTGCTCAACCGTCGCGCCTTCTTCGACGAGCTGCAGCGCCGCCTGGCGCGGCTGGAGCGCGGCACGCGCCCGGCCGTGCTGCTCTTCGTCGATATGGACAATTTCAAATTGGTCAATGACCGCCTCGGCCATCGCGCCGGCGACGAGGCGATCCGCCGGCTCTGCGACATCCTGCGCAACGAGGCACGCGCCGGCGATCTCGCAGCGCGGCTCGGCGGCGACGAGTTCGCGCTCTGGATCGAAGGTCTCGACGGCCATAGCGGCAGCGAGCGCGCCGCGGCGCTGCTCCGCGCCGCGGAAGCGCTGAAGCCGCTCTCCGGCGCGCCCGACCGCCCGCTCGGCATTTCGATCGGCGTGGCGATCGTCGAGCCCGGCGGCGGCGAGACGCCCGAGCAGATCGTTGCGCGGGGTGATGCCGCAATGTATCGCGCCAAATCCGCGGGCAAGGGCGGCTTTGCCGTGGCGGCGGGGACGGTTCCGGCATGATGGAGCTGCTGCAGCGCGTCTTCCGCCACAGCGGCAAGGCGATCGACTACGAGACGCAGAAGCTGCTGGCGCAGAGCACCCAGCCGGCCGATCGCCGCCGCCTCGCCGAGAACACCAGCGCGCGGCCGGAGGTGCTCTATTTCCTCGCCGCCGATGTCGAGGCGAGCGTGCGCGCCGCCGTCGCTGCCAACGAGGCGACGCCGGTGCAGGCCGATCTGCTGCTGGCGCGCGACCGCAGCGCCGATGTCCGGGTCGATCTCGCCGCCAAGATCGCGCGGCTTGCGCCGGGCCTTTCCAAAGAGGCGCATGAAAGGCTGCGCAAGCTCACCTACGAGGTGCTCGAAATCCTGGTGCGCGACCAGGTGACGCGCGTCCGCCAGGTGATCGCCGAGACGCTCAAGGACGTCGCCGACGCGCCGCCGCAGATCATTCGGCTGCTGGCCCGCGACTGCGAGATCGTCGTCGCCGGCCCGGTGCTCGAATTCTCGCCGCTGCTCGGCGACCAGGATCTGCTCGCCATCATCGCCGATGCGCCGATTCCGGGTGCGCTTGCCGCCATGGCGCGCCGCGACGGTGTGCAGGTCCCGATCACCGACGCCATCAGCGCCAGCGCCGATGTCGATGCCATCGCCGCGCTCCTCGCCAATCCCTCGGCGCAGATCCGCGAGGAAGCGCTGGACCGGCTGGTCGATCGCGCGCCGGGCGTCGTCGCCTGGCATAAGCCCTTGGTCGAGCGGCCGCGCCTTTCGGCCGAGATCGTTCGCAAGCTCGCCGCCTTCGTCGCCGATCAGCTGCTGCGGCGCCTGAGCGAGCGGCGCGATCTCGATCCCGCCACGGCGCGCGAAGTGGCGGCGGTGGTGCGCCAGCGCCTCGCCGAGAAGGCGCCGGAGGAGAAACCCGCCGCCGCGCCGGCCAAGCCTGCCAATGAGGCGCTGGCGCGGGCAAACCGCCTCAAGCAGCAGGGCAAGCTCGACGAGGCGGCCGTGCTCGGCGCGCTCGGGCACGACAGCGGCTTCGTTCGCGCCGCGCTGGCGGTGATGAGCGAGCTGCCGCCTGAGCTGGTCGACCGCGTCCTCGGCGCGCACAGCCCCAAGGGCGTCACCGCGCTGGCCTGGAAGAGCGGCCTCGGCATGCGTGCCGCACACAAGCTGCAACTCCAGCTCGGTCAGATCCCGCCCAACGCCGCGCTCAAGCCGCGCGTCGATGGCGGCTATCCCCTGAGCGCCGAAGCGATGCAGTGGCAGCTCGACTTCTTCCGCGGCATGGGCTGAGGCGGGGCGACAGGCCCCCGGCCCCGAGTCGAAGCAATATCACCACTCTTAATTGGTCACGCCCGCGAAACGCTAGGGCAGCGACGCCATATCTCAAGTTTCGCCTTGCCCGCGAAAGCGGGCATCCAGGAGCCTCAGCCCCGATGACTGGTGCGCATCGCTCTGGGTCCCCGCTTCCGCGGGGACGGCAGAAAAGACCTTGGGATCGCAGTGCTTTCGAGATGCTCTTGTTCGACGCCCCACCTCACGCTCCCCGTCGCGGAGCATGGGAGGGTGAGGCGGGCGCCGCTTCGCGTTAGTGCAGCGTTATCTCGACGACGCGGTTTCTCGGCTCGCGCACGCCGGGCGGTGTCGGCACGGGCGGCTCGCGGTCGCCGACCCAGCGCGTGGTGATGCGCTTGGTCGGCACGCCGTCCTCGATCAGCGCCGCGCGCACGCGGTCGGCGCGCCGCTCGGAGAGGCCCAGATTGTATTTGTCGGTACCGGCGCGATCGGCCTTGCCGATCAGCACGACCTGGACATTGGTCTCTTGTTTGGCGATCGCCGCCACCTGCTGCAGGATCTGTTGCGCCTCCGGCAGCAGCTCGGATTTGTCGAATTCGAAGTAGACGCGGTATTCGCGGCCGGGTCCGGGGGCGGCGGCGGGCCGCGCCGCCGGCTGCTTCTGGCCTTCGAGCAACGCCATCGCGTCGAGGAATTGCTTGTGGCACGGGCCGTCGATGGCGGTTTTCCAGTCATCCTCCATCCGCTCGACCCAGCAATCGTAACTCACCTGGGCGCGGGCGGCGACGAGCGGCATCCGCTCGCGACCGCCGCTGTCGAGCGCCTTCAACAGCCGCTCGCGACTCTGCGCCAGGTCGGTGCGGTAGGCGTTGGGCACTTCGAGCGGGACCAGCCAGTTGCTGTTGTTCTCCGGCGGCACCGCTTGACCGTTGGCGGCGGCGAGACCCTTGCGCGCGAAGTAGTCGGCATCGGCCCAATCGTGGAGCTCGTTCTCGAGCGAGCTGGAGAGCCCGGCGTAATCCGAGGTGAGCCCGTCCGTGAAGCTGGTTGGTGTCGCCGGCTTGGCCGCTTGCAGCGCGGCGACGTTGTGCGGGGCGAAGGAGACGTTCCCTCGCATCGGCGGCTGATAGGACCAAGTGGAGCAGCCCGCGATGAGCAGGACGACGCCCGCAACGGCCAATCCCCCCGCAATGCCTTTGTGCTTCCTCATCCTGCCGTCCTTCCCTGCATCGCTTCGGCTTCGCGGCGACGTGCCGCTGCCGAGCCCGCAACCCTCCGGGAAAAGGTTTGGCTCAACCGCCAATTCCCCGGGGGACATTCTGTCCGCCGGAAGTATTATTGCAACAGTTATCAGCAGTTTCGGCTCGCCGCCCGATCCGTTAAACTGTCGCGCGGCCGAAACAAACAGGCGACGGCCCCGCCGCCTGCGGTGATGTGGCAACGCAATAGCGGAGAGCGGAATGCGATGGGAGGGATGGCGGCTCGCGGTAGCCGCGGCGCTGGCTTTGTCGATTCCGGCCGGGGTGGCGAAGGCCCAGGTGGTGGTGCGTTCGCCCGACGAAGTGCGCTCCTGCCTGTGCAAGGAACAGGCGGTTGCTTCGCTCAACGCCCAGGTTCAGGCACTCAGCAAAGCCTATGACGAGAAGCGCCAGGCCTTCGAAGCGCTCGACCGGCAGGTCCAGACCTCGCGGCCCCAGGTGAACGTCAACAACCCGTCCGATGTCGATGCGTTCAAGCGCCTGCTCGAGCGCCGCGACGAGGCTTCCGATAGCTTGGCCGGTGCCGCCACCTCGGATTATGCCGGCGCGGTGCAACGCTATAATGCGGCAGTGTCGGATTATAACAATTCCTGCTCCGGCAAGGCCTTCGATCAGGACGTCCTCGCCCAGGTGAAACAGTCGCTGTCCTGCCCGAAGCCTTAGCGACTCGGGGCGAATCGCGCGGCGCCGCGTCAGCCGCCGCGGTCGAGCGGCGCGTTGAGCCGGTCGAGCGGAAAGATCGGCCGGCGCACCTGCTCGAAGCGCAACTGATTATTGTCGGACGTCGTGACGCCGTCGCCGTCGCAGGTGATGGTCGCGCGCGCCAGCGGCGCGAAGCCGGCGCGATAATGGATGCGCGATTTCAGCAAGAGGTAGCGCTTCACCTTCGGGTCGATGCCGACCGAGGTGAAGACGCCCTGGTCCCAGGGCTCGTGGTGGCGCGAGACGATGACGATCTCGACCTTGCCGGTGTCGAGCACTGCGGTCGGGCCCATGCTGACCTTGACCCCGGTATACATCGGTCCGCGCACGATCCATTCGCCGTCGGACAAGGTGCGCACCCGGCCGGTTACGGTCAGCGGCTCGCCGCGCTTGCCGATCGACGGCATGTCGGTCTTGCCGCCGAGCGCCAGGGTGACAGTGGCGCCGACGCCGGCCTCGGCCATCCGCTTCACCGCCGCCGGGTCCCACACCGCGGCAACGGCGACATCCTCGAGTCCCTGGCGCATCACCTCGCGCAGCACCGTCATCACATCCTCGGTGCCGCCGGAGCCAACATTGTCACAATGGTCGAGCAGCAACACCGGGCCTTCGGTCATCGTCTTGGCGCGGCGGAGCGCCTCGGCGAGCGGCTCGTGGCGGTAGAGGAACTCCTCGCGCTGCTCCCAGGCGGCGGCCATCAGCCGCTCGGCCGCTGCCGTGGCCTGTGCGCTATCGCCATCGGCGATGCAGATCGCCGACATCCCGGCATCCGGCATATCGGCGAGCGGGAAGCCGCCGAACACCGTAGCGGCCAGGAGGCCCTGGCTCTCCTCGGCGCGCGCCCGGGCGATCAGACTGCGCATCGGCTCGTCTTCGGTTCCCATGCGCAGCGTCTGCGCCAGCAGCGGCCGGCGCGCCCAGCCCATCGCCGGCCGGACCTCGCCCTTCATCGCGCGCAGCAGGATGCGCCCGACCTGCTCGCCGACGATGTGCATGTCGACATGGGGATAGGTCTTGTAGCCGATGAGCGCGGTGCAGTTGCGCACCATGCGGGGGGTCAGATTGGCATGGAGGTCGCAGGTGACGGCAATCGGCAGGTCGGGCGCCACCGTGCGAATGCGCTCCAGCAGCGTGCCTTCGCCATCCGCGGTCGTCTCCGCCACCATCGCGCCGTGGAGGTCGAGCAGCGCCGCGTCGCAGCCCCGCCGCACCGCGTCGACGATCGCATCGGACATGAGCGCATAGGCTTCCGCTGCCACCGGGCCGCTCGGCATCGCCTCGGCGGCAACCGGCGTCACCACCTCGGCGCCGATCTCGCGCGCAAGCCTGAGATAGGCGCCGATTGGCATGGCGGTGCCTTCATAGGCGCTGATCACCGCGCCGCCGAGATAAGCGCCCCAGTCGCGAAAGCGCTGCCAATCGGTCCGGATCGGCGAAAAGCTGTTGGTCTCGTGCTTCATCATGGCGATGACGAGGCGCATCGCTCACTCCTTCTCGCCGTAAAGCTCGGCGGGCGACACCGCCGGCCGCGCGATCTCGACCAGCGTGCCGTCGCGCCAGGCGCGGAAGAAGCAGCTGCGTCGGCCGGTGTGGCAGGCGACGCCGTGCTGATCGACCAGGAGGAGCAGCGCATCGCCGTCGCAATCGACCCTCAGCTCGATCAGGCGCTGCGTCTGGCCCGAGCTTTCGCCCTTGCGCCAGAGCGCGTTGCGCGAGCGCGACCAGTAATGCACCATCCCCGTGCGCAGCGTCTCTTCGAGCGCGCGCCGGTTCATCCAGGCGAGCATCAGCGCTTCGCCAGTATCATGTTGTTGCGCCAGCGCCGCCACCAGCCCGTGCTCGTCAAAGCGCAGCTCGGCCATGAGCGCGGTGAAACCTTCCGTCATCTTCCCTCTCCCGCTGCGCGCCAGTCTACAAGGCGGACATAGCCGGCGGATAGCCGTTCCCGCGGCGGCGTTAATCTTGTACTGCCGCGGCCGAGCGGCTAGCTTGCCGGAAAATCGACGAGGGGGCAGGCGACGCACCTGCTCCCGGCGGGGGCCCGGGGTTTGGCTGATTATATTCTCGAGACCGAAGGTCTCACCAAGGAGTTTGCCGGCTTCACGGCGGTGCGCGACGTCGGGCTCAAGGTCCGGCGCGGCACGATACATGCGCTGATCGGCCCCAACGGCGCCGGCAAGACCACGGTCTTCAACCTCCTCACCAAGTTTCTCGAGCCGAGCGCCGGCTGCATCCGTTATGACGGAAGCGACATCACTGGGCTGCGGGCGCCCGACGTGGCGCGGCTCGGCATGGTGCGCTCCTTCCAGATCTCGGCGGTGTTCCCGCATCTGACGGTGCAGGAGAATGTGCGCGTCGCGCTGCAGCGGCCGCTTGGCACCTCCTTTCATTTCTGGCGCTCGGAGAAGAGCCTCGATGCGCTCAATCCGCGCGCCGACGCGCTGCTCGCCGCGGTCGGGCTTTCGGACTATCGCGCGGCGACCGCGGCGGAGCTCCCCTATGGCCGCAAGCGCGCGCTCGAGATCGCGACGACCCTGGCGCTCGAGCCCGAGATGCTGCTGCTCGACGAGCCGATGGCCGGCTTGGGCCATGAGGACATCGCGCGCATCGCCAACCTCATCCGCCAGGTCGCCCATAACCGCACCGTGCTGATGGTCGAGCATAATCTTTCGGTCGTCGCCGATCTCTCCGACACCATCACCGTGCTGACGCGCGGCCGCATTCTGGCCGAAGGGAGCTATGCCGAGGTCTCGGCCAATCCCGAAGTGCGCGAGGCCTATATGGGCACGGGGGACGTCGCCGGCCATGCCTGATGCCGCGGTTCGGAGCAAGGCGCTGCTCAGCGTCGAGGAGCTGCACGCCTGGTACGGCGAATCGCATATCCTGCACGGCATGAGCTTCGCCGTGGGCGAAGGCGAGGTGGTGACTTTGCTCGGCCGCAACGGCGTCGGCAAGACCACCACCTTGAAGGCGCTGATGGGCATGCTGCCACGGCGCCGCGGCTCGGTCGTCTTTGCCGAGCGCGAGCTGATCGGCCTCGCCTCGAACCGCATCGCGCGCCTTGGCCTCGCCTATTGTCCGGAAGAGCGCGGCATCTTCTCGAGCCTCAGCGTCGAGGAGAATCTGCTGCTGCCGCCGCAAGTGCGGCCGGGCGGGATGAGCGTCGAGGAGATCTACGCTCTCTTTCCCAACCTCGCCGAGCGCCGGCGCGGCCAGGGCACCAAGCTTTCGGGCGGCGAGCAGCAGATGCTGGCGATCGGCCGCATCCTGCGCACCGGCGCGCGCCTCCTGCTGCTCGACGAGCCGACGGAAGGCCTGGCGCCGGTGATCGTGCAGCAGATCGGCGCCGTCATCGGCGCGCTGAAGCGCAAAGGCTTCACCATCCTGCTGGTCGAGCAGAACTTCCGCTTCGCCGCGACGGTGGCGGATCGGCACTATGTCGTCGAGCACGGCCAGGTCGTCGATCAGATCGCCAACGACCGGCTCGACGAGAACATCGACAAGTTGCACGCATATCTAGGGGTCTAGGGAGGTCTGGAAGATGAGAGTGAAAGCGTTGCTGGCGGCGGTCGCGGTGCTGGCGTTGAGCGCCGCAGGCGCCGAGGCGCAATCGGGCGGTCCGGTCAAGATCGGCGTGCTCAACGACATGTCCTCGCTCTACGCCGATATCGGCGGCAAGGGCTCGGTCGTCGCCGCCGAGATGGCGGCCGAGGATGCCGGCCCGGTGCTCGGCCAGAAGGTGCAGATCGTGTCCGCCGATCACCAGAACAAGCCCGATGTCGGCGCCGATATCGCGCGGCAATGGTATGACCAGGACGGCGTCGACATGATCACCGACGTGCCGACCTCCTCGGTGGCGCTCGCCGTCAACGAGGTGTCGCGCGACAAGAAGAAGCTCGCGCTCTTCGTCGGCCCGGCGACGTCCGATCTCACCGGTCCCAAATGCAACGCCTACGCCGCAAGCTGGGTCTACGACACCTATTCGCTCGCGCATGTGACCGGCGGCGCCGTGGTGAAAAGCGGCGGCAACACCTGGTTCTTCATCACCGCCGACTACGCCTTCGGCCATGCGCTCGAGCGCGACACCGCCGAGGTCGTGAAGGCGGCGGGCGGCACGGTGGTGGGCGATGTGCAGGTGCCGCTCAACACCGCCGATTTCTCCTCCTATCTGCTGCAGGCGCAGGCGTCCAAGGCGAAGATCATCGGCCTTGCCAATGCCGGCGGCGACACCATCAACTCGATCAAGCAGGGTGCCGAGTTCGGCATCACCGAAGGCGGCCAGAAATTCGCCGGCCTGCTCATCTTCACCACCGATGTGCACAGCCTCGGCCTCAAGACGGCGCAAGGCTTGCAGCTCACCGCGCCCTTCTATCACGACATGAACGACGCGACGCGCGCCTTCTCCAAGCGCTTCGCCGACCGCTTCGGCCGGCCGCCGACCTTCGACCAGGCCGGCGTGTACAGCGCCGTTGCCCATTACCTGAAGGCGATCAAGGCGATCGGCACCAAGGATCCCGACAAGGTGATGGCGGAGATGCGCAAGCTGCCGATCAACGATTTCATGACCAAGAACGGCAAGCTGCGCGAGGATGGCCGCGTCATCCGCGACATGTATCTCTTCGAGGTGAAGAAGCCCTCGGAATCGACCGGCGAATGGGATCTGCTGAAGCTGATCGAGACCGTCCCCGGCGACCAGGCCTTCCGCCCCATCGACCAGGGTGGCTGCCCGCTGGTGAAGAAGAGCTAACGGCGTTGGTGTTGTTGCCTACCCCCCTCCCTAACCCTCCCGCTCAAGGGGGGAGGGGATTGGCATGCACCATGCCAAAACCCCCATGCAAAAAAACCCCCTCCCCCCTTGAGCGGGAGGGAAGGGAGGGGGGTACCAGCGTGCTCCGCCCTCTCCAGACCTGATCCCATGCTCTCCTGGCTCCCCCACCTCGCCATCTCGATCCCGCCGACGCAGGCGCTGTTCGGGCAGCTGCTGATCGGGCTCATCAACGGCGCCTTTTACGCCATGCTGAGCCTTGGGCTTGCCGTCATCTTCGGCATGCTCAACATCATCAACTTCGCCCATGGCGCGCAGTACATGCTGGGCGCGTTCTGCGCCTGGTTCGCCCTGACCTATCTCGGCATCAACTATTGGGCGGCGCTCATCGTCGCGCCGATTGCGGTGGGCGTTTTCGGCATTGCGCTGGAGCGGCTGCTGCTGCGCCACGTCTACCGGCTCGACCATCTCTACGGCTTGCTGCTCACCTTCGGCCTCGCGCTCATCATCGAAGGCGTGCTGCGCAACTATTACGGTTCCTCGGGTCAGCCCTATGGCATCCCGAACGCGCTCACCGGGGCGCGCAATTTGGGATTCATGTATCTGCCGAACTACCGCGCCTGGGTGATCTTCGCCTCGCTCGGCGTCTGCTTCGGCACCTGGTTCCTGATCGAGCGCACGCGCCTCGGCTCCTATCTGCGCGCCGCCACCGAGAATCCGGCCTTGGTGCAGGCCTTCGGCATCAACGTGCCGCGCATGGTGATGCTCACCTACGGCTTCGGCGCCGGCCTGGCCGCGCTGGCCGGGGTGATGGCGGCGCCGATTTACGAGGTGAGCCCGCTGATGGGCTCCGAGATCATCGTCGTCGTCTTCGCCGTCGTCGTCATCGGCGGCATGGGCTCGATCCTCGGCGCCATCATCAGCGGCTTCGTGCTCGGCGTCGTCGAGGGGCTGACCAAGGTGTTCTATCCCGAGGCCTCGACCACGGTGATCTTCGTCGTGATGGCGATCGTGCTGCTGGTGAAGCCGGCCGGATTCTTCGGCAGGACGGCCTGAGATGGCAAGCGCCGAGGAAGCCGCCGCCATCGTCGGACCGCGCGCTACCGGGCTGTCGGCGCGCTGGCGGCTCGGCCTCACCCTGGCGCTGCTGGCGGCGGCAGGGGCCGCACCGCACTTCGTCTATCCCGTGCTGCTGATGCAGGGCCTCTGCTTCGCCCTCTTCGCCTGCGCCTTCAACCTGCTCATCGGCTATGTCGGGTTGCTCTCCTTCGGCCATGCCGCCTTCATGGGCAGCGCCGCTTATATCACCGCGCATGTGGTGAAGGTCTGGGGCTTCGGCCCGCTCACCGGCATCCTGGCGGGCACGGCGGTGGCGGCGCTGCTCGGGACGCTGTTCGGCTGGCTCGCCATCCGGCGGCAGGGCATCTATTTCGCCATGGTGACCTTGGCGCTGGCGCAGATGATCTATTTCGTCGCGGTGCAGGCGCGCTTCACCGGCGGCGAGGACGGGATCCAGGCGGTGCCGCGCGGCTATCTCTTCGGCGCGATCGATCTCAATCACTCCCTCGTCATGTACTATTTCGTGCTGGCGGTCTTTCTCGTCGGCTACTGGATCATCTACCGCACCATTCACTCGCCCTTCGGCCAGGTGCTGAAGGCGATCCGCGAGAACGAGCCGCGCGCCGTCTCGCTCGGCTACAAGACCGAGCGCTACAAGCTCCTCGCCTTCATCCTGTCGGCGACGCTGGCCGGCCTCGCCGGCTCGACCAAGACCCTGGTCTTCCAGCTCGCTTCGCTCACCGACGTCACCTGGCAGATGTCGGGCGAAGTGGTGCTGATGACCTTGCTCGGCGGGCTCGGCACCGAGTTCGGTCCGGTGGTCGGCGCCTTCATCCTGGTCGCGATGGAGAACTACCTCGCGCGCTACGGCTCCTGGGTGACGGTGATCGAGGGCGTCATCTTCGTCTTCTGCGTACTGGTCTTTCGCCGCGGTGTCGTCGGCGAGATCATCCACCTCACGCGCCGTTTTGCTGCCAAGCGGTCGGCCGCGCCACCGCCCGCCGCCCCGAAGCCCGCCGCCCCAGGCGAGTAATTCGCGCGACACGTTCTACGCGAGCGAGAAATCCGACTTTTGGTTGAAATTCTCATTTCCAGCAGGTTAGAGAAGTGCCCGGATTTGCCCGAATAAGGGGTGGAACGGGATGGCACATTGGCTTCGGCTGTCGCTTGCGGCAGCGCTCCTTGGCTTGGCCGGCTGCGCGGGTCAGCCCGCGATACCCTTCGATCGATCGAACGCTGCGGACATCAAGACCATCGGCATCCTGACGCCGGGCTTCCCGGACGGGCCGAGGATCGTTCTGGCCAGCTCGGTCGGAAAAAACCTCGGCCTGCTCGGCGCCTTGGTCGATGCCGGCATGGAGCACAATCGCGAAACCACCTTTTCCGACATGGCGGCGGGGCAGCGCTATTCGGCCGCCGACCAGCTCTCGCTGGAGCTGGCGGCGGCGGTCAAGTCGGAGGGATATGCGGTCGAGATGATCCCGGTGACGCGCGTCCAAGCGAACCATTTTCTCGACGACTATCACGTCGCCACCAACATCAAGGCCGACGCCTATCTCGACGTCGTGGTCGGCGCCTATGGCTATGTCGCCGCCGGCATCGGCGATGCCAACCCATACCGGCCCGTCGTCGGTATCGGCTGCAAGCTGGTGCGCGTCTCCGACGGTAGCGTCTTGATGCGGGATTTCGTCGCTTACAACCCGGTCAATCCGCGCGGCAATCTGGTCACCATCTCGCCCAACCCCGTCTACCAATTCGTCGACTTCGACGCTCTGACGGCCGATCCGAAGAAGACGCTGGCCGGGCTCGACGATGCGCTGGCGCAATCGGCGCAGTCGGTCGCCAAGCTGTTGCATTGAGGTGCCGATGCGCCCGCCACGTCCGATCTTGCGCCTCATGCTGCTCGCGAGCCTCGCGCTGGCGGAAGGCTGCGCTGCCCCGCCGCCGCCACTGCTCGACATTTCCAACCATGCCTGCGCCACGTCACCCGATTTGATCAGTGCCGCACCGCTGACGCTGAGCGACCCGCGCCGTCCGGATACGGTGAAGCGCCGCATCGACGACACCGCGCCGTGCTTGGAAACCGCTCAAGGCAAAAGCCTCTACGCCGCCTTCCGTCTGCCGGACAGCGCGGCGCCCTTCATGATCGGCGTGCGCAGTATCCCGATCGGCCAGGGCCTGCTGGTTCCGCGGCTGCTGCTGCTCGACGGCACCGGGGCGGTGAAGCGCGAGATCGGGCAGGACAGTCTGGAGTTCCGTGCCGACACGCTGACGGCGCTCATTCGCAGCCATCCCGACGAGCGCTATCTCGTGGTCGCCTCGACGCCGCAGGCGGTGGGGCAGGAGGATGCGCGGATCGTCGAGACCACGACCGCGACGACCGTGACGTTCGGCCGCTATGCCAGCACGGTTCATAGCGGCCTCGATACCACGCATCGCTACATCTTCGCGCATGGCGGCCTGGTCACGGTCTTTGCCGCCGCCATACCCGGCAATCCGCGCGACTGATCGGACCGGTCGTGCGGCCGGCCCCCTCAGGACAGCTAGAACGGCTGCGCCGCCGCGAGATGGGTCACCGCGAAGCCGTGGCGTTCGGCGAGCAGCGCGGCGACGCGGCGGCGGTGGCAGATGCGCCAATCCGCCTCGTAGCAGAGCAGGCAGGAGGGCGCCGCCGCCGCCAGTGCGGCCGCCTGTTCCAGCGCATGCTCGGCCTCTTGTGTCTCGAGCTTGGCGTCGACGATCCGCCAGAAGCGCTTCCAGTCGCGCTGTCGGTTCGCTTCGCGCCCTTCCGGCGGCGTGCCCAGCGCCTGCAGATGGACATAGCCGATTCCGTTCTGCTCCAGCCCGGCCTGGAGCTGGCGCTTGGAGAAGCCGGCCCGCCGCGACAGCGGCCGGTCGCGCACATCGATGACCCGGGCGACCCCCGCCGCCTGGAGCGCGACGATCACCTCGGCCTGGCTCGTCTTCTCATAGCCGATGGTGAAAACCGGCCTCATTCCTCGAATTTCCTCCGCCATGCTCCCCCGAAATGGCTATGGCGCCAAACCGCTGGTCGCACCGTTTACCCCGATAGGCAACAGGACGGTCGGATGGCGCGCATGCAGCTCCCGGCGGATACGGTGGTGCACGACAGCGGCGAGGGCAAGGAGCTCGACGCCGTGGTGCGCGATCTGCTCGACCTCGCCCGCAACACGGCGACCGACGAGGAGATGCCGGTATTGGTCGGCTGGTGGCTCGACGGCAAGCGCTCCGCCTTCATGCTGGTGCCCGAGGGCCACGAAGTGACCGAGGATTTCCGCTTCACGCCCTTCGTCCTGGCGCTTCCGGACGGCGAGTTCGTCTCCCTCCTCAAGGACCGCGGCGCCCTCGCCTGAACGGCGCCCAGGTTCCCCGCATGCGCGGGCATTCAACCGCAAGTTAACACGAATTTAGGCGCTGCGTTGCACTGTGGCGGCATGGCCGTGCGCGCACCTACAAGCTTAGCGTGTGTCGCGCTGCCCGAGCAGGGTGTGCATGAGCAACGCGGGACCGGTTGAGACAGCTGACGGAGTCAAAGGCGAGGTCGTGCGCTTCGTCAAGGACCAGGACGGCCGCACCGTCTTCTTCCCCAATGGGCCGGGGCGGACGGGCTACATCGTTCCCGACGCAGCCTCTGAGCAAGTCCTTCGCGATGCGGCGCAGCGCAGCGCCAAGCTGAGGAAGTGGTCTGTCCCTGCGGCGCGTCTTCTGATGCTGCCCTTTGTCGCTGGGGCCTATGCGCTCTTCGGCAGCCATCTCTTCCTCGGTCTCGGACTTCTGGCCGTCGGAATCGTCTGTGCGGTGCTGCCCGAAGCGATCGTCTACCGCCTATGGATGGGCCGCTTCCTTAAGGGATTGGATCCGGTCGACAACGAGGCCAGAACCGGCCAGCGCGTTCCCTATCGGGCGCTCGCGATGATCGCCGGCGCGTCCGGCGTGATCTGGCTCATCCTTCAGCTTTACGACCGGCGCATCGCGGCCATTTCCGGCGCTGGCGGCGTCACCTACTTCTATCGGGACATCTCTTGGCCGATCTTCATCGCGATCATTGGCGGCTTGATGGTTGCCGGGCTTGTCGCCGGTTGGGGAAAGCTCGCCGCGCGCTTCAGCGAGATACGGCTTTGGTTCGGCCTTTGGGTTTCCGGTCTCATCGCGCTCGGCGGTCTCGGGTGGACCGCTGCGACTTTTTTCAACCCGACGCCCGAAATCGCAATCACGCCGGCGTCGCTTTACTGCGGCTGGCAGGTCCCATGGTCGGACATTACGGGCATGCGCGTCGAGGATGGTCGCCGTGGCAAGAGATACGCGCTCGTTCAGCTGAAACCGGGCGCATTTCCCTCCGGATCATCGACGGGCGCGATTGCGCAGGACGGCAGCGCGCGCTGCGAAATCACCAAGCTGAATGTCGGTTACTCCGACGTGTATGACGCGATGCGTGCCGCCTGGCAGGCTCATCGAGAAGATGATGGACGGGGCGCGTCCCTCGACGACGAGCTCCCCAAGACTCTCGCCGGCGCGACGCGCGAGCAGGTCCTGATCGTGTTGGGCAAGCCGTCGGTGATCAACTACCCTTCGGCCAATGTTTATTACTATCTGCCGTCAAGGCCAAAGGAAGCGGCGGGAGACGCGAACGCACCGTCCGAACGCCTCCTCGCGGTCTATTTCGATGACTCGCACCGCGTGCAGCGCGTTGCCGAATACGAACTTCAGAACGGCCGGCTCTTCGACTATGTGACGCACCAATTCGTACCGAGCGAGGACCAGGTTGGTCTTCTGGAAATGTTGACGATGCGGTTTCTCCGTCGCAACTGACGACGCTCGGATGGCTGCGTCGCGGCGTTCGCTACGGCTTGGGACAGCCCGGCACCGGCGGTCCGCGATAGTCCGTGCCGCCTGGCCGGTCCTGGTGCAGCAGATCGGCGCATTGCACGTGCGGTGCCGTGGCGGGCGCGAGCTTCGGTGCCGCGGCGCGCTTTTCGGCGGCGTCGGCGCGGCGGGCATATTTGTCGACCTCTCGCAGCTCCTTGTCGCACGCCGCATCCGAGGTCGCCTTCTTGGCGCGGTCGAGATGGAGCTGCGCCTCGCGCGTATCGGGGCTGGGCTTCAACCCGTTGACGAAGCGCTGCGCCGCGGGAATCTCCGAGCAGGGCAGCAGCTTCGCGCGCGCCGCCACCGGCGGCAGGAGAAGCAGCAGAGCGAGCGTCAGCAAAACCGTGCGCAAAGAGATTCCTTTCAGCTGCGCCAGCGCAGCACCCGCTCTTTCACCGGATTGACGAAGGGCCGGTGCTCGGCGCGGGCGCGGATATATTCGTTCTTGAGCCGATAATACCAGCGCGCCTGGGTGTCGGCGTCATTGATCAGCATCAGCGGCGGGTCGTGGCGCAGCCCCTGTTGCTGCAGCGCCATGATGTCGCGGTCCTGCCGCAGGAAGGCGCGGGCGAAGGGCTTCAGCAGCGGCTTCAGCAGGGTGAGATAGGGCAGCGTCCAGTAGATCGCGTGATTGACCTCGCATTCGCGCTCGGACAGCGGCGTGACCGCGGTGAGGTTGACGACGGCATGGCGGCCGGCGCGGATATGCTCGACGCGGACGCTCGGCAGCTGAAACGTGATCTCGGTCTCGGGCTTGCCGCCGAGCAGGCGATAGGCGTTCGAATTGCGCGACGGCGCGTGGCGCAGCATGGTGAAGCCGAACGGCGAGGGCGCAAAGGCTTTCGCCTTCTCATGGATCGAATGCCGCCCGCGCCACCACCAGGCGCGATGGACGAAAGGCCCATGCGCCGGGTCCATCAGCCCCACCACGGCATGATCGATGGCACAGGGAAAGCGCATGCTCTCGAACAGATCGGGCGCGCGCGCGCCGATATCGGGCAGCACCGGCACCGCCGGCGCGCCGGCGGGATCTTCGCCGAAATAGATCCAGATGTTGCCCTGCACCTCGCGCGCGGGATAGGCCTTCACCTTGATGCGCGCGACGTCGAAATCCTGCTCGGGGACAAGCGAGGGAATCGACGTGCATCGTCCCGCGCCGTCGAAGCGCCAGCCGTGATAGCAGCATTCCACTTCCCTTCCGTCGAAGCGGCCGCAGGAGAGCGGGATGCCGCGATGCGGGCAAATGTCGCGCAGCGCGAAGACACCGCCATCGGCGCCACGGCAGATCAGCAGCGGCTCGCCCAGCAGCGTCTTCGCCCGCATGCGCCCGCGCGGCACAGCAGTGCCGGGCAGCGCGAAATACCAGGTCTCGCGCAAAGGCTGGGCGCTGTCGGCTTCCATGGCGGCGGCGAGATTAGCGTCGCTCTCGCCGCGGCGAAAGGCTGAACCTCCCGCGGTCCGGCCCCTCTGCGAACCCTTCGCAGCTGCGAGACGAAACGCCGCGGGGAACGTTGACTTAACAGCCAAGGGGTAGCGCCGGCTTGCGATAACTCGCCGCCGAGGCTACTTTGCGGCGCAAAATGCCGGGCAGGGGCCGGCATTGAGATGCGGCAGCAAGCGCGTTTTATCTGAGGTGGCGGAATGGATGATACACACGCCGGCGAGCGGCGCGAGAGCGGCTATGTGCTCGAGGATCTCGTCGTCGGCATGACGGCCGCTTACGAGCATGTCGTGACCGAGCAGGACGTGGTGCACTTCGCCGATATTTCCGGCGACCATAATCCGGTGCATCTCGACGAGAGCTATGCCCGCACCACCCGCTTCAAGGGCCGCATCGTCCACGGCATGCTGTCGGCGAGCTTCCTGTCCACGACCATCGCCTCGCGGCTGCCCGGTCCCGGCACGATCTACCTGACGCAGAATCTGAGCTTCCGCGCGCCGGTGCGCATCGGCGACCGGGTCGAGGCGCGCGTCACCGTGACCGACATCATCCGCGAGAAGGCGCGCGTCGTGCTGAAGACGGTCTGCCGCGTCGGCGAGACGGTGGTGATCGACGGCGACGCCCTGGTGATGGTGCCCGGCCGGCGCTGACCGCTATCCTCGGCGCCTTCCGCGCGATATTTTCGGCGCTATGCGCATCTTCCGGCACGACAGGGTGGCCGCCGGCGACCGCGGCGCGGTCGTCGCCATCGGCAATTTCGACGGCGTTCATCTCGGCCATCAGCGCGTCATCGGCGAGGCCGGCGCGATCGCCCGCAGCCTCGGCGCGCCGCATGCCGTCCTCACCTTCGAGCCGCATCCGCGCAGCGTCTTCCGGCCGCAGGATCCGCCCTTCCGCCTGACGCCGTTCCGCACCAAGGCGCGCCGCATCGAAGCGCTTGGCGTCGACCTGCTCTTCACCCTTCATTTCGATCTCGACTTCGCGCGCCGCAGCGCCGAGGACTTCGTCGAGACGGTGCTGATGCAAGGGCTGGGCGTCCGCCATGTCGTCGTCGGCTATGATTTCGTCTTCGGCCATCAGCGCCGCGGCGATCCGGCGCTCCTCGCCCAGCGCGGCGCGGCGCTCGGCTTCGGCGTCACCATCATCGATCCCGTCGCCGCCACGGCGGGCGCGATCTACTCCTCGACGCGCATCCGCGATCATCTCGTCGCCGGCGAGCCGCGCGCGGCCGCGACCCTGCTCGGCCGCTTCTGGGAGATCGACGGCCGCGTCGAGCGCGGCGACCGCCGCGGCCGCACCATCGGCTTTCCCACCGCCAACATCTTCCTCGAGGACTATCTCCGCCCCGCCGCCGGCGTCTACGCCGTGCGCGCCGCGGTCGATGAGGGCGGCAGCCCCCATAGGCACGACGCCGTCGCCAATTTCGGCACGCGCCCGACCTTCGGCGGCACCGATCTGCGCCTCGAGGTCCATCTCTTCGATTTCGACGGCGACCTCTACGGCCGCCATCTCCGCGTCGCCCTCATCGATCACCTCCGCCCCGAACACAAATTCCCCAACCTCGACGCCCTCAAGGCGCAGATCGCCGAGGACGCAAAACAGGCGCGGCAGATCCTGAAGGATTTGCCGAGGTGGTGAATCTCTGACTTTCAGATATCTCCCCTGACTCTCAGAGGGGGGTGTGGCCAGGCTCGCTGTCTGCGCTTCGCGCAACCCCCCACCTGCCCGAGGCGGCAAGAAAGATTAAACCACAGAGGCACGGAGATCACGGAGAAGGGAAGAATGGCGCGCCTCGCGCGCCAAACACTTCTTCTCCGTGTCCTCCGTGTCTCTGTGGTGAATCCCAGTCGCAACAGCCCTTCCCCCTCAAGGGCCCTCAAGGGGGGAGGGGCTATAACCCCAGCGCTTGCGCGATCTCCCCCGCTTCCTTATGGTCCCCGGCATGGTCACGGCATGGCGGCAGCGCGCGCGAATTAGCCGCCCGGTCCTCGGCTGAGGACCGGGGAGACGCCGCTCGTGCAACGCCGCGCCGGCTCGCCCGGCGCGCCTTCCGGAATCGCTTGACGCCATGGCCACCGACTACCGATCGACCGTTTTTCTGCCCGACACCGATTTCCCCATGCGCGGCGATCTGCCCAAGCGCGAGCCGCTGCTGCTCCAGCGCTGGGCCAAGATGGAGCTCTGGCAGCGCCAGCGCGAGGTCGCCGCCGGCCGCCCGAAATTCGTGCTGCATGACGGGCCGCCCTATGCCAATGGCAACATCCATCTCGGCACCGCGCTCAACAAGATCCTGAAGGACGTCGTCAACCGCGCGCAGCAGATGCTCGGCAAGGATGCCGTTTATGTCCCGGGCTGGGACTGCCACGGCCTCCCCATCGAATGGAAGATCGAGGAGGAGTACCGCGCCCGCAAGAAGTCGAAGGACGAGGTGCCGATCGTCCAGTTCCGCCAGGAATGCCGCGACTTCGCCGCGCGCTGGGTCGATGTTCAGCGCGAGGAGTTCAAGCGCCTCGGCGTGATCGGCGATTGGGATCATCCCTACAGCACCATGAGCTTTGCCGCCGAGGCGCAGATCGTGCGCGAGATCGGCAAATTCGCCATGAATGGCGGGCTCTATCGCGGCTCGAAGCCGGTGATGTGGTCGGTGGTGGAGCAGACCGCGCTCGCCGAGGCCGAGATCGAATATCACGACCACACCTCGACCACGGTCTGGGTGCGCTTTCCCGTGGCGAAGCCGTCGCGGCCGGAGCTCGCCGGCGCCGCCGTGCTGATCTGGACGACGACGCCCTGGACGCTTCCCGGCAACCGCGCCATCGCTTTTGGCAGCGACATCGAATACGTCCTCGTCGAGATCATCAACGCTCCCGAAGGCAGCCTCGCGCGGCCCGGCGAGAAGCTCGTCGTCGCGCTGAAGCGCTGGCCCGCGCTCGAGCAGGAGCTGAAGCTCGGCGGCGTCGTCCTCGCCGCCTTCACCGGCGCCGCACTCGCCGGCACCATCTGCCGCCATCCCTTGCACGCGCAAGGCTATGGCTTCGACGTGCCGCTGCTGCCGGGCGGCTTCGTCACCGACAGCGACGGCACCGGCTTCGTCCACATCGCCCCCGGCCATGGCGCCGATGACTGGGAGCTCGGCACGGCGCATGGCATCGAGGTGCCGCAGACCGTGGCCGGCGACGGCACGTATTTCCCGCAGGTGCCGCTCTTCGCCGGCCGGCATGTCTATTGGCCCAACGGCAAGACCGGCGATGCGAATGAGGCGGTGATCGCCGCGATCAAGGCGGCCGGCGGGCTGCTGGCGCAGGGGAAGCTCGTCCATTCCTATCCGCATTCCTGGCGCTCCAAGGCGCCGCTCATCTTCCGCAACACGCCGCAATGGTTCATCAGCATGGCGACCAACGGGCTGCGGCAGAAGGCGCTCGCCGCCATCGCCGACACCCAATGGGTCCCGCCGCAGGGCGAGAACCGCATCCGCGCCATGATCGAGGTGCGGCCCGATTGGGTGATCTCGCGCCAGCGCGCCTGGGGCGTGCCGATCGCCGTCTTCGTCGCCAAGAAGACCGGCGAGCTGCTGCGCGACCAGGGCGTCATCGACCGCATCGCCGAAGCCTTCGCGCGCGAGGGCGCCGATGCCTGGTACCGCACCGATCCCAAGCTCTTTCTCGGCAATCGCGATCCCGCCGATTACGAGCAGGTCATGGACATCGTCGATGTCTGGTTCGACAGCGGCTCGACCCATGCCTTCGTGCTGGAGCAGCGGCCCGATCTGATGTGGCCGGCCTCGCTCTATCTCGAAGGTTCGGATCAGCATCGCGGCTGGTTCCACTCGTCGCTGCTCGAGGCGTGCGGCACACGCGGCCGCGCCCCTTACGACGCGGTGCTGACGCACGGCTTCGTGCTCGACGAGCAGGGCCGCAAAATGTCGAAATCGCTCGGCAACACCGTGGCGCCGCAGGATGTGGTGGCGCAAAGCGGCGCCGATATTCTCCGCCTCTGGGTCGTCGCCTCGGATTACACCGAGGATCTGCGCATCGGGCCCGAGATCCTCAAATACCAGGCCGACGCCTATCGGCGCCTGCGCAACACGCTGCGCTATCTCCTCGGCAACCTCGCGGGCTTCTCCGAGGCCGAACGCATCGGCGCCGAGGCGATGCCCGAGCTCGAGCGCTTCATCCTGCACCGGCTGTCCGAGATCGACGCGCTGGTGCGCCGCACCGCCGAGGCTTACGACTTCCACACCATGTTCACGGCGCTGCACAATTTCTGCGCCATCGATCTCTCGGCGTTTTATTTTGATATGCGCAAGGATGCGCTCTACTGCGATCGGCCCGATGCGCCGCGGCGCCGCGCCGCGCGCACCGTCCTCGACCGCGTCTTCGACTGCCTGGTGCGCTGGCTCGCGCCGGTGCTGTGCTTCACCGCCGAGGAAGCCTGGCTCTGCCGCCACGGCGACGGCGCGCGCAGCAGCGTCCATCTCGAGACCTACGCCGCGCTGCCCGAATCCTGGCGCGATGATGCGCTCGGCGAGAAATGGCGGCGCGTCCGCGATCTCCGCCGCGTCGTCACCGGTGCGCTCGAGCTCGAGCGCGCGCAAAAGCGCATCGGCTCGAGCCTGCAGGCGAGCGTCCGCGTCCATGCCGACGCTACCTATGCGGCGGCGCTCGACGGGCTCGATCTCGCCGAGATCTGCATCACCTCGGAAGCCGTGCTCGACACCGCCCCGGCGCCGGCGGCGGCCTTCACCTTGCCGGAGGTTCCGGGCGTCGCCGTCATCGTAGGATCGGCACCCGGCGAGAAATGTCAGCGCTGCTGGCGCATCCTGCCGGAAGTGGGCACGGTGCCGGGCCATCCCGAGCTGTGCGCGCGCTGCGCCGACGCCGTCGAGGCGCGCGCCTGATGCTGCGGCTCGGCCTCGCCGCGGCGGTCGTCGTCGCGGTCGCCGATCAGCTGAGCAAGCTCTGGATCCTGCGGCTCTTTGCCGCCGATCCGGCGCGGCGGGTGGTGCCGGTGACGCCGTTCCTGAACCTGGCGCTGACCTGGAACCGGGGCATGAGCTTCGGCCTCTTCGACACCGACGCCCGGCTCAACGCTGTCATTTTCACCGTGCTGGCGGCGATCATCGTCACCGGGCTCGTGATCTGGCTGCGGCAGGTGCGCCAGGGCCTGCTGGCGCTCGCCATCGGCCTGGTCATCGGCGGCGCCATCGGTAATGTCATCGACCGGCTGCTGCGCGGCGCCGTCGTCGATTTTCTCGACTTCTACCTCGGACAGTGGCATTTCTACGTATTCAACCTGGCGGATGCGGCAATTTCGGTCGGCGTCGGGCTGATGGTGCTGGACAGCTTGCTTGCACGCGCCAAAGCGGCTAACTAAGCGGGACGGAGCAGGTCCGGTGTCGATACGTTTACCCGTTCTTTTCGGCCTGATTGTGGCCGCGCTCGCGCTGGGCGGCTGCCAGTCCTTCAATCAAGCGATCGGGCTCGAGAAGAGCATCCCGGACGAGTTCACCGTCGTCTCGAGCGCGCCGCTTGCCATTCCGCCCGATTATTCGCTGCGGCCGCCGCGGCCGGGCGCCGCGCCGACGCAGGAAGTCTCGCCCACCGACCAGGCCAAGCAAACGATCTTCCGTGCCGGCAACCAGGACGCGCAGCTCCCCGGCGCCGATCAGCGCAGCACCGGCGAGAATCTGCTGCTGGAGCAGGCGGGCGCCGCCAGCGCCTCGCCCGATATCCGCCAGACCCTCGCCCGCGAAGCGAAAGCCGATGAGGGCCCCATCAATGACAGCTTCATCGACAAGCTGCTGTTCTGGCGTGGCCCCACGAATCAACCCGGGCCTGCCAACCAGGTGATCGATCCCACGCAAGAGGCGCAGCACCTGAAAGGCAGCCAAGCCGCCGCCAACGCTGCCCCAAGCTCCGGCCTCAAGGGCGCGCCCGTCATCGAGCGCAGCAAGCCGCCAGAGATGGTAAGCACGTACTAGTGTGAAACCCGCGACACCCCACCTCACCCGCGCGCTGCGCGGGTCCCTCCCTCTCCGCCCCACCGCGGCGGAGTGGGTTCGGGTGAGGCGGGGGTGTCAGCGAACGCCGATCATCTGATCCCACCGCACGCCCGCAGGGAGGAGAACCGTGGCGAAGGCGCCGTTGCCGAGGCTGTTCATCTTGCTTCTCCTTCTCCTGCCGCTCGCGCCGCGCGCCGAGGCGGCGAAGGAGTTCAACGCCCGCAGCTTCACGCTGGCCAACGGGCTGCAGGTGGTCGTGGTCGAAAATCACCGCGCACCGATCGCCACGCAGATGATCTTCTATAAGGTCGGCTCTTCCGACGAGCATCGCGGCAAGACCGGGCTCGCGCATTTCCTCGAGCACCTCATGTTCAAGGGCACCAAAGAGACGCCGCCGGGCGGCTTCTCGCGCATCGTGGCGCAGAATGGCGGCCGCGAGAACGCCTTCACCACCGCCGACTACACCGCCTTCTACCAGAACGTCGCGGCCGACCGGCTCGCCCTGGTGATGAAGCTCGAGAGCGAGCGCATGAACGGGCTGGTGTTGACCGACAAGGTGGTGCTGCCCGAGCGCGACGTCATCCTCGAGGAGCGGCGCTCGCGCATCGACAACAGCCCGGCGGCGCTGCTCAACGAGCAGGTCAACGCGGCGCTTTATCTCAACAGCCCCTACCATAACCCCGTCATCGGCTGGGAGAGCGAGATGCGCGGCCTCACCACCGAGGATGCGCTCGCCTTCTACCACACCTGGTATGCGCCGAATAACGCGGTGCTGGTGATCGGCGGCGATGTCAGCTTCGACGAGGTGCATCGTCTCGCCGAGAAATATTATGGGCCGATCCCGGCGCATCCGGTGCCGGTGCGGCAAAGCGTCGAAGAGCCGCCCAAGGTCGCATCGACGCGTCTCGTAATGAAAAGCACGCGCGCCGGCGAGCCGAGCTGGAGCCGCTCCTATCTGGCGCCGAGCTATACCGCCGGCGAGAAGCAATATGCCTATGCGCTGGAGGTGCTGGCCGAGGCGCTGGGCGACGGCGCCACCTCGCGCCTCTACCGCAGCCTGGTGCTGGAGAAGAAAGTGGCGTTGGGCGCCGGTGCTTTCTACGACGCCGGTTCGCGCGGCCTCGCCACTTTCGGCTTTTACGCGACGCCGCAGAAGGGCGTCAGCATCGCCGATCTCGAAGCCGCCTTCGAGCCGGTGATCAAAGCGGTGTTGAAGGACGGGCTGACCCAGTCCGAGGTGGATCGCGCCAAGCTCCGCATGCAGCGGGCGGCGGTTTATGCCCGCGACAGCCTCGACGGGCCGGCGCGCATCATCGGCTCCGCGCTGGCCACCGGCCGCAGCCTCGACGAGGTCGAAAGCTGGCCCGACCGCATCGGCGCCGTGACCCTGGAGCAGGTGAACGCAGCGGCGCGGCTCGTCATCCATGACAACGTCGCCGTCACCGGCGTGCTGCTGCCGGAGCCGACCTCGTGAGCGCCATGCGCACGCTCTTCGCCGCGCTCCCCGCGCTTCTGCTTGTCGCGGCGCCGGCGCTCGCCGCCAACAAGGTGCAGAAGGTCGTGAGCCCCGGCGGCATCACCGCCTGGCTGATCGAGGATCACAGCCTGCCGGTGGTGAGCCTGCAGATCGCCTTCCGCGGCGGCAGCGCGCTCGACCCTGCCGGCAAAGCCGGCCTTGCCGAGCTCACCGTCGATCTTCTCGACGAGGGCGCCGGCGATCTCGACAGCGAGGCCTTCCAGGGCAAGGTCGAGGATCTCGCCAGCTCGCTCGATTTCGACGCCGATGAAGACGATCTGAGCGCGACCTTGCGCAGCATCACCGCCAATCTCGCGCCCTCGCTCGACCTGCTGCGTCTCGCGCTGACGGCGCCGCGCTTCGATGCGAGCGCGGTGACGCGCGTTCGGGCGCAGCTGCTCAGCGATCTCGAGCGGCAGCAACGCGAGCCGCAATACATCGCGAGCCGCGTCTGGTTCCGCAACGCGTTCGGCGATCATCCCTATGCGCGCCCGCGCCAGGGCACGCCCGACGACATCGCGCGCATCGGCGTCGACGACATGCGCGCGCTGGTGAAACAGCGTTTCGCCAAGGACGATCTCATCATCGGCGTCGTCGGCGACATCGCGCCGGACCGGCTCAAGACGCTGCTCGACAGCACCTTCGGCAATCTCCCCGCGCATGCCGCGCCGGTCGCGGTGCCGGAGGTCACGGCCGCGGCCAAAGCGCCGCTGCTGCTGGTGCGGATGCCGATCCCGCAAAGCGTCGTGACCTTCGGCGAGCCCGGCATCAAGCGCGACAATCCCGATTGGTACGCCGCCTATCTCGTCAACGACATTCTCGGCGGCGGCGGCTTCTCGTCGCGCCTCACCGAAGAGGTGCGGGTAAAGCGCGGCCTCGCTTATTCCGTCTATAGCGGCCTCGCGCCGCTGCGGCATAGCGGTCTCATCCTCGGCAGCGTCGCCACCGAGAACAGCCGTGTCGCCGAATCGATCGACATCATCCGCGCCGAATGGAAACGTATGCAGGAGACGGGACCGACGGCACAGGAGCTGGCCGACGCCAAGACCTATCTCACCGGCTCGTTCGCCCTCGGCCTCGATTCGACGGTGCGGCTTGCCGAGATCCTCGTCGAGATCCAACAGGACAAACTCGGCCTCGACTATCTCGACCGCCGCAACGCGCTCATCGACGGCGTCACCCTCGAGGAAGCCAAGCGCGTCGCCCACCGCCTGCTCGACCCGTCAAAGCTCTCCTTCGTCGTCGTCGGCGCCCCGCCATCGCTGCCTGGCGCCAAAGAAATACCAGCCAACGGCAGTTGACGGGTGGGGGGAGGCGAGGCTTCCTTCCTCGCCTGGATTCTGTCACCCCGCGAAAGCGCTAGGGCACGTACAAATTGCACAGCGAAGCCACGTCCCTGTTTCGCCTTGCCCGCGAAAGCGGGCATCCAGGAGCTTCAGCCCCGACCATCGCATCTGGGGCTCTGGATGCCCGCTTTCGCGGGCAACGCGATGGTGGGGCTGGAGAGTCGCGAGATGTGTGCATAGGCAAGCGCGAAAGCGGGGGGCCATCTCGACCCCGCACCGGCGAAACCGCCGCTTGTGAAGGAAGCCTAAAACCCTGAAGGAGGCCCGATGCTCTACGACCATGAGATCGAGGGCTGCCTGGCCGAGACCATCGGCGAGAACGGGCTCGAAGAGGATGAGCTCGACGGCGTTCTCGGCCGGGCCGAATCGGCGCTGGCAGAGCTGAAGCGCCGCTACCAGACCGGCGCAGTTCCGCCGCTGCGCATCGCGAGCAAGCGCGATGATCTCGCGGCACTGGGCGAGCTGGCCGGCGAATTCCGCCGCCGCTTCGCGCATGTGCTGGTGCTTGGCATCGGCGGCTCGAGTCTCGGCGGCCAGACGGTGGCGGCGCTCGCCGATCTCGGCTTCGGCCCGCGCCCGGGCGCGCCGCGCCTTCATTTCATCGAGACTATCGACCCCGCCAGCGTCGCTGCGTTGTTCGCCGCGATCGACCCGGCGAAGACCGGCGTCATCGCCATCTCCAAATCCGGCGGCACCGCCGAGACCCTGGCGCAGCTTCTGGCGGTGCTCGACTGGCTGCGCCAATCGCTCGGCACCGCGGCGCTGGACGATCATTGCATCGCCTTGACCGAGCCGCGCGACAATCCGCTGCGCCGCTTGGCCGTGGCGCAGAAGATGCGGCTCCTCGACCACGATCCCGGCATTGGCGGCCGTTACAGCGTGCTCAGCACTGTCGGCGTTCTGCCGGCGCTCATCGCCGGTCTCGACGCCGCGGCGTTGCGCCAGGGCGCGGCGGCGGTGCTCGACGAGACGCTGGCCGCCACGGAAGCGCGCCAATCGCCGCCGGCGCTGGGCGCCGCGCTTGCCGTCGGCCTTGCGGAACATCGCTCGATCGGCATCACCGTGCTGATGCCCTATATCGACCGCCTCGCGCCGTTCGGCCTCTGGTACCGCCAGCTCTGGGCCGAAAGCCTTGGCAAGGACGGCTTGGGCACGACGCCGGTGCGCGCGCTCGGCGCCGTCGATCAGCACAGCCAGCTGCAGCTCTATCTCGCCGGCCCCGCCGACAAGCTCTTCACCCTGATCACGCTGGCGCAGGCCGGCACCGGCACCGCGCTGCCGCCCGATCTTGCCGCCGACCCGGCGCTCGCTTATCTCGCCGGCAAGCGCCTGGGCGATCTGCTCGCCGCCGAGCAGCGCGCCACGGCGACGAGTCTGCTGCGCAACGGCCGGCCGACTCGCATGATCCGCCTCGCGCGACTCGACGAGGAGACGCTCGGCGCGCTGTTCATGCATTTCATGCTCGAGACCATCGTCGCCGCCGATCTCCTCGATGTCGACGCCTTCAGCCAGCCCGCGGTCGAGGAGGGCAAGGCTCTGGCGCGGCAATATCTTGGCGAGACCGGGTCCTCCGGCGCAGAATAGCCGCATGCCCATCCGGCAGCTGCCGCCCGTTCTCGTCAACCGCATCGCCGCCGGCGAGGTGGTGGAGCGTCCCGCTTCCGCGGTGAAGGAGCTGGTCGAGAACGCCATCGACGCCGGCGCGTCGCGCGTCGAGGTCACGCTGCGCGATGGCGGGCAGAGCCTGATCATCGTCGGCGATGACGGCGAGGGCATGGGGCCGGAGGAGCTGTCGCTCGCGGTCGAGCGGCATTGCACCTCGAAGCTCCCCGATGACGATCTCCTGCGCATCCGCAGCCTCGGTTTCCGCGGCGAAGCGCTGCCCTCGATCGGCGCGGTGAGTCGGTTGACCCTGACCAGCCGCCGCCGCGGCGCGTCCCAATCCTGGTCGCTTACCGTCGAAGGCGGCGCCAAGGGGCGGCCTGTTCCCGCCGCCCATCCCGCCGGCACGCGCGTCGAGGTGCGCGATCTCTTCTACGCCACGCCGGCGCGGCTCAAATTCATGAAGACCGCGCGCAGCGAGCGCGATCAGGCGGTCGATGTCGTGCGCCGCCTCGCCATGGCCTATCCCACCATCGCCTTCACCATCATCGTCGACGAGGATCGCGTGCTGCTGCGCCTCAACGCGCTTGCTCCCGATCTCGCCGGCGGCGATGCCGAAGCGGCGCGGCGTG
This sequence comes from Allostellaceae bacterium, assembly GCA_035509275.1. Classification (GTDB taxonomy): domain Bacteria; phylum Pseudomonadota; class Alphaproteobacteria; order ATCC43930; family CGMCC-115725; genus DAHUYF01. The sequence goes on along the minus strand of DATJLU010000170.1, from coordinate 21,018 downwards.
CGCGTCTTGCCGCCATCCTCGGCCGCGACTTCGCCGACAACGCCCTCGCCATCCTCGCCGCGCGCGACAGCGTGCGCCTCACCGGGCTCGCCGGCTTGCCGACGCTCAACCGCGCCACCGCGCGCGATCAATACCTCTTCGTCAATGGCCGGCCAGTGCGCGACAAGCTGCTGGTGGGCGCGGTGCGCGGCGCTTACCAGGATTTCCTCGCGCGCGACCGCCATCCCCTGGTGGCGCTGTTCCTCGACTTGCCGGAGGAAGAGGTCGACGTCAACGTCCATCCCGCCAAAGCGGAGGTGCGTTTTCGCGATTCCGGCCTGGTGCGTGGCCTCATCGTCGGCGCCTTGCGCCAGGCGCTCGCCGCCGCCGGTCATCGCGCCGCCACCACCACCGCCGCGGACGCCATCGCCGCGTTCCGGCCGGCACTGCTGCCGCATGGCGGCGGGGGCGGCTCCGCCTGGGGCGCACCGCCCTCGGCGCTGCGCTCCGGCCTCGCCGAAGCCGCCGCGGACTTTCAGGCGCCGCTCTCCGCCGGGCTCGGCCTGGATCTCCCCGCGGCGCCGGCCGCGCCGCCGCCCGAGGAGAGCAATGCCGCCGAGACCTATCCCCTCGGCGCCGCCCGCGCTCAGCTGCACGACACCTACATCGTCGCGCAGACCCCATCGGGCATCGTCATCGTCGATCAGCACGCGGCGCATGAGCGCCTTGTCTATGAGCGCATGAAGGCGGCGCTGGCGGAAACGGGGGTCGCGCGGCAGATGCTGCTGCTGCCCGAAGTCGTCGAGCTCGACGAGGCCGCCGCAGCGCGCCTTGCCACACGTGCCGCGGAGCTCGCCGAGCTCGGCCTCGTGCTCGAGCCGTTCGGAATCGGCGCGGTGCTGGTGCGCGAAGTGCCGGCGCTGCTTGGCGAGACCGATGTGCAAGCCCTTGTGCGCGACCTCGCCGACGAGCTCGCCGAGCTCGGCGAAGCGCTCGCGCTGAAAGAGCGGCTCGAGGAAGTCTGCGGCACGCTCGCCTGCCACGGCAGCGTCCGCGCCGGCCGCCGCCTCACCCAAGCCGAAATGAACGCCCTCCTGCGGCAGATGGAAGCCACCCCCCACAGCGGCCAATGCAACCACGGCCGCCCGACTTACGTCGAGCTGCCGCTGGCGGAAATCGAGAAGCTGTTCGGGCGGCGGTAGGATCCAGGTGATGGCAGCCGGTTCTGCGCGTTAGCCGGTCAACCTCGTATAGGCGGTGGCGAGAACCAGAATTACGGCACCATAGAGAATCTGCTTGATCGGCTCGGGTGCATCCAGAAGCGTGAGCAGACTGTTGAGCACGGTGAGGATCAGCGCGCCGACGATGCTTCCGCCATAGCCGCCGCGACCGCCGAAGATCGATGTGCCGCCGATGACCACCGCTGCCACCGATGGCAGCAAGTAGACATCCGCCAAGCTCATGTCAGCGGCGTTGGTGCCGCCCACCACGACCAATCCGGCCGCAGCGGCAAACAGGCTGCACAGGATGTAATCGGCCAGCAGCACCTGCCAGATGCGCACGCCGGAGAGCTGACAAGCCTCGCGATTGTCGCCCACCGCATAGAGCAGTCGGCCAAAACCGGTGCGGCGCAGACCGATCAGCACCCCGACCGCGATCGGCGCCCAGAGGAACAGGTCGATCGGGATGCCGCCAAGCACCTTGCCGCTGCCCAGCGCCTGAATGAACGCTGGAACGCGCGGTGCCGTGGCCAGCATCTTTTGGCTGTAGACGATCAACATTCCCTCGGTCATCAGTCCGGTGCCCAGCGTCATCACCAAGGGCTGCACGCGCAGAACGGCGACGCCGACGCCATTGAGCAGCCCCACCGCGAGCCCCACCGCGAGGCCCCACAGAACGGCGCCGATGCCGCTCGCGGACGAGTGGGTGGCCATCAGATAGGCGGACGCCGTGGCGACGCTGGCGACCGAAAGATCGATGCCGCCCGCAAGCATCACCAGCGTCTGGCCGGCGGCCAGGATGCCCAGGGGTGCCGCAAACAGGATGATGTTCGAAATCCAGATCGGGGTGACGGTCCCCGGCCGGGCGATCTCGATGCCGCCAACGAAGGCCAGCAGCAGCAGAATCAGCGCCGCCACCGTGTAACGGCGCAAGAGGCCGATGATGCGCAGTGCCTTGGCCGGCGCGGCCGCGCCCCCTGGGCTGATGGAGCGCGCCGGCATATTCATCGCTTACGCCCCCGCAACAGCGTAACCAGACCGCCTACCATCACCACCAGAACGATCAGCGTACCCTGGATCACCTGGCCGAAATTCGGATCGATATTGAGGAAGATCAGATCGGTCGGGATCAACGTCAGCACATAGGCGGCGAGCACCGGCCCCACGATGCCGCCGCGCCCGCCGGCCAGGCTGACGCCGCCCAAGACCGCTGCCGCGAGGCCGCTCAGCGTGTAGTAGACCCCCGCCAAGGGCGACCCGATGCCCGTGGTCATGATGAGGCCGATACCACCCACGGCGCTGAACAATCCGCCCAGCACATAGGCGAGGAAACGCGTCAGCTCGACGTTCACACCGCTGCGAAGGGCAGACGCCCTGTCGCTGCCCACGGCGTAAAGCAACAGTCCGAGCCGGCTCTGCCGCACCGGAATCCAGATGATGGCCACCGCCGCCGCGAGCAACACGAGCGCGCCGGAAAGCCAGGGTGTGAACAGAGCGCCCGCGCCCAAGGCGAGGAACTGTTCCGGCGCGCCGCCACCCGGTTTCTCGAGGAGGAGCAGCGCCACGCCGCCCCAGATGAAACCGGTCGTCAGGGTTACGACCACGTCGGGGACGCGTGAGAAGACCACGATCAGGCCGTTTATGGCGCCCGCCAACGCCCCCGCCAGCACGATGGCCGCGGCAAGCGCCAGCGACTGGCCAAAGGTCGCGTTCTCCATGCTCACGGCGGCGAGGACATTGGATACGGCCATCATCGAGCCGACCGACAGGTCGATTCCGCCCGAGATCACGACCACGGTCTGGGCCGCCGCGGCAAAGGCCAGCGGCATGGCTCCCATGGCCAGAGACTGCGCGTCGAACGATCCGAACTCAGGATGGATCGCCACTGTCGCCGCCAGAGACAGGATCAGCAAGGCCGGCATTCCCACAAGGCTTGGATGCCGCTGTGCGAGGCGCGCGAAACCGCGCCGGCGCGGCGCGGCGCCAACCGTCGGCCCTGCTGCCGGCTGGGTTCCTCCCGCGGTGATCACGCCTCGTCCTCTCGCGGCGATACCAGCCCGTGCGAGGCGCGCAGCAGGGTCGCCTCGTCCGCCTCGGCTGCCGGCATCTCGTGGACGACGCGTCCTCCGAACAGCACAATCGCCCGGTCGCAGGCGAGGGGAATCTCGGGCAGTTCCGAGGTGAAGAGCAAGACCGCCGCACCGAGTGCCGCGACCTCGCGCACGAGAGCGTAGATCTGGCGCTTGGTGCCGATGTCGATGCCGCGTGTCGGGTCGAAGCACAGCAGTGTCCTGAACTCACTCGCCAGCCAGCGCGCAATCATCACTTTCTGCTGATTGCCCCCGCTCAGGCGGCGCAACTCCGATTCAGCGCGGGTGTCGACCTGCAGGCGCCGAATCGCCGCCTCGACGCGCGCGCGCTCGCGGCGCAGGTCGATCAGGCCCCAGTCGCGTAGCCTTCGATAGGCAGGCAGCGCCACGTTTTCCCGGATAGAGCGTTGCGGCAGCATCGCCTGCAGTCGGTTGGCAGGCACCAGCACCAGGCCGGCGCCAATCGCATCGGCCGGATGACGGAACCGCTGAGGACGGCCGCGCACCACAATCTCCCCGGCGTCGCGATCGCGCATGCCGGCGATGCAGTCGAACAGTTCGTCCTGGCCTTGCCCTTCCAGCGCGGCGACGCCCAGCACCTCGCCGGCACGCAAAGCAAACGAGACACCGTTGAGCAGGCGCCCGCAGCGCAGGCCGCGCACTTCGAGGGCAGGCGCTTCGCCACCCGACCCAGCACCGGCGCGTCGCGTGTTGCCGGCAGCGGCGGCATGCGCGACTTCGTAACCCAGCATGAGCTCGACGATGCGCTCTTCGCTGCCGCGCGCGGTCGCGGTGACGCCGACCGTGATGCCGTCGCGCAACACGGTGGCGCGGTCACACAGCATCGAAACCTCGGCCATACGGTGGGAGATGAAGATCACGCTGCGCCCGCGCTCGCGCCAGCGGCGGATGATGGCGAAGATGCGCTCCGAAAGGTCAGCCGGCAGTGAGGCGGTGATTTCATCGATCAGCAGGATACTGGGATCGGAAGCCAGCGCGCGGCCGAGATCGATAAGCCGAAGGACCGGATAGGGCAAGTCGCGCACGAAGGCACTGAAATCGAGTTCGGGGATTCCAAGGTTCACGAGCCATTCGTGCACCGTCCCGAGACCGACCCGGGCCAGGCGCATGTTCTGCGCCACCGTAAGATCCGGCACCAAGGCCGGGTCCTGATAGACGGAGACGATCCCCGCCTGGCGCGCCTCGGCAGGGGAACGGAAGCGGCGCGCCTCGCCACGGATCACGATCCCGCCGCGGTCGGCGGGAAAGACGCCGGTCAGAATCTTGACCAGCGTGCTCTTTCCGGCGCCGTTGGCACCCATCAACGCATGGACCTCGCCGGCGCGCACTTCGAGGGAAGCGGCCTTGAGGGCAACGACCGAATCGAATGCCTTGGCGATGTCATTCGCCGCGAGCAAGATTTCCGTCGAGGTCATGCGATACTCAACTGCCCGATTCCCTTCGACCGCTCCGCCGGGGCCGTCAGTCCCACTTCGCGTCTCGGTTCCGTGCGTCGCGCGAAGGGTCACTGCGCGCGACGGCACGGGATCTGGTGACGTACATCGCTGCCGCCGACGACTGAAGCCGCGCCGGCCGCCGACGGGGCTCAGCTTTCGCCCGGACCCTTGCAGGCCTTCTCCTGCGCCGGGGTATAGCTGGTGTAGGGCGGGACGCCGCCATAAACCGGGTATGTCGGATCGGCCTTTGGATCGTAGACCGACTTGGCCCAGTCGATGCCCGCCGCGGTCGTGTTCTCGTACACTTGCGGCGTGAGATGGACGACGTGCGGTTCCTTCTTACCCTCGAGCACGTCGAGCGCGAGACCGAGGCCCGCCCCGCCTACGGCGGGAGGATTGGTCACCGCGATCGCAACGAGGCCGGCGTCCTTGTCCTGGATCATCTGACCGATGAAGCCGTTGTTGTCCGCACCCACCACGGGCACGAACTTGACGTTGGCCGATCGGTAGGCGTCGACGACCACGTTGTCGATGCCGGAAGTCCAGACGCCGTCGATCTTCTTGCCGGAGCCGAGCAGATCCTTGATCTCCTGGGACGCCTTGTCTTGCGACCAGCCGGTGAAAACCGAGGCTACAACCTTGATGTCCGGATACTGCTTCAGCGCTTGCTCGAAGCCCACGTGCCGGTCGGCATCGGCGGGCACGCCGTCGATGCCGCGCATCTCGACCACGTTGCCCTTGCCGCCCAATGCCTTGAATAGCGCTTCGGCACCCTTCCGCCCATAAGCCACCTGATCGTTCTCGAGGACGTAGGCGCCCGGCGCCGAAACCGCCTGATCAACCGCGACCACGATGATATGCCGAGCGATCGCCTGCTCGATCACGGGGTCCAACGCTTTGCGGTCGGACGGGTTCAGAATGATGACATTGACGCCCGCGGAAATCAGGTTACGCAGATCGGCGATCTGCTCCGAGGGGCCGCCGTTGCGGTTGGCGAGCACGACCTTGGAAACCTTGCCCGAAGCCAGCGCCTCGGCTTTGATCGAGCAGACCATCTCCTCGCGGAAGCCGTTGCCGATCAGCGTATTCGAAACGCCGACGACATATTGGGTATCGGCGGCCATCGCCTGTCCCGACGCACCTGCCGCCAAGATGGTGCCCAGCACGAGGCAAGTATAAGCCCCGAACTTCTTCATCTCTTCCTCCCTGGGTTAAACCGATTTCTTGAACGATCCGCCTCGGCGCTGCTATCACTCGGTGGGGCGCAGCCGCCGATTCAGCTTCTCTTCTTCATCACAAACCCTATCTCGCGGCGCGCTATCAATCACGCCGATACGCGCGATGATGCCTTGCTAAACCGGTTTCTTGTCAATCGGAATTAGCGAGACGTCATCCGTTGCGCGGCGGTGCCGGTCGCGGGCCGGTCGTGCTTCGTCGACCTTGTGCTTGAGAAAATCGCTTTAGCAAAGCAGAATTCAAAGGTTGGAAGGCCGAGCAAACGGCGAAAACCGCTGCCTAGATGCGGTTGAGCATCCGATCGGGACGGAAGCCATGAGAACGATCAAGGGCCCCGCTATTTTCCTGGCACAATTCGTCGGCGATGAGGCGCCGTTCAACAACCTGGACGCTATTGCTGGTTGGGCCGCAGGACACGGCTATAAGGGGGTGCAGATTCCGAGCTGGGATCGGCGCCTCTTCGATCTCGAACGCGCCGCGGCGAGCACGGCCTATTGCGACGAGGTGCGCGGCGTTCTGGCCAAGCACGGGATCGAAGCGACCGAGCTTTCGACGCATCTGCAGGGGCAGCTTGTTGCGGTGCACCCTGCCTACGACCTGCTGTTCGACGGGTTCGCACCGGAGGCGGTGCGCAATAATCCGCCGTCACGGCAGGCCTGGGCGGTCGAGCAGCTTCGGCTGGCGGCGAAGGCGTCGGCACGTCTCGGCCTCAAGGCGCATGCCACCTTTTCCGGCGCCTTGGCCTGGCCCTATATCTATCCCTGGCCGCAGCGCCCGGCCGGCCTGATCGAGACCGCATTCGACGAGCTCGCGGCGCGCTGGCGACCGATCCTCGATGCCTTCGACGAGGCCGGCGTCGATCTTTGCTTCGAGATCCATCCCGGCGAGGACCTGCACGACGGCGCGACCTTCGAGATGTTCCTCGAGCGCGTCGACAATCATCGCCGCTGCAACATGCTTTACGATCCGAGCCACTTTGTGCTGCAGCAGCTCGACTATCTCGATTTTATTGATCTCTATCACGACCACATCAAGATCTTTCATGTTAAGGACGCCGAGTTCAATCCCAGCGGGCGGCAAGGCGTCTATGGCGGCTATCAGCCCTGGATTGGCCGAGCCGGGCGATTCCGCTCTACCGGCGACGGGCAGGTAGACTTCACCGCCATCTTCTCGAAGCTGACGCAATACGATTATCCCGGCTGGGCGGTGCTCGAATGGGAATGCTGTATCAAGAGCAGTGAACAGGGCGCGGCCGAGGGCGCACAATTCATCGCGCGTCACATCATCGAAGCCGCGAGCCGCTCCTTCGACGACTTCGCCGGCACCCGAATGGCAGATGAGACGAACCGCCGCGTGCTCGGATTGCGCTGACGGGACGGTACCATGTCCGCCAATTCATCGCTTGTGCGCCGCCTGCGCCTCGGTTTCATCGGCGGGGGGCCGGGCGCCTTCATCGGTCCGGTCCATCGCATGGCGGCGCGCCTCGACGACCGCTACGAGATCGTGGCGGGTGCGTTCTCCGCTGATCCTGCGCGCGGTCGCGCCGCTGCCCGCGACATACATATCGCCGGCGACCGCGCCTACGACAGCTACCAGGACATGGCGGCTGCAGAGCCGACGCGCGCCGACGGCATCGATGTCGTCGCCATCGTCACCCCGAACCATCTTCATCATCAGATCGCCAGCGCCTTTCTCGCAGCCCGCATCCATGTCATTTGCGACAAGCCGATGGTCGTCAGCGTGGCAGAGGCGCTCGATCTCGCGGCGCTGGTGCGGCGCAGCGGCTTGGTCTTTGGTCTCACGCACAACTACACAGGATATCCGCTGGTGCGCGAGGCACGCGCCAAAATCGAAGCCGGCGAACTCGGTCCGCTTCGCCTCGTTCACGTCGAATATCTGCAAGATTGGCTTGCAACGCCGCTGGAAGCGACGGGCCAAAAGCAGGCAGCCTGGCGCACTGATCCCGCCTTGAGCGGGCCCGCGGGGTGCCTCGGCGATATCGGGACCCACGCCTATCACCTTGCTGCCTTCGTCACCGGGCTTGAAGCCGTCGAGGTAGCAGCCGAGTTGTCGCGCTTTGTGCCGGGGAGACGGCTCGACGACAATATCCATGCGTTGTTACGTTTTGCCGGCGGCGCACGCGGTGCTTTGTGGGCGAGCCAGGTGGCGCCGGGTCATGCCAATTCTTTGAGCCTCAGAGTCTATGGGGAGAAGGCCGGTCTCGTCTGGCGCCAGGAAGAGCCGGAGCTGCTCTGGTTCGCCCCGCTCGGTGAGCCACCGCGGCTGATCCGCCGGGGCGGCAACGGTGTCGGACCGGCGGCGGCGCATGCGAGCCGAATTCCCGCCGGTCACCCCGAAGGTTATCTCGAAGCATTTGCCCAGCTTTACGCCGATCTTGCCGAGCAGATCACGGCGCATCGCGAGCAGCGCGCGGCCGACCCTGCCGCCATGCTGGTACCGGGCGCGGAAGCCGGCGTCGGCACCGCGCGCTTCGTCGCCGCAGCGTTGGAATCAGCGCGGCGCAACGCCGGGTGGGTCGCGCTGGCAGAAGTCGGCTGAACCGCGATGATCCACGGATCACGACGCAAGTTGCGCGCCACAAACTTCAGGGAGGACCAGAATGGTGAAGGTCGCGCCAGTGACGGATATCGACTACCCGGTCGAAGAAATGCTGAAGCATGTCGCTCGATTCAAAGAGCAGAGGAGCACGTCAAAGTCGTTCATCGACACGCGGATCCCGGGCCATGAGCGGGAAATCTTCAGCCTCATCGGGCAAAGCACGATGGAAGATCCGGATCTCCGTCCGTCAATAGCGGCGCAGGAGTTCCACCTCGCTATCATCAAGGCGGATCCCGGGAAGGGAGCGGCGCTGCATTCCCACCTCACGCAAGAGGTGTTCATGCCGCTCACGGGCTGCTGGAGCATCTATTGGGGGCCGAAGGGAGACAAGGAGGTCTCCCTGGAACCGTACGACGTCATTTCAGTGCCAACCCACGTCATGCGCGGCTTCAGGAACGCCGGGCGCGAGACGGCGCTCCTGCTCGCCATTGTCGGCGGCCACGATCCTGGAAAGGTCGGCTGGCCCGAGGCCATGAAGAAAATGGCGCGCGCTGCCGGGCTCGAGCTGACCGATGATGGCACGTTCCGCGAGATCGCCGCGGCGAAATGACGAGCAAGGAGTCGCGACGGCGCCGAATGCGCGCCGTCGCGCGCGAGCATATTGCGCCGCCCGGCGATCAGTGACAGAATTTCAAAAAGCTCCAGCGGCGCAATGGGTTTCTTGGATTTCATCTCGCGAGTGCGATAGCGAGGGCGCTTCGCGGACGGGCAAGTAAGAGCGTTGCCGGTGACATCTCTCCACCGCTGAGCGACGCTGTGGTTCACGTTCACCCTCGGGCGTGCGGTTCCACATCGCGGAAGCCACGACTCCCCGTCTTCGGGACGAACGGCGCCGTCCGCCGATGCGACCGCGCAGGCTCCCAAATGAACAAAGACCAGGGAGGTGCCATGTACCCCGCTCCAATCGAAAATTACCTCGCGCCCGCGACCGTGCAGGAGGCGTTGAAGGCGCTGGGCGCCCAAGCCGTCGGCGAGGCGCAGTTCATCGCCGGCGGTCAAAGCCTCATGCAGGCCATCAAATCCCGCCTCATCTCGCCCAGAACTTTGATCGATCTTCAGCATGTGGCGGAATTGAAAGGCATTTCGGCCGAAGCGGGTGGCGTGCGCATCGGCGCGATGACGCGCTATCGGACCATCGCCGCGGAGGAGCGCCTCAACGGCGCCTACGAGGCTTTGCGCGATGCCGCCAGCCATGTCGGCGATCGTCAGGTGCGCAACCGCGGTACGATCGGCGGCAGCCTCTGCTGGAACTACCTGGCGGCCTGCATGCCGCCGACGTGCATCGGTCTCGGCGCGTCGGTCGAGCTGCTGGATACCAAAGGCGAAAAACGGACGCTTCTGGCCGAAGAGTTCCTGCGGGGCCCGCTCGAGACGGCCCGCAAGGAAACCGAGATCCTGCTTGCCGTCGTATTGCCCGGTGCGCCCCCTAAATCGGGCAGCGCCTACAAGAAATGGGGATTGGTGACCGACGCTCTCCCTGTCGTCGGCGTGTGCGCCTTTGTCGAGATCGGCGATGACGGCCGTTGCCGACGGGCGCGACTGGCGGTCGGTGGACTCGCCACGGGTCCGCGGCGGAGCAAGGCCGGCGAGGAGGCGCTCGCAGGAGCCGCCGCGAAGGACGCCGACGCGATAGCCGCCGCAGCGGATAGGGCCGCGGCGTCAACCGAAGTCCAAGCCGATATGTGGGCCGATGCGAGCTATCGCAAGAGGCTGATCTCGGCGCTGGCGCGCGAGGTTGTCGCCACCGCTTTTGCCCGAGCCCAAGCACGGAGGCCGGCATGAACAGGACCGTATCCATCACCATCAACGGTGAAGTTTATCAACAGAGCGTCCCCATTCGGATGCTGCTCGTCGACTTCATCCGGGATGTCGCGGGACTGACCGGAACCCATGTCGCCTGCACCTTCGAAGGGGTGTGTGGCGCCTGTACGGTTCATCTCGACGGCGAGGCGGTGAAATCCTGCCTGATGCTCGCCGTGCAGGCGGATGGACATCGGATCACAACGGTCGAAGGGCTCGCGGTCGATGGCGAGCTCAGCGTCCTGCAAAAGGCCTTCAACGACCATCACGCGTTGCAATGCGGCTTTTGCACCTCGGGAATCCTGATGAACGCTGCGGAATTCCTCAAGGTGAACCCGCATCCAACAGAGTCGGAGATCCGCAGCGCGCTGGTCGGCAACCTCTGCCGATGTACCGGCTACGCTCATATTGTGGATGCCATTAAGGATGCTGCCGGACGGACGGGGTAGACGGTCTGCGACAAGGTCTACACATCACACCAGGGAGCGAACGCCGTGACCAGCACCATCAACATGCCGCATGATCGGCACCCAAGATCCTCAGATTGGGTCGGACGTCAGTTCAGTCGGAAGGAGGACCATCGGCTCACGACCGGCAAAGGCCAGTATTTCGCGGACATTCTCGTTCCGGGCATGCTGCACCTCGTCTTCGTCCGCAGCACGCACGCTCATGCCCGCATCAAGCGCATCGATTTCAGCGCCGCGCGCGCCCTTCCGGGCGTCGTCGCCGTCGTAACCGGTGCGGACATCAAGGACCAGATCAAGTCGCTGCCGCAGCCGGTCGTCGTGCCCGCCCTGCCGGCCCGGTATCCGACCTTCTGGCCGCTGGCCGTGGACAAGGTGAAGTTCCATGGCGAACCCGTCGCCGCGGTGATCGCGCGCGACAAATACGTGGCGGAAGACGCCGCCGAGCTGGTCGAGGTCGAATACGAGCCGCTGCCTCATGTGCGCAACATGGAAACGGCGCTGGACCCGGCGGCGCCGCTCGTCCACGAGGGGTGGCCCGACAACGAAATGTTTGCATTGACCTTCACCGGCGGGGGGACTGCCGAGACGCAGGCGGCGAACGATGCCGAGGTCGACGGCCTGATCCGCGCGGCGGACGTCGTGGTCAAGCAGCGCTACCGCGTACACCGTTGCGGCGTCACCCCTTTGGAGACGCGCGGCGCGCTCGCAACCTGGGACGACGGCGACGGCATGACCGCCTGGATCACGACGCAACGGCCCCATATCGACCGCCTCGCGATGTCCGACGTGCTCGACATCCCGGCCGAAAAGCTGCGGGTGATTGCGCCCCGCGACCAGGGCGGAGGGTTCGGTGTCAAGGCGCCCTTCTACCGCGAGCCGATCCTCGTCTGTTACATGGCCCGGAAGCTGAAGCGGCCGGTGCGCTGGCTTGAGACGCGTGAAGAGCATCTGATGTCGGTGAGCCAGGAGCGGGACCAGATGCACGATCTCGAGGTTGCCGCCACAAATGACGGCCGGATTGTCGCGCTGCGGGACCGCGGCCTCGCCGACAACGGCGATGGCTGCGAAGGCGTCTACTGGGGCTACCTCATGCCGTTTCTCGGCGCAGCCTTGCTCCCGAACGCCTACGATCTGCCGAAGTGCGATATCAAGATTCGCGTCGCCTGCACCAACAAGGCGGTGCTTTCGCCGGCTCGGTCGTTTGGGGCCTTCCCGGCGCGCTTCGCATTGGAGCGGTCGATCGACAAGATCGCGCGCCGCGTCGGCAAGGACCCCGCGGAGGTCCGACGGATCAACTTCATCCGCAGCCTGCCGCATGTCACCGCGACGGGCGTCAACTATGACAGCGGCGATTTCCTCAAAGTCTGGGATCTGCTGATCAAGACGATCGACCTCCCCAAGTTTCGTGCCGAGCAGCGGGAAGCGCGGCGGCAGGGGCGCTACGTCGGTGTGGGCTTCGGCGTTGGTGCCGAGCTTTCGGGTGTCGCCTCCTCTGTACTTGTGCCGATGGAGAACCAGCCCGGCTACGGCGCGGCGACAGTGCGGCTCGATCCGCGCGGTAAGGTGCTGGTCTTCGAAGGCGATGCGCCGGGGGGCCAAGGGCATGAGACGACAATGTCGCAGGTCGTTGCCCAAGAGTTCGGTATCCACCCCAACGACGTGATCGTCGCCCATGGCGATACCGGTACGACGCCGTTCGGCTCGGGTACCATCGGCGCGCGCTCCGGCTCCTACACGGTAAGCGCGATCTCGATCGCTTGCCGTTTCCTCAAGAAGAAGATCGCGCGAATCATGGCGCACGACCTCAAGCTCGACGCGGACCCGAGCGATTTCGTGTTTGCCGACGGTCAGATCGTGTTCGCGAAGGACGACAACATCCGCAAAACCTTCCGCGAAATGGTCGAGCGCATCATCATGGCGCCGTTGAACCTGCCGCAGGGCGAGTCGGGCGGCCTCGAGCACACCGCTTTCTTCGAAGCGGACGCGCCGATGATCTGCTTCAGCGCCCATGCCTGCTTCGTCGAGGTCGATGCCAAGACGGGGCAGTTCAAGATCACCCGCTACGTCACCTCGGAAGACGTCGGTACGGTTATCAATCCACAGATCGTGGAAGCCCAGGTCCAAGGCGGTGTCGTGCAGGGCATCTCGAACGCGCTTTTTGAGCAGTTCGTCTATGACGAGGCCGGTCAGCAACTCACCAGTACATTCGAGAACTACAAGCTGGCGACCGCGGCGGACGTGCCTTCGGTCGAGGTCCACCACGAGGCGGGCACGCCCTGTCCACACACGCCGCTCGGCAGCCGCGGGCTGGGCGAAGGCATTCCTGGTGCCGTACCCGGCGCCGTGACCAACGCGGTCTGCGATGCGCTTCAGCCCTTCGGGATTGAAATCGACGAGCTGCCGCTTCGGCCCGACCGGATCTGGCGTGCGCTAAAAGCTGCAACCGAAAAAACAGCCGCGGAGTAGACTTGGCCGAACGAGCCAAAGCGAAGCTAGTACCGCCTATCGCAAATCCGTGATTCACCCCACCTCACCCCAACCCTCTCCGCCCCACAGGGGCGGAGAGGGAGGGACCCGCGTAAGCGGGAGGGTGAGGTGGGGCGTCGACGGCGTTGCAGGCTGTGTCAGGAAATTCTGATTCTGAGTAACAGGTCGCTGCGGGCCAGCGTTTCTATCGATGGCGTCGCCCGGCGCGGAAGCGATCGAAGTAGAGATAGACGACCGGCGTGGTGTAGAGCGTGAGCAATTGGCTCACCAACAGCCCGCCCGCGACCGAGATGCCGAGCGGCCGGCGCAGCTCCGCGCCGGCGCCGCCGGCAAGCATCAGCGGCAGCGTGCCCAGCAGCGCGGCGATCGTCGTCATCATGATCGGACGGAAGCGCAGCAGACACGCCTGGTAAATCGCCTCGCGCGAACTCAGCCCTTGGCTGCGCTCGGCGTGGAGTGCGAAGTCGATCATCATGATTGCGTTCTTCTGCACGATGCCGATGAGAAGAATCAAGCCGATCAGCGCGACGAGGCTGAATTCGGTTTGAAACGCCATCAGAGCGAGCACCGACCCGACGCCGGCGGCGGGCAGGGTCGACAGGATCGTGAGCGGATGCACATAGCTCTCGTAGAGGAACCCCAGCACGATGTAGACCGTCAGCAGCGCCGCGAGGATGAGAATCGGCTCGTTGGCGACCGATTGCTCGAACACGCGCGCCGTTCCCTGGTAGCTGCTGTGGATGCCGGCGGGCAGGTTCATCTGGCTCATCGTTCGATCGATCGCGGCGACCGCGTCGCTCAAGGATTTGCCGGGCGCCAGATTGAACGAGATCGTATCGGCGACGAACGGCCCCCGGTGATCGATCCCGAACGGCGTCGTCCCGATCTCGAAGCGGCTGAACGCCGCGAGCGGCACCATCGTCTCGACGCCGGTGCTGACCGCCTCACCGGTCGACACGCGCTCTCGCCCGGCATTGCCCAGCTGGTTCGAGCGCTGATTGCGCGCGGTATCGGCGGCAAGCTCGGCCGCGACCGACTCGATGCGGCTAGGCCCCGACCTCGGCGGCGGGTCGGAGACCACCGTGCCGGCCACCGCGTTGCTGCCGCCAGTTCCGCTTACCGGACCGGCGCCGGTGCTTACATAGATTTCGCGTAACGCTTCAGGGTTTGCCCAGTAGCGAGGGGCAAGCTCCATCACCACGTGGTATTGGTTGAGCGGGTCGTAGATCGTCGACACCTGACGCTGACCGAAGGCGTCGTAGAGCGTATTGTCGATCTGACTCATGCTGAGCGCGAGCCGCATGGCGGTATCGCGATCGACAACCAGGTTGTCGGCGAGGCCCTCGTTGTTTTCGTCCAGATCGGCATCGACGATCTCAGGGAGGCGCTGCAACGCCTTGACGATTCTGGGCATCCACGTGGTCAGCTCGCCGAGGTCGTCGGCGAGCACGGTGTACTGGTACTGAGCGTGTCCGGCCTGTGCGCCGATACTGATGTCCTGTGCCACGCGCAGGCGCAGGGTCGCTCCCGGCACCTTCGCGAGCTCTGTTCTCAGCCCGGCGATCACCTCGTCGGCGGAGACTTTGCGGTCGGCGAGCGGCTTCAGGGAGACCATGACGAAACCCCAGGCGTATCCGGCGACGCTGTCGACCGCGGGGTTCTTCTGGACGACGGACAGCAATGCCATCAGCTTGTCGCGCATGAGGGCGAAAGAGGCGCTTTGATCAGGCTCGACCCAGCCGACCAGCCGTCCCGTGTCCTGTTGTGGAAAAAATCCTTTCGGTACGATCGCGAAGAGATAGAGGTTGAGACCAAGGATGGCGATCAGCACCAGCATCGTCAGCCGAGCATGGGCGAGCGCCCAGACAAGCGTGCGCTCGTATAGGCCCAGAACACCGCGATACCCGTTTTCGGCGAGCCGCGCCAATCTCCCCGGCGGGGCTCCCGCATCGCGCCGGGTGAGCGAGGCACACATGACGGGCGTCGCGGTCAGTGAGACGACAAGAGAGATCGCAATCGCGATCGACAGGGTCACGGCGAACTCGCGGAACATCCGTCCAACCAGGCCGCCCATGAGCAGAATCGGGATGAAAACGGCGACCAGGGAGGTGCTCATGGCGAGCACGGTGAAGGCGACTTCGGCCGCGCCGCGCGTGGCGGCGGCAAAGCGCGGGACACCCGCTTCGCGGTGACGCGTGATGTTTTCCAGGACGACGATCGCGTCGTCGACGACGAAGCCGGTGGCGATGGTGAGGGCCATCAGCGACAGGTTGTCCAGGCTGTAGCCCAGCAGATACATGCCGCCGAACGTGCCGAGCAGCGATACGGGAATGGCAACGCTCGGGATCAGCGCGGCGGTTGCGCGGCGCAAGAACAGGAAGACGACAAGGATCACCAGGCCGATCGAGATCAACAGCGTCGTCTCGACTTCGTGAAGTGCGGCGCGGATGGTAATGGTGCGATCGGACGTCAGGGCGACGTCGATGTCAGCCGGCACTGACGCCTGCAGGCGCGGCAGCAGGGCTTTCACCCGGTCGCTCGTGTCGACGATATTGGCGCCCGGCTGGCGATAGAGGATCACCAGAACGGCCGGCTTCCCGTTCGCGAGGCCCTGGTTGCGCAGGTCTTCGACCGAATCGACGGCGTCGCCGACGTCGTGGAGGCGCACCACCGAGCCGTTCCGCGAGGCGATCACGAGAGAGCGATACTGCGCGGCGTCGCGTGCCTGATCGTTGGTGTAGATCTGATAGCGGCGGCCATTGCTTTCGATCGCGCCTTTGGGAGCGTTGGCATTCGCCGCGGCGAGCGCGGCGCGCACATCCTCGAGCCCGATGCCGTAGTGGAAAAGCGCGTGTGGGTTGAGCTCGATGCGGACCGCAGGCTTCGAGCTGCCTTCGATCTGGACCAGGCCGATGCCTTGGACCTGCGACAGCTTCTGCTGGAAGATGGAAGCGGCGTCGTAAAGCTGGCCGGCGCTGCGCGTCGTCGAGATGAGCGCCAGGACCAGGATCGGCGCTTCGGCGGGATTGACCTTGTAGTAGGAGGGATTTTGCTTGAGCGTGGTGGGCAGATCGGCGCGCGCGGCGTTGATCGCCGCCTCGACGTCGCGTGCGGCGCCATTGATGCTCCGGTCCAATCCGAAAATCAGCCGTATCTCGCTATAGCCGCGATAGCTCGACGAGGTCATCGCGGTGACATCGGCAATCTGGCCAAGATGGCGCTCCAATGGAGCGGCGATGCTGGTCGACATGATCTCCGGGCTGGCGCCCGCGAGCCACGCTTGCACGACGATCGCCGGAAAATCGACCTGCGGCAGCGGCGCGATCGGAAGCAGGAAAAACGCGATGGCGCCGGCCAGCGCAACGCCCAGCGTCAACAGCGTGGTCGCGACCGGCCGTCTGAGGAACAGTCTTGGCAAGTCCATCTGCCGGATGTCGAATAGCAGCTCGGGGTGGGGAGCTGCCAATACAATCCATCAGCCCGGCTCGGAACGCCAGTAGTTAGAGACTTGGCCGAATGAACGAACGCGAGGACGCAGCGCGACCAGCGCTGCGTCCTCGCGGGGCCAGGTAGACCATCCGCGTGCTTACTCGGCCGCGACCCGTGATGGTTTCGCGCGCGGCGGAAGCGGCGCTTTGTGATAGCCGCCGTCCTTCATGATCATCAGCAGGTTGTCGCGATCCTGGAAGAGCGTTACGTCCTTGACCGGGTCACCGTCGACCATGATGAGGTCGGCCAGATAGCCTTCCTTCACCAGCCCGAGTTCGTTTCCCATCCCCATGATCTCGCCGCCGTACCGGGTGGCCGCCATCAGCACTTCGGCGGGTGTGTAGCCGAAGAGCTTGACGAAATGCTCGAAGTCGCGCGCGTTGGCGCCGATCGGATTCCAGGCGAAACCGTAGTCGCCGCCGGGCAGCACCTTGATGCCGCGCTTGCGCATCTTTTTGTAGACTTCGCAGCTGCGCTCGAGCGAGGCGAACATCCCCATGCCCTCGGCGACCTCCTTGGTGATGCCCCAGGCTTGCGCTTCATAGGCGGTGGTGTAGACGATGCCGATGGCCGGGGCGACGAACACTTCGCTCTTCCGCGCTTCGAGCTGATCGAGGCACTCCTCGTCGGCGAAATCGCAGTGGTAGATGACGCGGAAATTGTGACGCAGCGCCATCTTGATTGCGGCACAAGCCCGGGCGTGACAGGCGAGCCAGACGCCCCAATCATGCGCCTGGTCGGCGGCAGCGGCGACCTCCTCGTCTGTGTAGGCAAGCGCCTCCGAGAAATGCGGCCGCACGAAATTATCGCCCGAGATGTTGATCTTGATGGTATCGACGCCCTCGCGGATCATCATGCGCGTCGCGCGCCGGACCTCGACGGGACCGTCGGCGATGATCTCGATCCCCGTGTGGTGCATATGCATCTGGCGCTCGTCGCCGAGCCCGCCCGTGGCCGTGATCTCGGGTGAGGCGGCTTTCATTCGCGGCCCGGGCAGCCGCCCCGCGTTGATCTCGTTGCGCAGGACGATATCAAGCCGCGGCTTCGACGAGGCCGCCGAATAGACGCTGGTGAATCCCGAGTCCAGCATCAGTTTGGCGTTATAGGACGTAATGAGCATGTGCTCTTCTGTGGGCACATTGCCGATGTCCTTTAGCGCCGCGCAGTTGGTGTAGGAAAGATGCCCATGCGCCTCGGTGAGGCCGGGCATCAGCGTTGCCCCGCCGCCGTCAACGACCTGCTCTGCTTGGCTCCGGTCGATCTCATCCTTACCCTTCGCCACCGCCTTGATGCGGTTTCCTTGCACAAGGACTTCGCCGGGAAATAGCGTTTGGCCGCTGCCGTCGAAGACAGAAACGTTAGTGAAGAGAATGCGGGGCATTCTGATGCTCCTCCCATGAAGAATTGTGTTCGCGCCGATGATCGTTCATCGCCTCGGTCGCTCTCAGCCAAAACTATGTCCCAATGGGATGGCGGCGTGAAGAGGATAAAGCTGCGCGCGCCGCGTAGGCTGTGCAAACCCCACTCTGGATGAGGAAGCGCCTTGAGGTGGCGACTATTTGGGTGCAGTCAGACGAACCGGCTCGGCGGTGTTTCTGTACTCGGGGTGCGCTCACAAAGAGAAGCACGGACACGCTGCGGTTAGAAGATTACTATCGGACGTTGAAGTAACGGCGAGACATGACGCCCCCGCCAGTCGGCCGGTCAACGGAAGCCCCGGTGACATGTTTTACGCTTGGAAATCTCTATTGGAGACAATCACACCGGACATTGTCCGGACTTGCGGCGCGTGATGCCGCCGGGCAGCGACGATGCCATCAACGCCTCCGCAAGGGGCTCCATCGCGTTTGAGTTTCGGCTTTCGAACGGGGCTACTGCATGATAATCAGAGTAACGATCCGTGATCCGAATGAGCAGTTGGCGCAGATCAAGCGCCCTGCACGGATGCCAGGCCGGGAGGATGCAAAGCCGCATGACGCTTGAGGACGCTGGCCAGCCACACATCCTCTACATCTGTCGCACCTGCCCGCGGTACGAAAAGCTGCCGGTGCCCGGTGAAATGACCCGCGGCATGAATTTGGTCGCTGCCGTGAGGACGCTTGCCGCAGGTTGGAACGGCGCGCATAGGTACAAGATCATGGCTGCGCATTGCCTCAACGGCTGTCCTGCGCCATGCAACGTCATCCTCGCGGGACCCAGCAAGACGCGGCTGCGCTTTCATAAACTGACAGCGGAGGATGCGGCTCTGGTCCTTGAGGCCGCCCAGCTCTACTACGGCACGGAGGACGGCGAAGTTTCCGCCGAGTGCCTACCTCTTGCCTTGCGCAGCAGGCTCGCCGCCTCCATTCCAGCGCTCGATCACTGCGGGCGCCCCTTGCACCGCGCACGCGTAGGAGCGCCGCCATGACCGGCTCTGTCGTCTTTCGGTCCTATGACAAGGAACAGCTCGACCGCCAGTACAACAATCGACGCCGGTTTCCGCATTACGAGGGCGTCTTCAAGACATGGCGGGAGTGGAGCGCGGAAGTGCGCGTCCGCGGCTCGGCAGAGCTCGATCTCGCCTACGGCTCCGAGCCTATGCAGCGGCTGGATGTCTTTCGTGCAGCAAAGCCCCGAGCGCCGATCTATGTCTTCCTGCATGGCGGCTATTGGCAGTCCTTGGACAAGGCCGACTACAGCTTCATCGCCGAGGGCATGGTTCCGAATGGCGTCATGACGGTCATTCCGAACTTCGCCTTGGCACCCCATTTCGGCATGGATGAAATCGTTCGCCAGACGCGAGCCGCCATTGCTTGGCTTTGGACTCACGGTCGAGAGCTCGGCGGCGATCCCACCCGCATCTATGTCGGCGGGCACTCGGCCGGCGGACACCTGGCAACGATGCTGCTCGCATCCAACTGGCCGGATTTTGGCGCGGGGCTGCCGCGCGATTTGGTCAGAGGCGTGTGCGCCATTAGCGCCCTGTTCGACATGGAGCCCATCCGTCTTTGCTATCTCAACGACACGCTTGGGATGACGCGAGCGGTAGCCGAGCGAAATGACCCGTTGCGCCAGCCTTATCCTGTGGCCGCTCCGCTGACGATCGTCCTCGGCGACGACGAATCGGAAGAGTACTATCGGCAGGCCGTCGCCATGGCGAGCCGCTGGAGCAAGCTCGGCTATCCCTTGGAGATGTGGCTCGAGCAAGGACGCGATCATTTCGACGTGGTCAACGACCTGCGGAACCCAGCGGCAGATCTGGTCCACGCACAGCTTCGAGATTTCGTCTGAGGCGCAGTTTCAGGGAGTTGGTATGAGTGCCGAAAACGATACCGAGAGAGAGGGCAAGACCGGGCGATCGGCCGAAGCAAGGTTGGTGCGGGAGCAGCTCGCCGCCTGCTACCGCATTTTTGCTGCGCATGCGATGGATGATCTGATCTTCACGCATCTCTCCGCGCGGGTGCCCGGGACGTCGGACCGGTTTCTCTTCATTCCCTTCGGGATGCTGTTCGAAGAGGTGACCGCTTCCAATCTGGCGGAGGTCAATATCGCCGGCGAAGCGGCGCCGGCGTCGGACTGCAGCATCAATCCGGCCGGCTGGATCGTGCACCGCGCGGTGTATGAGGCGATCAGCGATGCACAGTGCGTCATGCATCTGCACACCATCGCAGGAACGGCTGTTTCCGCACAGCGGGATGGACTGCTTCCGATCAATCAGTTCGCGGTGACCTATTCCGGCAGGATCGCTTACCACGACTATGAAGGACCGGGACTCCCGCCGGCCGAACAAAAGCGCTTCGTCGCGAACTTGGGGCACAATCGTATCATGTTCCTGCGCAACCACGGCACCCTCACGCATGGGCGCAGCATCGCCGAAGCGTTTAACCTCATGCACTATCTCGAGCGCGCATGCGCGATTCAGATCGCGGCGCAAGCCGGAGGAGCGTTGGCATTGCCATCCCGGAATGTAATCGACAGCACGGTCTCGGCGGCGCAAGGCGTCGGAGAGGTTCGCTTTTGGGAAGCCGGGTTCAATGCGCTCCTGCGCAAACTCGATCGCGATAATCCATCTTATCGCGCCTGACCTTTGAAGCTGGATCACCGGCCCGAACAGGCGAGCCCTGCGGGAGCAAGGCCAGCCCTGGTGCTTCGCTGCGCCACGCGATATCTCGGGCGGCAGGTCCGCATGTGGCAC
>DATJLU010000169.1:0-3794 GCA_035509275.1 Allostellaceae bacterium | reverse complement strand
GTCCCTCCGGGTTGCACACTGTTGGCGCGCTGCCGCGTCGCTGCGGGCTTGACGATGCTCACATCGCCTGCGCCCTGGCTCCTAACATCGCGCCAACAGTGTGCAACGCAGCACGCGACGGTGTGAGAAATCCGGGCTAGCGCTGCTCCTCGGTGCCGCGCATCACCGCGTTGCGCGCCTCGACCCGGAAGACATCGAGCCGCCGGCGCACCTCCTGCTCTGTCATGGGAAATCCGCTGGCGGCGAAATCCGTGCAGATGCGGGCGATGACGGCGGCTTCGCCATGCCCGGTCACCTCCGTCTCGACAATCTCGCGCGCATAGCGCTCGGCCTTCTCGCCGGTAAGGCCGAGATGGGCTGCCGCCCAGAGGCCGAGCAGCTTGTTGCGCCGGGCCGTGATCTTGAAAGCCAGCTCCCGGTCGTGCTCGAACTTTCGCTCGGCCGATTTCTTGCGCTCGTCGAATAGGGGCATGGTGCTCGCTCCTCTCCTCGCGTCGGTGGCTATTCGCCCGAAGGAACATACCATTGATCCGGGTCAGCTTCGCGGCGGCCGCGCCGGGGCAACGCGCGGCTCAGGGCGCGCCGATGCGAAAGACGCGCGCCCGGTCGTCATACGCGAAGATCTCGGCATAGCGCGCCCAGCCGGTGACCGTCCGCAAGGTCTTTTCCGCATCGCGCCGGGTCAGATGGTCCTCGAGCTCGGATTCGAAGCGCACACGCGGCGCGCGATGGCCTTCGCGCGCCTCGAGCACCTGGTGGATATGCGCGGCGAGCGGGACGAAGCGGAGGAGATGTTCCCGGAAGAGGCGCTTGCGCTCCTCCGTGCCGCTTTCCGCGAAGACGCGGCCGGCGGCGGTCAGCCGGATGGCGCCGTCCTTGAGCTCGGCGAATTCGAGCAGGTGCAGCGCCGTGGCGACCGGGAAGAGGTCGTTGATCTCGAGGCCAAGCGGGGCGGCGATCTTGGCGAGCTCCGCCTGGCCGCCGTAAGGCGGCGAAGCGAGCGTCTCGACGAAGCCGCCCATGCGATTGGTCGAAACTTCGGGCAGGGGTTGGGCCATGCCGCCGTGACTCCGGCTCTGCGCGCCGATCGCTTCCGCGATGCGCGAGGTCAGGATCGCATAGATCTGATCGACGATGGCGCGGAAACCTGCATCGAGCCGGTCGCGCGGCTGCGCCAAGGGCACGGCGATCTCCGCCGCGATGTGTCCGGGATTGGCGCCCAGGACGAGGATGCGGTCGCACATCAAGACCGCCTCCTCGATGTTGTGCGTCACCATCAGCGCGGCCTTGGTCGGCAGCCGGTGTCCGACCCAGAGATCCAGGAAGTCGGTGCGCAAGGTTTCGGCAGTCAGAACATCGAGCGCCGAGAACGGCTCGTCCATCAGCAGCAGAATGGGATCGCTGACGAGCGCCCGCGCGAAGCCGACCCGTTGCCGCATCCCGCCCGACAGCTCGCGCGGATAGGCCGATTGGAAGCCGTCGAGGCCGATCAGATCGATCGCCGATGTGGCGCGGCGGCGGGCTTCGTTCAATGACAGGCCGAGCGCATCGAGGCCGAATTCGACATTCTGGAGGACGGTGAGCCAGGGATAGAGCGCGAAGGTCTGAAACACGACGGCGATGCCGGCGGCCGGGCCTTCGAGCGGCGCCCCGCGGTAAAGCACCTGGCCCGCGCTCGGCTTGATCAAGCCGCCGGTGATGCGCAGCAGCGTCGATTTGCCGGAGCCGGAGCGACCCAAGAGGCCGAGGATCTCGCCGTCGCGCAGGGCCATGTCGATATTCGCGAGCACCGGCAGCGGTTCGCCGGACGGCTTGGCAAAGGCCATCGAGACGCCGCGAAGCTCGCTGATCGGTGGCGCGGCGGCTGTCTCGGCCATTCTCTCCTCAATCGAGCCGCGTCCGGCGCTCGGCAAAGGCGTAGAGCGGCCGCCACAGCAGCCGGTTCATGGCGATCACCAGCACCGACATGACGGCAATGCCCAGCGCGATACGCGGGAAATCGCCGGCCTCGGTCATTTGCGCGATGTAAGCGCCGAGCCCGGAGGCGCTGAGCCTGGTCGGCCCCCAGCTCACCGCTTCGGCGACGATGCTGGCGTTCCAGGCGCCGCCGGAAGCGGTGATCGCGCCGGTCACGTAGTACGGGAAAATACCCGGCAGCATCACGTCCCGCCACCAGCGCCGCGGGCGGACGCGGAAGCTGGCGGCGGCTTCCCTGAAATCGCTTGGAAATGCGCTCGCGCCGGCGATGACGTTGAAGAGGATGTACCACTGCGTGCCCAGGATCATCAGCGGGCTGAGCCAGATCTTCGGCGCGAGGTGGAAGCGCAGGATGAGAAAGACCGCGACCGGGAACAACAGGTTGGCGGGAAACGCCGCCAGGAACTGCGCGATCGGCTGGACGCGCTCGGTCAGGCTCGGCCGCAGCCCGACGGCGACGCCGATCGGAACCCAGATGACGGAAGCGAGCGCGATGAGAATGGCGACGCGCAGCAGCGTGAGGCCGCCATCGCTCGCCGCGGTCCTGAGATCCGCCCACGATAGTGCCGCTCCGACGTAGCGGACGAGGCTCACCGCGACATAAGCGAGGCCGGCGGTGACGAGGCCGCGCCAGGCGATATCGGTGAGGCGATCGGGCGGCGACCAGGGCCTGACCCAGCCGCGCCGTAGCGGAAGGGCGAGCCGTGCCCGTGCCGTTTTCTGCAGCGCCACGCCGATCGGGCGCGTCAGGCCGCCGAGCAGCGCGGAGCGGCGAAACAGCGCCAAGACCCAGCTCCGCGGCACGATCTGCGCGGCGGTCTGCTCGAAGCGGAACTTGTCCGCCCAGGCGACCATGGGCCGGAACAAGAGCTGATCGTAAAGCAGGATGGCGATGGTCATGGCGAGAATCGCCCAGCCGACAGCGGCGAGGTCGCGCTCTTCGATCGCGCGCGCGACGTAGGAGCCGACGCCGGGAAGCGCGATCTGGACATCGCCGACCGCGATCGCCTCCGACGCCACCACGAAGAACCACCCGCCGGACATCGACATCATCATGTTCCAGATCAGGCCGGGCATGGCGAAGGGAACCTCGAGGCGCCAGAAGCGCTGCCAGGCGGAGGCGCGGAAGCTGCGGCTGGCCTCGTCGAGATCCATCGGCACGGTGCGCAGCGCCTGGTAGAAGCTGAACGCCATGTTCCAGGCTTGGCTGGTGAAGATGGCGAAAATGGCGGCGAGCTCGGGGCCGAGCACATTGCCGGGAAACAACGAGACGAAGAACACGACGGTGAACGAGAGATAACCCAGGATCGGCACCGATTGCAGCACGTCCAGAATCGGAATCAGCACCATCTCGGCGCGGCGGCTCTTCGCCGCGAGCGTTGCGTAGGTGAAGGTGAAGACCAGGGATGCGACCATGGCCGCCAGCATCCGCATGATCGTCCGCAAGGTGTAGAGCGGGAGGGCGGCGGGAGAGAGCGAGATGTCAGGCTGATGGGCGAGCGCGAAAGGCGCCACCATCTGGTGGATGCCGATGCCGAGCAGGAGGAGGACGCCCAGCACCAGCAGCATCGCGGCAAGATCGCGCCAGCCGGGCAAGCGCGGGTGCCATACCCCTCCCCTCAGCACCTCGGCATGGTACTCCACCGCCGCGCCCCCGTATCAGACCGGGAATGATCGTCGCGAAAGCGGCGGGCCGCTACATTGATATGCGTCAAACGAGCGCCGCAACGGTTGGATGCGCCCGACTATTGCAGATTCTTTGCGGCACAAGGCTGCTTGAGCGGTTTCCGCTCAAATGGAACCGCTCGCCCTCGTCA
>DATJLU010000168.1:0-18334 GCA_035509275.1 Allostellaceae bacterium | reverse complement strand
AAGGCCGCAGCGCAGAATTTCGGCAGAGACGAAGTCGGCGAGCATGACCTGCGCTATGCCATCGCCAATGAGTTCGTCGACGTGGTGAAGGGCCTGTGGGACACCTGGGAGGATGGCGCCGTCGTCGCCGACAAGACGACCGGCGTTTTCCTCGACGAGTCCAAAGTTCGCCCGCTCGATCACAAGGGCCGCTTCTTCTCGGTCAAGGGGCCGCTCAATATCGAGCCGAGTCCGCACGGTCCGCCGCTGATCATCCAGGCCGGCGGTTCAGCGCCGGGCCAGGAGCTTTCGGCACGCACCGCCGACCTGGTGTTCTCGGTCGTCAACGGCGACCGGGACTCGGCGAAGGCCGCTTATGACAGCCTCAAGGCACGCACCGTCAAGCACGGTCGTGCGCCGGATGCGGTAGCGCTTCTGCCGGGCGTGATGCCTATCGTCGGCGAGACCAAGGAGGCGGCCAAGGAGCAACTCGACAAGTTGCAAAGCTGGTTGACGCCGAGCAACGCGCTGGCGCTGGTTTCCAATCGGATCGGCTACGATATCACCGGCTTCCCGCTCGACGGCCCGGTGCCGGAATTCCCGGCGCTCACCAATCGCGGACAATCGTTCTCGCTGGCGCTGCTCGACATGGCGCGCCGCGAGAAGATGACGCTGCGCGATCTCTACAACATCACCGCGGCGGCGCGCGGCCATTGGGTGATTTGCGGCACGCCGCGGCACATCGCCGATACGCTGGAAGACTGGTTCATGAGCGGGCTCGCGGACGGCTTCATCGTCATGCCGGCCTATTTCCCCGGGGCGTTCGAGGATTTCGTCAATCTCGTCGTGCCGGAATTGCAACGCCGCGGCCTCTATCGCCAGGACTATTCCGGACCGAGCCTGCGCGATCACCTTGGCCTGCAGGCGCCGTCGCTGCCGGCCAAGCGCGCGGCGGCATCTTGATCGTTTCGTTCATGCAGGAGAAACCATGGTCACCGAAATCGCGCAGATCGACGTCAAGCCCGGCATGGAAGCCGAATTCGAAAACGGCGTGAACAAGGCGGCGCCGCTGTTTCAGCGCGCCAAAGGCTGCACCGGCATGGAATTGCGCCGCTCGGTCGAGAAGCCGCAGCGCTACCGGTTGTTCGTCGAATGGACGACGGTCGAGGATCACACCGTCGCTTTCCGCGGCTCGGCCGACTTTCAGGAATGGCGCAAGCTTGTCGGCCATTGCTTTGCTTCGCCGCCCGAGGTCGAGCATGTCGCGGTAGCGGTGAAGGGGTTTTGAGCGCCGTCATTGCGGGCGCAGCGAGCAATCCAGCTCAAGATTCTGGATTGCTCGTCGCGCAGCCGGTCATCGGGCCGCGCGCTTGGCGTGGACCCGCTGGCTCCGCGCCATGACCGAGAAATTCACCCCTTCGTCTTGTCGACGTTGCCGCTGCGCAACGGCACGCCGAATTCGCGGCGGCAGACTTCGGCGAGGGTCGCGACGCCCTCACGTATCTGCGCATGGGTCGGGCTAGCGAAACATAGCCGGGTCCGGCTTTTGCTGTGACTCTTGTCGACGGACCATTCCGGGCCGGGATTAATGGCAACACCGGCGGCGAGCGCCGACTGGTAGAGCTTGAGCGTGTCGACCTGGTCCGGCAGCTTGACCCAAAGAAAGATGCCGCCTTTCGGCTCGTCGAATTCGGCCGCGGTGCCGAAATGCTCGTTGAGCGCCTCCATCATGGTGTCGAGCTTGGCGCGCAGACCGCGATTGAGCTCCGGCACATGGGCGTCGAAATGCGCCGGGCAGTATTCGCCGAGCACCATCTGCTCGAGCGCGCCGGAGCCGGCATCGGTCTTGATCGCCAGCATGCGCGAGAGGAGCGGCCATGCGGCGACGATATAGCCGACGCGCAGCGCCGGAGCGATCGACTTGGAGAACGAGCCGATATAAACGACCGGCACGTCTTTGCTCATCGCGTACAGCGCCGGCGGCCGTTGGCCGTCCCAGGTCAGATCGGCGTAGCAGTCGTCCTCGAAGATCGGCACGCCGTAGTCGGCGGCGAGGCGCAGCAATTCGTGACGGCGCGCCTCGCTCAGGATCGTGCCGGTCGGGTTTTGCACGGTGGGGATGGTGTAAATGTATTTCGGCCGCACGCCGCGGCGCTTGAGATCGGATAGCGCCGCAGCCAGCGCGTCCATGCGCATGCCGTCGCGGTCGAGTGGAATGCCGACGACGTTGACGCCGAGCCGCGTCAGCCGGTTGATCGAGCCCTGATAGCAGTCCTGCTCGATGATCGCGGTGTCGCCGCGCGCCAGAAATATGCCGTTGACCAGATCGAGCGCCTGCAGCGAGCCCGAGGTGATGAGAATGTCGTCGGCGGCGCAGGCGATGCCGGCGCCGCCCCCGAGCTTCTGCGCCAGGAATTCGCGCAGACGCCGATAACCCTGCGGTCCACTGGCAAGACCGTAGGTCGCCAGATCCTTGCCTTCGCGCGCCAGCACGGCGTTCATGGCCTGGCGCAGGGCCTCGACCGGAACGCCATCGGGATCGTTATTGCCGCCGACGAAGCTATATTTGGCAAGCCCGTTCCATTTGGCCGCCGGCGGCGGCAGACCCGGCGCCAACAGCGGCGCGACATCGAACGCTGACATGGACATTTCTCCCCGGGCGGCAAGCTTAACCGTCATGGCCGGGCTTGTCCCGCCGGCGGGCCGCGGCGTGTTCACTTTCCGGCCTGTGCAACTTATCCTCCGGCGGGCGACGGCCCGGCCATCCACGACTTTACATCGCAGCGCCAAAGCCGTGGATGCCGGCATAAAGCCGGGCATGACGAACGAGTAAAACGACCATGAACCGCCTGCTCATCGTCGCCGCTCTGCTGATCTGCGCACTCGGCGGCAGCGCCCATGCGCAATATCCCGACCGGCCGATCCATCTGATCGTGCCGCAGGCCGCCGGCAGCGCCACCGATACGGTGGCCCGCATTCTCGCCGCGGCGATGTCGACCGAGCTCGGCAAGGAGATCGTGGTCGACGACCGGCCGGGCGGCGCGCTGACCATCGGCCTCGACCTCGCCGCCAAATCGGCGCCGGACGGCTACACGCTGTGCATGGGGCCGATCGGCGCGCTCGCCATCAGCCCGCATCTGGTGAAGACCCTGCCCTACGATATCGCCCGCGATTTCGCGCCGATCGCGCTGGTGTCGCGCGGCCAATTGCTGCTCGCGGTGTCGCCGAAGACGCCGTTTCATTCGGTCAAGGAGCTGATCGCCTACGCCAAAGCCAATCCCGGCAAGCTTTCCAACGCCTCGTCGAGCAACGGCTCGCCCGGCCATGTCGGCGGCGAATTGTTCAAGTTCATGACCGGAACCGACATCGTGCATGTGCCGTACAAGGGCGGCGCGCCGGCGATCAACGATCTCATCGCCGGGCGCGTGCAATTGATGTTCGAGAGCCTCAATTCGATCGCCCCGTTCGCGCGCGCGGGCACGGTGCGCGCGCTGGCGGTGACCGGCGATCATCGCTCGCCGGCCTTTCCCGATCTGCCGACTGTCGCCGAGGCCGGCGTGCCCGGATATTCGGCGCCGACCTGGGTGGGCGTTATCGCGCCGGCCGGCGTGCCGAAGCCGATCGTCGAACGGCTCAATGCGGCGATCAATGCCGCGATCCGCGCGCCGGCGATGGCGGCCTTCTACGCCCGTATCGGCGACGAACCAGCCGGCGGAACGCCCGATGAATTCGCCGCGCTGATCGCCTCGGATTCCAAGAAATGGGGCGAGGTCATCGCGCGGGCGGGGATCAAGATGGAATAACCGGCGTCACTTTCCTCGCCTCGGGACTCGCCCCATATTGTCGGCATGGCGCCCAAACAGCGCGACCCCGCGAAACATTCCAAGAAAGACCCGGCCAAGCCGACCCGCGCCAAGGCGGCGCGGCCGGAAGCGCCGGAGCTCGACGATTCGCTCGCCGACCTGCTCAATCCGGGCATCGCGCGCGGGCGCGCCGGCATAGGCGCGCAGACGGGGATTGAGAAATTTCCCTCCCCCCTTGCGGGAGAGGGTGGGGAGGGGGGTGGCGAGGAAAGTCGCATAACGTCGAGGCGCTCTTTATCGACCCCCACCCCCATCCCCTCCCCACAAGGGGGAGGGGAACGGTCGAAGCTTGCGCCGCCGCCGGACAATTCTTTCGACCGCCGCGCCGACTTCGCCAGCGCGCACCGTGCCCGCGCCTCGGTGGCGCGCGGTTTCGGCGAAGCCCCGCAGCAAAGCTATGTCGGCAGGTCGCCGGCTGCCCCGGGCGAGCTCGATCCCGATCTGGCCAAGGCGCTCGGCATCGACGAAGCCACCGACCAGGCCGAGCGCGGCGTCATCAAGTACGGCGAAGAGAATACCAAGCGGCGCATGGCGCGGCCGCTGCCCGAAGGCGGCGCTTTCGGCAGCGCGGCGAGCCAGCAATCGCTCGACCGGCTGCTGCGCGAAGGCCGCGACGAATTGCGCGGTCAATTATGGACGCCGCACCGGCCGCCGCGGCCGGAGAAATCCGAAGGCGGCCGCCCGCTCGTCATCACCTCGGACTTCGCGCCGAAGGGCGACCAGCCGCAGGCCATCGAGGAACTGGTCGAAGGCGTGCAGCGCAACGACCGTTCGCAGGTGCTGCTCGGCGTCACCGGCTCGGGCAAGACTTTCACCATGGCCAAGGTGATCGAGGCGACGCAGCGCCCGGCGCTGATCCTCGCGCCGAACAAGACGCTGGCGGCGCAGCTCTATGGCGAGATGAAAAGCTTCTTCCCCGACAACGCGGTCGAATACTTCGTCTCCTATTACGACTATTATCAGCCCGAGGCCTATGTGCCGCGGACCGACACCTATATCGAGAAGGAATCCTCGATCAACGAGCAGATCGACCGCATGCGCCACTCGGCGACGCGCGCCATTCTCGAACGGCGCGACACGGTGATCGTCGCCTCGGTCTCCTGCATCTACGGCATCGGCTCGGTCGAGACCTATTCCGAGATGGCGTTCAGCCTGGCGGTCGGCGAGCGCGTCAACCGCACGCAGCTCCTCGCCCGGCTGGTGGATTTGCAGTACCGCCGCAACGACGCCAATTTCGGCCGCGGCACCTTCCGCGCGCGCGGCGATACGATCGAGCTCTTCCCGGCGCATTACGAGGACCGCGCCTGGCGGCTCTCGCTGTTCGGCGACGAGCTCGAAGCGATCCACGAATTCGACCCCCTCACCGGCGAGAAGACCGGCGCGCTCGACGAGGTCACGGTCTATCCCAACAGCCATTACGTCACGCCGAAACCGACGCTGCTGCAGGCGATCGAGCAGATGAAGGCGGATCTGCGGCTCAGGCTCGAAGAGTTCCACGCCCAGGGCAAGCTGCTCGAAGCGCAGCGGCTGGAGCAGCGCACCACGTTCGACATCGAGATGATGGCGGCGACGGGGAGCTGCGCCGGGATCGAAAACTATTCGCGCTATCTCACCGGGCGCCGGCCGGGCGAGCCGCCGCCGACCCTCTTCGAGTACCTGCCCAAGGACGCGCTCATCTTCTGCGACGAAAGTCACGTCACCATCCCGCAGCTCGGCGCCATGTTCCGCGGCGACTATTCGCGCAAATCGATCCTCGCCGAGTATGGCTTCCGCCTCCCCGCCTGCGTCGACAACCGGCCGCTCAAATTCGAGGAATGGGATCAGATGCGCGGCCAGACCGTCTGCGTCTCGGCGACGCCAGGGCCCTGGGAGATGGAGCGCACCGGCGGCGTCTTCGTCGAGCAGGTCGTGCGTCCGACCGGCCTCGTCGATCCGCCCTGCCTCATCCGCCCGGTGGAGAACCAGGTCGACGACCTCATGGCCGAGTGCCGCGACTGCGCCTTGAAGGGGCAGCGCGTGCTGGTGACGACGCTGACCAAGAAAATGGCCGAGGCGCTCACCGAGTATTTCCACGAGAACGGCATCCGCGTCCGTTACATGCACTCCGACGTCGATACCTTGGAGCGCATCGAGATCATCCGCGATCTGCGCCTCGGCGTCTTCGACGTGCTGGTAGGCATCAACTTGCTGCGCGAGGGGCTGGACATCCCGGAATGCGCGCTCGTTGCCGTGCTCGATGCCGACAAGGAGGGCTATCTGCGCTCGCGCACCGCGCTCATCCAGACCATCGGCCGCGCCGCGCGCCATCTCGAGGGCCGCGCCATCCTTTACGCCGATCGCATGACCCAGAGCATGAAAGCGGCGATCGACGAGACCAACCGCCGGCGCGAGAAGCAGCAGGCCTTCAACGCCGCCAACGGCATCACGCCCGAAAGCGTGCGCCGCGGCATCGCCGACATCCTGGAGAGCGTCTACGAGCAGGACCACGTCACCGTCGGTCTCGGCGAAAGCGCGCAAGCGCACTATCAGGGCATGAACCTGAAAGCGGTCATCGCCGATCTCGAGAAGCAGATGCGTACCGCCGCGGCCGATCTCGAATTCGAAGAAGCGGCGCGGCTGCGCGATGAGATCCGCCGTTTGGAGCAGCTCGATCTCGGGCTCCCCGGCGAAGCCGCCGCCTCCCAGCCATCGGCTCGCCCGGCAGGCAGGTCGATGGGAGGGCGCGCCGGCACCTCGGCCAAGGCGCTCGCCAAAGCCAAGGTGCGCGCCCGGCAGCGGCGGGGCCACCGCTGACCGGCGCGCCGCAATGACCGAGTTTCCGCCCGCGCGCTGCCCGAAAGCGGCGCTGGTGACCGGCGCCGGCAAGCGCATTGGCCGCGCCATTGCGCTGGCGCTTGGCGGCAGCGGCTGGGCCGTGGCGGTGCACTATCACGACTCCGAGGCGGAGGCGAAGGCCGTTGTCAGCGAAATCACCGCCGCCGGCGGGCGCGCGGTGGCGCTTGCCGCCGATCTCGGGCGCGAGGCCGAAGTCGAGACGCTGGTATCGCTCGCGGCGGCAGCGCTGGGTCCGTTGGGCGCGCTCGTCAACAATGCCTCGGTGTTCGAGAATGACACGGCGCTTGGCGCGACGCGCGAAAGCTGGGATCGGCATCTCGATATCAACCTGCGCGCACCTTTCGTCCTTATGCAGCAATTTGCACGCGAGCTGCCGGAAGACCGCGAGGGCGCCATCGTCAACATCCTCGACGAGCGCGTCTGGAGCCTCACGCCTTATTTCGTCTCCTATACGCTGAGCAAGGCCGGACTCTGGAACCTCACCCAGAGCATGGCGCTGGCGCTGGCCCCGCGCATCCGCGTCAATGGTATCGGCCCCGGGCCGACACTGCCGAGTCCGCGGCAAAGCGAGGCGCAGTTCCGCCGGCAGCAGGAGATGATGCCGCTCCACCGCGGCACCACCCCCGAAGAGATCGCCGCCGCGGTGCTTTTCATCCTGTCGGCGCCGGCGATGACCGGGCAGATGATCGCGCTCGATGGCGGGCAGCATCTCGGCTGGGCGCAAGCGGTCGGCCGGCCGGCAGTCACGGAATAGGGAACATTGAGGATCATGAGCAACGCCGAAACCACGACCCGCGCGCTCTCCGGCCAAGCCGGCGGCGGCATGCGCCGCATTCTCGTGCGCGACCTCGTGCTCGCCTGCGAAATCGGCGTTTTCCGACACGAGCGCGGCGCGCGTCAACGCGTCCGCATCAATCTCGACCTTGCCGTGCGCGAGGAGGCGGTGCCGATCGCCGACGATCTGCGCAATGTCGTCTGCTATGACGAGATCGTCAGCGGCATCCGCCGCCTCGCCGAGGCCGGACATGTCAATCTGGTCGAGACGCTGGCCGAGCGCATCGCCGAGATGTGCCTCGCCGATGCGCGCATCCGCCATGCCGTCGTACGCGTCGAGAAGCTCGACGTCTACCCCGACGTGGCGAGTGTCGGCATCGAAATAGATCGGATTAACCGCCTGCCGTAAGTGCCTTAACCATCGGGCATTTGCCGGCTCGCGGAACGGCCTGCGGGAGGTGCCGCCGGCGAGTTGTTCACAGGCCGCGGCGACGGCCGTCAGGTGCGGCTCTGTGACCTCGGACTTACAAAGTGTTACAGCCGATTTACACTTGACAAGGAAAATATGTAATCATTTCCGTGCGTTAGTATCTTGTGCCCAAAATCTAGGCAAAGCGCTAAAACCCCAGGTTTGACGCCTCCCGCTCCGGGACGGCGCGAGGTTTTCGACAGTTTTGTCCACAGGCTTCGTGGATATATCCATTTCATGAACGCGGCGACCCTAGCCCGGGCGAAGGCTGTTCTCGTCGGGCGATTGACGGCGCCGCGGCACGGCGCCAAGTGAAAGGCCGATGAGCGATCTCGAGGACGATACGACCGAGCCGGAGGAGACCCTGCCGCAAGGCGGCGGCCTTGCCCAGGGCGTCGAGGCGATACGCGCCGCGCTGCGCACCATGCCGCCCGGCCCCGGCGTCTACCGCATGCTCGACCGCAAGGGCGACGCGCTCTATGTCGGCAAGGCGCGGAGCCTCCGCAACCGCGTCGCCAACTACACCCATCCAGTGGCGCTCTCCAACCGGCTGCGCCGGATGGTGGCGGAAACCCGCGCGATGGAGGTGGTGGTCACGCATACCGAGGTCGAGGCGCTGCTGCTTGAGAATAACCTGATCAAGCGGCTGATGCCGCGCTACAACGTGCTGCTGCGCGATGACAAGTCCTTCCCTTATATCCATCTCACCGCGGGCGATTTTCCGCAGATCATCAAGCATCGCGGCGCCAAGAGCACGCCCGGCGACTATTTCGGCCCGTTCGCCTCCGCCGGCGCGGTGGCGCGCACCATCATTGCGCTACAGCGCGCCTTCCTCCTGCGCTCCTGCAGCGACAGTATCTTCGCGACCCGCACGCGGCCCTGCCTTCTCTATCAGATCAAGCGCTGCAGCGCGCCTTGCGTCGGCCGCATCGACAAGCCGGGATATGACCGGCTGGTCGAGGAGGCGCGCGGCTTCCTGACCGGCCGCAGCAAGGAGGTCCAGGAGCGCCTGGCGCTGCGCATGCAGGAGCTGGCCGACCGGCTCGATTTCGAGAGCGCCGCCTTCGTGCGCGACCGTATCCGCGCCCTGACCCAGGTGCAGGGCCGGCAGGACATCTCGCTCGAGGGCATCGAGGACGCCGATGTCATCGCCGCCCACCAGGCGGGCGGCCATACCTGCATCCAGGTCTTTTTCTTCCGCGCCGGGCAGAACTGGGGCAATCGCGCCTATTTCCCCAGCCATGACCGGCAGATGCCGATCGAGGAAGTGCTCGCGGCGTTCCTTGGCCAGTTCTACGAAAACAAGCTGCCGCCGAAACTCGTGCTGCTGAGCCATGCGCCGGCCGATGCGGCGCTGATCGAGGAGGCGTTGACGGCGCAGGCGGGCGGCCGGGTCGAGCTCGCTGTGCCGCAGCGGGGCGACAAGCGCAAGCTGGTGGAGCACGCCCTGCTCAACGCCCGCGAGGCGCTCGGCCGCCGCCTCGCCGAAAGCGAGACCCAGCTGAAGCTGCTGGCCGGCGTCGCCGAGACCTTCGGCCTCGACGCACCGCCGCATCGCATCGAGGTCTACGACAACAGCCACATCCAGGGCAGCCACGCGGTCGGCGCGATGATCGTCGCCGGCCCCGAAGGCTTCATCAAGAACGCCTATCGCAAATTCACCATCCGCGGTGATGGCGGCGCGGCGCAACCGGCCGAGAACGGCCTCGCCGCGGCGATCGAAGCCTCGGCAGAGCCGGCGCCGGAAGCGGCCGCGAGCCCGCTCACGCCGGGCGATGATTACGGCATGATGCGCGAGGTGCTAAGCCGCCGCTTCGCCCGCGCGCTCAAGGAAGATCCGACGCGCGAGCGCGGCACCTGGCCCGATCTGCTGCTGATCGATGGCGGGGCCGGCCAGCTTACCGCCGCGCAGCAGGTGCTGGCGGATCTCGGCATCGACGATGTCCCGCTGGTGGCGATCGCCAAGGGTCCCGACCGCAATGCCGGGCGCGAGCGCTTCTTCCGTCCCGGCGGCGAGCCCTTCGGCCTCGATCCGCGCGACCCTGTGCTCTACTTCCTGCAGCGGTTGCGCGACGAGGCGCATCGCTTCGCCATCGGCACGCATCGCGCGCGGCGCGCCAAGGCGATCGGCAGCTCGCCGCTCGACGAGATCGCCGGCATCGGCGCGCGGCGCAAGAAGGCGCTGCTGCATCATTTCGGCTCGGCGCGCGGTGTCGCCCGCGCCGGCCTTGCCGATCTCGAGCGCGTCGAGGGCATCAGCAAGGCCGTGGCGCAGCGCATCTATGACCATTTCCATGCCGAGGCGTAAAGGCGCTAGACTGGCCCGAGACCTCCCGCCCCTCCCTGCGGGACCGGATGAGCCATGCTGACGACGCTCCCCAACCTGCTGACGCTCTCGCGTATTGCCGCGATCCCGCTGGTCATCATCACCTTTTACATCCCGTCGCCCTGGGGCCCGTGGATCGGCTGCTGCCTCTTCGCGCTGGCGGGCTTCACCGACTGGCTCGACGGCAAGCTGGCGCGGCTCTGGGAGCAGCAGTCGGAGCTCGGCCGCTTCCTCGACCCGATCGCCGACAAGCTGCTGGTGGCGGCGATCCTGTTCATGCTGGCGGCGCTGCAGCGCGTGTCGGCGCCGACGATCTTCCCGGCGCTGGTCATTCTCGGCCGCGAGATCCTGGTTTCGGGACTGCGCGAGCATCTTGCCACGCTCAAGGTGCGCGTGCCCTCCTCGCGCCTCGCCAAATGGAAGACCGGCATCCAGATGGGCGCAATCGGCGTGCTGCTGGTCGGCGATGCCGGCCCGGCGTTTCTGCCGGTGACCTTGATCGGCGAGCTGATGCTGTGGGCAGCGGCGGTACTGACCCTGATCACCGGCTATGATTATCTGCGCGCCGGGCTCGACCACATGAACGAGGAGACACCCGCCGTCAAGGCGGCAAAGCCGAGCAGCGCCACGTGAGCGCGGCAAAGGCGATGCAGATCTTCGGTCTCGCCGGTTGGAGCGGCAGCGGCAAGACGACCTTGGTGACGCGGCTGGTGCCGGAGCTGACGCGGCACAACCTCACGGTCTCGACGATGAAGCATGCGCATCACAGCTTCGATCTCGACCAGCCCGGCAAGGACAGCTGGCGCCACCGCCAGGCCGGCGCGAGCGAGGTGATGATCGCTTCGGAGCGGCGCTGGGCGCTTATCCACGAGCATCGCGGCGCGCCCGAACCGACCCTCGAATCGCTCATCGGCCAGATGACGCCGGTCGACCTGGTGCTGGTCGAGGGTTGGAAGCGCGGCACCCATCCGAAGCTCGAAGTGCATCGTCCCGCACTCGGCAAGCCGCTGCTCTGCCGTGACGATCCGCATATCGTCGCGGTGGCGAGCGATGCGCCGGTGTCCGGCCTCGCCCTCCCGCTGTTCGGCCTCGACGATGTGGCGGCGATTGCCGGCTTCATCCTCGAGCGATGCCGGCTGAAGGTGGCCTGAGATGGCGCAGCTCAGCGACGATTGCTTCGCCTTCGGCGGCGATCTTCTGTCCATGGCGGCAGCGCTCGAGCTGCTCGGCAGCAAGCTCGGCACGGTGACGGAACCGGAGACGATCCCGCTCCGGCAGGGGCGCGGACGGATTCTGGCCGCGCCGCTGGTCGCGGGGCACGACGTCCCGCCCTACGACAATGCCGCCGTCGACGGCTATGCCGTGCGCTTCGATGATTTGCGCCCGGGCGAAGCGACGCTGCTGCCGATCGTCGGCCGCGCCGCCGCCGGCCACCCGCTGCAGGGTCCGGCGCAGCGCGGCGCGGCGGTGCGCATCTTCACCGGCGCTGCCATGCCCGAAGGCACCGACACGGTGCTGATGCAGGAGGATTGCGCCGAGGCGGAAGGCGGGGTGCGCATCCCGCCCGGCATCAAGCGCGGCGCCAATCGCCGCCGCGCCGGCGAGGATGTGACGCACGGCGCTACTGTGGTGCGCCCCGGGCAGCGGCTGCGCGCGCAGGAGATCGGGCTCGCCGCCGCGCTGGGCCTGACCGAGCTTCGGGTCTATCGCCGGCTCCGCGTCGCCATCTTCTCCACTGGCGACGAGGTGCGCGAGCCCGGCGCCGCGCTGCCGCCGGGAGCGATCTACGACGCCAACCGCTACGTGCTGCAAGCGCTGCTCGAGGGCCTCGGTGCCGCGGTCACCGATCTCGGCATCCTGCCGGATGAGCAGAGCCGGATCGCCGCCGCGCTCGCCGCCGCCGCCGGCGGGCATGATCTGATCCTCACCTCGGGCGGCGTGTCGACCGGCGAAGAGGATCACGTCAAAGCGGCCGTCGAGGCGCAGGGCCGGCTGCATTTCTGGCGCCTTGCCATCAAGCCCGGCCGGCCGGTGGCGATGGGCCAGATCGGCCGCGTGCCCTTCATGGGGCTGCCCGGCAATCCGGTGGCGGTGATGGTGACCTTCCTCATCCTCGCACGGCCGCTGGTGCTGCGGCTGTCCGGCGCCGCGCCCGAGCCGCCGCGCCGCTTTCGCGTCACCGCCGGCTTCGACTACAAGAAGCGGGCCAATCGCTGCGAGTACGTGCGCGCGCGGCTCGAACGCGGCAGCGATGGCGGCTGGGTGGCGCGGAAATTCCCGCGCGACGGCGCCGGCATCCTCTCCTCGATGGTCGAATCGGACGGCCTTGCCGAGATCGGCGAAGGCATCAGCCGCGTCGAGCCGGGCATGGGCGTCGAGTTCATCCCGTTCAGCGAGGTGCTGGAATGAGCGAGAGCCTCGACCTCGCCGATCCCCTCGCCGCCTTCCGCCTCGATGGCGAAGTGGCGGTGGTGACCGGCGCCGCGAGCGGCATCGGCGCAGCGATCGCCGTCGCGCTCGCCCGTGTCGGCGCGCGCGTGGCCGTCCTCGATCTCGACCGCGTCGGCGCCGAAGCCGTTGCCGGCACGATCGGCGATGCGGCCGAGGTCTGGCCGCTCGACATCGCCGACGCCGCCGCGGTGACGCGTGTGTTCGACGCGATCGCGGCGCGCTGGGGTCGCCTCGACGTGCTGATCAACAGCGCCGGCATCGCCATCCGCAAGCCTGCGGTGGAGCTCGCGCCGGCGGATTGGGAGCGCGTCATGGCGGTCAACGTCACCGGCTCCTTCCTCTGCGCCCGCACCGCGGCGCGGCACATGCTGGCGCGCGACGGCGGACGCATCGTCAACATCGCCTCCATCATGGGATTTTCCGGCGGCATCTATCCCAATGTCGCTTACCAGACCTCGAAAGGCGCGGTGGTGAACCTCACCCGCGCGCTCGCGATCGAATGGGCGCGGCAGGGCATCCGCGTCAACGCGGTGGCGCCCACCTATATCCGCACGCCGCTCACCGCGCCGCTGCTCAGCCAGCGCGAGGCGGTGGCCGAGATCGAGCGCCGCACGCCGATGGGCCGCATCGGCGAGCCCGAGGACATCGTCGGCGCCGTGCTCTATCTCGCCACCCGCGCCTCCGCCCTCGTCACCGGCCACACCCTCGCCGTCGATGGCGGGTTCCTGGCACAGTGAGCGAAGCTGGTGCTCGCGAAAGTGAACGTAACCCTGCGCCCATCACCTCCCGCTGTCCCCGCGCAAGCGCTAGGGTACGTACACATTTCAGAACACTGCGATCCAGTATCTTTTCCGCCGTCCCCGCTTTCGCGGGGACGGCGACTTTATGTTGCTTTGCGGGGCGCTTGATAGGGATCGAACGAGGCCACAGATAGCATCCATGAAACTGCTCTATTTCGCCTGGCTGCGCGCCAAGATCGGGATTGCCGAGGAGCGCGTCGATCCGCCTGCGGAGGTCGCGACGGTGGCGGCGTTGCTCGAGTGGCTGAAGCGGCGCGGGCCGGACTTCGCCGAGGCGCTCAAGGACACCCGGATCGTGCGCGTCGCGGTGAACCAGGAATATGTCGCCTCGGACCATCCGCTGCGGCCGGGCGACGAGGTCGCACTCTTCCCGCCGGTGACCGGAGGCTAGGATGATCCGCGTGCAGCGCGAGGATTTCGATGTCGGCGCCGAGCTCGAGAGTTTGACGCACGGCAAGACCGGCATCGGCGGGGTCACCAGCTTTATCGGCCTGGTGCGCGACCTCGCCGGCGAGCACCGCATCGGCGCGATGACGCTCGAGCACTATCCCGGGATGACCGAGCGGCGCCTCGCCGAGATCGAAGCCGAAGCGCGCCGGCGCTGGCCGCTCGACGCGGTGCTGATCATCCACCGCTACGGCCGGCTCGAGCCCGGCGAGCGCATCGTCCTCGTCGCCGCCGCTTCAGCCCATCGCCAGGCGGCTTTCGATGCCTGTCAGTTCCTCATCGACTGGCTCAAGACCAAAGCCCCGTTCTGGAAGCTCGAAGAGACGCCGGACGGGCCGCGCTGGGTCGATGCGCAGACGAGTGACGACGAAGCGGCGGCGCGCTGGATCAAGGACTGAAGGGGTCAGCGTTCGGCCGCGCCATGGCGGCCGGCGCCTTTGGCGCATCGGACCCCGCGCCGGGCTCAGCCCACCGGCATCATCCAGCCATAGCGGTCGGCGATCTTGCCGTATTGGATGCCCTGGATCTCGTCATAGAGCCGTTGCAAGGTCGGCCCGGGCTTCTCCGGCGAACCGAAGCGCAGCGTCTCGCCGCCGCGCGTGATCGAGGAGATCGGCGTGATCACCGCAGCGGTGCCGCAGGCGCCGATCTCGACGAAATTCTGGATCTCGTCCCAGCGCACCGGCCGGTGCTCGACCTTCAGCCCCATATCGGCGGCGATGCGCCGGAGGCTGTCATTGGTCACGCTCTCCAGGATCGAGGCGGATTTCGGCGTCACATAGCGGCCGTCGCGGGTGATGCCGACGAAGTTCGAGGTGCCGAACTCGTCGATCAGCGAATGCGTGCCGCTGTCGAGATAGAGCGAGACCGGAAAGCCCTTCTGCTTCACCTCGATATCGCCGACGAGGCCCGCCGCGTAGTTGCCGCCCGCTTTGACATGGCCGACGCCATGCGGCGCGGCGCGGTCATAGGCTTCCTGGACATAGGCGGGCACCGGCACCATGCCGTCCTTGTAGTAGGGCCCGACCGGCATGGCGAAGACGAGGAACGCGTAATCCTCGCTGGGATGGACGCCGATGACGGCGCTGGTGCCGAGCAGCAGCGGACGGACATAGAGCGTGGCGCCGGTGCCGTAGGGCGGGACATAGGCATCGTTCTTGCCGACGATGGTGCGCACGGCGTCGAGGAAGAGGCTCTCCGGCGGCGGCACCATGGCCAGCCGCTCGCCCGACAGGATCATGCGCCGCGCATGGGCGTCGGGACGGAAGCAGGCGACGCGCCCATCGACCTGGCGGAACGCCTTCAACCCCTCGAAGCAGGTCTGGCCGTAATGAAGGCAGGTCGCGGCGATGTGCAGCGTGATGCTGGCGCCGGTGCAGAGCTCCGGCTTCGACCACGCGCCGTGGCGAAAATCGGCCCGGACGAAAACACCGGTATCGAGGTAGCGGAAACCCAGCTCCTTCCAGGAAATCGTCGTGTCCATCTCGGTCTCTTCCGCTCGCTCCGGTCGTTGATCTGGTCCATTATGGCCCTGCCGGGTCGGCCGGTGTAACAGTTTCAACGAAAATAAGTCAACATGTCTGACGTAAAATCCACGGCCAATCTGCTGTTTCTGCGCGAGGAGGAACTGCGCCAGGGGATCGAGCTGCTGTATTACGCCTATCGCGACTTCACGGCCGAGCCCGACGCCATGCTGGCGCGCTACGGCTTCGGCCGGGCCCATCACCGCGTCATCTATTTTGTCGGCCGCCATCCGCAGATGAGCGTCAGCGACCTGCTCGCCATCTTGCGCATCACCAAGCAGAGCCTGAGCCGGGTGCTCGGGCAATTGGTGCGGCAGGGCTTCATCCAGCAGAAGCCCGGCAGCCGCGATCGCCGGCAGCGCCTGCTGGAGCTCACCGACAAAGGCATCGAGCTCGAGCGCCAGTTGTCCGAGAACCAGCGCCAGCGCATCGCCAAGGCCTATCGCGAGGCCGGGGCGCAGGCGGTGGAAGGCTTCCGCAAGGTCATGCTCGGCATCATCAGCACCGATGCCGACCGGCGCCGATTCGAGCGCGGGCCGCCGACCCGCTGAGCGGTGTATAGTCGCGGCATGGATAGCAGCGAGCCGCATCTCCTGGTGGTCGACGATGATGCGCGGCTGCGCGAGCTGCTGCGCCGCTACCTGACCGACCAGGGGTTTCGCGTCACCACCGCCGGCGACGCCGCGGAGGCGCGCGCGCGCCTCGCCAGCATCGCCTTCGACCTCCTGGTGCTCGACGTCATGATGCCTGGCGAGAGCGGCCTCGACCTCACCCGCAGCCTGCGCCGCGACGGGCGGCTGCCGATCCTGCTGCTCACCGCCATGGCCGAGCCCGAGGATCGCATCAACGGCCTCGAGCACGGCGCCGACGACTATCTCGCGAAGCCGTTCGAGCCGCGCGAGCTCTTGTTGCGGATCGGCTCGGTGCTTCGGCGCACCCGGGCCGCGGCGGTCGGCGGCCCCGAAAAGGCCGTGGTGCGCTTCGGACGCTTCGTCTTCTCGCTCGAGCGGGGGGAGCTGCGCGCCGGAGACGAGATGATCCGCATCACCGAACGTGAGCGCGAGATGCTTCGCCTGCTCAGCGCCAGCGCCGGGGCGATTGTTTCGCGCGAGGCGTTATCCGGATCGGGGGGCGCAGCACAGGAGCGAACGGTCGATGTCCTGGTCAATCGGTTGCGGCGCAAGATCGAGCAAGACCCCGCCAATCCGACCTATCTGCAGACGGCGCGAGGGGCGGGATATCGACTCATAGCGGACCGATGAGGGAACGAGCCGGATTTCGCAGTCTGCGCTTGCTGGCGCAGATCCGCATGCTCTGGCGCCGCGGGGCGCGCAGCGTCGCCGAAATGCTGCCGAAGGGGCTCTACAAGCGCTCGCTCCTGATTGTGATCGTGCCGATGGTGCTCTTGCAGACCGCTGTCACTTTCGCATTCATGCAGCATCACTGGGAGCTTGTGACCCGCAGGCTCTCCGAGGCGGTGGCGCGTGACGTCGGAGCGCTGACTGACCTTTATCAGAAGCTCCCGCCTGGCGAAGACGACGCCTTTCTGGCCAAGCTGGCGTCGGAGCGGTTCCGCATGGACGCGACCTTGTTGCCGGCCGGTCCCCTGCCGCCGGTCATGCCCCGATCGTTCTACGGCGCGCTCGATCCCTTGACGCGAATCTTGCCCAGCGAAATCAGGAGGCAGATCAGCCGGCCTTTCTGGCTCGACACCGTCGGCCGGTCGGGCCTGATGGAAATCCGCGTCGATCTCGGCAGCCGGGTGCTTCGCCTCGTGACCCGCCGGGCGCTGGCCTACGAAGCGAACGCCCATATTTTCGTGCTTTGGATGCTTGGCGCGATGATCCTCCTTTTGACCGTCGCCATCATTTTCCTTCGTAATCAGATCCGACCGATTCTGCGCCTGGCGCGAGCCGCGGAAGACTTTGGCAAGGGCCGGAATCTCGATTTCAGCCCGCACGGCGCCCGCGAAGTCCGGCAGGCGGGCCATGCTTTTATTGAAATGAAGCGGCGGATCGAGCGGGCGACCGAGCAGCGAACCACGATGCTGAACGGCGTCAGTCACGATCTGCGCACGATGTTGACCCGGTTCAAACTATCCCTGGCTCTGCTCGACAATTCCGCCGACAGCGAACTCCTGCAAAAGGACGTCGACGAGATGGGCCAGATGCTCGAAGGCTATCTCGCGTTCGCCAAAGGCGATGCCGGCGAATCGATCGCCCGCATTAATATCGGCTCGATCCTCGAAGATCTGAAGGCCGATTCCGAGCGGCACGGCGCTGAGCTTGGCGTCGAAACCCGTGGCGATCTCGACATTC
Source organism: Allostellaceae bacterium (assembly GCA_035509275.1). Classification (GTDB taxonomy): domain Bacteria; phylum Pseudomonadota; class Alphaproteobacteria; order ATCC43930; family CGMCC-115725; genus DAHUYF01. Next base: position 549 of record DATJLU010000168.1, on the reverse strand, counting down.
GCGTCCGGCCCATGGCGATGAAGCGGTGCGTCAGCAATCTGGTCGCCAACGCCCAGCGGCACGCCGACCGCGTCCGCGTTTCGGCGACGCGCGAGGCTCAATTCGTCTCGATTGTCGTCGACGACGACGGCACGGGCATCGCGCCGGCGCATCGGGAAGATGTTTTCCGGCCCTTCTACCGCCTCGACGAGGCGCGCAACCAGGACGAGGGCGGGACGGGCCTCGGCCTTGCGATCGCGAGAGACATCGCCCGCTCGCACGGCGGCGACATCATCCTTTCCGACAGCCCTCTGGGGGGTCTGCGGGCCGCGGTGCGTATTCCCGTTTAGGGTAACGGCGCCTGGACCGGGCGCTCAGACGGAAGCGTTGATCCAGCTGGCCAATGCGCTCTTTGGCGCAGCGCCGGTCTTGGTCGCTACGTGCTTGCCGTCCTTGAACAGCATAAGCGTCGGGATCGACCGGATGCCATACTTGCCGGCGACTCCAGGGTTTTCGTCGACATTGAGCTTGGCGATCTTCACCTTGCCGTTCATCTCGCCCGCGATTTCC
>DATJLU010000167.1:0-60573 GCA_035509275.1 Allostellaceae bacterium | reverse complement strand
TCCCTCCGGGTTGCACACTGTTGGCGCGCTGCCGCGTCGCTGCGGGCTTGACGATGCTCACATCGCCTGCGCCCTGGCTCCTAACATCGCGCCAACAGTGTGCAACGCAGCACGCGACGGTGTGAGAAATCCGGGCTAGGACGACGCGCCTATCCCTTGCGCGGTGCGGGGGCGGCCACGCTTGGCGCTCCCGTGTCTGCCCACCCCTTCCGACAGAGCACCGTGATGCCTGCCCGCCAGATGTTGCGTCGCCTTGCCTTGCTGTGGTTGTCGGGTGCGGCGTTGCGGCTCGCGATCCTGGCCGTGCCGCCGGTCATTCCCTTGATCCGCAGCGATCTCGATCTGTCGGCAACGGCGCTCGGCCTGCTGTCCGGTCTCCCGGTGCTGCTGTTCGCCGTCGCCGCCTTGCCCGGTTCGATCCTGATCGCGCGTCTCGGCGGCCGAATGACCTTGGTCGGCGGCCTCTTCCTGGCGGCGATGGGTGCGGCGCTGCGCGGCATCGGCGCCGGTGCCGGCACCCTTTACGCGGCCACCGCGGTGATGGGCGCCGGCGTTGCGATCATGCAGCCGAGCATGCCGGTGCTGACGCGCGAGTGGTTGCCCTCCCGCATCGGCTTTGCCACGGCGGTCTATTCGAACGGGCTGCTGGTCGGGGAAATTCTGCCGGTCTGGCTGGCGGTGCCGGTGGTGATGCCGCTGTTGGGCGGGAGCTGGCGCTTCGAGCTGGCGATCTGGTCGCTGCCGGTGCTGCTCATCGGCGTGCTCGTGCTGCTGCTGGGCCCTGCCGCCGGCGATCCGCCGCGCGGCTCGAACCTGCAGGCCTGGTGGCCCGATTGGCGCAATCCGCTGATCTGGCGCCTCGGCATTCTCTTCGGCAGCGTCAACGCCGTCTATTTCAGCACCAACGCCTTTCTCCCGGCCTATCTCAGCAATACCGGCCGCGGCGATCTGATCGGTGCGGCGCTCACCGCGCTCAATCTCGGACAGCTCCCCACCTCGCTGGCGATTTTGCCGATCGCGACGCGGTTGGAGCGACGCGCCTGGCCTTACGTCGTCGCCGGCACGACCATGACGGCCGCGGTGATCGGCATCGTGGCGCTGACCGGCGTCTGGCTCGTCGTCTGCGCGGCGTTGCTGGGCTGCGCCGGTGCCGCATCGCTCATTCTCGGCCTCACCTTGCCGCCGCTCCTCAGCGAGCCCGGACAGGTCGGCCGAACCTCGGCCGCCATGTTCTCGATCAGCTATGCCGCGGCCATGATCGTGGCGCTGCTCTGCGGCGCGGTCTGGGACGTCACTGGCCTGCCGGGCTCGGCCTTTGCGCCGATCGGCCTGTGTACGCTGGTGTTGAGCTTCTCTGCCCTCGGATTGAGAGCGGCAAAGCAGCTCCGCTGACGCGCGAGCGCCGCGCCTCAGGGACTCTCGCTCACGCAGGATAGCGGTTCTGCATCGCGGACAAGGCCCGGCCCGCCGCTGCCGCCATCTCGACGACCAGCGGGTCGAGGTCGCCGGTCTCGCGACGCGCTGCATTCATCAGCGCCCGGCTGCGCATCATCAGCTCCGTGCAGCCGAGGCTCCCGGCCATAGAGACGAGCGCATGCGTCTCCCGGGCGATGAGCTCGCGATCGGCCGTCGCGGCGATGCTGCGCATCATTTTGGTCAGTTGCTCGCGGAAGAGGGCGGCGAGCCGCACCACCTGGGCTTTGCCCAGATGGCTCTCGAGATCGCCCAGGATCGCGGTGTCGATGATCGGATAGGACGTCGCATTCCTGACTGCCGCCATCGCCGGAAGCGGCTCCCGTCCCGACCATTTTGCGACGGTGCGCAGCAGCTGGTCACGCTTGACGGGCTTGGACATATGCGCGCTGGCGCCGGCGGCTTTGCACCTTTCCACGTCTTCATCCATCGCATAGGCCGTGAGCGCGATGATCGGGATGTTGCGGATCCGCTCATCCATCTGACGAATCCGCCGCGTCGCCGTGATACCGTCCATCTCCGGCATGCCGACATCCATCAGCACCATGTCGAAGTCGCCGCCTTCGAGCGCCTCGAGGGCTTCGGCGCCGTTCTGCGCCAGCACGACCTCATGCCCTGCTTGCGTCAGCATCGTCTCCATCAACTCGCGGATCATGTACTGGTCTTCGGCGACAAGGATGCGGGCGCGCGGCCCGGCCGCGGCGACGGCTTCTTCCGCCGGAACGGCCGGCGACGGCATCTCCACACCGGGGATCGTGAACCAGAACAGGCTGCCCTCGCCGACCCGGCTCTTCACGCCGATCGTGCCGCCCATGGCCTCGACCAGATGTCGCGAGATGGCAAGACCGAGGCCGGTGCCGCGCGAACGTACCTGGGGCGACCCCAGCTGAGAAAATTGCCGAAACAGCTGGCCTTGTTGCGCCTCGTCGATGCCGATGCCGGTATCCCTGATTTCGAAGCGCAGGCGTAGCGCATCGCCGCCCGGCTCTCGCATCACGGTCAGAACGACGCTGCCGCGCTCGGTGAATTTCAGCGCATTCGACAACAGGTTCAGCAAGATCTGACGCAAGCGGGTCGGATCGCCCTTGATCCAGGGCGGAAGATCGGCGGCCAGCTCGCTGCGCAATTCGATGTTCGCGGCGGCGGCCTGCGGGCGCAGGATGGCGATGGCGCCCAAGGCGACATCGGCCGGGCTCAACGGAACATGGGCCAGCTCCAGCTTGCCGGCCTCGATCTTCGACATGTCCAGCAGATCGCCGATGATCGCCAGGAGCAGTTCTCCGGCATCCCTCAGCAGCGTGGCGTGATGACGCTGTCGCATCGTCAGCGCGCTGTCGAGCAGCAGCTCCGTCATGCCGATGACGGCGGTCATCGGCGTGCGAATCTCGTGGCTCATCAGGGCGAGGAAAGCGGACTTCGCCTGGTTGGCCTCTTCGGCGGCGCGCTTTGCTACCAGCAGACGCCGCTCCGCCCGCTCCGCCTCCTCGCGCTCCGCCGCGCGCTGGCGCAGCGCCGCAGACGCCTTGACCATGGCCTTTCCGGCTTCGTCCGCTTCCCAGATGCCGAGCGGCGGGATCGCAATGACTTCACCCTCGCCCAAAGCGGCCCCGTGGGCTGCCAGAACCTCGATCGATTGGGCGATGCGGCGGCCAATCCGTTGTGCCAAAGCGAGACAGATCAGCAATAAAAGCCCGGTACCGGCCACGCTGATCCACAGCGATCGCCGCAGCGGCCCCAGCGCTTCTTCCGTCGGAACGCCGATCGCCACGGCCCATCCCGAGACCGCCGAGCGGCTGAAGCTGCTCAGCACCGAAAGCCCTTCGAGCGTCTCGCTCTCGATCACGCCTTCGGAGACCTCGGTCATGCGTCGAAGGAGGATCGGCGATGCTTTCTGGCCGACATATTTCTCGGCGAGATTCGTGCGGGCGACGATCGTGCCATTGCCGTCGAAGATCCCGGCGATCCAGCGCGAGGGAATGTTCTGCTGACGCAGGATCTCGGCGAGCCGCTCGGGAAAGATCCCCATGGCGAGCCCGTAATCCGTTTTTCCCTTCGTCAGGACCGGCACCTCCACGGCGACAACGGGCCGCTTCGATACCGTGCCGGTGAAAAGATCGGAAATGACCGGTATGCCGGTTTCAAAAGGACGCCGCAGCTGTACCGGCTCTTTCTGCGCCGGCAACGCCGCGCCAAACGGCCTGAGCGTGTTCAGAATCTGATTCCCGCCGGGGTCGATAAGAACGATGTTGTTGCCGGCAAGGTTACGCAATGCGTCCTGCGCCTGGCTGTAGAAGCTCTTGAGATCGCCGGCCGCCAGATAGGGCGAGGTCGCAAGCACGGCCAGTCCCGATTGTGCGCCCTTCAGCTCGCCATCGACCGCCTGCATCAGGGCGCGCGCGGTGGCGACCGTATCGCGCTCGATATTGGCGCGTTCGCCCTTATAGGTGCCGAGGATCAGGAGCATCGCCGCCGCCCATGCCGGCACGATGCAGGCGATGACGAGCCCGATCAGCGCGCATTGGATGCTGCGGGGCGACTGTCGCCGCAGCAAGCACCCGATCCATCGGCTCGCCGAATCTCGGAGCATGTGATGATACCCAAGCACAAAACGTTCACTTTTGCGCTCGAGCGTATGGCACCACATTGATATGAATCATTGGACGGCACTAAGCATTCGGAGGAAGCGGAGTGGTTTTGAGCCGGGTAGTCTTCGCAACCCTGCTGCGAAGCGTCGTCGCTGGACGCGCTCGACACATCGGCGATCGCTGCATTTGTTGTGTAGACTGTGCTAACGATCGCGACACGGAATGACGATCGACCCGGCGAGAGGTCGGAACTACAGTGCAATCGATCGGCCCCGTCGCTCCGGTCGCACGCGGCTGAGGCAAAGGTGAGCGCTTCGTATCGATGGCTGCGTCGGTGTGACACGCATCACACCGAGCCGCCCGGCTCTTCTGCTTTTGTCGCCGGCTCGGTCGTCAGGGGAGATCGGCGCTCATGCCAACGCGCTCTTCCGCGCTCCTTGTCGCTGCGTCATATGTCGCGGCGACGCCGTTGATCGACGTGGTGCCGGTGTGCGGGAGCTAGCGGAGCTCTGCGTGCCGAAGAGCACGCGCTTGCGCCGAGGGCAATCCCGTCCAAGCGCGGAGACATCGATGGAGTGTCTACGCTGCGGTAACGACCTCGCGGAGGGCAACCGGTTTTGCGGCGACTGCGGCGCGCCGGCACCCGTCGCCTGCGCGGCGTGTGGCGTCGGCAACCCGCCCGACAAGAAATTCTGTGGCGCCTGCGGCACGCCGCTGATCGACGCTGCGCACACCGAGGATGGCGTCGGCACCCGCGCCGCCGCGGCCGAGCACCGACAAGTGACGGTCCTCTTCTGTGACCTGGTCGGCTCGACACCTCTGTCGCAGCGTCTCGATCCCGAGGAACTGCGCGATGTCATCGCCGCGTATCAGGCCGGCGTCGCCGACACGGTCGCGCGCTTCGGCGGCTCGGTGGCGCAATACATCGGCGACGGGGTGCTCGCCTATTTCGGCTACCCGCAGGCGCATGAAGACGACGCGGAGCGCGCCGCACGCGCCGGCTTGGCGCTTGTCGAGAGGGTGAGCGAGATCAAGACCGCGCCGCAGACGCAATTGCAGGTGCATGTCGGCATTGCCACGGGATTGGTCATCGTCGGCGAGCTTGCGGGCGGCGCGGGCGCTGATGTCGGCGGCGTCGGCGAAACGCTCAATCTGGCGGCGCGGCTGCAAGTGCTCGCCGCGCCGGGAATGGTTGTCATCTGCGAACGGACCCGGCGGCTCGTCGGCCGGCGCTTCGATTGCGACGATCTCGGCCGTGTCGCCTTGAAGGGCTTTGCCGAGCCCAGGCAAGCCTATCGCGTCGTGCGGACGAGCGCCGTGCGCAGCCGTTTCTCGGCGTCGCATGAGGGCCCGCTGGCGCCGCTGGTGGGCCGCGAGGAAGAGCTGGAGTTGATGTTGCGCCGGTGGCGGCAAGCCGCCGCGGGCGAAGGGCGCCTCGTGCTCTTGAGCGGCGAGCCGGGGATCGGCAAATCGCGCCTCGGCCGCGCCCTTAAGGAGCGTATCGCCCAAGAGCCGCACACCTTCATCCGCTATGACTGCTCGCCGCATGACGCGGCGAGTGCGCTGTTCCCGGTGATCAGCGAAATCGCTCGCGCCGCGGGCTTCGCTGCCGACGACCCGCCGGCGCGCAAGCGGCGCAAGCTGAAAGCGCTGCTGGCGCAGACGCCGACGGACGATGCCGATATCGGGGTCCTTGCGGAGCTGCTTGCGCTGCCGACCGGCGGCGACCCGTCTCGCGACTTGAGCCCGCATCGGCGCAAGGAAAGGGCGCTCGAAGTCTTGCTGAGGCAGCTTCAGCGGCTCGCCGAACGGCGCCCGGTGCTCGTGCTCTTCGAAGATCTGCACTGGCTCGATCCCACCTCGCTGGAGCTGCTCACGCTCCTCGTCGAACGTATGTCGCTCTGGCGCGTGCTGGTGGTGCTCACGGCCAGGCCGGAGTTTTTGCCGCCTTGGCCGCCATATCCTCATGTGACGACGCTGCCGCTCACCCGGTTCGATCAGAGCGATGGCGAGGCGCTGGTCGGATTGGTGACCAAGGGCAGAGCCCTGCCGGCGCCGCTCCTGAACCAGATCCTCGACCGGGCCGACGGGGTGCCGCTCTTCATCGAGGAGCTGACCAAGGCGGTGCTCGAAAGCGCGCTTATGCGTGAGGATGCCGGGCGGTACGTGCTCGCCGGAACGGTGCCGCCGGCCGCCATTCCGGCGACCTTGCATGCCTCGCTTCTGGCGCGGCTCGATCGCCATGCGGCGGCGCGCGAAGTGGCGCAGATCGGCGCCGCGATCGGCCGGGAGTTCACCTATCCGCTCCTCAGCGCCGTTGCGGATCTACCGGAGAAAAGCCTGCGCGAGGCGCTCGACGAGCTTGCGCGCGCCGAGCTTGTGTTCTGCCGCGGCGAGCTGCCCCGCACCTTCTATCGCTTCAAGCACGCGCTGGTGCGCGATGTGGCCTACAGCACGATGCTGCGCAGCCGCCGTCAACCGCTCCATGCCCGCATCGCGCAGGTGTTCAGCGCCGACCCCGCAATGGCCGAGAGCCGGCCGGAGCTCGTCGCCGCGCATTTCGCCGAGGCCGGACGCGGGAGCGAGGCGGTGACATGGTGGTCGAAGGCCGGTCAGATCGCGTTGGCACGTTCCGCCAATTCCGAAGCCGCGGCGCATTTGCGCAACGCGCTCGAGCTGGTCGAAGCGTGGCCGCCCGGCGAGGCCCGCGACCGGCAAGAGCTCGATCTCCTCAGTATGCTCGGCACGGCGCTGATCGCTACCGATGGCTATGGCGCAAAGCAGACGCTGAGCGCCTACGAGCGCGGCTGCGAGCTCATTCGCCGGACGCGCGACCGGCGCCGGTACGACGTCATCCTCTCTGGCATGTTCAATGCCTACTACAACCGTGCCGCCTTCGCGAAGGGGCTGGCCGTCGCGCGCGAGCTCCTGGAATGGGCGGAAGCCGCGGACGACGCGCGGGCCCTCTGCATCGGCCACCGCATGGTCGCCGCGTCCTGCAATGCGCTGGGCGATTTCACCGCGGCCGCGCTGCATGGTGAGGCGGCGGTGCGGCACTACGACCCTGAGCGGCACGGGCCGCTCGCCTGGCGCTACATTCACGATCTCGGCGTCGCGGCCATGTGCCATTGCGCCGCCGCGCTGTGGCATCTGGGCCGTCTCCGCTCCGCCATCGCCATGATCGCCGAGGCGCTCGCGCTCGCCGCGCGGCTCAGTCACCGAAACACCTCGGGCTATGCGCTGTTTTATGCCGCCTTCGCCGCGCTGCGCAGCGGCGATATGCGTGCGCTCGGCGAGCACGCGCTCCAGCTCCGGATGCTGGGACGCGAGCACAACCTGCCGCACTGGCTCGCCTGGGGCTTGTCCTTCGAGGGACCGGTGATCCTCGCCGAGGGCAACGCGCCGGCAGCGGTCGCGACCATCGACGAGGCAATCGGCATCGCCGAGCGGATGCAGGTTCTGGCCTATCGCCCGATGCTTCTCGCTCTGCGTGCCGAAGCGCTGGCGGCGGCGCGCCAAACCGACGAAGCGCTCCATACCCTTGACGAGGCTTTCGCCACGGCGGAGCGCACCGGCGAGCGGTCGTCCGATGCGGAGCTCTGGCGGCTCCGCGGCAGCATCGCGCTGGCCGCGAACGAACACGCGACCATCGCCGCCGAGAGCGCTTTTCGCCACGCCCTGCGCTGCGCCCGCGCCCAGGGCTCGGTGATGTTCGAGCTGCGCGCCGGCATCGCCCTGGCGCGGCTGTGGTCGCGCCGCGCGCCCGAAGATGCCGCGGCGCTGCTCGCTCGCATCTCCGGTCGGATCGCCGAGCCGGCCGAGTGCCGCGATCTCGGCGCGGCGAGAGCGCTCCTCGCCGAGCTCGGCGCCTCGGCAACGCCGGCGCCGCTGCCGTTCAGCGGGCGGTGACGATCGAACGCCGAACCGCCTAGAGATACGTCCGCTCGAGCAGCGCGCCGATGCGCTCGTTCTGGATCTCGGTGGTACCGTCGACATAGGCGGCGATGCGCGCCGAGGCGATGTGCCGGCCGATCGGGTATTCCTCGCGCAGGCCTTCCGCGCCCATCGCCTGCATGCATTGGTCGAGACGGCGCCCCACCATCTCGACGGCGAATTTCTTGGCGAGCGCGGCGGCAAGCACGGCATCGCCCTCGCGCGCGATGATCGCGGCGCCGCGATAGGTCAGGAGCCGCGCCGCCTCGAGCTCGGTCGCCACCTCGACCAGCGACCAGCGCAAGCCCTGATGGTCGAGCAGCCGCTTGCCGAAGGCCTGGCGCCGTGTCGCGTAGTCGAGCGCGATGCGCAGCGCTTCCGCCACCATGCCGCAGCACATGGCGGCGACATAGACGCGCGCGCCGTTGATGCTCCCGAGCGCGCGCTTGAAGGCTTCCCCCGGCGGAAAGAAGACGGCGTCCTCGCCGACGCGGAAATCGCGCAACCGGAAGCCGCCCGCGCCGATGGCATGGCCGCCCATCAGACCATAGGCCGGCAAGCGCTCGAATCCCGGCAGTGTCGCATCGATCAGGAAGGCGGCCATCCCCGCCGTGCCGGGCGCGGCATCGGTCTTGGCATAGACGATGATCGTCTCGGCGCTGGCGCCGTTGGTCAGCCACGCCTTCTCGCCCTCCAGCCTCCAGCCGGTTTCGGTCTTGCGCGCCGTGGTGGTAATGGCGGGGAAATCGCTGCCGGCGCCGGGCTCGGTGAGCGAGGTGCCGCCGCGCCGCTCGCCGGCGATGAGCGGCGCGAGATGGCGCGCGATCTGCGCCGGCGTGCCCTGACGCGCGATCCGCGCCGCGACGTTCTGGGTATTGATCAGGCTGAAGGCGAAACCCATGCAGGAGCGGGCGAGCTCCTCGGCGATGAGCGTCTTCGCCATGAAGCCCGCGCCCTGGCCGCCTTGCGCCTCCGGCACTTCGATGGCGGTAAGGCCAAGCCGCGCCGCTTCGCGGATCGCTTCCTGCGGCAGCGCCCGCTCACGCTCCCACAGCGCCGCGCGCGGCGCCACATAGTCGCGGCGGAAGCGCCGGGCGCGCTCGAGCAGCGCGCGCTCGGCCGCGGTGAGCGATGCAATCGGTGACGAAGCCTCGTCCATGAGCACTCGCGCGGTGAGAGAATCGCGGCTGCGACTTTCGCCCTGTCCCGTGCCGAGGTCAAGCGGCGGAACGTTGGCGCCGAACCGCTCGTTGCTCAGGCATGTCGAACGCCAACATCAATGATCGCGGGACCCTCGAGCGGATCTATCCGCGCGCGGTTTTCCTGCGCGAATCCAGCGCCAATGTGCGCGCCAAGGCGAGCGTGCTGCACGGCGTGCGCATCCTCGCCGGCGCCGATGCGGCGGGACGAATCGAACTGGTGCGCGCCGCGCGCCGCGCCGGCGAAGCGGAAACGGCGAGCGGCGGCGTTTTCCTCTGTCCCTATGCGGCGCCGTCGGCGGCGGCGGGGGAAACCACCGATCCCTATGACGCTTTCCTCGACCGTGTCATCGCGACGGCACAGCATCCCGACGCCGACCCGCGCGATGATCCGCGGCGCAGAGACTCGCGGCTCTAGGGCGTCGCGCGCCGCCAAGCGCGTTCCGCCCGAGCGCCGATCGCCGCCGTCTATTCGGCCGCGCGCATCTGCCGCGCTTGCCCGGTTGCCACGCCTTGCGCGGCGCGCAGCGGCTTCAGCACGAAGAACGCCGCTGCCGCCGCCAGCAGATTCATGATCGTCGCGACGACGAACACCGCGTGCCAGCTGCCGGTATAGCTCTTCAGCACATTGGCGAGCGGCACAAGCCACGCCGCCATGCCCTTGGCGGTATAGAGCAGCCCGGCATTGGTGGTCGCGTATTTCGCGCCATAGGTATCGGCGCAGGTGGCGGGGAACAGGCTGAAGATCTCGCCCCAGGTGAAGAAGACGATGCCCGCCGTGACGATGAAGGCCACCGGCGCGTTGCCGATCGTGCCGAGGAGCCAATAGGCGACGGCGCCCAAGCTGAAGACGATCGCCATGGTGTTCTCGCGGCCGATCTGGTCGGAGATCCAGCCGAAGAAGGGCCGGGCGAGGCCGTTGAGGATGTTGTCGACGACCAGCGCCACGGTGAGTGTGGTCCAGCCGAGGAAGATGACGGTGTTGGAGAGGCCGTAATCCTTGGCGATCGGCGCCACTTGCGCCGTCGCCATCAGCCCGCTCGCCGCGACCAGCACGAACATGACGTAGAGCACATAGATGGTCGGCGTCTTCAACATCTCGACCGGCGTGTAGTCGCGCGGCGAAGCGTTGATGCGCGGCGGCGCCACGGGCGCCTGCCCCGGCCGCGGCGCGCGCAGCAGCGGCGACAGCAGCAGGACGATCGCGCCTTGCACCAGGCCAAACCAGAGGAAGGCGCTTTCATAGCCATAGGCGCCGATCACTTCGCGGATCGGCACCACGGTCAGCGCCGCGCCGGCGCCGAATCCGGCGGCGGTCAGCCCGGCGGCCAGCCCGCGCCGGTCCCCCCACCATTTCAGCGCATTGCCGACGCAGGTGCCGTAGACTGCGCCGGCGCCGATGCCGGAAATCGCGGCCGCGACATAGAGCAGCGGCAACGAGCTCGCGATGGAATCGATGCTCCAGGCGATCGCCACGAGCACGCCGCCGACCGCGACCACGATGCGCGGACCGAAGCGGTCGACGAACCAGCCTTCGATCGGTACCAGCCAGGTTTCGGTGGCGACGAAGATGCTGAAGGCGACCTGGATCGCCGCGCGACCCCAATGGTATCGCGCGTCGATCGGGTTGACGAACAAGGTCCAGCCATATTGGAGATTGGCGATCATCACCATGCAGATGATGCCAACGATGAGCTGCAGCACGCGGTTGGGTGGTGCCGCGTCGCTGCGCAAAGATCCGGTCATCGACATTTCCGTCCCCAGTGTTGTTGCTTCGCTTCGCCCGATCGGCGAGCCTTCTCGCTTGCCCAAAGACTATCACAATCCTGTCAAATCAAAAACAAAACCTGCGGGCAAGATGGGTGCAGTGCAAAAGATTCTCATGTCCTGGCGGAGCGCCGACGCGCCTCGTCTAGAATTCGATGGTATCGGCCAAGAACGACAAGACCTCCGATTCTGTTCCATAGATTTTCTTGGCGCTCGCCTAGTTGATGAAGACTGATAGATATTGTGTATACCAGAATTGTTCTTCGCTAATGCCGACTCGGCAGGAGACATGACCATGACCCGACTTGCCGCTGCTGCTGCCATCTTCGCGCTTCTCTGCCTGTCGCCGCCCGCAACGGCGGCCGACGCGCCCCTCCCCGAAGGCGTGACGGTGCTGCATTTGAGCGCTGAGGCCGACCGCATGGTGCCGCGCGACCGGCTCCGCGCCGTGCTGCGCGTCGAGGGTGCCGATGCCGATCCGGCGCGGCTCCAGGCGGAGATCAACCGCCGCATGGCGGAGGCGGTGGCGCGCGCCAAGACGGTCGCCGGCGTCAGCCTCGCCACCAGCGGCTATTCCGTCTATGAGGAAATGGTCAAGGATCAGCCGCCGCGCTGGCACGGCACGGCCGGCCTCACCCTCACCACGCAGGACGCGGCGCCGCTCCTCGCGCTCGTCGGCGAGCTGCAGCAGAGTGGCCTCGCCCTCTCCGCGCTCAATTACGAGCTCTCGCCCGAAGCCGCGCGCAAGGCCGAGGACGCGCTCACTGTCGAGGCGCTGTCGCATCTCCGCGCGCGCGCGTCGCGCGTCGCCGAAAGCCTCGGTCTCACCGTCCTCCGCATCCGCGACCTCCGCCTCGGCAACGCCGCCGCCACCCCGCCCCAGCCGCGCGCCTTCATGCTCAACCAAGCCATGTCCTCCGCCGCCCCACCCCCCGTCGCCGAACCCGGCGACGCCACCGTCTCCCTCTCGGTCGACGCCGATGTGGAGCTGGGGAAGAAGTAAAGGCGAACGCGCAACGCGCGTTCGTCCTTGGCGGCGGCAGCGATTGCGCAGCAATCGCGGGAGCCGCACCGTTCGGACTAGCTGCGGCGTTAGCGGAGGGTGGGGGGTGATGCAAGCTCATTGTCACCGCGCACGCACCGCTGCGCTACTCAGCTGCCCCGTCACCCCACTCGCAAACACCACACCACCCGCGCTCACCGGAACGCCCGCAACATGCAGCGCCTCCGCCGTCCAGGTATTGCACGTGTTGCTCAGGCTGTACGTACCGGTCGAGGCATAGAAGATGCTGCCGGAATAGGGGCCGTCGCCGATCCGGCGCGGCTGATGCTGCGCATCCTGCTCGATATAGTCCCAGAGAAACTGCGCGAGCCGCTCGAGCCCGTCGTCTGACACGGGGATCGCGTAGACGGTGGCACCGGAGCCGAAGAACTCGGCCGGCGCTTGCGACAGGGGAATGACGAGAACGACCGAGGGGCCGGGAAAGCCCGCGGCGAGGAAATCGCCCAGCCCGGGATTGGGCGCCATGTAATAGTCGCGCTGGCCCCAGCCGAAGACGATATAGCGCGCGCCGGGCATCGCGTCGCGCAACGCCGTCAGCTTCCCCGACAACGCCGCTGCGGGCAGGCCGATCTCCGTATGCCAGCCACCGGCGATGACATAGAGCGTCTGGCGCTTCGGCGCGTCGCCGGCATAGGGCTCGACCGGCGACCAGGCGCAGCCCGAAACGCTGCCGCAGAGGACGAGGAGCGCGAGCGCGGCGACGATGTTCCTCGCGTCGATGCGAAACTCCCGTCGCCGCACCGGCGCGGCCGGATCAGTGCAGCGGATCGGCGTCGAGGCGGACGGCGATCCCGTCGAGGCCGCGCCCCGCCGCGGGATAGCGTTCCAGCACCAACGGATCGTGGCCGGGAATGATATGCGCCGGCGAGCTCGCGAGCTTGGCCAGCGTGCGGTGGCCTTCCATCATCTCGGCGACGTTGTAGACGGTGACGTAAGGGCGCTGCTCTTCGATATTGGCGTAGAGATGCGCCGCGTCGGCGGCCAGCACCAGCCAGCCGCGCCGCGTCCACACCCGCAGCGCTTGCAGCCCCATGGTATGGCCGCCGATGAAATGGACGCTGAGCCCCGGCGCCACCTCCTCGGCCCCGTCATGAAAACACAGTCTGCCCGCGAAGAGCCGCCGCACCATCGCCGCCACATCCTCCACCGCGAAGGAACTGCGCAGCACGCCATGGCACATCGAGCGCCCGGTGCAGTACTGCATCTCCTTGTCCTGGAGGTGATAGCGCGCGTTGGGGAAGAGGTCGTGATTGCCGGCATGGTCGTAATGCATGTGGCTGATGAAGACATCCTCCACCGCGGCGAGGTCGACGCCGATCATCTTCAGCCCGTCGCCGGGCGAGCGGATAAGCATACGCTTGCGTTTCTTCGCCTGCGCCTCGTCGAAGCCGGTGTCGAGGATATAGGTCTTGCCGCCGCCGCGGATCGCCCAGACGAAATAATCGATGGGCATCGGCCCGTCATGGAGATCGCCGCCGAGAAAATTGGCGCTCGCCCGGCGCTCATGGCGCGCATATTTGACGGCATAGACCTCGTAGACCGGCGTCTCGGCCATGATTCCCCCCTTGGAGCTTCTACCGCGACCCTACTATCGTCCCCGGCGAAGGAGCAAGCGATGCGCAATGCCGGCGAATTTCCCGATCTTGCCTGGGTCGAGGCCTTCCGCGACCGCGTCAATGACGATACCGAGATGCGGCTGATCGGCGATTGGTTCAGCACCGCGATCGCGCTGAGCTTCGGCGACAAGCGCTACGTGCTCCGCCTCGACAAGGGGCGCATCGCCGAGATCGTCGCCGAGCCGCGCCTCGACACGCGCGCGGCCTTCGGCTTCCGCGCGCCGCTCGCGGTGTGGCGGAACTATCTCCAGCCGCTGCCGCTGCCGCTCTATCACGATGTCTTCGCTATGCTGATGCGCGTGCCGGATTTCGTCGTCGAGGGCGACAGCCTGCTGGCGATGCAGAATGCGCGCGCGCTCCATCGCATGATGAGCCTGATGCGCGAGGAGGCGCCTGCTCATGGCTGAATTCGAGCCCATCCTCGGCCGCTATCTCGCGCTCGATGTCGGCGGTTTGCGCTATCGCCTCTATGTCGAAGAGGCGGGAGAGGGAATTCCGCTACTCTGCCTGCACACCGCCGGTGCCGACAGCCGGCAATACCGGCATCTCCTCTGCGATGCCGAGGTGACGCGCCGCTTCCGCGTCATCGCCTTCGACCTGCCTTGGCATGGCCGCTCGAACCCGCCGGAGCGCTGGTGGCTGAGCAGGTACCGGCTGACGACGGCGGCCTATCTCGCGCTGATCCGCGGTGTCTGGCAGGCGCTCGCCTTGGCTCGCCCCGTGGTGATGGGTTGCTCGATGGGCGGCGCCATCGTGCTGAAGCTCGCCGCCGAGTATCAGGACGAACTGCGCGGCATCATCGGTCTCGAGAGCGGCGCCTATGCGCCCGGGCGCTACAACGATTTCCTCCACCACCCTGCGATCCACGGTGGCGAGCTCTGCGCCAGCTACACCTATGGGCTCAACTCGCCTTTGAGCCCGGAAGCGAGCCGGCGCGAGAACTGGTGGTACTACAGCCAGTCCGGCCCCGGCGTCTATCAGGGCGATGTCTATTTCTACAGCCAGGACTGGGATGCTCGCGACGCCATCCGCCGCATCGACACTGCGCGCTGCAAGGTGTCGCTGCTCTCCGGCGAATACGATTATTCCTGCACGCCAGCGATGACCGAAGCCGTGGTCGAGGCGATCCCCGGCGCCCGCTTCCGCCTGATGAAAGGCATGGGCCACTTCCCGATGATCGAAAACTACCCGGCCTTCCGCGACTACCTCCTGCCCGAGCTGGACTTCATCGCATCGTGACATGCCCCGGGCCGCCGCTCCTCCGCGGCCGCCGAGCGGGGACGAGCCCCTTAACGCTTGTACAAGATATCGCTCGATATTCTCGCGGGCATGAGTGCGCCCCGGTCCGCAGAGTTTTTCAGTAGCCTGGACAGCAAACGGTCGCTTGCCCTTGGCGACGTGTTATTCATTCTCCTCACGCTCGTTCTGCTCCTCGGAGTCATATACTCCGGCAGGCTTTTCCGCTTCGGAGGCGTTACGCTCCTCCTACTCTGCTGGGCGCTATTCGTGTCGGCGATGGTAAATCTGCCGCGCACATTCAGAAGCCAAGTCAGGGCGTTCCGGCGAGAACCGACGCTGCGTATCGACGCGCGCGGGATCTGGATGAGAGACTGGTCGTCGCTAGGCACCGTCGAATGGTCTGACATCAAATCGATTTCTCTGGCCCCACTTGCGCCGAGCGCCGAGGAGAGAAGCATCCGCCTAACTCTAGGGAATGAGGAGAAATATTGGAAACGACTTCATTCAAGCGAGAAACTTGCAATCTTTGTCGCCAAGTGGACCGATAAAGTGATCACGTTTCTGGACACCGGCCGAGTGGCGTGGGACCAGCGCTCGCCCACCTCCTTCGAGATCCCTTTACTCCCGATCGCTCAAGTCGCAGCCGTAATCAATCCCCTGCTACAAACCCACGGTCTCCCGCCGCTTCAAGAGCGAGACCCCTTTCACCCACTAGTCTAGGGTTGCGCCGGCGCGCGCGGCGCAAGTAGAAATCTCAACAGAGGCAGTGAGGCCATGAGATGGCCATGAGGCGCGCAGACCGCGTCCCAAACGTCTCACTGCCTCACTGACTCGGTGGTTTCTCCTCGTAAATGGCGCCCTATCTCCTCCCCGCCACCCAGATCGGCTTCGCCTGGGCCTGGTCGGTCGGATAGACCGTGACCGGCGTACCCTTCTGCCACTGCACGATAACCAGCGGCGCATCGACGCGGCGCCCTTTCTCGTCGAATTTGACGCGGCCGCCGGCGAAGAACTTGGCGGAGCTTTCGGTCGTATCCATGCGGTGAATCGCGTCCGCGACTTTGCGCCGGTCGGCGGCGCCGGCCATCTCGAGCGCGTCTTTCAGGATCCAGAAGTGCCCATAGGCGCAGAGGCTGTCCTGGCCGAGCCAAGGCTCGCCGGTGCGCTTCTTGTAGCGCTGAATGAGATCGGTCTGGTCCTTGGTGCTCCAATTGGCCAGCGTCACCAGCACATCCTCGAGCGGCTCCGGCCCCGCGACCTTGAGCAGCTCGGGCGTGGCGAGATGCGCGCCATTGCCGACCACCGGCAGCTTGCTGGCGGGGATGCCCATCTCCATCATCTTCTGCAGCAGCAGGCTGTCATCGGGCACCGCGGTCGGCACGAGGATGAGGAAATCGGGACGCAGCGCCCGCACCTTGGCGATGAGCGGCGTCGCATCGGAAAGCGGCGGGGTGAAGGTCTCTTGCGTCAACAGCTTGAGGCCGGCCTTCTCGAGCCCGCCATTGATCATCGGCTTGACGAAGCTCACCGGTGCCGCGGTGTTGTCCATGACGATCGCCGTCGTCGCCGGCTTCTTCTCGGCCGCCGACTCTGCGAGCTTCAAAATCGTCGGCAGCGCCAGCTCCGCCTGGCGCCCGCCGGTGGCCGAGGTCTGAAAGACATAGTGGAAGCCGCGATCGGTGATCGCGTCGGCATAGGAGAGGGTGAGCCAGGGAATCTGCGCGCGCTCCGTCACCTCGGTCACCGCCAGGGTGAAGGTGCTGAGCCAGGCGCCGACGCCGCCGACGAGATCGGGCTCTTGCGCCACCAGGCGCTGCGCCGCGTCCTTCGCCTTCTCCGCCGTATCGCCGGTATCGGCGATGACGAGTTTCAGCTTGGCGCCGCCCAGCGCCTTGATGCCGCCCGCCGCGTTGATGTCGTCGATCGCCATCTCCGCGCCTTCGCGCTCCAACAGGCCCTGGCGCGCCCACGGCCCCGACAGCGGCACGATCAGCGCCACTTTGATCTCTTTGGCTTGCGCCCGCGCCCCGATCGGCAGCGCCGCCAAGGCCGCCGCGCCGAGCAGCGCCTGCGATAGGGTTCTCCGCTTGATCATTATGCTTTCCTCCCCGTTTTGATTTGGGTCACATGCCGAGATAGACCGTTCGGATGCGGTCATCCGCCATCAGCGCCGCGCTCGGCCCGGCGAGCACCACGCGACCGGTCTCGAGAACATAACCGAAATCGCAGGATTGGACCGCTTCGGCGACGCGCTGCTCGACCAGCAGAATGGTGAGGCCATCCTGCCGATGGAGCTCGTCGATGCGCTCGAAGATCGCGTCCGCCACCGCCGGCGCGAGCCCCATCGACGGCTCGTCGAGCATCAACAGCCGCGGCCCCGAGGCGATGCCGCGGCCGATCGCCAGCATCTGCTGCTCGCCGCCGGAGAGCGTGCCGGCAAGCTGATGCCGCCGCTCCTGCAGCACGGGAAAGAGCGCGAAGATGCGCTCGAAATCGGCGCGATGGCCGCGCGCTCTGCCGCCATAGGCGCCGAGCTCCAGATTCTCCATCACGCTGAGCGAAGCGAAAACCTGGCGTCCCTCCGGCACATGGGCGATGCCGAGATGCGCGCGCCCCGCCGGCGGCAGGCGCAGCAGATCCTGCCCGTCATAGCGGATCTGTCCGCCGGCCGGCGGCACCGTGCCGGAGATCGCCTTGAACAGCGTCGTCTTGCCGGCGCCGTTGGGGCCGACGATGGCGACGAACTGCCCGGCCTCGACCGTGAGCGAGACCTCGGACAGCGCGTGCAGACCGCCATAGGTGACGCTGAGCCCGTCGATCTCAAGCACGGCTCGCCGCCCATTTCTTGCCGAGATAGGCCTCGACCACCGCCGCATCGGTGGTCACCTCGCGCGGGCTGCCCGAGGCAAGCACGCGGCCATGATCGAGCACGACGAAGCGATGAGCGAGCCGCACCATCGCGCCCATGGTGTGCTCGATGATGACGATGGTAAGCCCGGCGGCGGAGAGGGCGCGGATCACCGCCAGCAATTCCTCGACCGCGCCGGCGCCGAGCCCCGCCAGCGGCTCATCCATGAGCAGCAGCCGCGGCTTTCCCGCCAGCGCGCGCGCCAGCTCCATCAGCCGCAGGTCGCGGTTGCTGAGCCCGCCGGCGATCTCGCCGGCGCGCGCCGAGAGGCCGACGCGGGCGAGCGCATCCCTTGCCGCCGCCACCGCTTCGGTCTCATCCTTCGCGGCGACATAGGCGCCGACGAGAACGTTCTCCAGCACCGTCATGCGCGCAAAGGCGCGCACCACTTGAAAGGTGCGGCCGATGCCGAGCCGGCAGACGCGATTGGGCTTGCGGCCGCCGAGATCCTCGCCGGCGAAATGGACGCTGCCGCGGTCCTTGCGCAGAAAGCCGTTGAGCAGGTTGAACAGCGTCGTCTTGCCGGCGCCGTTGGGGCCGATGATGCCGAGGATCTCGCCCTCGCCGACGGTGAAGCTCACCGCCTCGACCGCGCGCAGCCCGCCAAAGGCCTTGGAGAGATCGGCGACGGCGAGGATCGGCTTGCCGCTCGGCGCCGGCACCGCGCGCAACTCTGACGGCACCGGCGTCTCCGCCGCAGGTGCCGCGGGTGGCATCGCACCGCGCCGCCGCAGCCGGTCGCGCACGCGCCAGAAGATGCCTTCGGGCGCGAGCAGGATGACGCAGATGATGGCCATGCCGAAGACCACGCCCTGAATTCCCGGCAGCACATCGCCGAGCTGCGCCTGCAGCGCTTCGCTCACCGGGATCAGGATCGCCGCGCCGATGACCGGTCCCCACAGCGTGCCGACGCCGCCGAAGAGCGCAACGATCAGCGCCTGCGCCGAAGTCAGCATGCCGAAGACGCTGTCCGGCGTCACCACCAAGAGCACCACCGCGTAAAGCCCGCCCGCCGCCGCGGCGAAGGCGCCGCTGAGCACGAGCGAGCGGATTTTCCAGGCGAGCGTATCGATGCCCGCCGCCTCCGCCGCCGGCTCGTTCTGCCGGATCGCCATCAGCGACATGCCGAAGCGCGAGCGCTCGATGGCGAGCGACACCAGCATCGCCGTCACCATCAAGAGCAGCGCCAGCGCGACATAGATGCGATAATCGCTGAACTGCATGAAGAGGGCCGGTGCCGCGCGCTTCATCGGCAACGGCACTTCCTGATAGCCGAGCCAATCGAAGACGTAGAGCAGCGCCAGCGGATAGGCCAGCATGGCGAGGGCAAAGTAATGGCCGCGCAGCCGAAAGGTGGGATAGCCGATGAGCACGGCCGCCGCCGCGCCGACCAGCATGCCGAGCGGGATGCCGAGCCAGGGCGTCACGTCGAAGCGCACCAGCGCGATAGTGACGGTGTAGGCGCCGAGGCCGAAGAACGACGCGTGACCGAAGGAGATGAGGCCGGTATAGCCGCTCGAGATGTTCCAGGCGAGCCCGAGCGTCGCCCAGATCGGCACCAGGGTCAGCATGAGCTGGTAGTAGGAGCTGCCGATGAGGAAGGCGAGGCCGAACCAGGCCAGCGACAGCAGCGCGATCAGCAGCAGGACGCGCCCGGTGCCGGCTCCGCGCATGGCTCAGACGCGCTCGGCCGCGCGGCCGAACAGCCCTTGCGGCCGCAGCAGCACCACCAGCAGGAAGACGACGAAAATCGCCGCGTTCTGCAGCTGCAGCGGCATCACCAGCGTGGCGAGCTGCTGCACCAGCCCGATGGTCAAGCCGCCCCAGAACGCGCCCAGGATGCTGCCCATGCCGCCGAGCACGACGCCGGCATACATGATGATGACGAAGTCGAAGCCGACATAGGGCTGAAACGGGTGGTAGGTGGCGACGAGCCCGCCGGCGATGGCGGTGATGCCGGCGCCGATGGCGAAGGCGAGGCGATGCGCGCGATCGACATCGACGCCCATATAGGTCGCCGCCACCGGGTTGTCGGCCGCGGCGCGCAAGGTCTTGCCCAGCAAGGTGCGGCCGATCACGAGGTAGAGCGCGAGGCCGATGACGAGCGAGAGCAGCGCCGCCGCGACGCTCGCCTTGTTGATGAACACCGCGCTGACGCCGTCGGGGCTGAGCGCGATCTCCCAGGCGCGCGAGGAGAGCGGCGTGCGCACCGATTGCGGCTCCGAGCCGAACAGGATGAGGGCGCCATTCTCCAGCACGAGCGCGACGCCGAGGGTGAAGATGAGCTGGCTGTAATGCCCTTCGGCTTCGCTGCCGACCGCGCGCGTGCCGGTGATGCGCGACATCAGCAGCCGGTGCAGGAGCCAGCCGAAGACGAAAAGCGCCGGCCCCGCGAGCAGCGCGCCGACATAAGGGCCGACCATCGGCCCGAGAAACGCCAGCGCGCCGAAACCGGTCACGAGATAGAAATTGAAATACATGCCCAGCATCAGGAAATCGCCCTGGGCGAAATTGATGACGCGCATGACGCCGAAGATCAGGCCGAGCCCGACGCACATCAGGCCGTAGAGACAGCCGAGCAGGATTCCCGCCGTCAACGCCTGCAGGAATGATTCGAGGGCAATGCCGAAAGGGGTCACGCGGCGGCGTCCAGGCGCGCAGAGCTGGCGGACAACTCTCTCCTCCCTCCTCGGCGGCCGCGCAACTGTCGCCGAGGCGCCGCGGACCGAATCTTCGTTCTCACGCCCCTATGGCGGCGCCCTTTTCCCCTGTCAAGCCGACGCGGCGGTAGCTAGAGCAGCTTCGGATCAAATAGAACCGCTCTTATTCGTCGCCCCCGCGAAAGCGGGGGCGACGAATTCTAAAGCAAAATCAAATTATTCCGTCATTCCCGCGAAAGCGGGAATCCATACGATCTAAAAGCGCCACCTTCGTCCACTTCGATTTCTTCACCCGCTCTTCGCGGGAATGACGATGAAGGAGCAAGCGACTGGATCTGAGCGGCGGCGAAGCTTTCACCAGACGCCGTTATGGCGTCGCGTTCTTGTCGGGCCGCGCGATGATCCAAAATGTAAATCCGACCGCGCCACCATAGCTCGTCAAGATAGCGTATATCAGCAATTTCCTGCGCCAGTCACGGTCATCATCCACGAACCCCAGCACATGCAGTGCGATGTCGACCAGGGCGAAGAGCGCAAATGCCGAGCACACGCCCGAACACGCATAGGCCAGCCAGCTGAACCACCGCCGTCGCCGCAATAGGAAGAAATGAACCGGCATTCCAAGAAGCAGAAGGGTGGTATATCCGATCACACCGAACGCCGACGCGAGTGAAAGACCGTACAAGATTGCCGTCACCGGCCCTCCGGTGAACCGGCTCACCTGGAAGGCGACCCATGCCGCGCCTGCGACACAGGGCAAGGCCGGAGCGAGAAGCGCAGCTACGAGCGTTCGGTTCATCTGAGGACACACCTCTCGGCGCCGTACTCTGAGGGATCGCTCGATCCGGCCGACATCGGCGATCGGACCGGAAGCATCCGCGACGGCGCGCTTTTGATTTCTCTATGGCACGGGTTCCGTCGCGCTCTCCAGGACGTAATTCAGAGTCCCGTCCCGCATCGGCGAGGCAAGCCACCGCTTTCCGTCCGGGCCGATCACGCGGCACAGGGCCAGCCCCTGATAGCCTTTCTTTAGCCCGGCGCTGGCGCGGCGGGCTGCGGGCAGCGTCTCAGAGGGCAGACTATAGGACGTCGTGATCCAGGCTTCCCAGGTCACCTCGAATGTCATGACCTCCTGCTCGACCCGGAAGCCGCGGGGGACCATCGTGGACCAGGGTTTGTCCCAGTTCGCCATGTCCTCCACGGTATGGTCTGGATCGACTTTGCACCGCTCCTTCAATACGCCGATGCGGTCGCCGTAGAGCTTGGAAAGGCAAGGCACTGCAATCGCGATTTCTTCGCTTGTGACCGGACCGGCATCCGGCAATAAGCATGACGGCGCGCGAAAACGCAGCCAACCTCGCTGGTCGTTCACGAGCGCCGCACGTTCCGTCTCGTCGAGTGGGGCCATGCGATTGCGGTAAACACGCGCCATTTCCCCATCCAGCCGAGCCAGTTGCTTATCGCTGCAGATCGCGCGCTCGACCGGGCTGTGTGCACGATCGCAGTCGAAGCTGGGTTTCGGATCCGCTGCGGCGGCAGCGTGGCTTGCTATGCTGAACGGCACCATCCAAAGCCAAAGCAAGAACAAGCGCGGCATGTAACAGCCCTTTCCCGTCGCAGTGGCGCGCGCCTAGCCTAGCGTTCAGTGGTAAAGGGATCGTAGGTGGTGTGGCACGACCTGCCGCTCGTTCTACCCCACCTGCGGCCAGCGCAGCAGCGCGGCTTTTCCGGAGTCGGCCAAGGCGTAGACGCCGCGCTCGACGCGGGTGAACCAGCCATAAACGTTGTGCAGCAGGATCTTCGGCGCGTCGGGCACGATCACCTTGACCTCGCGGACGGCGCGCGGCCCCAGGCTGAGCGCGGCGGCGCAGGCGAGCGCCTGCTGGCGATAGGCGGTCATGATCGGCACACGGTTGCCGCCGCCTTGCGCAGGATCGCCGATGCGGCGGCGATGCTCGTCGACCAGCGCCGAGCGGCGCTGCGCATCGCGCCGCGGCTTCCACGGCCGCGGCTCGATCAGCACATCGACGCGGCCGCTCTTGGTGACGCCGAGCAGCCCGAAACCGAGCAAGCGGCAGAGCTTGCGCGCGCGCGCATCATTCTCGCGCCCGCGCCGCGAGGTCCTGACCGCAAGCCAGATCTCGTCGCAAGCAGCGAGCCGGTCGACGCCTTGCAGCACCAGTTCGAGATTGAAGGCGAGCTTCAATTCCGCCACCACCACCAGCGGCGGCGCGCCGTCGCGCAGCGCCACCACGTCGCAGCCGCAGACCTCGCCTTTCACCGTGAAGCCGAGCTTCTCGAGGAAGCGCTTCACCGGAAGGTACAGCGTCGTCTCCACGGGCTCAGTCGGCAAACCCGGCGGCGACGGCGATGCCGGCGAGCACGAGGCCGCCGCCGATCGCGTGGCGCCACAGCGCCGGCCAGGGCAGCAGCTTCTCCGCCGTCACCAGCAGGGCGAGCGCCGCGACCCAGCGCAGATCCATCACCGCCACGGCAAACAGCAGCAGCATGAGACCGGCGCAGCAGCCGATGCAGAAAATTCCGTGCCGGAGGCCCATGACCAGGGCGCCGCGCGCGCCCTCGCGCCATTCGGCGATGACGAAGCCCAGCGGCGAGCGGCACTGCGTCAGGCAAACCCGCTTCAGCGGCGACCACTGATAGAGCCCGGCGATGATGAACAGCGCCGCCGCGAGCGCGCGCGAGTTCGGCTCCATCATCGAGGACAGGAGCCCGGTCTCCGACAGCAGCCATTGCGCCGCGGTGGCGGCAAGCGAGAAGCCCGACCAGGCGAAGAGATATCCGGCCAGGAACACCGCGGTCGGCACGTAAGGCGCATCGCGTTGCCGGCGCCGGCGGTTGATGGCGGCAAAGGCGGCGATCATCGGCGCCGCCGCCGGCAGCATCATCGCCGCCATCATCACCGCCCACATGACGAAGACGAGCGCCAGCTCCGCCGCACTCCAGGACGCTTCGGCGGGGATCATCAGCTCCATCCGATCCATCATCGCCGCCCAGCGCGCCGTGACCGCCCAGGCGAGGGCGCAGACCAGCAGCAGCGCACCGAGGATGAGGGCGCGGTCGCGGCGGCTCAGCGGCGGCTCGAGAGGTGAATCGGCGGATGTGCTCACGACGCTGTCATTTTGCCTGAAGCGAGGTTGCTGCTCAACCAGAAGCAAATACGACGGATGTCTCACTTTGAATCGTAACAGGACAACGCTGCTTCCATGAGATCCAGGTACGCCGCTGCTTCGACATAGTAATTTGCCGAGCCGGAGTCGGCCGGAGAAGCCGACATGTGGTCTCTTGCGCGTTGGACGAACAGCGGAATAGGACCGAAATTCTTGCTCAGATAGCAGCCAATGATGTTGTTGACGTAGCAGACGAGGGCATAAACAGCGTGGTTACGCCGATGGGCTAGCGAGGGAAGTACGGCGTCTGAATTAAGCCGAAGATGCGCGGCGGCGATTTGCCTTGAAAGTTCTTCGCTGATTGCTGGCACCGACTGACCCATCCCGCTGATTGCGGCCAACACTCCTACCGCTTCCCGCCCCGCTTTCCAGTCCACAATGTCGTAGATGCTCCCGAGCTTCCGCGTCAAGCGCGCGACGAGGTTGTTACAATTGAAACTGAAGCACTACTCAAAAAACAGTGTTCGGAGTCGCCGCCATTGTCTTCGGCGCCGAACCGGCAGAAGATTGAGGGATCAAAAAACCGATCTAGGGAGGTGGGCGATGACTGCTTTGCCGAATATCGACCGGCTGCTCTCCGCCGCGACTGATAAGGGCGAAATCCCCGGCGTCGTCGCGTTGGCGGCGACGGCCCAAGGGCCGGTGTATCAGGGCGCCGCGGGCAAGCGGGCGCTGCCCGCGGGTCCCGACATGACCGTCGATTCCGTGTTCTGGATCGCCTCCATGACCAAGGCGATCACCTCGACCGCGGCGATGCAGCTGGTCGAGCGCGGCAAGCTCGCGCTCGACAAGCCGATTTCCGAAGTGCTGCCCGAGCTCGCCGCGCCGAAAGTGCTCGACGGCTTCGATGCCGCCGGTGAGCCGAAGCTTCGTCCGGCCAAGCGGCCGATCACGCTGCGCCACCTCATCACCCATACCGCGGGTTTCGGCTACGACATCTGGAGCCCTGACCTGCTGCGCTACGAGGAAAAGAAGGGCATTCCCGGCATCATCTCCTGCGAGAACCTCGCGCTCACCATGCCGCTCACCTTCGATCCCGGCGACCGCTGGGATTACGGCATCAACATCGATTGGATCGGCAAGGCGGTGGAGCGGGTCAGCGGGCAGCCGCTCGGCACCTTCTTCCGCGAGAACCTTTTCGAGCCGCTCGGCATGAAGGATACCGGCTTCAAGCTCGGCGAGGCGCAGCGCGCGCGGCTGGTCGGCATGCACACGCGCGAGCCCAATGGCAGCCTCGCGCCGATGCCCTTCGAGATTCCGCAGGAGCCGGAATTCCAGATGGGCGGCGGCGGGCTCTACGGCACCGCCAGCGACTATCTCGCCTTCGAGCTGATGATCCTCAATGAAGGCCGCGCCAACGGCAAGCAGGTGCTGAAGCCCGAGACCGTCCGCGCCATGGGCGA
The DNA here is from genome assembly GCA_035509275.1 of Allostellaceae bacterium. GTDB lineage: Bacteria > Pseudomonadota > Alphaproteobacteria > ATCC43930 > CGMCC-115725 > DAHUYF01. The sequence goes on along the minus strand of DATJLU010000167.1, from coordinate 35,539 downwards.
GAACCAGATGGGCGCGCTCAATGTGCGCCTGCTCAAGACCGCGATCCCGCCCTATTCCAACGATGCCGAGTTCTTCCCCGGCATGGTGAAGAAATGGGGCCTGGGCTTCATGATCAGCACCGAGCGCGTCCCCGGCGGCCGCAGCGCCGGCAGCCTGACCTGGGCCGGCCTCGGCAACACCTATTTCTGGATCGATCCGGCCAAGCGCATCGCCGGCGTCATCCTGATGCAGCTCGTCCCCTTCGCCGACGCGAAAGCGCTCGATCTCTACGACAAATTCGAAAAGGCCATCTACGCCGCGGCGGCTTAGCTAGGGCTAGTGTAAATCCGTATGCCCTCCACCTCACCCCACCCCTCTCCGCCCCTCAGGGGCGGAGAGGGAGGGACCCGCGTAGCGGGAGGGTGAGGTGGGGCGTCGATGAAGTCGAGGGCTTATCAAGAATTCAACGCCCTTCGCCTCGAGAGCGTTCGTGCGGAAGCGCGGCCATGACGATTACGCCCGCGACAACGCTGCGCGTTGCGCGAGAGTTTACGAACGTGTTCAGAATCTCGTATAGTTTCATGCAAACGCCGCTTGAGACGGCGATAGCGGGAGGTCGGGCGATGCGCGGGTTGCTGGGCAATCGCTGGTGGGTTGTCGTCGCTTCGGTGTGCGGCCTCGTGGTCGGCGCCGGGCCGATCAACGTCTTCGCCATGAACGTCTTTCTGAAGCCGGTGACCGAGGATCTCGGCATCGGCCGCGGCCTCTTCGGCTCGGCGATGACCTTCAACTCGGCAGCAAACGCCATCGCCTGCCCGATCATCGGCTGGGCGATCGCGCGTTGGGGCTTCCGTCGCGTGATGGTGCCCGGGCTTGTGCTCGCCGCCCTGGCCACGGCGTCCTACGGTCTCATCCAGGCGTCGCCCTTCGCGCTCACCTATCTCATCTTCGTCATCGGCGGTTTCGTCGCGGGCGTCCAGTCGCCGATCCCCTACGCCACCGCGATCGGGCAATGGTTCGATCGCCGGCGCGGCATCGCCTTGGGCATCGGCATCGCCGGCGTCGGCCTCGGCACGGCGCTGGTGCCGAAGCTGGCCGATCGCTTGATCGACGCGTTCGGCTGGCGCTGGGCCTTCGCCGGGCTCGGCGTTGCGCTGCTGGCGGTCGCCTTCGTTCCGGTGACGGTGTTCCTGCGCGAGCCGCCCGATCTTGCGGAACGCCGGCGGCGCGAGGCCGGGCGGCTGCCGGCCGGGGCGTTGCCCGGAACGGAAGTCGGAGCGGCACTCCGGGGCGGCCTGTTCTGGGCGTTGACCGGCGCCTTCTTCCTCGACGTCATCGCCATCAACGGCACCTTGACGCAGATCGTGCCGCTGCTCACCGACCGCGGCATTCCGCGCAGTGCCGCGACCGATGCGCTGGCGGCGGCGGGCCTCGCGCTGATTCTCGGCCGCATGCTGTCCGGCTGGGCGCTCGACCGCTTCTGGGGCCCCTATGTCGCCATCACCTTCTTCGTCCTGCCGATGATCGGCATCGCCCTGCTGGCCAGCGGCGCCGGCGGCGCCGCGCCGCTTCTCGGCGCCGTCTTTTGCGGCCTCGGCATCGGCGCCGAAGTCGACCTGATGGCCTTCTTCGCCAGCCGCTACTTCGGTCTCAGGGATTACGCCAAGATCTACGGCGTCATGTTCGGTCTCTTCTCCTTCGGCGTCGGTATCGGCCCGGCGCTCTCCGGCGCGAGCTTCGACCGCTTTCATTCCTATGTGCCGATGTTTCTCGTCTACATCGCGATGCTGCTCGTGACCTGCGCCATCTTCCTGCGCCTCGGCGCTTATCCCTTTCCCGCGCCGGCGCGGCTGCCAAAGGTAAAGACGAAGGTCGCGGCGGCAACGCGTTGAGCATCACCAGGAGGCTTGTGATGAGCATCATCGATGCGGATCGGGTCGACGAGGCGAGGACCGAGGCAGCGCGCTCGCCGCTTGCCGAGATCGACATCGTGCGCACCGGGCCCGGCACGCCCGGCGGGCGTTTCCTCCGCCGCTTCTGGACCGCCATCCATCGCAGCGAGGATCTGGCGAAGGGGCAGGCGAAGCCGATCCGCATCCTCTGCGAGGACTTCACGCTCTATCGCGGCGAGAGCGGCACCGCACGCGTCATCGATCAGCGCTGCCCGCATCGCGGCGCGCTCCTCCATCTCGGCTGGATCGAGGGCGAGGACATCCGCTGCGTCTATCACGGCTGGAAGTTCGATTGCACCGGGCAATGCGTCGAGCAGCCGGCCGAGGAGGCAGGCTTTGCCCGCAAGGTGGCGCTCCGCACCTATCCGACGCGGGAGTATCTCGGGCAAATCTTCGCCTATTTCGGCGAGGGCGAGCCGCCGCCCTTCCCGCCCTATCCCGGCCCCCAGACCGAAGGCTTCATCGATGTGTGGAACCCTGAGACGGTTCCCTGCAACTACCTGCAGTCCTTCGAGAACACGATGGACGAGGTGCATGTCGCCTTCGTCCATCGCCCCGGCGGCTCGCATGCCAAGATCTTCGATCTGCCGATCATCACCGCCGAAGAGACGGATTGGGGCATGATCCGCTACGGCACGCGCCAGAACGGCAAGGTGCGCGTCACCCTTCACTACGCGCCCAGCACGGTTCGCGTCATCGTGCCGCCGCTCGTCGGCATGGAGTGGCAAGGCGGCTGGGTCGAGATCTTCTTCAACCTGACGCCGATCGACGACGAGAATCATCTCTGGCTGGTCTCCGCGCATGTGCCGCTCACCGGCGCGATGGCGGACGCCTACCGCGAAAAGCGCGCGGAGTACTCGCGCAAGGTGGCGGCGACCGCGCCGGCGCTGCAAGTCGCGCTCGAGCTCATCGCCGGCAAGCACCGCTATGCTGATGTGCGCCATCCCGATCTCGCCGTCGTGCAGGACATCGCGACGCAAGCAGGACAGGGACGCTTCACCGACCGCTCGAAGGAGCATCTCGGCCGCTCCGACGCCGGCATCATCCTGTGGCGCAAGATCCTGACGCGCGAGCTCCGCGCCATCGCCGAAGGCCGCGAGCCCAAGCGATGGACGCCGGCGCCGGCGAGCGTCGTGCCGGTCCCGGGCTTCTGAGCGGCAGGAGAGCGCGATGGCCGTCAACCCTGACCTCCGTGCGCGCGAGCGGCGCCTTGCCGCCGATCTCGATCTCGCGCGCACCGGCCCCGGCACGCTGGCGGGGCGCTTTCTGCGGCAATTCTGGCTGCCGGTGTTCCGCGCCGAGGATCTGCCCAAAGGTTACGCCAAGCCCATCCGCATCATGAGCGAGGACTACACGCTCTATCGCGGCGAGAGTGGCACCGCGCAGGTCATCGACCAGCGCTGCCCGCATCGCGGCGCGCTCATGCATCTCGGCTGGGTCGAAGGCGATGATATCCGCTGCGTCTATCACGGCTGGAAGTTCGATCGCACCGGCCAATGCCTGGAGCAGCCGGCGGAGGAGCCGGGCTTCGCCCGCAAGATCCGCACCGGGGTTTATCCGACGCGCGAGCATCTCGGCCTCGTCTACGCCTATTTCGGCGCCGGCGAGCCGCCGCCCTTTCCGCCCTATCCGGCGCCGCTCGGCGACGGAATCATCGAGAATCCGGAGCCGCCGGTCATCTCTTGCAACTATCTCCAATGCTTCGAGAACAGCCTCGACGAGGTGCATGTGAGTTTCGTCCACCGCGCCGGCGGCTCGCATCAAGGCATGTACGACCTGCCGGCGATCGGCGCCGAGGAGACGGCGTGGGGCGTGCTCCGCACCGGCGAGCGCCAGGGCGAGAAGCGCCTCAGCCTCCACTATATGCCGAGCTGCACCCGCGTCGTCGTGCCGCCGATGAAGGGCTTCGACGGCGTCGGCGGCTGGAAGGAGCTCTATCTCAACTTCGTGCCGATCGACGACGAGAGCTGCAAGTGGTTCATCATCTACCACGTGCGCGTCACCGGCCGCGACGCCGAGATCTATCTGGCCAAGCGCGAGGACTATGCGAAGAAGCTCGCCGCCGCCGGACCCGCGCCGGATCTGGCGCGCGAGGTGATCGCCGGGCGGCTGCCCTTTGCCGCGATCGACCATCCCGACCTCGTGCGCGTCCAGGACGTCGCGGTGCAGGCGGGGCAGGGGGCGATCGCCGACCGCGCAGCCGAGCATCTCGGCCGCTCCGACCGCGCCATCATCCTGTGGCGGCGCATTCTCGCCCGCGAGATGACCGCGCTCGCCGAAGGGCACCCGCCCAAGACCTGGACACCGGCGCCGGCCACCGTCGTGCCGACCTTGGGGTTTTAGGCGCAACGCGCAGCGTTGTCGCGGGCGTGCGGCCGTCAGATCCAGACATCATTCTCGGCGGTGCGCTCGCCGCCGGCGTCACCGGTATTGCGCATGCCGCGCGGCTCGATCAGCAGCAGCTTCACCTCGCCTTCCGCATAGGGCTTGTGCTCGACGCCCTTCGTCACGACAAACATCTCGCCCGGTCCGACGCGCACCGCGCCGTCGCGAAAATCGATGCGCAACACGCCCTCGATCACCACGAAAGTCTCATCCGTATCGGCATGCTGGTGCCAAACGAAATCGCCTTGCAGCTTGACCAGCTTGAACTGGTAGTCGTTCATCTCGGCAACCACCCTCGGCTGCCACCGATCCCGGATCAGGCCGAGCTTCTCGGCGAAATTGATGGATGTGTAGTTCACGATCAATCTCCGTCAGTTTGTGCGTGATTCACTCCTTCTCCAGAAGGACTTTGCACCATTTTAGACGCCGCGATATCGTCCGGTAGTCGCCGATCTTGGGGAGGGCATGATGACCCACACAATCGAGCAAATCTCGGCCGAATGTCACCGCATCCTCGCCGCCGATCCCGGGCCGGACGGGCGCCAGAAACTGTGCCGGCTTTTGGAGGATGTCCTCAAGGACGAAGCTTTCGTCGCGCGCCATCTCGGCGACGAGGTCGGCGAGCGCAAGGTGCTGTACGAGGATCCCGAGCTGGGCTTTTGCCTTCTGGGTCACGTCTATACCGGAGCGCGCGAGAGCCGGCCGCATGATCACGGGCCGTCCTGGGCGATCTACGGACAGGCGCGCGGCGTCACCGAGATGAGCGACTATGCCCTGGTCGAGGCGGCGCAGGAAAGCAAGCCCGGCAAGGTCCGCCATCTCCGCACCTACACGCTGACGCCGGGCATGGCGCATCTCTACAACGAGGGCGACCTGCATTCGCCCCGCCGCACCGGCCCGACACGTCTGCTGCGCGTCGAAGGCCTCAACATGGACAAAGTGAAGCGCCGCGCCTACGAGCTGGTCTAGGCGAACGCGCTTCGCGCGTTCGTCCGCGGCGGCGTCAGCGATTGCACAGCAATCGCGGGAGCCGCACCGTTCGGGCTAGCCTCGCCTTCGGCGGCGCCGCACGCGTGATCTATCAAGCAAAGCGCCCCTTGAGGGGTGCAATGGTACCATTGCTCGACCACGCTCTTTGACATCGTGCAGCATGTTCCACGTGTGAATCGCCGCGTCCGGCGCCGGGGCGTCGCTCGAAAAAAAATGTCCCCGGTGTACACCAGGGGCGTAGCTTGCTCCCGGCGCCGACGCGCAACGAGAGCCGGATCCGGCCAAATAGATACCTCTCTCATCCGTCACCCGCGCGAAAGCGGGGGTCCATGGTCGTGGATTCCCGCTTTCGCGGGAATGACGGATAAAAGAAGCAAGCGACCTAAGCGGATACTCCGCTAATTGATCAACCCGTAGAACTTGCCGGCATTCTCGCAGGTGATCTTGAAGGTCGCCTCGGGCGAGAGATGGCTGAACTGCTCGGCGATGTATTTCGAGGATTCCGGCCAGACGCCGTCGCCATGCGGGTAGTCGCAGCCCCACATCAGCGATTCCACGCCCATATCCTCGACCAGCTTGCCGCCGATGCGGTCGAACTGGAAGGTCGCCTTGCATTGCCGGCGCCAGTAATCGCTCGGCTTCATCTTGAGGCCGATATCCTGGAAGCGGTCCTCCCATTCGAAATCCATGCGGTCGAGGGCGTAGGGGATCCAGCCGATGCCGCTTTCGCCGAACGCGACGCGGATCCGCGGATAGCGCTCGAGCACGGCGGCGCCCATCAGCGCTGCGAGGATGTTGATGAGGTTCATCTGGAAGCCGGAGACGACAGTGAAGAACGCGGCGCGGCGCGCCCGTCCCGACTGCTCCTCGAACACCTTGGGCGGCATCGTCGGGAAGGTGTGGAAGTGGAGCGGCAGCCCGACCTCGTTCACCGCTTGCCACAGCGGCTCCCACATCGGATGCCACATCGGCTCCATGTCCCAGGAGCAGGAGAGCTCGAGCCCGCGCAGCCCCATCTTGGCGACGCGGTAGATCTCTTTCACCGCGGCGTCGATATCGCCATAGGGCAGGCAGGCGAGGCCGATCTGCCGCTCGGGATAATGCCGGCAGAACTCCTTGAGCCAGTTGTTGTAGATGCGCAGCATCTCGTTCGCCGCCTCGCGGTCGTTGAGGCGGCCTGCGGCGCCGAGAATGCCGTAGATCACCTCGGCATCGACGCCGTCGCGGTCCATGTCCTTGATGCGCAGATGCGGGTCGGAGACGCGGCGGATGCCCTTCTTGCCGTCGTCGTAAAGGCCGGTGCTGGCCATGATGTCGACGCGGGCGTGGGTCCCGGGAACGAATTTCTGGCCGGACGGGCCGACGCCGTTGACCAGGCCGAAATTGGCGCCGTTGCGCGCGGTCCAGCGCGGACCGTCGGGGCCGTCGACGACGAAGGGCATGCGCTCCTTCAGCTCGCGCGGCGCCTCGGAAACGAAGAGATCCGGCGGCATCCAGGGCAAGTCGAGATGACAATCGGCCGAGATCCTGCGGTATTGCATCGCTTCCTCCTCGCGCTGCGGCTGAGCAGCCTATGGCATGGTCAATTGAGCCTCAGATCGGTGATGTGACGGGGGTCGGGCTTGATCTCGCCGCGCTCGACCCGGTGGACGATGTCGGTCAGCGCGGCATTGGCGCGGGCGGGCAGCCCGACCTCGGCCGCTTTGGCGACGACGAAGCCGTTGAGGAAATCGATCTCGGTACGCCGCCCCTTGACCATGTCCTGGCCCATCGAGGGGCGCTGCTCGGCCGAGAGATACTTGGTGCCGGCGAGCATGTGATCGGAGCAGGTGGCAAGCGCCGCGGCGTCGCCCTCGCCGGCGCGCGCCACCGTGTCCGGCGGCAGATGCAGCACCTCTTCGAGCTCATAGCCCAGCGCTTGCCCGGTGCGGATCGCCTCGCCGCCGAGGCGCAGCATGAAGCGCCGGATCGTGTCGTTGTTGATGCAATCATTGCTGGTGAGGCCGGTGCAGGCGGAAAGCCCGTTGCCCATGACATTGGCGACGAGCTTCGACCAGCGCTCGCCCCACAGGTTGCTCGTCGTCTTGGCGCTGTCGGCGGTGGCGACGAGGCGCCGCACCTCCTCGGCGCGCGGAGTGATGCGGCCATGGACCTCGCCGGTGCGGAAGACGGTGTGGCGCTCGCCGCCCTTCCCGGCGCCGCGATGGACATGGCCGGGCGACCGCAGTTCGACGGTGATGCGGCTGGCGATGCAGCCCAAGGTCTTGCCCCAGCCGACGATTCCGGCCACCGTCTCCTCGTTCATGCAGTTCTGCAGCGAGACGACGAAGCCTTCCGGCGCAAGATACGGCCGGATCAGCATGGCGGCCCAGGCGGTGTCGTAGGATTTCATGCACACGAAGGCGATGTCGATCGGCGCTTCCTTGGCGAGCCCTTGCACATCGGTGACATGGAGCGCGCGCACGGGCACGGTGAATTCCGGCACCTGCATGGCATGGGTAATGCGCAGCCCCTGCCGCCGCATCGTGTCGACATGGTCGGGCCAGGGATCGATGAAGGTCACGTCCTCGCCGGCTTGCGCCATATGCGCGCCGCAATAGCCGCCGACCGCGCCGACGCCGACGATGGCAATTCTCCGTCCCATGGCCTCCGCCCTTTCGCTCTCGCGCACTTAACCGCGCGTCAGAAATTCCTTCATCCAGCGCCGATGCTCGGCGTCGCGCGTCACCGTCTTCATCAGCTCCGCCGAGGCGACACCCGGCAGATCCTTCGGCTTCACCCCGTCGCGCAGTGCTTTCAGCGTGTCATGGACGGCGCGCACCGCCGCCATGAAAGGCTGGTGCCCCTGCAAGGCGACGCGCACGCCGCGCGCGGCGAGATAGTCGCGATCGTCCAGCTCGGCCGAACCGCCGCCGAGGATGATGGGACGATCGACCGCGGCGGCGATGGCGTCGAGCTCGGCGCGCTTCTTGAGCCCGACGAAGAACAGCGCATCGACGCCGGCCGCGGCATAGGCCTTGCCGCGGGCGATGGTGTCGTCGAGGCCGGTGACCGAGATCGCCTGGGTGCGCCCGACGATGACCAGGCCCGGATCCTGCCGCGCCGCCAGCGCCGCGCGCATCTTGCCGACGCCTTCCTCGATCGAGATGAGCCGCATCTCCTCGGCGGCACCGAAATTCGCCGGCAGTGCCGTGTCCTCGATCGAGAGCGCGGCAATGCCCGCGGTCTCGAGCTCCTCGACCGTGCGCATGACGTTGAGCGCATTGCCATAGCCGTGATCGGCATCGACCAGCAGCGGCAGCTTGCTGGCGCGGCAGATGCGATAGGCCTGCTCGGCGAATTCGCTGAGGGTGAGGAGGATGAGGTCGGGATTGCCGAGGACGGTAAAGGAGGCGATGGAGCCGGCGAACATGCCGATCTCGAAGCCGAGCTGCTCGGCGATGCGGGCGGAGATCGGGTCGAAGACCGAGCCGGGGTGGAGGCAGCGCGACCCTGCGAGCAGGGTGCGGAACCGTTGGCGGCGCTCGCTCCACTCCATTCTCTCGAACCCTCCCTCACGGCTCTTTTGCAGCCTTGGCGCGATTATGGGCCGGCGCCTCCGCCGCTGTCCATGCGCCTTCTGCGGGGCTGCCTTGCGCCGCCGCGCCGGCTCGCCGCTGAAAGACGAGAGGGCGGTCCCGGCCGGCGGACGGCTCGGCTATGCTGCGGGCGAAGCCGAGCGCGGGGGTAAGGGATGGCGGGCAGGCTCGTCGCGATCATGGGGCCGTCGGGGGCAGGGAAGGACACGCTCATCGCCTATGCCCGAGCGAAAGGTGATCCCGCGCGCGTGCTCTTCGCCCATCGCTACATCACGCGGCCGGCGGGATCGGGTGGGGAGAACCATGTGGCGCTCTCCGCGGCGGAGTTCGCGGCGCGGCGCCAAGCCGGGCTCTTCGCACTCTCCTGGGAGAGCCACGGACTTTCCTACGGGCTCGGCAGCGAGCTCGATCTCTGGCTCGCTGGCGGCTTCACCGTCGTCGCCAATATCGCGCGCGCCGCTTGGGGCGATGCGGCGCGGCGCTATCCCGGCCTCATCGGCGTGCTCGTCACCGCCACGCCCGCGGTGCTGGCGCAGCGGCTTGCGGCGCGCGGCCGCGAGGACGCAACCGCCATCGCCGAGCGCCTCGCCCGCGACGTGGCCTTGCCGCCCGATCCCGCGATCCACACTCTCGACAACAGTGGCGAGATCAGCATCGCCGGCGAAGCGCTGTTACGGCTGCTGTCGTCACCGTGATCCTCAGTGGCGCAGAGCGGCCATCACCCGCGCGGCGAAGCCGTCATAGGCGGCGGGGGCGAGCCAGCGGCTGACGGCGACGATGCCGGTCGCGGGATCGATCCAGGTGACGTTGCCGCCGGCGCCGACGGCAAAGAAGCTTTGCTCCGACGCGGCGCGATAGCGGTCGCCGCCGTGATTGAGCCACCAGAGGAAGCCGTAATCGGGCTTGATCGGGCAAGGCTCGGTCGAGCGCGCGATCCAGCGTTCGTCGAGCAGGCACCGCTCGCCCCAGCGCCCGCGCCGCAGCATAAGCAAGCCGATCCGCGCCTGATCTTCGGCATGGATGAAGACGCCGCCGCCCCAATGGCCGCCGCCCGAAACCGACGGGACCATGCTTCCGCCGATCTCGACGAAGGAATTGCGGTAGCCGTGCCACTCCCAGCTCGCGGAGGCGCCGAGCGGCCGCATGATGCGCTCGGCGAAGACGTCCGGGAGCGCGCGGCCGAAGCGGCGCAGCAGCGCGAGGCTCAGCCGGTTGACGCGGACATCGTTGTATTCCCAGAAGCCGCCCGGCGGCGCCAGATCGCGATGCGTGCCCTTGGCTTTGCCGCGGCCTTCCAGCGCGAGATTGCGGTTGCGGTCGATGAGATCGGGCTTGCCCCAGAGCGTCCCTTCCCATTCCGAGGTCTGCTGCAGCAGATGGCGCCAAGTGATGGCGCCGTTATGCGGTCCGTCGAAGCCACCGTCGCGCACGCTCTCGCCGACGCGCTGGTCGAGATCGGCGATGAGCCCATCCGCGACGGCGAGTCCGGCGAGGATCGAGAGATAGCTCTTGGCGACGCTGAAGGTCATGTCGACGCGCCGCGTATCGCCCCAGGCGGCGACGATCCGGCCATGGCGCAGGATGAGCCCGTTGGGATCGCCGCGCGGCCGCGTCGGGCCGATGATCTCGGCCCAGGGCCCTTCCTCGAAATGGCCCTTGGCGATCACCGCGGCGAGATCGCGCTCCCACGGCGTCTCATGGGCGCGGGCAAAGGCCACGGCCTCGTCGAGCGCGGCCGCGTCGAAGCCAAGCGTTTCCGGCGCGGCGCGCTCCCAGGGCGTGCCGTCCGGGCCGGGTATGTAAAGGTCGTCGTGCACGGGAATGCCTCGTCGTTTAGCTGATTGCTGGTCCGCGACGCCCCACCTCACCCCAACCCTCTCCGCCCCTCAGGGGCGGAGAGGGAGGGACCCGCGTAGCGGGAGGGTGAGGTGGGGCGCCGACGGTCTTCCGATCTCAAATACTACCGGTTCAGCATCTGTGTCACCGCGCCGCCGACCGCGGTGCGGGCGCCGTCGACCACCCATTGCGCGCCGTTCACGTTGCCGCTGCGGTCGGAGCAGAGGAAGACCACGATCTCGGCGATTTCCTCAGGCGTGGTGTAGCGGCCGGAGGGAATGCCGGATTTGTAGCGCTGGCCGATGGCGTCGGGATTGGCCGGGTCGAGCTGGCTTTCCAATGAATGGATCATGCGCGTGTCGACCGGGCCGGGACAGATCGCATTGACGCGGATGCCCTGCCGCGCCACCTCGCCCGCGGCGACCTTGGTGAGCCCGATCACCGCATGCTTGGAGGCGACATAGGGCGACATGCCCGGCGTTCCCACCAGCCCCGCCACCGAGGCGGTGTTGACGACGGCACCGCTCTTCTGCCGCAGCATCACCGGCAACACGTGGCGCAAGCCGAGGAAGATGCCTTTGACATTGACCGAGATGACGGCGTCGAACATCGCCTCGTCATATTCCGCGGTCGGCGCGACGCGGCCCTCGATGCCGGCATTGTTGAAGAAGCAATCGATGCGGCCATAGGCGTCGAGCGCCGCTTTGACGTACGCGGCGACATCGGTCGCGCGGGTCACGTCGGCGGCAACGAAGCGCGCTTCGGCGCCGGCGTCGCGGACGGCGCGCACCGCCGCTTCGCCGCCGGCCGCGTCGCGGTCGACCAGCAGCAGCTTCGCTCCGCCCCGGCCGAAGGCGAGCGCGGTGGCCCGGCCGATGCCGCCCGCCGCGCCGGTGATGACAACGATCTTGCCCGTGAACTCCATGGCGTCCTCCCTCCCTTTGGGAGACCCAGTCTACACCCTTGCCCTTCCCTGGCACGCTCGGCTTTGCCACACTGCGGCCATGACCCAGGATCGCGAGATCGCCGCGCTCGCCCAAATGATCGGCGCAGCGCGGCGTGCCGTCGTCTTCACCGGTGCCGGCATCAGCACGGAATCCGGCATTCCCGATTTCCGCAGCCCAGGCGGGATCTGGACGAAATACAAGCCGATCGATTTCGAGGACTTCATGTCCTCGGAGGAAGCGCGGCGCGAGGCGTGGCGGCGCAAATTTGCCACCGATGCGACGATCCGCGACGCCAAGCCCAATCGCGGCCATCGCGCCGTAGCCGAGCTGGTGCGCCGCGGCACGGCCGCCGCGATCATCACGCAGAACATCGACGGGCTGCATCAGGCCTCGGGCGTGCCCGAGACGCGCATCATCGAGCTGCATGGCAACACCACCTATGCGCGTTGCCTCGAATGCTCCTGCCGCTACGAGATCGAGGCGATGCGCCTCGCCTTCGAACAAGCCGAGATCCCGCCGCGCTGCGCGGAGTGCGGCGGCCTCGTCAAGACGGCGACGATCTCTTTCGGTCAGTCCATGCCGGTCGACGCGATGCGCCGCGCCGAGCAAGAGACGCTCGCCGCCGATCTCTTCATCGTCGTCGGCTCGTCGCTGGTGGTCTATCCCGCCGCCGGCTTTCCCGAGCTCGCCAAGCGCAACGGCGCGGCGCTGGTGATCGTCAACCGCGATCCCACCGGGCTCGACGAGATCGCCGATCTCGTGCTCAACCGCGCCATCGGCGAAACGCTCGGCGCCGCGATCGGCGTCGCGTAACCGGCGCATGGCCGGCAAAGCGCGAGCGCAGACGGCAGCAGCGCTGATCCCGCCGCATGCGAGTTTGGAGACGCTGCGCGAGCGGGCGCGCGAGTGCAAGGCTTGTCCGCTTTACGCACAGGCGACGCAGACGGTGTTCGGCGAAGGCCCGGCGCATGCGGCGCTGTTGCTGGTGGGCGAGACGCCGGGCGATCAGGAGGATCGTCAGGGCCGGCCCTTTGTCGGTCCCTCCGGCAAGTTGCTCGACCACTGTCTCGAAGCGGCGGGGATCGCGCGCGACGCGGCTTATGTCACCGGTGTGGTGAAGCATTTCAAATGGACGCCGCGCGGCAAGCGTCGGCTCCACAGCAAGCCCAACGCCATGGAGATCCGCGCCTGCCGCCCTTGGGTCGAGGCCGAGATTGCCGAGGTCAAGCCCAAGGTCATCGTCTGTCTCGGCGCCACCGCGGCGCAGACGCTGCTCGGCGCCGATTTCCGCGTGACGCGCCGGCGCGGCGAGCTTGTGCCGTCGCCGCTCGCGCCCTATGTGCTCGCCACCCTCCATCCCTCGGCGCTGCTGCGCACCGATCCCGAGCGGCGCGACGCCGAGATCGCGCGCTTCGTCGCCGATCTCGAAACCGCGGCGAAGGTGCTGAAGAAGGCTTAGGTCGAGGACCCCGATAGCGCCGCGCTAAGCCTTCGCCGCCTGCATCGCGCGCCACAGGCGCTCGGGCGTCACGGGCATGTCGAGGTGGCGGATGCCATAAGGCGCGAGCGCATCGATGACCGCGTTCATCACCGCGGGCAGCGAGCCGGCGCAGCCGGCTTCGCCGCAGCCTTTGACGCCGAGCGGGTTGGTCTTGGCCGGCACCGGGTGACTCTCGAAGGCGAACATCGGCGCATCGCCGGCGCGCGGCATGGCGTAATCCATGTAGCTGCCGGTGAGGAACTGGCCTTCCTCGTCATAGACCGTGCGCTCCATCAGCGCCTGGCCGATGCCCTGCACGATGCCGCCATGCGCCTGGCCTTCGGCGAGCAGCGGATTGAGCAAGGTGCCGAAGTCATTGACCATGGCATAGCGGACCACGGCAATGCGCCCGGTCTCGGGATCGACCTCGACCTCGGCGATGTGGCAGCCATTGGGGAAAGCGGAAGGCGGCGAGTTGGTCGCGAGCGCGACATCGAGCGATTGCGGCAGCTCCGGCGGCAGCGTCAGCCCCGAGCGCAACTTCGCGACGAGCTCCAAAAGGCCGATCGAGCGGTCGGTGCCGGCGATGGTGAAGTGGCCGTGGGCGAATTCGATATCGGCGGCAGCGGCTTCGAGCACGAAGCCCGCGATCTCCTTGCCGCGCTTTACCACTTCCTGGCTCGCCTCGACCAGGGCCGAGCCGCTCGCCATCGCGGTGCGCGAGCCGCCGGTGCCGCCGCCGACCACCAATTGATCGCTGTCGCCCTGCAACAGGCGCAGCCGCTCGAAGGGAATGCCGAGGCGGTCGACGACGACCTGCGCCAGCGGCGAGCCGTGGCCCTGGCCGTAATCGAGCGTGCCGGTGATCATGGTGACGCTGCCATCGGCCTCGAAGCGAAGCCCGCCCATCTCTTTGCCCGCCGGGGCCGTCACTTCGAGATAGGAGCCGATACCGCGGCCGCGCAGCTTGCCGCGGGCGCGGCTCTCCGCCTTGCGTTGCTCGAAGCCCTGCCAATCCGCCAGCGCCAGCGCCTTGTCGAGCACCGCCGTGAACTCGCCGCTGTCATAGAGCATGCCGGACGAGGCTTTGTAGGGGATGGCGTCGGGCCGGATGTGGTTGCGGCGGCGCAGCTCGATGCGATCGATGCCGAGCTCGGCGGCGGCGGCATCGATGAGCCGCTCCATGTAGTAGTTGCCTTCCGGCCGTCCGGCGCCGCGATAGGCGCCGGTGGGCGTGGTATTGGTGAGCATGCCCTTGGTCGAGACCTCGAGCAGCGGCGTCTTGTAGACGCTCACCACGTTCTTCACCGCATTGACGCTGAAGGGCAAGGTCGCCACGGAGAAGGCGCCGGCATTGCCGTAGCCGGTGAGCCGCACGGCGAGGAAATTGCCCGCGCCGTCGAGCGCCAGCTCCGCCAGCATTTCGTGATCGCGCCCGTGATGATCGGAGAGAAAGCTTTCCGAGCGCTCATCCGTCCACTTGACCGGCCGTCCGAGCGCGCGCGCCGCATGCAAGAGGCAGATATATTCGGGGAAGACCGACGACTTCATGCCGAAAGAGCCGCCGACATTGTCGGTCAGCACATGCACCTTCTCCGCCGGCACGCCGAGAACGTCTTTGAGCGACTGGCGCATGCCGAAAACGCCCTGGCAGCCGAGATGGAGCGTGAAGCGCCCGTCGCGCGCATCAAAGGCGGCCAAGGCCGAGCGCGGCTCCATCGCATTGACGACGATGCGGTTGCTGACCAGCTTCAGCCGCGTCACATGCGCCGCTTTGGCGAAAGCGGCGGCGACCGCTGCCGTATCGCCGTAGTGATAATCGAGGACGAGGTTGCCCGGCGCGTCGGCGTGCAGCTGCGGCGCGTCGGGCGCGTCCGCTTCTTCCGGGGTGGTGACGACGGGGAGGGTGTCGATCTCGACCAGCACTGCCTCGGCCGCGTCCTTCGCCTGGACCGCCGTCTCGGCCACGACGCAAGCGACCGCCTCGCCGACGAAGCGCACGCGATCGGGCGGCAGCGCCGGGCGCAACGGCGCACGCATCGGCGAGCCGTCCTTCATCGGCACCATCATCATCGGCTTGATCAGCCCGTAGTCTTTGAGATCGGCGGCGACATGGACGGCGAGCACGCCGGGCATGCGCCGCGCTTCCTCGGCATCGATGCCGCGGATCGTCCCATGGGCGACCCGGCTGCGCACCATCACCGCATAGGCCTGGCCCGACAGGGCGATATCGTCGGTATAGCGGCCACGGCCGCGCAGGAGCTTCGGATCCTCCATGCGCGGTACCGGCTGCCCGATGCCGAATTTGGTCAGAGCCAGATCGGTGCTGTCCATCCCCTCGCTCCGCTTGTCGGTTGTTGCCGCTGATGCCGCTCGTCGCGGCCAGGGTAGGCGAGAAGCGCCGGGTGCGGCAACCCGCCGGGCCGGCGCTCCAGCCATGCACAGGGCGAAGGGGTGTTCCGCGCCTTGGGCGGCACGGGGCGAAGTTGGGATTGGGGGCGGGCTTGCTACACTCGGGCCGAAAGGAGCCCCCGAACTTGTCCCAGCGTCCGAACGGTCTGCGCCCGATCATCGAAGCGATGCCGTTCTCGAAGATCGGCCAGGTGGCGATGGCGGGGCTGGGCGATCCCGATGTCATCCCGCTATGGTTCGGCGAGGGCGATCTGCCGACGCCGGGCTTCATCGGCGAAGCCGCTTCGCGCGCGCTGCGCGCCGGCCACACCTTCTACACCTT
This sequence comes from Allostellaceae bacterium, assembly GCA_035509275.1. Taxonomy (GTDB): domain Bacteria; phylum Pseudomonadota; class Alphaproteobacteria; order ATCC43930; family CGMCC-115725; genus DAHUYF01. The sequence goes on along the minus strand of DATJLU010000167.1, from coordinate 19,657 downwards.
CAAGCGCGGCATCCCCGAGCTGCGGCAGGCGCTCGCCCGCTACCTCGAGGGGCTCTATGGCCGGCCGCTGAGCGCGGAGCGAATCATCGTCACCTCCTCGGGCATGAGCGGCATCATGTTCATGGCGCAGGCGCTGATCGAAGCCGGCGACAACATGGTGATCCTGTCGCCGGTCTGGCCCAACATCAACGATGCCGTGACCGTGCTCGGCGGCGAAGCGCGCGCGGTCGCGCTCGAAGCGACGAATGCCGGCGGCTGGCGGCTCGATCTCGAGCGGCTGATGGCGGCGTGCGATAGCAAGACGCGGGCGATCTTCGTCAACTCGCCGGGCAACCCGACGGGCTGGACCATGCGGCGCGACGAGCAGCAGGAGTTGCTCGCCTTTGCGCGCCGGCGCGGCGTCTGGCTCGTCGCCGATGAGGTCTATGGCCGCATCGTCTATAGCGGCGCGCCGGCGGCGCCGTCTTTTCTCGATCTCGCCGAGCCCGAGGACCGTGTCGTCGTCATCAACAGTTTCTCCAAGGCTTGGGCGATGACGGGCTGGCGGCTCGGCTGGCTGGTGGCGCCCAAGGCGATCCAGGACGTCGCCGACAAGATCATCGAGTTCAACACCAGTGGCGCTCCGACCTTCCTGCAGCACGCGGCGGTGACGGCGGTCGTCGAGGGGGAGAGCTTCATTGCCAGCATGGTGGAGCGCTGCCGTGCCGGACGCGACCTGATCGTCGCCGGGCTGCAGGGCTTTGCGCGCATCCGCGTCGCCGCGCCGGAAGGCGCCTTCTATGCCTTTGCGCGCGTCGAGGGAATGACCGACAGCCTCGCTTTTGCCAAGGAGGTGCTGGCCCGCGTCAAGGTCGGTGTCGCCCCCGGCGCGGCCTTCGGTCTCGGCGGCGAGGGCCATATCCGCCTCTGCTTCGCCAGCGCGCCCGAGCGGCTTGCTGTGGCGCTGGATCGGCTCGCGCCGATGCTGCGGTAGGGGGCGGGGGGTACGACGGCGGGGGGCGGCTCTCGCGGTTGCTGGCGCAACCGCTGCCGCCGCTTCGGACGAATTCGCTTCGCGAATTCGCCTAGGGCTCTCGCGGTTGCTGGCGCAACCGCTGCCGCCGCGGCCGACAAGTGCAAGCGCTTGCGGCGGGTTAACCGATTTTAAGCATGGTCGCGGCGATACTGGTGCCATGCCTGATTCGAGCCGCAGCCTGCCAGGCGAGATTCCGCTGCCACGCCGCAGCCTACCGCGCAAGGCGGGCGTCAAGCATATCAGCCTCGCGCTGCAAGGCGGCGGGTCGCATGGCGCTTTCACCTGGGGCGTGCTGCACCGGCTGATCAGCGAGCCGCGCTTCTATATCGACGGGCTCAGCGGCACCAGCGCCGGCGCGATGAATGCGGTGGTCTTCGCCGATGGTTTCGTCAGGCAATCGCGGCAGGGCGCGATCGATGCTCTGGCGCGGTTCTGGGGCCGCATCGGCGACCTGCCGGGCGTGCCGCGCAGCCTCGCCCGGGGCCTGCCCGGCCTCACCGATGGCTGGCAGGTCGATAGCGATCCGAGCTTCCAGCTGTTCGACTTCATGACGCGGCTCTGGGCGCCGAACCAGCTCAATCCGCTGAACATGAACCCGCTGCGCCGGGTGCTGAACGATCTCGTCGATTTCGCCGCGCTGCGGCAGCGGCACGACGTCAAGCTCTTCGTCACCGCTTCCAATGTGCGCACCTGCAAATCGCGGCTCTTCCGCACGCCGGAGCTCAGCCCTGATGTCCTGCTCGCCTCGGCTTGCCTGCCGCTCCTCTACAAAGCGGTCGAGATCGACGGTGAGCACTATTGGGATGGCGGCTATCTCGGCAACCCCGCGATTCATCCGCTGATCAATGAATGCGCCAGCAGTGATGTGGTGATCGTCCAGATCAATCCGCTCCATCGCCCCGAAGTGCCGGTGACGATGCGCGACATCCTGAACCGCATCAACGAGATGACCTTCAACGCCAGCCTCGTGCGCGAGATGTTCGGCATCGCCACCGTGTCGAGCCTCATCGAACGCGGCGCGCTCGAGGACGAGCGCTATACCACGGTGCGCTTCCACAGCATTTCGGCCGAGGCGGAACTCGCCGGCTACGGCGCGCTGAGCAAGCTCAATACCGAGCGCGCCTTCCTCCAGCACCTGCACGATCTCGGTTACGAGACCGCCGAACGCTGGATCGCCGAGACCTTCGACCGCATTGGTTGGGAGAGTTCCGTCGACGTTCTCGAGACCTTCGTCTGAGAGCGGAGGCGCGGCGCTCGCCGCGCCTCCTGGTGGATGCGCCACTCGTCGCGGACGAGCTCGGCGAAGACGATGAGGTCGATCAGGCCGACGATTCCGATGGCGATGCTCCGCCAATCCAAAGAAACCATCACGCACTCCAACGCTCTCGCCGGACCCTAAGCCCAGCAGCCGCAGCGCCGCCAAGCCGAAACCGGGCGGGCCTCGACAACGCTCGCGATCAGGGCGCGCAGCGCCGCTTCGTCGACCTTGTCGCTCGCCATCAGCAGGCGCATGGCATTGTCCTCGAAGAGCTCGTCCAATCTGGGTTCGCGACAGGGCTTTTCCATGGCAATTCTCATCCCGGAAGGTTGTTGCCCTTCAACTGGGGACCGCATCGTGCGCCGACTACCCGCGCTCGGACGAATGCGTCATTCGCTCGAGGACAACAATCGCGACGCCGGCAACCGCCCGAAAAGCTGAAAGGCTGGGGCGCTCCGGGAGCCGAGGTTGAAGCTGCGGGAAAAGCGCCGCACCGCGGGAGCCGGAGCCGCGAAGCCGCCGTTAGAACAGGACTGTCGCATCAGAGCCAAGGGAAGGACGCGGCCGATGGACCTCTACCAACTCCTCAGACAGGACCACCTGAAGGCGAAGCGCCTCATCGAGCGCCTCGGTGAGGTCGCCGACGCGGCGACGAGCACGCGCGAGCGGCTCTTTCAGGAGCTGAAGCAGGAGCTGGAACGCCACTCCGAGCTGGAGGAAAAGCATTTCTATCCAGCGCTCGAACGTCATGACGAGGGCAGGGAGCTCGTCGGCGAGGCGCTCGAGGAACATGACGAGATCGGGCAGCTCATCGATGCGCTCGATCAATCGGAAGAGGAGGGCGGGGACTGGGCGATGCGGTTCAGCGAGCTCCAGGAGGAGGTCGAGTTCCACATCGAGGAGGAAGAGACCGAGCTCTTCCCGCAGGCGCAAGAGCTGCTCGACGCGTCCGAAGCCGAGGCCATCGCCCAGGCGATCGCGCGTGACAAGGCGGCAGCGAAGGACAAATAGGCAAGCGCCGCCGCCGCGGCGCCGGCACGTGCGGTGGCGGCGATGCTGGCTGGCGCCTTAGCGGGCCGGTTTCCCCTAAAGCCGCCCGTCGGTTCCGCCGTTCGGCCAAGAATCCATTAACCAGTCTGCATTATCCTGCCGCCGCGTGGGAGGAGGGCCCATGGGCTGGCGCCTGCGTCTGTCACCCGAGATGATCTACCCGCTGCTCGATTGGTTCATCCCGCCAGGGCTCAAGGCCGAGCGCGAGCAGCACCAGCGCGCGCGCATCTTCCTCGTCTCGCACTTCTTCGGGCCGTTCCTCGGCCACACCATGACCGTCTACGTCTATCTGATCGACCCGCATCCGGGCTACGGCCTCTGGGTGCCGGGGGCGGCGCTGACGGCCTACTGGGCCTTTCCATGGCTGCTGAAACGTACCGGCGCCTTGACCGGGCTGGCGCTCATCTCGGTGGCGAACCTTATCTTCGCGATCCTGTGGGGCTGCTATCACTATGGCGGCCTCAGCTCGCCTTTCGTTGCCTGGCTCGTCGTCGTGCCGCTGCTCGCCTTCCTCTATCTCGGCTCGCACGGGCCGCGGCTCATCGTCATCGGCATGATCGCGCTCGGCGTCGCCATCTTCTATGCGTTCTATGCCGCGGGCGGTTCCTTCCCCCGGCATGTGCCGCTGCGCGCGCTGAGCGGCGTCGGCATCGTCTCGATCGTCAGCGCGGCGATCTACGTGTCGATGATGGCGCTCTACTACGCGAGCATCATCGCCAGCCAATCGGAGCTGGCGCGCGAGGTGCAGAACCATCGCGCCACCGCGGTCAAGCTGCGCGAAGCCAAGGAGGAGGCGGAGAACGCCAACCGCGCCAAATCCGAGTTCCTCGCCAAGATGAGCCACGAGCTGCGCACCCCCTTGAATGCCGTGATCGGCTATAGCGAGATGCTGCTCGAAGACGCCGAGATCGACGGTGTCGAGGCGCAGGCGCTGCAGGATCTGATCAACATCAATACCTCGGGCAAGCATCTGCTGATGCTCATCACCGACGTGCTCGATCTGTCGAAGATCGAGGCCGGCAAGATGGAACTGTTCAATGAGCGCTTCGACCTGAACGAGCTGATCGACGAGCTCGCGCTCACGGCCGAGCCGCTCTGCGCCCGGAACGGCAACCGGCTGATCGTCCAGAGCGACGCTCTCGGCGACGCCGAGGGCGATGTCAGCAAGCTGCGCCAGGCGGCGCTCAACCTGCTGAGCAACGCCGCCAAGTTCACCAAAGACGGCCGCGTCGTCATGAGCGTCACGCGCCAGCGCGGGCGCGGCGGCGATTGGCTTCAGCTCTCGGTACGCGATACCGGCATCGGCATCGCCCGTGAGAATCTGAGCAAGCTGTTTCAGAATTTCAGCCAGGCCGAGGCCTGGACCGCGAGCAAATACGGCGGCACCGGCCTTGGACTCGCGTTGACGCAAAAGCTGTGTCGCCTCATGGGCGGCGACGTCACCGTCGAGAGCGAGCTCGGCCAGGGTTCCTGCTTCACCATCAAGCTTCCCGCCTCGCTGGCCGAAGCGGTGGAACGGCGCAGCGCCGCCGCCGCGGCGCAGCCCGAGGGGACGCCGCGCCGCGACGTCGTCCTCGTCGTCGATGACGATCCGGCGGTGCTCGATCTCATGCAGCGCATCCTGGTGAAGGAAGGCTTCCGTCCGGTGTTGGCCGATGATCCGCGCAAGGCGATGGCGCTGAGCCGCGCGGTCAAGCCTTCGGCGCTCATTCTCGACGTGCTGATGCCGGAGATGAACGGCTGGGAAGTCCTGCGCGCGCTCAAGGCCGATGCCGAGCTCGAAGCCGTGCCGGTGATCATGCTCACCATCGTCGATGACCGCCGCACCGGACTGGCGCTGGGCGCGGTCGAGCATTTGGTGAAGCCGATCGACCGCGACGTGCTCTTGCGCGCGCTCGACCGCGTCTGTCCGCGCGGCACGCCCGCTGCATCCCATGATTCCGCAATCGCCCAGGTCATGACCGCCCATGCCTAAGATCCTGCTCGTCGAAGACAACGAAATGAATCGCGACATGCTCGGCCGCCGGCTGCAGCGCCACGGCTTCGAGCTCTGTTTCGCCGTCGACGCGCCGAGCGGCATTGCGATGGCGAGCACCGAACTGCCCGATCTCATCCTGATGGACATCGCGCTCGGCGAGATGGATGGCTGGGAAGCGACGCGGCGGATCAAATCCAATCCGGCGACGGCGGAAATTCCGATCATCGCTCTTACCGCCCACGCCCTGGCCAGCGACCGCGACAAGAGCGTCGAGGTCGGCTGCGCCGATTTCGACACCAAGCCGGTCGACATGCCGCGGCTGCTCGCGAAGATCAGCGCCTGTCTGGGGAAGCGGGGGTAGCGAAGTTGTCAGTTGTCAATTCTCAGTTCTTAGTTTGACTGCGGACTGACGACTGATAACGGACAACTGACGACTCACTCGGCAAACGTCCTAAACGAGTCGTAAACGCCGGCGGCGCCGCTCTTCGCAAAGGCTTAACGCTGGTGGACGTTTAATGCGGCCGATGGCCGGCCGGTGGCGCGTGCGACCGGGCGCCGATCCGATGTCTCAGACGGTACGAGGTTCGCGATGAGCGGTGCGCCGGGTCTGGAAGGCAAGACCGTGATGATCGTCGACGACGATCAGACCATGCGCATGCTGATCCGCCGCATGCTCGCGCGCATGAAGATTGCCAACCTGATCGAAGCCGAGGGCGGCGAGCAGGCGCTGAAGCAGTTCGAGCAGGCGTCTTCGGTCTGCGATCTCATCATCAGCGATTGGAACATGCCGGGGATGTCGGGGATCGAATTCTACGATCGGATCCATGCGATCAAGCCCGATTTGCCGTTTCTGATGCTTACCGGGCGCGCCGATGCCGGCTCGGTGATCGCGGCGAAGAAGGCGGGGATTCCCGCCTACGTCGTCAAACCGATCTCGCCGGAAGAGTTGAGGACCAAGATCTCCTTCCTCCTCACCAAGAGCGCCTGAGGCACGGGACGCGGGCGAAGCGGCGCGGCGATGGCCGAGCCAGAGATCGAGACCAAGCCGGGCGCCGAAGCCCGGCTGTTGCGCCATGTGCGTCGGCTCGGAGAGGCGCGCTCCGGCCTGCGCGCGCTGCACTTCCACCTGTCGCGGCTGCAGCGCCATCATCGCCGCGACAAGCATCTGCAGATCGTCGCCAATATGCTCGACGAGCTGGTCAAGCCCTTCGCCGGGAAGCTGTTTCGGCTCGGCGGCGGCGACATCGTGGTGATCTGCAGGGGCGCGCGGCGCAGAACGCTCGAAGAAGCGGTCGCGATCATCCGCTATCTCTTCGGCGACGACCCGCTGACGCGGCACGACGACGGCGCTGCGTTCTGCTCGCTCTTCGACCTCGAGCACGATTACGACCGCTTCCTGGCGCTGGCCGAAGGCCGCCGCGCGGGTGAGGCGCGGCAACGGAGCGGGCCGCCGGCGCGCGGCGCCACGCAGCGTCCGCAGCGGCGGGCACTCGACCCCGAGCATCTCGGCCATATCCTCGGCATCGTCAACCGCGCCGATCTCTCGAGCGTGGTGCGGCGCCAGACCATCTGGTCGTTGCCGGCGGGGGCCGAAGCGCAACCGCTTTTCGACGAGGTGTTCGTCTCGATCGAGGAGCTCGGCCAGGCGCTGGCGCCCGAGTATCACCTCGGCAATGACCGCTGGCTGTTCCAGTATCTGACCCAGGCGCTCGACCGCCGCGTGCTCTGGCTGCTGGTGCGCGACTATCCCGTCGCCAGGCACAGTCTCAGCTTGAACGTCAATGTCGCAACCCTGCTCTCGCCGGAATTCTCGGATTTCGAGGAGCATCTGCCGGTCCGCGCCCGCGGCAACATTCTGCTCGAGCTGCAGCTTGCCGATATCTGGTCGGATTTCGGCGCCTATCTCTTCGCCGAGAACCTGGCGAAGCAGCACGGCTACCGCCTCCTGCTCGACGGCGTGCGGTTCCGCTCGCTGCCCTATATCGACGCGCAACGCCTCGGCGTCGACTATCTGAAGCTGGTGTGGGACGACGCCCTGCTGCAGCTCGACCGCGACAGCGCGCTCGACTTCCGCGAGGCGCTCGACCGGGTCGCGCCGACCCGCGTCATCCTGATGCGTTGCGACCGCGCCGAGGCGGTGCAATTCGGCCAGAACGCCGGAATCTCGCTCTTCCAGGGCTGGCACACGGACCGCCTCGCGCGAAGCTAAGCGGTTCGGGCCCGCCCTACTGCGCGGCGGTGGAAAGGAGATCGCCGGCGGGCGCGGCGCCGAAGGCGCGGGGCATGGTGGGGGCGATGATCGCGGGAACGCGGATGGTGAAGCAGGAGCCGTTCCCCGGCATGCTTTCGACGGTGATCTCGCCGCCCATCAGGCGGCAGAGCTTCTGACTCAAGGCGAGGCCGAGCCCGGTGCCGCCGTAACGGCTCGCGGTCGAGGCTTCGGCCTGGTTGAAGTTCTGGAACAGCTTCGGCAGGTTCTCGCGGCTGATGCCGATGCCGGTGTCGTGCACGGCGATCCTGATCCAATCGCCAGCCGCCGTCGCCTCGCGCGCGACGGTGAGCGTGACGGCGCCCGCCTTGGTGAACTTGGCAGCGTTGCTGAGCAGGTTGAGCACCGCCTGGCGCAGCTTGGTCTGGTCGCCGAGCATGGTGCCGAGCTCGGCGGCGCGCTCGACCAGGAACTGATTGCCGTTGTCCAGGACGAGCGGCCGGCACGTCGCGATCACGTCGTCGATGAAACCGCTGAGACTGAAGGGCTGAGCCGCCAGCTCCATCTTGCCCGCCTCGATCTTGGAGAGGTCGAGCACATCGGTGACCAGCGACAGAAGATGCTTGCCGGCGCTGTTGATGCGGCGGAGATCGGCGATGTGCTGCGCCTTGCGCCCGTCGCCCTCGGCGTCCTCGAGCAGCATCTCGCTGTAGCCGATGACGGCATTGAGCGGCGTGCGCAGCTCATGGCTCATCTTGGCGAGGAATTCCGATTTCTGCTGATTGGCCTTTTCCGCCTCTTCCTTGGCCTCGCGCAGCTTGACGGCGGTGGCGCGGTGCTTCTGCACCTCTTTCTCGGTCTCGGGCTGCAAGGCGACGAGATTGGCGTAATAGAGCGCCATCATCGACATGTAGGCCGTGGCGGTCAGCACCGAGGCGATGCCGAGCCCCGCCATGGCTTCGATCGGCACCCGCTCGGGGAAACCGCCATTGAAGGCGTAGACAGCGAAGAACCCGGCGAGGTTGGCCGAGAACAGGGCGAGCACGCCATAGCGCAGCTTCGGCCGGTCACCGAGGTAGAAGAAAGCGAGCAGCAGCGCATTCAGCAGCCAAGGCAGGAACGGCGAGCTCACGCCGCCATACTGGTAGGCGCCGAAGAGGGTGAGGAAGGTCAGCTCCTCCACGGTGACGAAGGCGAGCGGCGCAAGGCGGCCGGTGAATTTGAGGGCGAAGGGCAGCAACCAGAACGAGGTGATGAGGCCGACGATGACCCAATAGGCGAAGCCGGGATGCGGGTCGAGGCGCCAGAGAGCGACGCTGATGCTCTGGCCCAGCGTTGCTCCGAAGAGATGACTGAAGACGAAAATCCGCGCCCGGCCCAGCGTGGCCGCATCGGTCCTGAGCGAATTCGGGATGAACCAGTCGATCGCCCGATAGGGGGGCGACAGCCTTGCCGACAGGCGCTTCAGCATCGGCCCCACTCAGCCAAGCCTTTCCTTGCGGCCGACACTACCGTGTAGTGGTTAATGCTTGTTTTACGCCTGCGGCTTGCCGCTGAGCGCATCAGCTGGGCGACGCGGTCCGGCTATCGACCGGCAAGGTCAGGGCCAGCATCGGCTCGCCGCCGATCGCGTAGGTGAGACACTCCTTGAGATGGCGAAAGCCGAGCCGCCGGTAGAACTTCCGCGCCGCATTGTCCTCCCGCACCATGAGCTCGATGAGGGGGATGCCGCGTTCGAGCGCCGTCGCGGCGATTTCGGCGACAAGCGCGCGGCCGGCCCCAAGCTTGCGCCGGCTCGGCGCGACATAGAGGTCCTGGATGGTGAAGATCGGGCCGCCGAGCGCGGTCAGATAGATCTCGCTATAGGTCGCCATGCCGATCAGCGCCGTCTCCGCTTCGGCGACGATGCAGCAAAAGCGCGGCGCGCGGCCGAAGCCGTCGCGCAGCCAGTCCTGCTCGCTGGCGCGCAGCACCGCGTCATTGCCTTCATCGGCGGTAAGCGCGCGCTTCATCGCGAAGACTTCGGCGATGTCGGCCGGCCGTGCCGGGCGGATGCGGAGCTGCGGCGCTTTGCGGCTGCCTTCCATCCCTGATGAGCTAGCAGATCATGGTTACCGCGCGGTAAATCCCGTCAAACGATGCGCTTCTCCCTTAGCGCGGCGATCGCCGCCGCGTCGTAGCCGAGCTCCGCCAGCACGGCGTCGGTATGCTCGCCCAGGAGCGGCGCGCGGTGGCGGATGTTGCCCGGCGTTGCCGAGAGGAAGACCGGCGCCTTGGCGACCGGTGCCGGACGCGGCAGGCCGGGATAGTCGAGCGCCGTAAAGAAGCCCATCGCCCGCACTTGCGGATCGTCGAGCACCTCCTGCGGCCGCAGCACTTTCGCCGCCGGGATCTTCTCGCGCCCGAGAATCTCGAGCGCCGCTTCGGTGCTGCGCTCGCCGCACCAGCGCTGCATGCGCTCGCTGATGAGGACGCCATTGTCGCCGCGGCTGATGTCGTCCTTGAAGCGGGGGTCCTCGAGCCAGTGCGGCTCGCCCATGAGCCGGGCCCAGCGCCGATAGAGCGGCTGTCCGATCACCTGGCAGATGATCCAGCCGTCGCGCGTGCGGAAGAGATCGACCGGCGCCGCGGTCTGGCCGCGATTGCCGGTCGGAACGCGGTCGGCCGCGATCACCGCCTGCTCGATCAGCATGGCGTTGGTGAAGGTGACGGCGGTGGCGAGAAGCGCGCCTTCGACCTTCTGGCCCTGTCCGGTCTCGCGCCGCGCCATCAGCGCTGCCATGGTGCCGAAGGCGCAATGCAACGCGGTGCCGAAATCGACCCAGGGAACCGCGGCGCGGTAGGGCTGGTCGGCCTCGCCGGTCATGTAGACCGCGCCCGACATCACCTGGCCGACGCCGTCGAAGCCGACGCGCTCCGCATAAGGGCCGTCATGACCATAAGCAGAGCTGGTGGTGAGGATGATGTCGGGCTTCACCGCGGCGAGGCTGTCATAGTCGAGCCGCATGGCGCGGAGCGTCGGCGGCGGCAGGTTCGCCACCACCACATCGGCGGTGCGCACCAGGCGCCGGACGATCTCCTGCCCCTCTGGCGTCATCGGGTCGAGCGTGAGCGAGCGCTTATTGCGATTTACCTGCAGGAACAGCGCACCCACGCCGTCGGCGCCGACCGGCGTCACGAAGCGGTCCTCGCTGCCCTCGCGCTTCTCGATGCGGATGACCTCGGCCCCCTGCTCGGCGAGCAGCGCCGCGCAATAGGGGCCGGCGATGTAGCGGCCGAAATCCAGGACGCGAATGCCGCTCAGAATGCCCGCCATACTAGGTGTTCTCCCTATCAATTATATTTTATCGGGAAGTTTCGCCGATCCTTAGCCAAAGCTTAACCGCGCCCGAGCAGCATGGCGATTCGCCTCGCGCCTGTCGCCCGAGGCCGAAGAGGAAGGCGGCATGCGCATCGTACGCCCAGGCACGAGCGGCGCGTCGAGAGGCGCAGCCGCGCCCTATGGCGTGAAAGCGGCATCAGCGACGCCCATGCGCCCGGCGATTCCCGGCGAGGAGGTGCTGTTCGCCCATCTCCATCAGGTCGCCGAAGCGCGCTCCGGCCAGCGCGCGCTGATCTTCCGCCTGTCGCGGCTGCATCGCTCCAATCGCCGCGACAAGCATCTGCAGATCGTCGCCAACATGCTGCAGGAGGTGCTGGACCAATATCCGGGTCGGCTCTTCCTGCTGCGCAACGGCGATCTCGTGATGATCTGCAAGGGCATCACGCGCAAGTCGATCGAGGAGACGACGGAGCTCCTGCGCTATCTCTTCAACGACGATCCCCTGGCGCGCGAAGGCGTCGAGCAGGCGGATTTCTGCGCCGCCTACGATCTCGAAGTGAACCATGCGGGTTTCGTCGCCGCGCTCGAGGAGATCCGCGAGAGCGAGGCGAAGCAGCGCACTCCGCCGCCGCCGGTGCAGCTTGCGGCGAGCGGCGAGACCGGCGCGCTCGACTCCGCGCGCGTCAGCGAGCTGATCGAGGCGGTGAGCCGCATCGATCTCTCGACCATGGGCCGCCGGCAGACGGTGTGGGAGATGGTGCCGGGCAAGCCGCCACAGGCCCGCTTCGACGAGTTCTTCTTCTCGATCTCCCGGCTGCGCAGCGCGATCGGCGACAATTTCGATCTCGCCAAGGATCGCCAGCTCTTCATCTATCTCATGCGCTGGCTCGACCGCTACATGTTGACGACGCTGCTGCGCGACCATCTCGACTTCCATCGCCCGCTCAGCGTTAACGTCAACCTCGCCACCTTGCTGTCGCCGGAGTTCGCCACCTTCGACGACCAGCGCCCCACCGATTGGCGCGACCGTCTCATTCTCGAGATTCAGCTCGCCGATCTCTGGTCGGATCTTCCGGCCTTCCTGACGGTGTCCGAGGCCTTGAAGCGGCGCGGCTATCAGCGCTGCCTCGACGGCGTGATCTACCAGGCGCTGCCTTTCATCAATTTCCGCCGCTTCGATGTCGACTACGTCAAGGTCGTCTGGGACGATGCGCTGCTGCAGCTCGACGACCGGACCTTGCGTGACCTCTGCGCCGCGATCGCGGAGTGCGGCAAGGGCCGCATCGTGCTGACGCGCTGCGGCCGGCGCGAAGCGATCCGGGTCGGGCAGGCGATGGGTATCCAGCTCTTCCAGGGCTGGCAGGTCGATCACGCGAATCAGGCGCCGTGAGAACCGGCTAAGACGCCCGGCTTGAAATCGCGGCCAAACCGCGGCATCTCTCTTCGGGTCAGCAGAGGGAGATCATCACCGTGAAATTCGGCATCGGCCAGCCGCTGCGGCGGTATGAGGATTTGCGGCTCCTCACCGGGAAGGGCCGCTACACCGATGACATTGCGCTGCCGGGCGTGGCGTTCGCGGCGGTGCTGCGCTCGCCGGTCGCGCATGCGCGGCTCAATCGCGTCGACGCGGCCGCGGCGCGGCAGCTCCCGGGCGTGCTGCTGGTGCTGACCGGGGCGGAGGTTGCGGCCGAGAAGCTCGGCGACGTGCCCTGCGTCCATCCGCTGACAAGCCGCGATGGCAAGCCGCGGCACGACACGCCGCGTCCGCTGCTGGCGATCGGCAAGCTGCGCCATGTCGGACAGCCCGTCGCCTTTGTCGTCGCCGAGACGCTGAACGCGGCGCGCGACGCTGCCGAAGCGATCGAGCTCGACTATGAAGAGCTGCCATCGGTGGTCGAATCCCGGGCGGCGATGGCCTCCGGCGCGCCACAACTCTTCGACCACATCCCCGGCAACATCGTCTTCGACTGGGATAACGACGTGACCGATGCGAAGGCAACCGCCGCCGCCTTCGCCAAGGCCAAGCGCGTCACCACCATCGAGATCGTCAACAACCGCGTCGTCGCCAACTCGATGGAGCCGCGCAACGCACTTGCCGAATACGACGCCGCGAGCGACCGCTCGACGCTCTACACCACGACGCAAGGCCCGCATCTCGTGCGCGACCCGATTGCCGAGATCATCCTCAAGATCGGCAAGGATAAGCTGCGCGTGGTGACGCCCAATGTCGGCGGCGGCTTCGGCATGAAGGCCTTCGTCTATCCCGAGCAGGCGCTCGCGGTCTGGGCGAGCCGCAAGCTCAAGCGGCCGGTGAAGTGGCAGTCGGACCGCTCGGAAGGCTTCGTCTCCGACAATCAGGGCCGCGACCATGTCACGCGCGCCGAGCTTGCCATGGACGAGAAGGGCCGCTTCCTCGGGCTGCGCGTCACCACGCTCGCCAATCTCGGCGCCTATCTCTCGCCGCTCGGCCCCTTCATCCCGACGCGCTCCACCGATCTCGTCTCGGGCCTTTACACGACGCCCGCCATCCACATCAACGTCAAGGGCATCTGCACCAACACCGTGCCGGTTTGCGCCTATCGCGGCGCCGGGCGGCCCGAGGCGGCATATCTGATGGAGCGGCTCGTCGATGCGGCGGCGCGCGACATGGGGCTCGCCCCCGATGCGATCCGGCGCATCAATTTCATCCCGGCGCGCGCCATGCCCTACACCTCGGCGACGAAGCTCGTCTTCGACTCCGGCGAGTTCGAAGAGGTGATGGATCTCGGCATGAAGGCCGCGGACTGGGGCGGCTTCGCCGAGCGCCGCGCCGAGAGCGAGCGCCGCGGCAAGCTGCGCGGCATCGGCATGGCGACCTACACCGAGCGCTGCGGCGGCGGGCTACCGGAGACCGCTTCGATCGAGTTCAAGGACGGGCATATCGAGCTGGTCATGGGCAATGTCGAATACGGCACCGGCCTCATCACCGCCTACAAGCAAGTGGTCGCCGATCAGCTCGGCGTCGAGCCCGACCGGCTCGAAGTGATCATGGGTGATACCGATCGCACGCCGGTCGGGCTGACCGGCGGCTCGCGCGCGCTGCCGGTAGCGGGCTCCGCGCTCTTGGAGGCGTCGCAGGATGTGATCGCGAAGGGCCGTCAGCTGGCGGCGCATTTGCTCGAAGCATCGGCGGTCGACGTGCAATTCGGCGATGCGCAGTTCGTCGTCGCTGGCACCGATCTGAAGCTCGACCTGTTCGAGGTGGCAGAGGCCGCGCGCGATCCGAAGCGGCTGCCGCCCGGCATGGCGCCCGGCCTCGACGTCACCCGGCAACGCGTGCCGCCGGCGGCGACCTTCCCCAATGGCTGCCACATCTGCGAGGTCGAGATCGATCCCGAGACCGGCGTCTCGAGCGTGGTGCGCTATACCATCGTCGATGATTTCGGCCGCACCATCAACCCGATCATGCTCGAGGGCCAGGTCCATGGCGGCGTGGTGCAAGGCATCGGTCAGGCGCTGTACGAGCACACCGTCTACGATGCCGATAGCGGCCAGCTCGTCACCGGCTCCTTCATGGACTACACCATGCCGCGCGCCGGCGACCTGCCCTCCTTCTCCTTCGCCACGCATAACGTGCCGTGCAAGGCCAACCCGCTCGGCGTCAAAGGCGCCGGCGAGGCCGGTGCGATCGGCGCACCGCCCGCGGTGATCAACGCCCTCGTCGACGCGCTCCATCCCAAGACCGGCCTGCGCCACATCGACATGCCGGCGACGCCGCGGCGCGTGTGGGAGGCGCTGCACGCGGGAGGGTAGCCGGTAGCCTACTCCGCCGCTGCCGCTTGCGGTCGCACCATGCCGGCGAGCCGGCTGTCGATGATCGCCTCGGCTTCGCGCACGATGCGGTGGACGAGGTCCCCGACGCTCGGTACGTCGTGGATCAGGCCCTGCACCATGCCGGCGGACCAGATGCCGTAATCGAGCTGGCCGGCTTCGAGCACGTGCCGGCCTTTGACGCCGGCGACGAAGTTGCGCACATCGTCGAAGCTGGTGCCGGGCTGGTGCTCAATCTCGATCACCTTCTCGGCGATGCTGTTCTTGTGAACGCGCGCGGTGTTGCGCATGGTGCGGAAGATCAGCGCGGTCTGCCGCTCGTCGCTGGCGACGATCTGCTCTTTCACTTTGTCGTGGATCGGCGCTTCCTTCGTCGCCATGAAGCGCGTTCCCATGTTGATGCCGTCGGCGCCGAGCGCCAGCGCCGCGACGAGGCCGCGCGCATCGCCGAAGCCGCCCGAGGCGATGAACGGGATCTTGAGCGTGCCGGCGGTGATCGGAATGAGGACGAGGCCGGGAATATCGTCCTCACCAGGATGGCCGGCGCATTCGAAGCCGTCGATCGATACCGCATCGACGCCGAGGCGCTCGGCCTTCAAGGCGTGACGCACCGCGGTGCATTTGTGGATGATCTTGATCCCGGCCTTTTTGAAGACGGGGATGTATTTCTCGGGATTGTTGCCCGCGGTCTCGACGATCTTGATGCCGGCGCGGATGATCGCGTCCATGTACTCGTCATAGGGCACGGGCTTGATCGTCGGCAGGATGGTGAGATTGACGCCGAAGGGCTTGTCGGTCAGGCCGCGGCAGCGCTCGATCTCCTTGGCGAGGTCCTCGGGCGTCGGCTGGGTGAGGCCGGTGAGGAAGCCGAGCGCGCCGGCATTGGCCACCGCCGCCACCAGCTCGGCACGGCCGACCCATTGCATGCCGCCCTGGACGATGGGGTGCTCGACCCCGAATTCCTTGGTGAATCGCGTCTGCAACATGCCCCTTCCTTTCCCCTGGCGCCGGCCCAGCGTCGCGTCGCGCGCGGCAAAACGCAAGCGTGACATGCGGCTGGCGCGGTGCGGCGGGACATGCTGTACTTCCGGCCAAGCGAAATACCGGGAGGCGGCCTATGGCGGAGCCTGTGCTGAGCGAGGTCAAGGACGGGATCGGCACGATCATCTTCAACCGTCCCGAAGCGCTCAACGCGCTCTCGACCGACATGACGGAAGGGCTCATCGAGGCGACCGGCCGTTTCGAGCGCGACCCGGCGGTGCGTTGCGTCGTCCTGCGCGGCGCCGGCGAGCATTTCATGGCCGGCGGCGACATCAAGGGCTTCCATAAATCGCTCACCGAGGATCGCGCCGGGCATGTGGCGCGGCTCGAGATGCGCGTCGTCAAGGCGCATCAGACGATCTACCATCTGCGGCGCATGGCAAAGCCGGTGCTCGTCTCGGTGCAGGGCGCCGCCGCCGGCTTCGGCCTCAGCATGATCCTCGCCGCCGATCTCGCCATCGCCAGCGACGATGCGTACTTCACCCTGGCCTATCGCCATATCGGCCTCTCGGCCGATGGCGGCGCCACCTATTTCCTGCCGCGCATCGTCGGCGAACGGCGCGCGCTCGAGATCGCGCTGCTGGGCGAGCGCTTTACCGCGGCGCGGGCGCATGAGATCGGCATTCTCAACTGGGTCGTGCCACGCGCCACGCTCGCCGAGCAGACGATGGCGATTGCGCGCCGCCTTGCCGACGGTCCGACCATGGCGTTGGGCCGGGCGAAGCAGCTGATCCGCATGTCGCTCGACAATTCCTGGGACGAGCAATCGCATCGCGAGGCCGAAGGCCTCGCCGCGGCGGCGGCGACCGATGATCATCTCGAGGGCGTTGCCGCCTTCATCGAGAAGCGCAAGCCGGCGTTCAAGGGGCGCTGATGGCGATGGCGCCGACGGAGGATGTACTCATCATCGGCGGCGGCGTCGGCGGGCTGACGCTTGCGCTGATGCTGCAGCAGCGCGGCATTCCCTGCCGCGTCTTCGAAGCGGCGCCGGAATTGAAGCCGCTCGGCGTCGGCATCAACCTGCTGCCGCATGCGATGAAGGAACTCGCCGCGCTCGGCTTCGAGCCGCAGCTCGCCGGGCTCGGCGTGCTTACTTCCGAGGCCGCGTTCTTCAATCGCTTCGGCCAGCTGATCTACAAGGAGCCGCTTGGGCGTGCCGCCGGCTATGACTGGCCGCAGATCTCGATCCATCGTGCCGATCTCCATCGCACGCTCTGGCAGGCCGCCGTCGCGGCTCTCGGCGCCGAGCGGCTCCATCTCGGCTGGCAGTGCCTCGGCGCCGAGGCGGATGGCACTGCCCGGTTCCGGCACAGCGACAGCGGCGAGGCGCTGCCGTCGCAGCAGGGACGCGCCGTCATCGGTGCCGATGGCATCCATTCGACCTTGCGCAAGCAGCTCTATCCCGAAGAGGGCGAGCCGATCTATTCCGGCGTCAATATGTGGCGCGGGGTGACGCGCTGGTCGGCGATTCTCGGCGGCGCGACGATGATCCGCTGCGGCTGGTTCACCCATGCCAAGATCGTGATCTATCCGATCCAGAACGACATTGACGCGGCCGGGCGCCAGCTCGTCAACTGGGTGGTCGAGATCGAGACGCCGAAATACGAACGCTGGAACTGGGCGCGGCCCGGCCGGCTCGAAGACTTCATCGGGCCGATGCAGGATTGGCATTTCGATTGGCTCGACGTCCCGGAATTCCTGCGCGGCGCCGAGGTGGCGCTCGAATACCCCATGGTCGACAAGGATCCGCTGCCGCGCTGGAGCTTCGGCCGCATCACCCTGCTCGGCGATGCCGCGCACCCCATGTATCCGCGCGGCTCGAACGGCGCCGGCCAGGCGATCCTCGATGCGCGCGCCCTCGCCGATTGCCTCGCCGCTGCGGGCGAGCCGGAAGCGGCGCTGGCGGCTTACGAGGCGCAGCGGCTCGAAGCGACGGCGAAGGTGGTACGCACCAACCGCACGACGCCGCCCGACCGGATCCTGGGCGAGGTGCATAAGCGCACGGGCGACAAGCCCTTCGCCTCGATCGACGACGTCATCAGCCGCCAGGAGCTGGTCGCCATCACCGATGCCTATAAGCGCATCGCCGGCTACGACCGGGAAAAGCTCGGCCGGTAGCCCGGCGTTATCGGCAAAGCACCCGGCGGGATCGCTGCCCTAAGGCCATAGCGCGCATTGTTTGGCACTGCGGTAACCTCGCGGTAATAGCGTGGTAATCTAATACTCCTAGGGCTAATACCCCTGGGGTGCCAGGCGCAGCGCCGGTTGAATGGCGGTCGTGCGGGGCAACACCTGCGCGGATTCCCGCGTCGCCAGCCGTCGGATCAAGCCGATGCGAGAGGGCCGATAACGATGGTCGCACGCGCGAGCGAGACCGAGGCGCCCGACACGCTCCGCGAGCAGGTCGGGTTGCTCTATGCCGGCACCTTCGTCATTCCGGCAAACGCAATTAACGCCGTCATCGTCGCCGCGGCGCTGTGGCGGTCCTTTCCGCGGGCCTGGCTCCTTGCCTGGCTCGGCGTCACCGCGGTGGTGGTTGCGCTCCGGCTGGTGTTGCGG
Organism: Allostellaceae bacterium; assembly: GCA_035509275.1. Lineage (GTDB taxonomy): Bacteria > Pseudomonadota > Alphaproteobacteria > ATCC43930 > CGMCC-115725 > DAHUYF01. The sequence goes on along the minus strand of DATJLU010000167.1, from coordinate 1,415 downwards.
TGGCGCTACCGGCGGGCTGCGGCCGGCGCGCACGATGTCCGGCTCTGGGCGCGGCGCAACGCCCTCGGTGCGCTCGCTTCCGGCGTGCTTTGGGGCACGCTGTGCGGCGCTTTGCCGTTTTACGGCCGGCCACTCGATTTCCTCTTCGTGACGCTGGTGGCCGCCGCGATGTCAGCCGCGGCCATGACCTCGCTCGCCGCCTATTTTCCTGCCTATCTCTGCTATCTCCTGCCCTTCATCGTCATGCCCGGCATCGCCTTTCTGGTGACGCCGGGGCCCGATTACCTTATGCTTGGCGCGCTCATTCTGATCTATGCCGGCGTCCTCATCGGCACCGGGCGCAACCTCAACCGCTCGATCGTCCGGACGCTGCAGCTCAAAAGCGCCAATGACCGGCTCAACCACTCGCTCCAATCGACGCATGCCGAGCTCGATCTCGCGCGCGAGGACAAATGGCGCAGCTTCGCCCATCTCAGCCATGAGCTGCGCACGCCGCTCACCGCGATCCTCGGCTTCTCCGAGGCGATCCGCGATCAGCTCCTGGGTCCGCTCGACGACCCGCGCTACCGCGACTATGCCCGGCACGTCCACAATAGCGGCCAGCACCTGCTCAATCTCGTCAGCGAAATCCTGGCCGTGTCCCAGGGTGAGGCCGGGACGCTGTCGCTGGCGGAGAGCGATGTCGATCTTGCTGCGCTGATCCAGAGCTCCGTCGAGCTCGTCTCGGCGCGGGCGGAACGGCAGCAGCTCCGCATCATCAGCCGCATCGAGCGGGGTTTGCCGCTGCTGCGCGGCGACGAGACGAAGCTGCGCCAGATTCTGCTCAACCTGCTAACCAACGCGGTCAAGTTCACGCCCGCCGGCGGCGCGGTCACCGTCACGGCAAATGTCGCGCCGGACGGCGCCATCACCGTCGTCGTCGCCGATACCGGCGTCGGCATGGCGCCGGAGGACGTTCCGCGCGCCTTCACGCCCTTCGTTCGCCTCGCCACCGCGCTCACCCAAGAGACCGAGGGCGCAGGCCTTGGCTTGCCGCTGTCGAAGCGCCTCGCCGAGCTGCACGACGCCGATCTCTCGCTCAGCAGCGAGCTCGGCAAGGGTACCACCTGCACGTTGCGCTTTCCGCCCTGGCGCGGCCTCTCCGCCGCGGCTCGGGCCGCCGCCTCGGCGTCGGGATAAATCAGCAGCTCGGCCTCTCATTTGACGACGAGGCTGATCCGTAGTTCGTCCGTGGACGCCATCGGGAGCGAATATGAGTAGAAGGCTGAGCGGAATCGCCAACTCCGCAAGGCGTCGAGCACGGCATGATCGACGGTGTCATTTCCGGTAGACCCCGTCAGCTCGATCTTGGTCGATGCGAGCCGATCGATCTGAAGCCGGACGACCGCGTTCCACTGCGCCGGCGGCTTGAGCAG